>JBBRAG010000007.1:0-143130 GCA_038206945.1 Bacteroidia bacterium | reverse complement strand
TTACGACGAAGTGTATGACTTTTAAAGCTGATAGATTCTTCGAGGTCATCAAAAAATATGCCCATTTTCCAGGCATTTGGTACCATAGGATCGTGTAGATCTACCTGATAGGAAGCTTCTAAAATTGCGTAAGGCGCATCGGCTGTGCCGGCACTGTAACTAACGGTAACTTCCCAAGGCACGGGTATAATTTGTATTTCGCATTCATCTTGCGTAAAAGGAAGGCCAAACATACCGGCATTTTTATTGCCTATATCATTTGGGTTAAAGTTTTTTATTTTATCTGTTTTTGTCATGCTGTAAAAGTAAAATTTTTGTAGCAAATAAGTATAGATATTTTTTGCCGCTGATGCCACAGATTTTTTTTACCAAGAATAGTTTGAAATGACAATGATTCCTTTTTTATATTAAAGTTATTTAAACATTTTATGAGATTCGGAAACAATTTTGGAATGACTTACTTGTTGTATTTGCGTTAGGGATTGAACGAAAATCCTTTGCTGAAATGCTTTTTCAGCATTCAGCTAAGCAAATAAAAAAAACTAAAACAATGAGCTAAACGGCAAAGATTGAAGTGATAGCCCGACGGCGCAAGAAGTTTCTCAACTTGGCTCAAAATAACGAAGAGCCGTAACGCCCTAATAATAAATTAAATAAAAACGCTACAAATAAGTTTTTAGTAGCTTACTGCGCGTTGTGTGTTTTAACCGGCGAACAGCTTTTTCTTTTATTTGTCTAACACGTTCGCGCGTAAGATCAAAACGGGTGCCAATTTCTTCTAACGTTAAAGAGGTTGCGCCATTTAAGCCAAAATATAAGCGAATAACATCGGCTTCGCGTGCGGTTAAAGTAGTTAAAGAACGGTTAATTTCCTGGCGTAAAGAATCTATTAGTAATTCTTTATCCGGGCTAAAGGAATCTTTTTCTTCCATTACATCATACATACTGCCACCATCATCGTTTGCGCTTAAAGGGGCATCCATAGATACATGTCGCCCGCTGTTTCTAAGTGTTTCAAAAACTTCTTGTGGCATAAGATCCATTGTTTCAGCCACTTCATCTGCTGTGGGCTCGCGTTCTAATTGCTGCTCTAACTTGGCATACGCTTTATTAATTTTATTGATTGAACCAATTTTATTTAACGGAAGCCTTACAATACGGCTCTGTTCGGCCAAAGCCTGCAAAATACTTTGTCTTATCCACCAAACGGCGTAGGATATAAATTTAAAGCCGCGTGTTTCATCAAAACGTTGTGCAGATTTTATGAGACCTAAATTGCCTTCATTAATAAGATCGGGCAAACTTAAACCCTGGTTTTGATATTGTTTAGAAACCGAAACCACAAAACGTAAATTTGCTTTAACCAGTCGTTCTAACGCGCGTTGGTCTCCTGCTTTTATTTTGCGTGCCAGTTCAACTTCTTCTTCTGCAGTAATTAAATCAACCCTTCCTATCTCTTGTAAATACTTATCTAATGAAGCAGTTTCCCGGTTTGTAACTTGTTTGGTAATTTTTAACTGTCTCATAGGCCAAGGGTTAAAGGGTTACTAAATACTCCTACGCACAATCATCAAAATGGTTACATAAAAATAGAAAATTTTTTACACAAAAACAATAATTTAAAAATTAGTAGAGCGTTCCGGCCGGGTACTGCCGTCGGGCTGCCAGCAGTAAAGCTTTTAAGAGTACTTAAAAGGCTTTCTTGCCGCCTCCCTAACGCAAATACAAAAGCATTCAATTAAACTAAATACATTATTTTTGCAGCCTGATGAAAAAAATAATTATAGGCACACGCGGTAGCGATCTTGCACTTTGGCAGGCTAATTATACAAAAGGCTTACTTGAAAAGTTGGGGCGCGAAGTAGAAATAAAAATAATTTCTACCCAAGGAGACCGTTCTCAAGAATGGAATACCGCTTTTGATAAATTAGAAGGCAAAGGTTTTTTTACCAAAGAGATTGAAGAAGCTTTATTGGCTAATGAAATAGATATTGCCGTACACTCTCATAAAGATGTGCCTACTAACAGTCCTGATGGATTAATGATTGCAGGCGTTTCAAACCGTGAAGACCCGCACGATCTTTTATTGATAAGAAAAGAAGCCGTTGATGAAAAAGAAAAATATAGCCTTAAACAAAAAGCAATTGTTGGTACATCTTCATCGCGCAGAAAAGCGCAATTGCTTGCTTTTAGAAATGATATAGAAATTAAAGACCTGCGCGGCAATGTGCCCACACGAATAAAAAAACTGGCCGCCGGAGAATACGATGCCATTATGCTTGCTGCAGCCGGTGTAGAAAGATTAGAATTAAACCTACGTGATTATACGGTAATAAAATTAAATCCGCAAGAATTTGTGCCGGCACCCGCGCAGGGTGTTTTGGCCTGGCAGATAAGAGACGATGATACTGCGTTAGAAATTTTAATTGAAAAAATAAATAATGAGGATGTGCAAACACGCATTAATTTAGAACGCCGGGTTTTAAATTTATTTGAAGGTGGTTGCCAAATGCCCTTAGGTGTATATTGCGAAACTGAAATGAACGAGAAAGATAAATACATCTTTAAAGTTTGGGTTAGCAAAGCAGAAGCTTGGGATAAACAACCGGTGCAATTATATTTTGAATCGGGTTTTGCCTATGAATTGCCTGAACGTATTGTCGAAAAAATTAATACTATTAGTCCACAAAAGGTTTTTATTACTAAAACCTTCCGCGAAAAAGATTACTTGGAAAAAGCTTTAACAAGGTTAAATTTTACTGTTACCGCAAAAAGTTTAATTGAATTTAAACAAGTAGAAATGCATTACCTGCCCATTAGCGAGTGGATATTTTTTAGCAGCAAACATGCGGTAAGGTATTTCTTTAATCAAAATCCAAAAATAGGTAAGGTTAAATTTGGTTGTATCAGCAAGCAAACTTCAGCAGAGTTAAGACAATTTGGCCACCGATCTGATTTTATAGGCCAAAGTACAGATACAAAAATGATTGGTAAACAATTTTCATCCTTAGTTGGCAGCGCTAAAGTTTTATTTCCTATCGCTAAAGAAAGTATGCAAAGCATTCAGCAGCAATTAACTAAAAATACCATCAATTTAGTAGTGTATGAAACTATTAAACAGGGTATAGCAATTGATACCACCACCAATATTATTGTATTTACATCACCAAGCAATGTAGAAGCTTTTTTTGAAAAAAATAAATGGCACGAGCATTACAAAGCAGTTGCTATGGGTGAAGCTACTGAAGGCGCATTGTATAAGAAAGGCATAAAAAAACCGGCCAAACCAATTACTTTTGATGATCTTGGACTTATGCACTGTATTTTGTCCCTTAGTTAATAGGATTTACTTTCCTTTTTTTCAGTAATTTTTAACGGATTGCACTATTTTTACACATCTTGTAAAATATTGTATTAAAATACTTACTTTTAATTTTTAAATAATACATCTATGAAGAAAATAATATTCGCTTTATTATTAGTTACCGCTTTAGGAAATGGGTTTTCATCAAACATATTTACAGATGATGAAAAGCTGAGTGTTAAAGGCATTGCACAGGTTGAAATTGCCAAGCAAAAAATGTATAACGGCCAGTTTAGAGAAGCACTCTCCATCTTTAAAGAAGTGCTGGCAGAAAGCCCTAAGAATAGTACTGTTTTATATTACGCGGCAGATTGCAGTAATCGTTTAGGCGATGGCGCTGCTGCTACAAAATATTTAGAAACAGGGATAACCACCTCAACTCCCAAAGTAGAAAGCTTTTACCTATTAGGTGTAATTTACCAGGCTAACGGAAGAACCGATGAAGCACTAAATGAATTTGCCATCTTTAAAAGCAAAGCATCCGTAGGAGAACAAAAAGAAAATAATGTAGATCTAAATATCAGTCAATGTAACAATGCTAAAAGATTAATAGCTATGCCTGTAAATGTTGCCATTCTAAATCTTGGGCAAAAAATAAATTCTAAATACGAAGATAAAGGACCTGCAATTACAGCCGATGGCAAAAAACTTTTCTTTAATAGCAGACGGCCTGAAACAACTGATGCAGCTATAGATATAGAGGGTGATGGAAAATATTTTGAGAATATTTATTTTTCTAATTGGGATACAGTTAAAATGCAATGGGCCGATGCCGATCAAATTCCGGGGCAAATTAACCAGTCAAATTCGCACGTGGCCTGTACCGGTATTTCTGCCGATGGCAAACAAATTTTTATTTATAAGAATGATCTTACAAACCCGGAAGCACGTGGCGGAGATATTTTTGTATCTAAAGTATTAAACAATAAATGGAAAACTCCGGAACCTTTTGGGAAACCTATCAACACAAGTTATTGGGAAGGCGGCGCTTGTATTTCTCCCGATGGTAAAACACTTTATTTTACATCAGAACGTAAAGGCGGCTTTGGCAATAGCGATATTTGGGTGGCCAAACGCAAAACAAAAACAGAATGGGAAACGCCTGTAAACATTGGGTCCGAAATTAATTCGCCAAATGATGAGGCAGGTTTATTTTTAGCGCCCGATGGTAAAACACTTTTCTTTTGCAGCAATGGCGTAAACAGCATGGGGGGTTATGATGTGTTTAGAACTGTTATGAATGATGGTGTTTGGAGCAAGCCCGAAAATTTAGGCTATCCTATTAATACTACAAAGCGCGATGGGCCGCTTGTAATGGGCGCCGATGCACGTTACGCATATTTTTCTTCTGACAGATTGGGCGGTTTTGGAGAAAATGATATTTATCAAATTGATCTTTTAGATTATGCTATTTTGGAAAAAGATTTTAAACGTCAAGCTGATAATACGTTAAGTATTTTAAAAGGTTCTGTGCGTGATGGTATAAGCGGAAACATTGTGGAAGGTGCGGAAATTGCCTTTACAAATGATGCCGGAGAAAAAGTAAGCTTAACTACCAATGAATTGGGAGAATATTTAATTACCCTTAAAGGCGGCACAGAATATCAGGTAACGGTAACTAAAAAGGATTTTAAACCCACACAGGAAAAAGTGATACTTTCTCTTAATAAAACAGGGAATATCTATACGTTGGAAAAGCAATTTTTATTAAACAAATAATGAAATAACCATATACCAAACATTGCAAAGACAAATAAAGGCACATAGGGTATACCATATGGCAATTAAAAAAAATAAAATCTACCTATGAAAAAATTAGTTGTATTGTTGGCATTGATTATTTGTAAAATGACTGATGCACAAAGCAATTACGCCTATTTTGTAGATCTTACCAAAATAGAGAATGATAAAGTTCAAGTTAAACTTATTCCGCCCGCTATAACTGAAAGCGAAGCTACCTTTATGTTCCCGGCCATTGTTCCCGGCACATATGCCATTTATAATTTTGGAAGGTTTATATCCAACTTAAAAGTTATAGATAAAAACGGTAAAGAAATTGCTTATACAAAACCGGATGAAAATACCTACAACATTGCAGCGCCGCAAAATATCTCTTACATTACGTATACGGTTGATGATAGCTGGGATTTTCCTTTAAAGAAACATGAAAATAAGGACGATATTGTTTTTGAACCTGCCGGCACCAATATAGAAGCCGATAAAAATTTTGTGTTGAACACGCATGGTTTTTTCGGATATTTTAAAAACTATACAGATAAACAATTTACAGTCGAGATCAAAAAACCAATCGGATTTTATGCTTCCAGCGGTTTGAATTCCATTAAAAACGGAACTGATACTGATGTAGTAGATGTTTTAGGTTATCATAAATTAGTTGATTCGCCTATTATGTATAACCTGCCTGATACCGCCTTTGTAGAAGTTGGCGGCGCACGTGTATTGGTTTCAGTTTATTCTCCCAACAAAAAAATTACAGCTGCTTACATCGCAAAAAATATTGCTGAGGTTTTAGATGCCCAACGCAAATATTTAGGAGGCACACTTCCGGTAGATAAATACGCGTTTATTATTTATTTAAATGATACACCCACTATGTCGGGTTCAAACGGAGCCTTAGAACATTGCTATTCTTCTTTTTATGTAATGCCCGAAATTGATTCAGTTTACATAGCGCAGGAAATGCGGAATGTAGCGGCACACGAGTTTTTTCACATTGTAACACCTTTAAGTATTCATAGTGAAGAGATCGGTAATTTTGATTTCAACGATCCTAAAATGAGTAAACATTTGTGGTTGTATGAAGGCCTAACAGAATACAATGCGCATCACGTACAAGTGCTATACGGTTTAATTGATATTGATAAATTTATTGAAGTAATGCAAGGCAAAATGAGTGAAGCACAAACTCAGTATAACGATACCATGCCGTTTACATTTATGAGTACGCATGTACTTGAACCAAAATATCATAAACAATATAATAATGTATATGCCAAGGGCGCGCTTATAAATATGTGCCTCGATATTTCTTTACGATATAACACAAACGGTGCGTACGGCACACAAAATTTAATGGCAGATCTTTCTAAAATGTATGGTAAAGACAAATCATTTAAAGACGATCAATTATTTAATGATATTGAAAAACTTACCTCACCTGAAACAAGAAAATTTTTAGATGCATGTATTGCCGGTAACCAAAAACTTCCTTTTAAAGAAGTGCTTAATATGGTAGGATTAAATTACGATGAAAAATTACAGAACGAACAGATAAGCCTTGGTGGATTTAGTATGGGTTTTAATCCAAAAACAAACCGCGCCGTTATTTTTGATATAGCTCATGCAGATGCTTTTGGAAAAAAAATGAAGTATAAAGAAGGCGATGAAATTGTTTTATTTAACGGTAAAGCTGTTACCATGGAAAATTATAAGGAAGTTCTTTACGGCTTTTTACAAACCGCTAAAACCGGCGATAAATTGGTGGTAGAAGTGGCGCGCAAAAAAAAGAAAGACACAGAAAAAGTAAAAACACTATCAGCAAAAGTTACACCTGTAAAAGTTACCATATTGAATGAAATTACCGTTAACAAAAATGCCAGCGATAAACAAATTATTGCCCGCAATGCCTGGCTTGGATTAAAAGAAAGGTAGTAATGCAAAAAAAACGCATTTACTGGATAACGCAGTTAATTGGTTGGCTTACTTATTTTACCGTCAACTTTTTTTTCTTTTACACCACATCGGCAAAAGATATTTTATTTCATGTGCTGTTGGTGCCATCTGCTATTATACTTACACATACGTTTAGGTATTTTATCATTAAAAAAAAATGGCTGCAAGTTTCTGTGATAGATCAAATAACTGTTTCTATCATATTCAGTTTATTTTTAGCGCTAATTTTTTTCATACTTGAAGTCGTTCTTAACTTATTTATTTTTGGAGCTTCCGAAAAACTTTCTGTTGCCGGTTTTTTACAATCACTTATAAATTTTTGGTTTATCTTTTTTTTATGGAGCATCTTATATTTTTCGTTTCATTATATAAGAAATTACCGCAAAGCAGAGATACAGCAATTAAAAATGCAAAGCTCTTTAAAAGAGGCAGAACTTAATAAATTAAAATCGCAGCTTAACCCACATTTTATGTTTAATGCGATGAATAGTATTCGTGCATTAATAGATGAAAATCCGCCAAAAGCAAAAGAAGCTATAACGCAACTTTCTAATATTTTACGCCAAACACTTACGCTCGAAAAAAATAAAGTAATTCCTTTTAAAGATGAGATGACCTTGATTAAGGACTATCTTGCATTAGAAAAAATACGTTTTGAAGAACGTTTGGAAGTTTCTTTAAACATTGACGAGGTATCTTTTCAATATAAAATTCCACCCATGCTGTTGCAAACATTGGTAGAGAATGCCATTAAACATGGTATCTCAAAACTTACGGATGGCGGCTTGGTTTCTATCTCAACAAAGCAAATAAACGATAAACTTCAAATAGAAATTTTAAACACGGGTAGATATGATCCAGAAGAAAACCCTCAATCTGGCTACGGATTAGAGAATACCAAAAACCGTTTAGCGTTTGTTTTTGCCGATGAAGCCTCGTTTTTAATCGTTAATGAAAATGATACACAGGTAAGAACTCAAATTGTGATACCTTTACTTTAATTGAGCTAACTAGTATCAATGAACAGGTAACAGAAAAATCAATAATCCTACAAATCAATAAATATAATATGAAAGCAATTATAGTAGATGATGAACGCCTTGCCCGCCAAGAGCTTAAAACCATGTTGGCTGAACATAAAGACATTGAGATTATTGCCGAGTGCGCTAATGCCAACGAAGCCAAAGAAAAAATAAATTCTTTAAAACCTGATGTGGTTTTTTTAGATATACAAATGCCTGGTAAAAATGGTTTAGAGCTTGCACAAGAGTTAAACCCCTTACCCGAACTTATTTTTATTACCGCGCATGATGAATATGCGTTGCGCGCCTTTGAAGTTAATGCGCTTGATTATTTATTAAAACCTGTGCAGCCCGAACGTTTAGCCGAAACATTAAAAAAATTATATTTAAAAGAAGAAGAAAGTGTACAAGAGTTTAGAACAATTTTAACGGATGAAGATCAGGTTTTTTTAAAAGACGGAGAACGCTGCTGGTTTGTAAAATTGGCCAATGTTCGTTTATTTGAAAGCGAAGGTAATTATGTAAGGGTGTTTTTTGAAACTAACCGACCCCTAATATTAAGAAGCCTGAATAATTTAGAGCAGAGGTTAAGTCCGGCAAGTTTTTTTAGAGCAAGCCGAAAACACATTATAAACCTTAAATGGGTAGAAAATATAGAACCTTGGTTTAATGGCGGTTTAATGGTAAAACTTCGTGGGGGCGAGCAGGTAGAGATATCTCGCCGCCAATCAGTTAAGCTAAAAGATATGATGAGTTTATAGTGTTAAATTGTAATTTTTTGTAATTTTTGTTAATACTTCAGTATTTATCCAATTTTATTTTAGTATATTTGTTTTTCAAATTAATATACATGAAATCAATGTTATCTTTTTACAATTATTTTATAAGAAATTTAATTTTAGCAATAAATATTTTATTGCTTTTTCCTGTTTTAATGCAGGGGCAGAATAGAATAACCAAGCCTTTTGGCAATAAACACTCACCTCAGTATGTAAACGCTCAGGCGGCAGGTATAACAAATAAAACTACGGCCTCTACGTGTCCTACGGCTGTTGTTTTAGGTGCACAGGATTCTACTAATTATGTAAACGGTACTGCTACAACAATAGCTAGTGGTGGAACAGTAGCTTGTGGTAACCAATCAATTATTATTTCTCCAACTAATGGATCTACTACCAATGAAAATACTCCTTGTATTAATACAGAGTATTTAATTTATTATACAAATATTAGAAATAATATTACTGAAACTTTTTATGAAGGTGGCCAAAATATTGGTTGTATAGGGCCTAATGGCTGCTATTTCCCAATTGGTGGTACTAATCCGGCATTATTAATAAGCGGTTTATCTACCTGGAGTCTTTATTTTGGGTATTTAGATCCTACTTTTTCCCATGATTTTACTTTTTGTCGTACAGGTAACAATAGTATTTCAACAACTACAGTTACTTTAAAAGATTGTTGGTCTGGGGCTACTTTAGCAGGCCCGAATGTTCTTAGCAATGGTACAGTAGGTTCAAATAGCGTTACTGCTACCTGTTTTACTATGACAATTCCTGCAAACACACCAATTGGTTCTGCGGCCTATAGTATTTCGCCTGCCTCTGCTTCATCTTCTTTAGTAAATTATGGTGATGGAGAAGCTCAAGTTAAAACATATCAACTGCCTTCAGGTACTTATACAGTTAATTATACATTTACGCCTCCTCCATCTTCTGGTTGTGCCCCTGTAAATGGTACTTATAAATTTACAGTTGGACCAAATCCTACTGTTAACGTAACCAGTCCTACTGTGTGTTCAGGTACTACACCAACTATTACAGCCAGCGGCACCAGCACATCTTATAGTTGGACTCCTTCAACAAATTTAAGTTCTTCAACAGGTTCCGCGGTATCTTATTCCGGCGCCTCTTCAACCACCATTACAGTAACAGGATTTAAAGGTGGATGTTCCGCAATGGCTACCTCAACAGTAACAATCAATCCTACCCCAACGGTTACTGTAAACTCCCCAACAATTTGTTCGGGCGCAACAGCAACTTTAACAGCAAGCGGTGCAAACACATTTAGCTGGAGTCCCGGTGTAACTCCAACTACAGGCATTGTGGTTACAGTAACACCTTCATCTTCGGCAGTTTATACAGTTACGGGTACTTCTTTATCTTGTACTGCTTCAGCTACGGCTAGCGTTACTATTATTCCGGCTTCCACCATTACAGCCACAAGCGCTACAGTTTGTACAGGAGGTACAGGTACATTAACCGCAAGTGGTGCAGTTACTTTTACATGGACTCCTGCCACAGGTTTAAATACAACTACAGGGGCAACGGTACAAGCAAATCCGCCATCTACGCAGGTTTACACTATTACAGGTTCAGACGGTACGTGCGCAGCCATAGCGGGTACGGCAACATTAACGGTATCTTCGGTTGGTTCTTTAATTACCAGTAATGATACAACAATATGTGCCGGAGGTTCTGCGGTTTTAACAGCCAGTGGGGCAAATTCTTATAGCTGGACTCCTTCTACAGGTTTAACTGCAACGACCGGAAGTGCGGTAACGGCAAGCCCTTTAATTCCTACTTCATATACCGTAACAGGTATTACAGGTTCATGTTCTTCTGTTGGCGTAATTAATGTGGGTGTAAATGCTGTACCTACTTTAACGGCAACAAGCGCATCGGTTTGTGCAGGCGATTCGGCTACTTTAACAGTTTCTGGAGCAACTTCCTATACATGGAATCCTTCTACCAGCCTTAATCTTAACTCAACGGGCGATACTGCAAAATCAGGTTCTTTAGTAGCTATAACATATACTATTACCGGTACAACAGGTGTTTGTTCTGCAACAACTACTGCTTCGGTAAATATAATAACGGCACCTACTGTAACAGTTTCGGCCAGCTCTAATATGGTTTGTGCAAACGGTTCAACTACACTAACAGCAACGGGCGCAAGTTCTTATACTTGGTCGCCGGGCAGTACGTTAAGCGCTACAACAGGTTCTGTAGTAGTAGCTTCTCCAACGGTAAATCCAACAACTTATACAGTTTCTGGTAGTATAGGCAGTTGTGCAGCAGTTCCTGCCACTATCACTATAAGTATATCACCCACACCTATTATAGCAACTAGTAATGATACAACAACTTGTGCAGGCGGTACAGCAATTTTAACAGCAAGCGGGGCAACTACTTATACTTGGGTAAACTCTACATCAAGTGTAATTGCAACTACAGCAACGGTTGCGGTTACACCAACGGTTACACAAACTTATTACGTTATAGGAACCACTAATAGCTGCTTGGGTTTAGATTCTGTTAAAGTTACCGTTAATCCGTTGCCGACATTTACGGTAAGTAATTCCGGTACCATATGTGCCGGGCAACAAACAGCCACCTTAACAGCCACAAGTGGCACAGTAGCCCTTACTTATAGTTGGACACCTTCTTCAGGCTTAAGTGCTTCAACGGGTTCTGTGGTTATAGCTAATCCTAGTACAACAACACCTTATAACGTTACCGGAACAGACGCAGTTACTGGTTGTAGCAATACAGGAAATACCACCGTAACTGTGAATCAGCCTGCCATTATAAGCGTGCCACAGGCTACAGTTTGCATTGGAAATACTGCCACTTTAACGGCAACAGGCGCTTTGACGTATTCGTGGTCGCCTTCTACCAATTTGAATTCTGCTACCGGATCAACTGTATTATCAACCCCAACATCAACCAACCCATCTACTTATACCATTGTAAGTACAGATGCTAACGGTTGTTTTAGTACAGCCACTACTACGGTTACAGTTAATAATTTACCTGTAGTAATTATATCTACAACAGGTGCGGTTTGTGTAAACAGCACCGCTACATTAACAGCCATAGGCGCAGTTACTTATACTTGGAGTCCGGCTACAAATTTAAGTTCGGTTAACGGCACGCCTGTTACAATTACTCCTACTACTACTTTAGCTCCAACTTATACGGTAACCGGTTCAGATGCTAATGGTTGTGTAAATACAGCTACTACCAGTATTACAATTAATCCTAGGCCAACAGTTGTAGTTATACCCCCTACCAGTACTATTTGTAAGAACAATCCGGTTAATTTAACCGCAAGCGGTGCAGATACTTATATCTGGACACCGGCTACAGGATTATCAGCCACTAATATTTCTAACCCAACGGCTACTGTTACAGTAACTACTAATTATACAGTAATTGGTACTTATACAGCAACGGGTTGTAAATCATTACCTGCCATAGCTTCAATAACGGTGTTACCTATAAAAGCTGTTATATCAGCTAATCCGCAAACCGGCGAAGCGCCTTTAACGGTAACCTTTAGTAACGGTAGTACTGGGGGCACCAGCTATAACTGGAATTATGGCAACGGACAAACGCAGGTTACGGCCAGCATAGGAGCCACAACCATGGCAACTTATACAAATGCCGGCACTTACACAGCTACTTTAGTAGCTGAAAACGCAGCCGGTTGTAGAGATATAGATAGTATCATTATTATTGTAAATGAAGGATATGCCATTTCCATTCCTAACATATTTACACCTAACGGAGATAATATTAACGATAACTTCTTTGTTAAAAGCAGCGGTGTAACTTCTATGAGCATTATTATCCTTGACAGATGGGGATTAAAAATGTGGGAATCTAGTTCCCTTACTGCTTCGTGGGATGGAAGAAACGGATCTAAAGATGCTAACGATGGTACTTATTTCTATATCATTTCGGCTACCGATAACAAAGGTGTAACTACTTCTTACAAAGGTTATTTAACATTGCTTCGATAATTAAATTAGATCATTATTACAAAGCAGGAAGTCACCCAAAAGGTGGCTTTCTCTTTTTACAGCATTCTTCTTTATTTATATGGATTGATTTCGACTAATACGTCAAACCATTCTAAGAAGTTTTTATCTTATCTTTGCACTTCCAATGAAAACCAAATCTCTTAAAAAAAACAAAGTAAACGTAGTAACGCTTGGTTGCAGCAAGAATATAGTTGATAGCGAAGTTTTAATGGGCCAACTGCGCGCAAATAAATTTGATGTAGAACACGAGGGTGAAGATAACGATCATCAAATTGTTATCATAAATACCTGCGGTTTTGTAGATAATGCTAAACAAGAAAGTATAGATACCATTTTACAATATGTAGAAGCAAAAAAAGCCGGTCATGTAGAAAAAGTTTATGTAACCGGATGTTTAAGCGAACGTTACAAAAGCGATTTGGAAAAAGAAATACCTGATGTAGATGCTTATTTTGGCACAAGAGATTTACCTAAATTATTAAAAACACTAAAAGCAGATTATAAGCATGAGTTAGTTGGCGAGCGTTTGTTAACCACCCCATCGCATTATGCCTACTTAAAAATTTCGGAAGGCTGCGATAGACCTTGTTCTTTTTGTGCCATTCCGTTAATGCGTGGCAACCACGTTTCTGTTTCTATAGAAGAATTAGTAAAACGTGCGCAAACATTAGCTACTAAAGGCACTAAAGAATTATTACTTATTGCACAAGATCTTACCTATTACGGATTAGATATTTATAAAAAACGAGAAATTGCTAATCTATTAGATAAACTAAGCGATGTGGATGGCATTGAATGGATGCGTTTGCATTACGCATTTCCTAGTGGTTTCCCGATGGAAGTTTTTGATGTAATGAATCGTAAAAAAAATGTTTGCAATTATTTAGATATGCCTTTGCAACATATTAGCGATAATATGTTAAAGAGTATGCGTAGAGGAATTACCAAACAAAAAACCATCGATATTGTCAATCAAATTAGAGATAAAGTGCCAGGCATTGCCTTAAGAACAACCTTAATTGCAGGTTATCCCGGCGAAACTGAAAAAGACCATGAAGAAATGTTGGAGTGGGTTACTAATACTCGTTTTGACCGTTTAGGGATTTTTACTTACTCGCACGAAGAAAACACACACGCACATCTTTTAAAAGATGATGTATCTGCCAAAGTAAAAAAACAACGTGCCGATGCGGTTATGAAAATTCAACAAGAAATTTCGTTCGAATTAAATCAGAAAAAGATAGATCAAACATTCAAAACTATTATTGATAGAAAAGAGGGCGAGTATTTTATTGGTCGTACCGAGTTTGATAGCGCTGATGTTGATAATGAAGTATTGATCAAAGCAGATAATTCAACTTATTTATCGCCCGGAAGTTTTGTAAACGTAAAAATTACCGAAGCCACAGATTTTGATCTGTATGGTATGCTTGTTAATTCTTAAAATTGAATAAAAATAGTACAGAATAAAGATTAATCATGCGTAAAATTTTACTTTCATTTATTTTAATAGTTAATTGTTTTTTTTCAGTATTCTCACAAAAAGATACGGTTGTTTCTGCTAAAAAAAGTAAACTTAGTTGGTATGCTGTGTGGGGTTATAACCGCGAAGCGTATACAAAAAGTACTATTCATTTTAAAAATAATGGCACAGCCGGCCCAAACGACCCTGTACATGGAGCGTATGATTTTACCATAAACAATGTAAAAGCGCACGATGCGCCTGACTTTGATAAAATAGCAGGTTCTTGGAAAGACGTAATAAATGTCACCATTCCTCAATTTAATTTTAGGATAGGTTGTTATTTTAATAATGAAAAAGATATGGGTATTGAGCTTAGTTACGACCATGCTAAATATGTAGTAACTGATGGGCAGGATATGCATTTTAAAGGCACCGTTCAAGGCAAACCACTTAAATATGATTCTATTCCGTCTCGGCAGGATTTTCATTTTGAACATACGGATGGCGCTAATTTCTGGCAGATAAATTTTATTAAACGATGGAAATTATGGACAAGCACCAATACAAAAAACCACGTAGGTTTTATTGTTAAGCCCGGCTTTGGTATGGTTGTCCCGCGAACCGATGTTACAATTTTTAGCACTCGCTTAAATAATTACTGGCATATTGCCGGCGTTATTGCCGGGGTTGAAACCGGTTTAAGAGCGCAGTTTTTTAATCATTTAATTGTAGAGTTTACAGCCAAGGCCTCTTATGCAGATTATATGCAGTGCCTGGTACAATACGTTGGCAACGGTACAGCCAACCATAAATTTGGTACAATTGCGGCCTTGTTAAATGTGGGTTATCAGTTTAATACCAAAAAACCTGCTTTTAAAATGTTTAAAAAGCACCGTAATAAACAATCATAGGCTTAAAATTATTTTTTACAAATAATAAAGTTTACAGAAAGCGTGCTATTTTTAGTTCGCTTTTATTTTGAATAATTTTTTTCAAGACATATTACAGAATATTGTTTCTTTTCAGCAAGATAAACCTTTGCTGTTTACCCATTTATTTTTTTGGCTGTTTTTTGCTGTAGTACTTTTCTTTTATTCTTTTTTATATAAATTCAGCAAAGCAAGAACGGTTTATTTATTTTTAGTGAGTTTGTTTTTTTATTACAAAACAAGTGGCGTATTTATTGTGCTTTTGCTTTTTACCATTTGCAGCGATTACTGGTGGGGATGGCTCATACACAAAGCTAAAAAAGATGCGATAAAAAAATTGGCCGTAACCTGTAGCGTTTGCATAAACTTATCATTGCTTGGTTATTTTAAGTACGCGTATTTTTTTACAGAAAGTTCTAATGACATTTTTGGAACACATTTTAAATTCTTTAATCACTTTTCGCACTTTAGCAACAGTTATTTCAGTACGGCTTTTAGCGTAGAAAAATTAATACTTCCGGTGGGAATTTCTTTTTTCACCTTTCAATCACTCTCTTATATTATTGATCTGTATCGCGACAAGGTTAAGCCGGTAAAAAATATTTTTGAATATGGTTTTTTTGTCTGCTTCTTTCCGCATTTGGTAGCCGGACCAATTGTAAAAGCACATGAGTTTTTATATCAAATACATCAACCCTATAATCTTTTAAAAACAGAATTTGGCTTGGCCTTATTTTGGATTTTAAACGGACTAGCCAAAAAAGTAATGGCAGATTATGTGGGCGTAAATTTTGTTGACAGAATTTTCGAGAATCCAAATTATTATAGCGGTGTAGAAGTTATTTTAGGAATACTTGGTTATTCATTACAGATATATGCCGATTTTTCCGGTTATACCGATATTGCCATTGGCGTAGCATTGCTATTAGGCTTTAGATTAAAAACAAATTTTAAATCGCCATACAAAGCACAAAGTACCAGCGAATTTTGGCAACGTTGGCACATCTCGCTTTCAAGCTGGTTGAAGGAGTATTTATATATTCCTTTAGGTGGAAACAGAAGGGGAAGCATCGGCTCTTATATCTGTATTTTTATTTTATGCAGTTTTTTTATTCTGTTAAGCGGTAAGGCATGGTTGTTTTTACTAATACCCGGCTTTGCATTGTTATTTGGCGTGTTAATGTATTTTTTTGCCGGATTTAAAAAAGCATTAAACACCAACATTAATTTAATGATAACCATGTTGCTGGGCGGCCTTTGGCATGGTAGCAGTTGGATGTTTATGATTTGGGGTGGATTGAACGGTTTAGGCTTGGTCATTCATAAACTATGGTTAAAGATCTCTCCTTTTAAAAATTCAACAAATTTTATGGTTAAAGTTTTATGTGTGCTGGTAACGCTTCTATTTATAAGCTTTACTCGTATTTGGTTTAGAAGCGATGATCTGGAAACTGTTGCTAATTTATTCGATCGAATTCAAAATCATTTTGGCATTGATCTTTTATTTAAAGTTTTGGTTTCTTACCGGCTTGTTTTATTGGTAATGCTGCTTGGTTATCTCATCCATTGGATACCCGAAAGATTTAAGGTTGGATATAGAACCTTATTTAGTGAAAGTACGGTGCCGGTTATGGGAGTGACTACTGTGGTAGCTATATTTTTATTATACCAAGCTATAAGCGCAGATATGCAGCCGTTTATTTATTTTCAGTTTTAGCGGAGAAGATTCTTACAATTAGATAAGATATTGAAGAATGGATGTAAAAAAGTATAAAGAGATTGCTTCGTTCGTCGCCATGACGAAAATTAGAAAAAATAAAAATTATTTTTCGTAATCAGGTTTAAGAAACTCGTGCCAATCGCCAAGGTTGGCAATTACTTGTAGCTGACGATAAACCTTATGGAAAGCTTCTTCGTTATCTTGTTGGGCGTTCAATAAATTAATACGGTAATGATCGTAATTATGTAATGCCCGTTTTTCTTCAGCCGAAAGTGTTATACCTGAAAATTCTTTATCACGAAGGTCGTTTATACTAACTTCGCCCCCAATAACTTTTTTAGAAAAGAAGTCGGTTAAATTTTTTATGCTTGCATTTAGTTCCACATTACAAATTTAAAATAAAATAAGGATTTATAGTTTTTTAGAAAAAAACTTTTTAAACATTGTTGTGTTAGAAGTAGATGTTAATTGAGCTTATTTAACTTTTACAGAAAATAAAAAACCTTACTTAAAGAGTAAGAATTTCTCGCAGATTTCTCAGATTAACGCGGATGTGCTTGTTAATTTTATTGCCTTAAGATAGAATAATTTCAATTTTTGTCTTTACCTTTTGAACTGTTTCAAGGTCTGTAGAGATGCTTAAACGAGTTCAGCATGACCAAGAACGCAGCGCTAAACCCTCTCGATGGAAGAGAATATACAGAAACAAAAAACCCTCCGTTTTAGAGAGGGTTTAAAGATCAATTAGATATCTATTTTTGCGTATTTAGCGTTTTTCTCAATGAACTCTCTGCGTGGTGGCACTTCATCGCCCATTAGCATAGAGAATACACGATCAGCCTCTGCACCATTTTCGGCAGATACTTGACGCAATGTCCGAGATTCAGGATTCATAGTCGTACTCCATAATTGCTCGGCATTCATCTCTCCTAAACCTTTGTAACGTTGTATGCCAACACTTTCTGGTTTATCGCCACCTAATTCTCTTACGTGTTGTGCGCGCTCATCTTCTGTCCAACAATAACGTTGCTCTTTACCTTTTTTAACCAAGTAAAGCGGTGGCGTTGCAATGTAAATATAGCCGTGGTCAAATAATTCTTTCATGTGGCGGAAGAAGAAGGTAAGGATAAGCGTAGTGATGTGAGAACCATCCACATCGGCATCACACATAATAATTACTTTATGGTAACGTAGTTTATCTAAATTCAATGCACGATCATCTTCTTTTGTTCCACGAAAAACACCTAATGCAGTGAAGATATTTTTAATCTCTTCGTTATCGTAAATTTTATATTCTAATGCTTTTTCTACATTTAAAATTTTACCACGTAAAGGCAAGATAGCTTGAAACTCGCGGTTACGACCTTGTTTAGCCGTTCCACCTGCCGAATCTCCCTCAACCAAATAAAGTTCGCATGCTTCGGGGCTATCATTAGCACAATCGGCTAATTTACCCGGTAAACCGGAGCCTGACATAACGCTTTTACGTTGCACCATTTCGCGTGCTTTTTTAGCAGCGTAACGTGCCGTTGCAGCCAGAATAACTTTTTCTACAATGGTGCGCGCTTGTTTTGGATTTTCTTCTAAGTAATTATTTAAGGCTTCGCTGATGGCCATATCAACGGCACCCATCACCTCATTGTTACCCAACTTAGTTTTGGTCTGACCTTCAAATTGTGGCTCTTGCACTTTAACCGAAATAACGGCAGTTAATCCCTCGCGGAAATCATCACCACTAATTTCAATTTTTAGTTTAGAAAGAAAGCCTTGTTTCTCTGCGTAATTTTTTAATGTACGTGTTAACCCTCTGCGGAAACCCGCTAAGTGTGTACCACCTTCGTGTGTGTTAATGTTGTTTACATAACTCTGCATGTTTTCGCTGTAGCCGGTGTTGTATAACATGGCCACTTCAACAGGTATGCCTTGTTTTTCGCCTTCTACATAAATAGCATCCGAAATTAAATGCTCTTTAGCGCTATCTAAATATTCTACAAACTCAACAATACCGCGTGTTGAATAAAATTCTTCTGTAAAAAATACACCGTTCTCATCTTTATGACGCTCATCTGTCAGCGTAATTTTAATGCCTTTGTTAAGGAAAGAAAGTTCGCGCATACGGCCGGCTAATGTGCTGAAATTATATTCGCCCGTAGTAAAGATACTCATATCAGGCTTAAAAGTCTGAATGGTACCTCTATCGGTTGTTATACCTACTTCTTTTACATCAAACAAAGGTTTACCGCAGCTGTACTCTTGTGTAAATATTTTTCCGTTACGGTGTACTTCTGTTTTCATGTGGATGGAAAGCGCATTAACGCAACTCATACCCACACCGTGCAAACCACCTGATACTTTATAACTATCTTTATCAAATTTACCCCCGGCATGTAAAATAGTCATTACAACTTCAAGCGTAGATTTTTGTTCTTTGGTGTGCATCTCTGTTGGGATACCACGCCCATCATCTCTTACACGTATAGAATTATCTTCTAAAATATTTACCTGTATTGTTTTGCAATGACCGGCAAGCGCTTCATCAATGGAGTTATCTACAATTTCATAAACCAAATGGTGTAAGCCTCTAACGCCAATATCGCCAATGTACATGGCTGGTCGTTTCCTTACCGCTTCTAATCCTTCAAGTACCTGTATGCTATCCGCATCATACGCTTTGCTTTCTGTTGATTTTACTACTTCTTCCATATAATTGTATAAGTAGTAAAGATACTAAAACATAGTTGTTTTTCCCTATAAATTGCTAACAATTTCAATTAAATGTTTGTATTTTTTGATTGAAAAAAGTGAAAAATTATTTGCTTCTTTGAAGTATTATAATGCGAAGAATTAAAAAAAACATACCAAATGCCATTACCTGTGGAAACTTGCTTTGCGGATGTTTGGCCATAGTAAAAACATTTGAAGGCAATTTAATTTGGGCAGCCTATTTAGTAGGCATGGCAGCCGTATTAGATTTTTTTGACGGCTTTACCGCTCGGTTATTAAAGGTAAGTTCTCCTATTGGTAAAGATCTGGATAGTTTAGCCGATATGGTAACTTTTGGCGTTGTACCCGGTTTTGTCATGTATAAAATGTTATTGCTATCCATCTTATTTATGACCGCTGCACCTATTTGGAATTACGTGCCTTATCTGGCGTTTTTAATACCAATATTTTCTTGTATACGCTTGGCTAAGTTTAATAATGATAGTAGGCAATCAGAATCTTTTATTGGCGTAAACACACCCGCTAACTCTATTTTAATTTGCTCATTACCCTTACTTATTGGTGTTGATTATCAAAATAATTTGGCCGTATATGTTTTGAATCCTTATTTATTGGTAGCTATAACCTGTGTTATGTCGGCTTTGCTGGTTTCAGAAATACCAATCTTCTCGTTAAAATTTAAAAATTTTGGCTGGAAAGGAAACGAGATACGTTTTATTTTTTTGATCTTATCCTTATTAATGATCTGCACACTTCATTATGTAGGTATTCCATTAGTTATTGTTTTATATGTATTTATGAGTCTGGTTAATAACAGATTAAATAGGCTTTCTGAATGACGAAATAAATAGTTATTTATGTCAAAGAAAAATTTATCCATAAAAAATAATCTCCCACAACAAAAAAGTAACAAACTTGCAATAATTATTGCCGTTTCAATTATTACATTGCTTACCTATATTTCTTTTTCGCCCTCGTTAAATAATAAATTTACTAATTGGGATGATACCGTATATGTACTTGAAAATCCTTTGGTGGTAAATAACCACGTGCCTGTAAAAGAAATTTTTAAAACGCCAGTATCTGCTAATTACCATCCGATAACCATGCTTACACTTGCCTGGAATTACGAAAGCGGGAAGTTAAATCCCAAAGGCTATCATAAAGAAAACGTTGTTTTTCATGTATTAAACACTTGTTTGGTTTTCTTTTTTGTGTTTCTGTTAACACGTGGCAAACTATTTATGGCAAGTATGGTAGCGTTGTTGTTTGGAATTCATCCCATGCACGTAGAATCTGTTGCGTGGATAAGCGAACGCAAAGATGTGCTGTATGTTTTCTTTTTATTAGCAGGTTTAATTAGCTATTTACAGTACCGACAATCAAAAAAAATGGCTTGGTATCTACTTACTTTGTTTGTGTTTATACTGTCCTGTTTATCAAAGGGCATGGCGGTGGTTTTTCCTATATTGCTTTTACTAATTGATTATTTATCTGAAGTAAAATTTGAACGAAAAATCATCACAGAAAAAATACCATTCTTTATCACATCCCTCATATTTGGTGTAGCGGCTTTTAAAATTCAAAACGGCGAGGCTATAACAGATATGCAGTTCTTTACTTTTTTTCAGCGCATTATGTTTGCTTCGTATGGTGCACTTATGTATATCGTAAAATTTATTTTGCCTATAAATTTATCAGCTTATTATCCCTATCCTACGCTTAATAAAAACGGAGGCGTTCCTTTTATTTTTTATCTATCGCCTTTCATTCTTTTGGGAATAATTGCATCTGTTTATTTTTTCTTCCGTAAAGAAAAAGTATTGGTATTTGGCTTATTGTTCTATTTTGTATCTGTTGTCTTAGTATTGCAATTTATTTCTGTCGGTACGGTTATTATGGCAGATCGTTATAGTTATCTTTCCTACATTGGTTTAGCATACATTGTTGCGCATTACCTAACCAAAATATGGCTAACAAATAATAAATATAAGTTTCCTGTTATCGCTATAACAGTTTTTATTATGCTTGTTTTTAGCATTCAAACGTATGCACGCACGCAGGTTTGGAAGGATAGCGACACACTTTGGACAGATGTAATTGATAAGATTGATAATTCTTCACAAGCCGATAAAGCCTATGTAAACCGTGGGCGATATTACCACAGCATACAACAAAATGATAAAGCAATTAGTGATTATAATAATGCTATCAAATTAAACTCTGGATATGCATTTTCCTATAATAATCGTGGAAATATTTATAGAGAGCGTGGACAGGATGCTGCAGCCCTTTCAGATTATAACATAGCTATTGCTTTAGAACCCAATAACTATTTACCGTATTCTAACCGCGCTAATATTTATAAGAACAGAAAAGAGAATGATAAAGCTATGAAAGATTTTTTAAGATCTATTTCTTTAAACCCAAACTATTGGGCAAATTATTACAACCGAGGCTTGTATTATTACGATTTGCTGGATGACGAAAAAGCTGTTGAAGATTACAACAAGGCTATCCAACTTAATTATGGGTATGTAGATTTATATTATCGACGTGGAATGAGTTATGTAAGATTGAAGCGTTTTGCCAATGCTATAAATGATTTTTCTATCGCAATACAAATAAACCCTAATGTGGCTAACTATTGGTTGTACCGTTCTTATGCAGAAAATAATTCAGGTAAAAAAGAAGAAGCGCAGGCAGATATGCAACGTGGCAAACAGTTGCTGGATATGAAGTAATATAATTGTTGATTGCTTGTGCAAAAGTAAACAACCTACAAAGCACCGTATTAATATAAGGTACGATAAACAAATTACTATATTCGCAAGCATAAAATCTACAAATGAAATTTAAAGCAGAAATAGATATAATGCCACTTAAAGCATTATTAGACCCACAAGGCAAAGCCGTTAGCAGTAGCATGAAAAACCTTAGCTTGCCCGAAATTGATAACGTGCGAATTGGCAAACACATTTCTTTAGTAATTGAAGCAGCTACTAAAGATGCCGCTAAAACCAAAGTTGATGAAGCCTGCAAAAAATTACTATGCAACCAAATTATGGAGTTCTATGAATTTGAATTGCACGAAAGCAAGTAATCGTTCAATCAAGGTACTTTGTCTAAAGTATGTATCCATTAGGTTATAGTCAAATACTTTTGTTTACATTTAACGCCAATTATAATATTTTAAACTAATCAATATAAAATCATAAAATAAAAATGGGATATTTATTTACCTCTGAGTCCGTAAGCGAAGGGCACCCTGATAAAGTAGCTGATCAAATATCAGACGCTTTAATTGATAACTTTTTAGCTTTCGATCCGCAAAGTAAAGTTGCTTGCGAAACATTAGTAACAACAGGCCAGGTAGTTTTGGCCGGCGAAGTAAAATCTAAAGCCTATTTAGATGTACAAGAAATTGCCCGCGAAGTAATTCGTAAAATTGGGTACACCAAATCAGAATATATGTTTGAGGCCAACTCATGCGGTATATTATCTGCTATTCATGAACAATCTGCTGATATTAACCAAGGTGTTGATAAAAAGACAAAAGAAGAACAAGGGGCCGGAGATCAAGGTATGATGTTTGGTTATGCAACTAACGAAACTGATAACTACATGCCTTTGGCTTTAGATTTGGCACATGCTATTTTGTTAGAACTGGCTGCACTTCGAAGAGAGAACAAACAAATTAAATACTTACGCCCGGATGCAAAATCACAGGTTACTTTAGAGTATGATGATAATAACAATCCTATTCGCATTGATGCGATTGTTGTTTCTACTCAGCATGATGATTTTGACAAGGAAGATAAAATGCTTGCGAAAATTAAAAAAGATATTGTTGAAATTTTAATTCCTCGCGTTAAAAAGAACTATCCTAAATATGCACACTTTTTCAATAACAAAATTGCTTACCATATTAATCCAACGGGTAAATTTGTAATTGGTGGTCCGCATGGCGATACCGGTTTAACAGGCCGGAAAATTATTGTAGATACCTATGGCGGAAAAGGTGCACACGGTGGTGGTGCTTTCTCTGGTAAAGACCCAAGTAAAGTTGATAGAAGTGCCGCTTATGCAACTCGTCACATTGCAAAAAATTTAGTTGCTGCTGGCGTTTGTACCGAGGTATTGGTGCAGGTATCTTACGCAATTGGTGTTGCAAAACCAATGGGTATTTTTGTTGATACGTATGGTACAGCAAAAGTAAAAATGACTGACGGAGAGATTGCTAAAATAGTTGAGAAGGTATTTGATATGCGTCCTTACTTTATTGAGGAACGTTTTAAATTACGTACACCAATCTATAGCGAAACTGCTGCTTACGGACACATGGGCCGTAAAAATGAAGTGGTAACTAAAACATTCAAATCTCCTGATGGGAAAACAAAAACAATGAAAGTTGAATTGTTTACTTGGGAGAAATTAAATTATGTTGCTAAAGTTAAAGCAGCGTTTAAGTTGAAGTAAATAACTCGTCATGCTAAACTTGTTTCAGCATCTGTTGCAAGAGATTCAAAAATAAATTCGGAATGACAAATAAAAAAGCCGCATTAATAGTGCGGTTTTTTTTATTTACTGTATTATAATCTGACAAGTTTTATATATTTGCCAAGATGCAAAAAATTAAAAAACATATAGCCATATTTTTATTGCTTGTTTTTTCGTTAGTGGCTTTACCGCCATCGGTGTTGCATAATGCTTTTGCCAACCACATTGATACCGTAGATAACTATTGCGATTATTACCACAAAGATTTAGGAACACACATAGAAAGCTCTCACAAAAGTTGCGATATTTTTAAAGTCAACACACCTGTTTACGATGCTTTAAAAGTTTTACATGTGCTTTCTGTTTTTCGTGTAGTAATTTCTCACTATAAAATTGCTGAAGTTTCTACAGCTTCCTATTCTCCTAAAATTAGCCTTCCGGCAAGGGCTCCTCCAATAGTTTAATTTTTATCGGTTTTATTTTGCAAGATGTAAGATTCTTATGCTTGCTATGTATTCAATTTAAAAATTAAGCCAATGAAATGCGACATCTTCTGCGATTTAGAAATCAAAATGAAATGACGCATTCTATCTGGCAAATAAAAAAAACTAAATCATGCAGATTAAATATATCATATTTATCATAACACTTTTTGTTATGTACCACACAAACGCACAAAATTCTTTAAGAGGATTTGTACGCGATAAGGAAACTAAAGAATTGTTGCCGGGAGCTGTTATATATTTTCCCGATTTAAAAAACGGGACAGCCTCAAAGTCAGACGGCTCATACGAAATAAGCAACCTGCCAAAAACAAAAACCATTATGCAAGTAAAACTAATCGGTTATAAAACGTTTATTCAATTAATAGATTTAGCTGCCACTACAGAGTTTCCAATCATATTAGAACAATCTGTTTTAGAATCGAACGAAGTGGTTGTAACGGGCATGTCTAAGGCGACTGAAATAAAAAGAAGTCCGATACCGATTATTTCTATAGACAATAAATACCTCACACAAAATACTGCTACCAATGCCATTGATGCCATAGCAAGAGTGCCGGGCGTTAGTGCCTTAAGTACGGGGCCAAATGTTTCTAAACCTTTTATACGAGGATTAGGTTATAACCGTATACTTACGTTGTTTGATGGGGTGCGACAAGAAGGACAACAATGGGGCGACGAACATGGCATAGAAATGGATCAATTTTTAATTGATAGAATAGAAGTGATTAAAGGCCCTGCCAGTTTAATTTATGGTAGCGATGCACTTGCCGGTGTTGTTAATATGCTTCCTGCAAACCCACTGCCTCAAGGCGTTATAAAGGGAGAGATACAAACTAATTATCAAACCAATAATGGCTTGATTGCAGGCTCGGCAAATGTGGCAGGCAATTCAAATGGTTTTATTTGGGGTATGCGTGCTTCGCATAAAGAGGCTACAAACTATCAAAATAAATATGATGCAAGAGTTTACAACACCGGTTTTAAAGAAACCGATTTTAATGTAAATGCAGGCATCAATCGTAAATGGGGTTACACGCATTTAAACGTAAGTGCGTTTGATAATTTGCAGGAAATACCTGATGGAAGCAGAGATAGCACCACACGTAAATTTACAAAACAAATTACCGAAGAAGATACGTTACGCCCCATTGTTTCTCCTGCCGAATTAAAATCTTACAACATTACTAACTTGCATCAACACGTACAACATTATCGTGCGTTTTTAAATAATAATTTTATTATCAAGCAAAGTAAACTGGCGGTTAACTTGGGTTACCAGCAAAGTGTTCGTAGAGAATATGCGCATCCGCAAGCACCTGAAGTGGCAGGATTATATTTAAAGTTAAACACTATAACGTATGATGTAAAATATTATTTACCCGAGAAAAAAGGGTTTGAAAGTATTGTTGGTATTAACGGAATGTATCAAACAAATAATACCAACTCGGGAACTGAATTTGTTATTCCAAATTATACACTGTTTGATTTTGCTCCTTTTGCTTTCTTGAAAAAGAATGTTGGTAAGTGGGATATTGCAGCAGGCGCACGCTATGATACACGAAGTTACAATAATAGCAGTATGTACACAAGCCCAAACTCCACCACTGGTTTTGATATGCTAGTGAACGGAAAAGATACGGTTGGCGCTAATCATCAATTTACGGCATATAAACATATTTTTTCGGGTTTTAGTGGTAGCGTTGGGGCAACCTTTAATGTGTCAGAAAAATTATTGTTTAAAGTAAATGTTGCGCGGGGTTTTCGTGCTCCAAACATTTCAGAAATTTCTGCTAATGGCATTCATCCCGGTACTGGCTTTCTTCAATTAGGTAATCCAAACTTTAAGCCTGAGTTTTCTTTGCAAGAAGATGTGGGTATTTTTTATGATGATAAGCACATTTCTACCAGTGTAGAATTGTTTAACAACAACATCAGTAATTATATTTTCAATCAAAAATTGCAAAGTAAACATGGTGGAGATTCTACTATTACGCAAGCAGGCGGAGATTATCCAGTGTTTAAATTTCAGCAAACCAGCGCTCAATTATACGGGGGCGAGGCACGTATTGATATACACCCGCATCCGCTTGATTGGTTGCATTTTGAAAACGCTGTATCTATTGTGTATGCGCTTAACTTAGGCGGTAATGACGTTAAGGTAACTGATAGCGCCAAGTATTTGCCTTACATTCCGCCGGTGCATACTACCTCTGAATTACGTGCTGAGTTTAGAAAAAAAGTGGGCTGCTTTGCTACCATCTATATAAAATTTGGTGTGCAATGGTATGCTACGCAAAACCGTGCGTTCTTAGCTTATAACACCGAAACTACAACACCAGGTTATATGTTATTAAACGCAGGATTCGGTTCTAACATCATAAGCAAAAAAGGACAAACACTTTTTACCATTGGTGTGTTTGGCACTAATTTGGCTGATGTAGCGTATCAAAACAATATGAGTCGGTTAAAGTATTTTGATAATTACCCTGTTAATGGCACTGGACGAAGCGGCATTTACAGTATGGGGCGTAACATTAGTTTTAAACTTACAGTGCCTATTAATATAAAGAGGGGTTAAATATTTGTTTTATAGTAAGCAGCTATTAGATTAGTTGCTTATTATAATTTTTTAAGTAATAGTTTGTCGATATTAACGAGGAAGCATGGCTATAAATTTATAAACTCCGTCTTTTAATTGTACCTTACATTTTCTGCCATTAAAATCTTCTAAATGATATTTGCCATTTGTTTCTGTAAAATCAAATTTATGCAAGAGTTCTTCTTTCTTTCCTTCTTCTTCTAATTCAGGATCTGCATCTGTATCTTCAACATGAATTATAATTCTCATAATTGAAGGATGAATTTTTAATGGTAGAAATTTATGTTCAACTATGGTTGCGATGATGTTTTCCATAAAATTTAAATTTTTATTTTATATTATCTATACTAAATTAATAAATTTTATTTCTTTATTAGGTAAAGCTCCAGTACCTAATAAATTATTTACATGAAGCATGCCTTTGCTAAAAATAACACCACTAAAAGGATCGTTTTTTATGAGCAAAGGTCCGTCTAAATCAATCCAATCCGCGTGTTGCATTAATTGAGACGCTGCTGCAATGCCACAAGAGCTTTCTGACATGCAACCAATATTTATTTTTAGTTTTCTTTGTTTGGCGTAGTTTATAATTTTTACAGCTTCAAACAGTCCGGTACATTTCATTAGCTTTAAATTAATGCCGTTAAAACATGCGACAATTTTATCCATATCGCTAAAACGTACCATGCTTTCATCTGCAATAGTTGGAATAGGACTGCGTTCTGTTAGCCAAGTCATATCACGGTAGTTGTCTTTTGGTAAAGGTTGTTCAATAAATAAAACGTTTTGTGTTTGCAGCCATACTATCATCTCTAAAGCAAGGTACTTATCTGTCCAACCTTGGTTTACATCAACTACCAAGGGCTTATTTGTATTTGCTCTTATACATTCAATAATTTCTTTATCTTTTTTGTTGCCAAGTTTTATTTTTAAAATTTTGTAATCATTTAATTCTTGTAATTTTTTGGGGATAAGTTGTAAATCGCCAATGCTTACAGTAACTGAGGTATCTTTTGGCTGAGGTTTTTCTACATGCAATAATTCGTAAACGGGTTTGTTTAAATATTTTCCAAGTAAATCGTGCAAGGCAATATCTATACACGCTTTTGCTGCATTATTATTTAGAGTAAGTTTATCAAAGACAGGAATTATTTCTTCTATTGAAAAAGGAAGCGAATAATTTTGTAAAATAGCGGCCGCTTTATTTAAAAATTCAATAACCGAAGTTTGTGTTTCGCCCAGATAGGGTGGAAGGGAGGCTTCACCGTACCCGATTAAATCATTATGTTCAAGTTTTATATATACAACTTCGGTGGTTTTTCGGCTGCCATAAGCTAAGCCAAAAGGATGCTTAAATTGTAAGGAAAAAGTTGCGTAGGATAAATTCATATATAGAACAAATATAAAATTTAATAATAAAAAAAGTATGTCGGTTACAAACATGCTTTTTATAATTTAGATTGCAACCTATTTTTTAGTTGATTGTTTCCTGACTGTTTTCTGTGTAGGTTTTTCTTTGCTATTACCAACATGCGTGCCAAACTTTTTAAAATGTAATAAAGCTCGTTAAAATAGCTTATTGAGGTTTTTTATTTGCGTTAGGGATTGTAGGTGAAAATCCTTTTATTGTAATCAATAAAAGATTGTACCGAAAAGCCCGACGGCGTAGAGGGGTTTAGACTTGATGTTAAATTACCACACGCCAGAACGCCCAAAGCAATTTATTGATTTATAAAATTGATTAAAACTTTATTAAGATTTGAAATAGCTAAAGGAAAATTCCATTTGCTACGATCACGTTTCTCTACGTAATTAGATACAGCACGTATGTGTATGCAAGGTGTTTGAGTTTGGTTGCAGGCAAATAAGAATGCGGCGCCTTCCATGCTTTCAACCTGCGCATTGTTGTAAAATAAAAATTTTTCTATGTTTCGTGCATTGCCGTGTGTTGTATTTACCGTTGCGCCTTTTACAGATTGTAAATTAGTTAACGCACTATGATTAAAAACTGTATTGTTTTTTACCTGATAGGTTCCTGGTAATTTAAGTTCTTCGAGCGATAAAAAATCTTCACCATCTTCGGCACCTAAATCGGCAAAGCAATCTTCATCAATTCGCACCACCTCTCCAATAGAAAGTTTGTAGGTAAAGCTTCCGCAAATGCCTGCGTTAATGGCTGCATCATATTTATTGGTAAGATATTTACCAAGAAAAAAACTGGTGTGTGCAATGCCAACGCCAGTAAGTAAAATATCGATAGTATGTTGTTTATACGTATAAGACGAAAATATATTTTCTTTTACGTCGGCATTTATTTCTTTTAATAAAGGCGTAATTTCAAAAACGGTGGCAGAAACTATTAATAGTTGCATATAAAATTTATGCGGCTATTGAATAATTAATTTTTTAGTGAGTAGGTTACCATCTATCGTCATATTAATAAAATAAACACCAGAACTTAAATTGGTGGTTTCACCAATAGCATAAGCATAGCTGCCAGCTGCTAATGGGGCAGAAATTATTTTCTCTACAACACTACCTAAAACATTGGTTACATAAATTGATGTGGTATGTTTTTCTGCTAACTCAAAACTAAGTGTACTTGCATGGGCAGCCGGATTAGGATATACCTGCAAGTTAAGCTCATTAGCCGTTAAGGTTTTAATACCTGTAGTAGATGCAGGTAAATTAATATCATCTATATAAATATTATTTCCGGGTGTGGTAGGATCGGCTGTAAAAACAAATTTAAAAAGTACATTGGTGCTGTTTATAACGGCATTTATATTAACCTGCTCTGTGCGCCATTCGGCCGCTGTAGGCACAAAATTAGTAGTGCTGGGTGTAGTAGTTGCCAGCGTTGCGCCAGATTTTGCGTAGCGTGATATCCAGCTTTGTCCGCAATCTGTAGAAGAAAATATTTGCAATTTATCGGCACTAGTTGACGTTTGTTGCTGATAAGCCACGCTAAAATTAAACTTGGTAGATGAAGACGCTTGATATATATTACTGATGTTAAAACTTGGGGTGTATAAAGTACTGGAGGAACCCGCTGTGTTGCCTAAGTTGGCTAGCTCTACAGAATGTGTGCCGGTATTGCCGGTAGTGTTGTTGTGTGACCAATTAATGCCCCCATTTGTTGCATTGCTAACTGCCCAATTTGCATTAGGAATAGTAATTGTTTCAAAACTTTCTGACAATTGATTTTGATACGTAGCTGTATTAGCCATAACGGTTATATAATTACTTCTTGTAAGGGTAGAATCTCCTGCGCTATTAGTAGCGGTATAGCTTACTGCGTAGGTGCCTGTAGTATTGTAAGTAATAACTGGTATAGAATCTGTTGAAGTAGCAGGAATACCACCTGGAAAAGACCAGTTCCAACTTGTTACATGTGTGTTTAGGGTACTGTCTTGAAAAGTTACTGTTGAGCCTGCGCATACAATTGTTTTATTAGCGGTAAAGCCCACTGTGGGTGCGCACACAATAGGACTGGTTACGCCCGTTGCCGCCAAATTAACCGCTCCAATAATAGTAGATCTGCCAACGTTACCTGTATTATTGATGATGGTATTACGCATACGTGTAACTTGTCCGTTTGTAAACATGGTTGTGCAATAGGAGTAATCCATATAATTTTGTACATTTTCAACAACGCCATTGGTACAAACTGCCGAAGTTAAAACACATGAAAGATGACCTTTGGTAATAGGTGTATCGGTTACGCCATCATCACCGCAAGTAACGCCTGCCCCGTTATTATTTCCCCAGGGGTGCTGTAAGTTTAACCAATGTCCGGTTTCGTGCGTTAATGTTCTAGAATCTGTAAGGTTACTCGCTCCTATAGAACCCACGTAAGTATATAAAGAAACAATACAATCTGCCGAATTACCTGCGGAAAAAGTGCCCGGTAAATAAGTGTAGGCAGCTGCCTGAAAACCACCCGAAGCAGCAATTGATTTTACTACATATACGTTTAAATATTTGCGTGGATCCCAGGTATAAGCATAGGCGCCAAAATTATTTTGCGTCCAATTGGTATTTACATCGTAATGGCGATTAATTCCGTTGGTACAATTTCCGTTTGGGTCTATGGTAGCCAAGGCAAATTGTATATTAGGCGTGCCGGCAATACCTTTAAATTGAGCGATGGTAACAGTTGTATCGGCATTCATTTTAGCATAGTCTCGGTTCATAATTCTAACAGCATCTATACATTGCGCATTCGAAATGTTTTCGCTGCCACCTACGTGTAAAATATGAAAAACAACTGGTATAGTATAAACAGTTGTGCTTACACTATTGTTTCCATTGCCTTTTTGATTAAATGTATTTTCGTTCTTATAACCTGATATATAGGCTTCTTTATCCGCTTTTTCAGCTTCCGTTTTTATAGCATCTAATCTTGATTTAACTTCTGGGTTGTTTGATATAACATATTTCATGGCCTCATCAGTACCGCAATGCAGGCCTTGTTGAGCAAAAACTACGTTCCCTAAAAATAAGCCGGAAAGAGCTATTGTATAATGTATTATTTTTTTCATGATATTTTTTTTGGATCTTATACAAATATAGTAAACTGTAATGGTATATTTGCAGTAATTAACACACCATGCTATTTATAACACGAAAAGAACATTTTAACGCCGCTCATAAGCTTTATAACCCGCAATGGAGCGAAGAGAAAAATGCCGAAATATTTGGCAAATGCTCTAACCCAAACTGGCACGGGCATAATTACGACTTGTACGTAACTGTTAAGGGAAACATTAACCCGGAAACAGGTTTTATTGTAAATTTAAAAGACTTAAGTACAATTATTAGAACAGAAGTTTGTGATAAATTGGATCATAAAAACTTAAATTTGGATGTAAATTTTCTGCAAGATGTTATGACTAGTACAGAGAATGTTACCATAGCTATCTTTAATATCCTTTCGTCGAAAATTAAACAACTGGGCGCTGAACTGCACAGTATAAAACTATACGAAACTGAAAATAATTACGTAGAATACTTTGGCAACTAATGCGCATTATAGATACCATACCGCATCCTGCTATACAAATAAGTATTTTCCACATGAATGATAAATACCTGGTTAAGTTTGAAGCGGCCATGATGGAGCAGGTTTTTAAGTTTGATACTACCGATGTAAAAAGTGTTGATGAACTTAAAAAAATTATTAATGAAGATTTTATTGATGCAGTACGAAAGCGTTTTAATGAAATGTTTTTGCAATATAAAGCTGCTTTTTAGTAAGAGATGGAAGTTGTTTTAAGTACTTCCTATTTACCACCTGTTCAATATTTTAAGAAGATACGTTGTACGGAAAATATTTTTATAGAAAAACACGAACATTATGTAAAGCAAAGTTACCGCAACAGATGTAACGTGTTTGGTGCTAACGGAGTTTTATCATTAAGCATACCGGTCATTCATTTACACGATAAAGAAATTATAACCGATAAAAAAATTTCATACTCAGAAAATTGGCAACAACAGCATTGGAAAACTATTGAAAGTGCTTACAGAAATAGTCCGTATTTTATTTATTATGCGGATGCGTTAAAACCTTTTTATGAAAAGAAATATGAATTTTTATTTGATTATAATTTAGATTTATTACAATTCCTTCTTCACAGTTTTAAAATAAAAACCGACATACAATTTACAGAAACTTATGATAGATCAAACCTTTTGGAGGATCTTAGAAACGCAATTCACCCAAAAAAACAACTAGAAGAAAAAGATTTTAAACCTTACACGCAGCTTTTCAGCGACAAGCATAATTTCCAACCAAACCTAAGCGCTATTGATTTATTATTTAACGCAGGGCCGTATTCTAAAGATTATTTATAAATCCTGACAAGTATTTTCTAATTAAAACAAAAAGGCTTTTACCTTTGTATCTTCATGTATTTAAGGCAACTCAGTATTTTAAATTTTAAAAATTATGCCGAAGCTTTGGTGGTTTTTCATCCAAAGCTAAATTGTTTTACGGGTGTTAACGGTATGGGCAAAACTAATTTATTAGATGCTATTTATTACTTATCGTTTTGTAAAAGTTGTTTTAATACAGTTGATAGTCAGAATATATTTTTTGACCAAGATTTTTTTATGTTGCAAGGATTGTTTGATAGCGGAGTAGAAATAGACGAAGTTTATTGCGGGATAAAACGTGCGCAGAAAAAAGTGTTTAAACGAAATAAGAAAGAGTACGAAAAATTATCAGATCATATTGGTTTGTTTCCCTTGGTAATGATTAGTCCGGCAGATACTAATTTAATTACCGGCGGCAGCGATCAGCGTAGACGTTTTATAGATGGCATTATTTCTCAGTTTGATAAATTGTATTTAGATAATTTAATGCATTACAATCACATATTGCAACAACGTAATGCGTTGCTAAAACATTTTTCTATAACACGCTCTTTTGATAGTATTGGCTTAGAAGTTTGGGATGAACAATTGATAGTTTATGGCTCTTACATACATGATGCACGTGAATTTTTTTTAAAAGAATTTATTCCTGTGTTTGAGAATTACTATAAATTCATTGCAGAAAATAACGAGCAAGTGCATTTGCAATATGTTTCAACCATTCAGTTAGATTATAAAGCGGCGTTGCAAGCTGCCATTAAAAAAGATTGCGCCATAGAACATACAACAGTTGGTGTGCACAGAGATGATTTGGAATTTTTATTGAATGAAAATCCAATTAAAAAATTTGCCTCGCAAGGGCAACAAAAAACATATTTGCTGGCATTAAAATTGGCGCAATATGAATTTATTAAAAATAAAAAAGGCGTAAAACCTTTGTTATTGCTGGATGATATACATGATAAGTTAGATGCTAAACGCTTTAAAAAATTAATTGATATTGTTTCTTCCGATCAATTTGGACAAATATTTATTACCGATACACATGCCGATAGAATGCAGCAATTATTTGCTAATAACCTGGAGCGTAAAATTTTTAAGGTGGATAATGCAATAATTAGTGAAATAGAATAATTTTTGAATTGTTTGCGTTAGGGATTGAAGGGGAAATCCTTTTTATGTACCCATAAAAAGATTGTACCGAAAAGCCCGACGGCGACAGAAATTTCTCGACGTTGATGTAAATACTGAAAAGCCGGAACGCCCACCTTAAGCATTCAGGACTTAATAAAAATTTATAAAACTGATGCTGAAACTAGTTAAGCATGACGTGCGCCTGCGATTGCCGCGCTTTGCTTGCAATGCCGAAAAGAATCTTACTCTAACAAAACAGTAGCGGTAAGCAGAAATAAAGAGGTGTTATTGTTTATTTTATAAAATTCGTAAGATAATTTGTTGCCGGATTTCATGGCAATGGTTATAAAACCAAGGCCAGCACCACCTTTCTCTGACAGCTCATTATTTTCTAAATGGTTCATGTAATATTGTTTAAGTGCCGCAGCATCTTCAAAATCATTAATGGTTTTCATTTGGGTTTCTAAACCGCCAATATTTTTTGTTTCTACTAAATTAGCCGATGTAATTTGTGTTTTAACGCCGTTCTTTTTTAATATAAAAAAGTTATGCTGCTTACCGTTTATATCTTTATTGCCGTGTATAAGCATGTTTTGCAATGTTTCTACACTAATAAAAAATATTTTTTTAAGCGGGCCTTTTGGTACACCCGATTCTGCAATTTTTGTTTCTACTTCGGTCTCTAATTTAGCAACTTGCTCTTGCGATAAAGCACCAATAAAAGACACCAATACATTTTCAGTAGCAGGAACTGCGCGCAGCAGAGTTTTAAATTTCTCTGTAAAAAAATCTTCTATGGTTGCGCTTTCGCTCAAAATAATTACTTAAACAATCCGTGCAGTTCTGCGTCAATTTGCCTGATGATCTTTCCTAAGTCCTCCGGTTTATCATTGATATTTAAATCGTCTACATCTACAATAACAAATCTGCCGGCTTCATAAGAAGTTATCCAGGCTTCGTAACGTTCGTTCAATCTTTTTAAATAATCTAAACGTATGGCAGCTTCGTATTCGCGGCCTCTTTTTTGAATGTTTTTTACAAGCGTGGGTACGGATGCACGTAAGTAAATAACTAGATCTGGCGGTTTTACCAGACTTTCCATTAATTTAAAAAGAGAAAAATAATTTTCAAAATCGCGTGTGGTCATAAGACCCATTGCATGTAAGTTAGGCGCAAAGATGTAAGCATCTTCGTAGATGGTACGATCTTGTATAACAGTTTTTTTTCCTTTATGAATATCTAATATCTGATCAAAGCGGTTATTTAAAAAGTACACCTGCAAGTTGAAAGACCAACGTTGCATATCTTCATAAAAATCGTTCAGGTATGGGTTATCATCTGCATCTTCAAAATGAGGAGTCCATTTATAATGTTTTGCCAACAAGGAAGTAAGGGTTGTTTTACCCGAACCAATGTTTCCGGCAATGGCTATATGCATATTTACGGTTTATTATTGTTTGAAATAATAAGCTAAAGTAAAAATAATTTCAGGGTAAAAAAAATAATTTTTATTATGTGATTTTTGGCAATAAGGCATAAAAAAACGCCTCATGATTTATGAGACGTTTTATAGGATTTTATAAATTAGTTATTTATAAACTTTTTGGTTGTTTGTTGGTTGGTAGTTAAGTCGGTAATGGTAACATACAACACCTGATTTTTGCTGTCGTTAACATTTAAGTAAATCTTATCTGTAACAACATTTAAGCCAGCATTGTTTAACAAGGTTTGACCTAATACATTATAAACTGTTATGTTTACTTTGGTTTGGTTAGCGTAATTAAATTGTAAGTAACTACCGGTTGCGTCTTTACTTAAGAAGATATTATTTGCGTTACCTGCAATTGATTTAATCCCTGTAGTGGATGCTGCATCCACAATGATAGGTTGAGACGTTCTTGCAGTATCATTACAAGCAGAATTAACTACGGTTAATATAACATTATATAAACCAGTATTATTATAAGTGTAAGTAGGGGATTGTTGACTTGCTGTGTTGCCATCTCCAAAACTCCAGCTATAGCTTGTACCATTTGAACTGGTGTTTGTAAATGTAACTAAAGAACCAACTGATACCTGGGTCGGAGCTGTAAATTCAGAAGTTAACAAGGGAGCAGAAACTAAAGTAAAGGTTTGAACTCCTGCATCGCAAGAACCAGCCGTGTTTACTTCAACTGTAAATACGCCATTATTTATGCTTGTTAAAGAATCTTCAGATGCTTTATTTAAAGATGTTTTAATAATGGTGCCATTAGCATCTTTCCAAACATAATTCCAAGGACCTACTGTATTTCCAACCGCAGTAATAAAACCATTATATTTATTAATACAGGTTTCCTGTGTTGCTGTTGTAGTAATTGCAAGCGGAGATACTGTTACCTGTAAAACAAAGCGTGCTACAGTTTCTGTATCATTAATTGTTACATTAAAAGATCCGTTACGTAAATTATAATCCAAATTAGTATAGTTATCATGTAAATTTAAGCAAGCGCCCAAAACCATATTTTCTAAATTAGTAGGGTTAATTTGATATTGTGAAGTTGTACCGCTTAATATTTTTACTGGTATTGTATAATTTTGAATTAAATCAGGCATACCATTAATTGCATAATCTTTACCTAAGCTTGATGCACTTGATGTTGATATCTGTAATAAATTATTATATCCTAAAGCCATTGCATCAAAACCATCAAAAGAGGCGGTTGCATCTGCATTAAAAGCTACAGATGCCCAACTTTCATTATTACCGCCTGTTACCTGTAAATTAAAGTAATGTGTTGGTGAGGTTGAAATTGCATCTACATTGTTTGCTTGATTAGCCCCTTTAAATAGAATTTGATTTATTGTATTATTAGTTTTTACATTTTCGTTAAAAGATAATGTCCTTGTTGATTGATCGGTTTGTACATAAAATCCTAAACCTGAAGGAATTTGATTTCCAATAGCATAGGTTGATCCTAACGGAGGATTACTTACCCCTGTATTTGCATTATAAATTACATAATCTCCACCATTATAACTTGGACTGTAAGCATATACATTATTTTCAGGAGCAGAAGAACCTAAACCATTTGCATTTATTACTTTTTTCCATGAAATGGTAGAAGGATAGGGGTTAGCTATTAGATTATAACCATAATTAGTAAGATCTGAAGTATTTGAGTTAGTTAAATTTACGTTTATACTTCCTACTTTAGGCAAACCGGTTATGCTTATTAATTTGCCCGGTATAGTTGCTCCAGGATTTGCAGTGCCTAAATAAACCCAATAACCTTCTCCAGGATTTATTGTAGAGCTTAAGCCCCCAATAGCACTGTAATGCGCAGGGTCGCCAAAAGTAGTGCCTGAATTTTCAGCATAGGTTTGAACTGAGTTAAAAACAGCACCATTAACCGTAGTAATAGGACATGAAGGACAAGTTATAACAAAATTATTATACCAGTCATTAAAAGTTGGACTATCGATACCTGCAGAACCCATTAGTATCCAATTTGTTTGGTTTGCCGGCGGGTTATGAAACACCTGAGATGTTACATTTCCTGTAATACTACCACTAACTACTCCAATACGCCCTACTTTGCCGGGTGTGGTTTGATTAGCAATTAAAGTTAGATTTCCTGAAGTTGTAAGAAAGCCACTTGTTGGACAGATACTATCCGTTATATTTAAATTATTTGCTAAATTTAATGTACAAAAAGTAGAACCATTCAATATTAATGTCCTCAAAGAGCTTGTAGATGAACTTGTTTGATCCATATTCAAATTGGCACTACTCCCACCACTATTGTAGCTAGCACTTTTGATAATTAAACCAGATGAAGCACTACCTGTTATAACATTTGAACCTGTACCAAATGTGGCATCGTTATTTTTATCTAAAGTTAGAGTATGTCCGTTTAGGTTTAAAGATCCACCAGATTGGTCTAAATAATTATTATTATAAGTCCCCAAAATGAAACCGCTAATTAATAAATCGGTATTTAAGGTTACCGTACTACCGGAGCCAATTATTAATGTATTTAACTTTTGACTACCAGGTTTAAAGTTTAAAGTAATTGCCCCCCCTGATTCTATATCAATAATAGAGCCAACATCACCTAAAAAAGATCCCGTACCAGTTACTGTGCCGTATAATGTTATAGTCCCAAAATAAAAACTTAATATGGATGTATTATTAAATGTATTTGAGACAGTTATAGTATTGCCATTTAAGGTAGCATCATGAGATAAAGTAAAGTTGTAATAATCTCCATTAGCAACTATACAATTTATTAAAGAATAATCTACTGTACTACCTGTTAAAAAAGATGTGGTTCCAATATAATCAGTAAAGAAATCTGCTGTTAAAATTATTAAAGTAGCATTATTAGAAACAGTTAAGCTTAAAGATTGATCAGGCCCCCCATCACTAACAATGTTAGTAGTAGAAGTACCTGTATTAAAAGTAATAGAGTTTACTCCATCGCCAATAATAATAGATGAGCCAGCAGTTACTGTCCAAGAAGTGGCACCTATACTTGTAGATGTATTAATTTGAAATATATCAGCAGATCCTGTTGGCATGGCACTTGGATTTGCCCCGGCTGTTGTTGTCCAACTGGTAACTGAGTTAAAATTTCCTACACCTGTATAGGTATAAGTGGTTTGTGCGTTTGCTTTAAAGGTAAACGTAACAAATATAATTACGCTTAAAATTTGTATTAATTTTTTCATAGTTAAGTTTTTATTGGAATAAAAGTAACTAAAAAAAGAATGCCAAAAACAATAAGTAACTAGATTGTTGTAAAAAATAAGAATATTAAACATTTTTTAGCTAAATGGGGAATAAATATCGGTTAATCGGTACTCCTTAAAAATAAATTCCATGTGCTTTAAAGCCTTTTTTGCTGTATTCAATAGCAGGAAAAGGAATTTTAAAGCCATTAACCACGCTAAACACGCTTTGCAAAAATTTAGATTTGGTTTTTATCTTGGTAAAATCAATATCTAACGAAAAATAAAATTGGCGATATCTTGAAAAGCTTGTTTGGCTGCCGTTTGCAGCAATAATAATACTTTGGTTTTTTATGGGGTTTACAGAGGTGCTTCCATCGGCCTGCACAATAACATTGCTAAACCCGCTTACCATGGCATCTGCACCATAGCCAAATGCCAACGCTATCCACTTAGGAAATTTGGTTTCTTTCTTTAAAAAAGAGGCAACGCTAACCGAAAGCCAATACGTTTGTCCGTTATAATCTTTTATTAGTTGTTCTCCTAAATTGATGCCTAACTCATTTGGGCGATATTTTGCGTAAGGCGATTGATGGAAAGAATATTTAAAATGTATGCGTTGCTCATCCCAAAAACGTTGTTGCAGCGTAAACAGCAAACTCCCCGAGAGATTGGCTGCCTCGTCTCCCCAGCTAAAGCCCCACTGGGTACTAAAACCATCCATAATTTCTATGGCAGTCATATATAAAGTGCCATAAGCCTCGCCGTAAAATATACTTTGGTTACGTGTAAAACCGGCCCATTTCATAGCTCGATACATTTCGCGGGCGGTGTTGTAAGTGGTAAATGTGTGTCCTAATTTATCCATCTGGCACCACTCGCTGTTATCATTAAAAAAATGAAAGCTGCTTGATTTATAAGGCTTATACCAAATAAAATTTAAGTATGCTAACGATGCCGCCGTATACGCGCCCGTAGTGCCTACTAAAATGCTTTTACGAATTGTTTTTTGTTTGTGCGTAAGAGAATCTTTGGGGGAGATTTGCTGCGAGAAACAAGAAGTTATTATCAATATAAAAATAAAAAATACAGCAACTTTTTTATGAAGAGTTTTTAAAATCATCTATAATTATTTTCCCGCAGGTGAAGTGGTTTTCTTCAAAAAATCTTCCCACTTCATTTTTTTATAATCATCGCTGCCAAAATAATGCGCTACTTTATTAGTCCATTCAGGAGTTTGGTAATAACTAAGTATATCAAGGGTTTCCAGTTTTTCATCTAAAATAACCATGGCAGGAATAACAAAATTTTTACGGGTAAGTTCTAAACTTAAAGCATGAAAAGGAAAGCCGCCGGCGCCGTTGTTGGCATATTTAACGCCTTTAAAATCTATTTCGCTCTTATCTTGCTGCGCGTTGAATTTTACTAAATAATATTTTTTATTAAGATAAGATACTAAAGCCGTATCTGTAAACGTAGTTTGATTAATTACGCGGCAGGTATTACAAAAGTCGGTATAAATGCTTACTACTATTTTTTTAGGATGTTTTTTTTGAAGTGCTAATGCTTCATTAAACGTATAGGTTTTAGGTTGTTTTTTTACAAAGTTAGTATCGGTAAAAGTATGGTTAAAATTTTTATTAAAATCATCAAAAGAAGCTGTTTTAAAGGCGTTTTCGACTATAAAGACTAAAAGCGGCTCTATTTTTTTTACGTCTAAGTATCCTTGCGATAATAAATTGAACTGGTAGTTATTGGCCACAAAAATGGTAGAAGGATAACTTAAACTTTGCCCTAAAAATTTAAGCGCCAGATCGTGCGGAGATTTTTTTTCGGTACTTCTGTTTACATATTTCTCGCCGTTATACTCAATCGTATCATGGGTTTCGGCATTAAATTGCACCGGGTAAAAGTAGCTGTTAATATAACTGGCAATGTTAGGATCGGCATACGTTGTTTTTATCATGTGTTTGCACCAGCCGCACCAATCGGTATAAATATCTATTAATAAAGGCTTAGGCTGTTTTTTTATTTCTTCTTGTGCTTCTTTAAACGTAAGCCATTTTACTAATCCGTGGTTTTCTTCCTGCGCGTGCAGGTTAATTGCCCAAAAAAATACAATTGTTGATAATAAATGCTTAAACATGGCATAAAAGTAGAAAAAAATCGCCCCGAAATTTCCTTAATCCCAATTTATAGCTAAATTTGCAGCCGAATTTAAAACCGTTAAAAACAGTTAATAATATAATGCCACGTAAAACAACTCTTTTAAGTCAAAAATTACGAATAGCAGCCCTCTTTATAAGTGTTTTTGCTTTATCTGTTTTCAACACGTTTGCTTACGAACCCATTGAAGATACTACCCGTATGGATACATTGGCGCACATTTCGGCAGCCGAGCATGTAGTAAAAAAGGGTTTTGATGCAGGGACTTTAATTACAGAGCATATTAGCGACAGCCACGAATGGCACTTATGGGGCGAAGGTGAAAACGCACTTTCTATTCCTTTACCTATTATATTGTACAGTACCACTAAGGGATTGGATATTTTCTTGTCGAGTAAATTTCATCACGGCCACCAAACGTATCATGGATATAAATTAGCTGAAAATAAAATTGTTCCTGAAAACGAAATTGGTGCGGGCGAAGAAAACGAAGTAGAAAATACATCAGATAGTTCTACCGACGGTATTTTAGATTTCTCCATCACTAAAAACGTGATGACTTTAATGGTTAGCGCCATTATTATGTTGTGGATGTTTATCAGCGTTGCAAATACGTATCACAAACGCCGCGGACAAACCACCAAAGGCTTACAATCTTTTATAGAGCCGCTTATTATGTTTGTTAGAGATGATGTGGCTAAAAACTCCATCGGCGAAAAAAAGTACGCTAAATTTATGCCTTATTTACTAACCGTTTTCTTTTTCATCTTTTTAAATAATTTAATGGGTTTAATACCCATTTTTCCGGGCGGGGCTAACTTAACCGGTAATATTGCCATTTGTGCTGTATTGGCTTTATTTACACTGGTAATAGTATTGTTTAGTGGTAATGGCCATTATTGGAGGCACATTTTTGCTATGCCAGGGGTTCCAATACCGGTCTTAATTATTTTAACCCCTATAGAAATTATTGGCCTAGTATTACGTCCTTTTGTATTAATGATACGTTTGTTTGCAAATATTACGGCTGGTCACATTATTGCTTTAGCCTTTTTTAGTTTAATATTTATTTTTGGAGAAATGAGCAGCGGCGCAGGTTTAGGTGTTGCCGTAGTATCGGTTTTATTTACCGTTTTTATGGGCTTCTTAGAGTTATTGGTTGCATTTTTACAAGCGTATGTATTTACCTTGTTATCAGCTATTTATATTGGTGCGGCAGTAGAAGAAGGGCATGCGCATGATGAACATCATGTACACGATAAAGCTCAACCGGCTTCGCAAATAGATGTAATTTAAGATAGTAAAAGTTTTTGCCTGTTTCGTAAAATAGGTGTTTGTTTAACTAATATAAAATAAAAAAATGATGTCAACTGTATTGTTAGAAGCTGTAAACGCACACGGTATTGCCGCAGTGGGTGCAGGTGTTGCTGCCTTAGCAGCTGGTTTAGGTATTGGTAAAATTGGTGGTTCTGCTTTAGAAGCTATCGCTCGTCAACCTGAAGCAGTAAACGACATCCGTGGTAACATGATTTTAGCCGCTGCCCTTGTAGAGGGTGCTGCTTTCTTTGCCATGGTAGTTGCGCTATTAGTAGTATTTAAGTAATTAAAAATGCGCTAACGGTTGGTTGGCGCATTTTTTTTAGCGCTTGTGCGCTCGTCATGCTGAACTTGTTTCAGCATCTAAAGATTCCGAAATAAATTCGGAATGACGAAAACCTTGGAATGACGAATTAAAAAAGTTAAAACAAAATAACATGGAATTAGTAAAACCCGCGATAGGCTTAGTTTTTTGGATGATAGTAACCTTTACTATCATTTTATTCATTCTTAGAAAATTTGCTTGGAAACCTATTTTAGCGATGATTAAAGAGCGGGAAGATTCTATCGACAACGCTTTAAAATCAGCTGATAACGCTCGTAAAGATATGTTAGAGCTTAAATCGGCTAACGAAAAAATTTTAGCAGAAGCTCGTGCCGAAAGAGATATCTTGCTTAAAGAAGCGCGCGATACTAAAGATGCTATTATAAACGAAGCAAAAGGCAAAGCAAAAATTGAAGGAGATAGAATGGTGGCTCAAGCTCGCGAAGCTATCAATACCGAAAAATTAGCTGCTATATCTGAATTAAAAGCACAAGTAGCGACCTTATCAATTGATATTGCAGAAAAAATTTTAAAAGAGCAATTATCATCCGATGAAAAACAAAAAATAGTAACCAGCAACCTTGTAAAAGAAGTTACCCTAAACTAACATGTTAGTAGCCAATAGATACGCCACATCGCTTTTACAACTTGCCAACGAAAAGGGGCAATTAGAAACAGTGTTTTCTGATATGCAATTAGTTGACAAAGTTTGTTTGGAGAATACAGAGTTTACCAACTTTTTGAAAAGTCCGATCATTAAAATGGATAAAAAAGTTGCGGTAATAAAAGAAATTTTTGCAGGTAAAGTAAGTGATATCACTTCAGGTTTTTTAACCATCCTTACTCAAAAACGCAGAGAACTATATATGCAGCAAATTGCTGAAGCGTTTATAGAGCAGTATAAAAAACATAAAAATATTTTAACGGCTGTTATTACTTCAGCAACAGGCATAGATAGCGCAGTTAAAGCAAAAATTATTGAATTAGTAAAGCAAACTGCTAAAGGCGAAGTTGAATTAGTAGAAAAAATAGATAAAGATCTTATTGGTGGTTTTGTGTTACGTGTTGGAGATAAACAAGTAGATGCAAGCGTAGCTAGAAAACTAAACGATTTAAGAAAAACATTTTCAGGAAATACTTTTAATAATTAAAAAAACATGGCAGAAATTAAACCCGCAGAAGTATCTGCAATTTTACGTCAACAATTAGCAGGCTTTAAATCTGAAGCTGAGTTAGAAGAAATTGGTACCGTACTACAAGTTGGTGATGGTATTGCTCGTGTTTACGGCTTATCAAAAGTACAATCTGGCGAGCTTATTGAGTTTGAAACTGGCTTACAAGCTATTGTATTAAACTTAGAAGAAGATAATATTGGTGCTGTATTACTTGGGCCAAGTGTTGGTATCAGCGAAGGTTCTACTTGTAAGCGTACCGGACGTATTGCTTCGTTAAAAGTAGGCGAAGGAATGTTGGGCCGTGTGGTAAACACACTTGGAGAACCAATCGACGGAAAAGGTCCAATTGTTGGTACAACTTACGAAATGCCATTAGAGCGTAAAGCTCCTGGTGTAATTTATCGCCAGCCGGTTACCGAGCCAATGCAATCAGGTATCAAAGCTATCGATGCGATGATTCCTATTGGTCGTGGTCAGCGTGAGCTTATCATTGGCGATCGTCAAACAGGTAAATCTACCGTTGCAATTGATACTATCATCAATCAAAAAGAATTTCATGAAGCAGGTAAAACTGTTTATTGTATATATGTTGCAATCGGACAAAAAGCAAGTACTGTTGCAAACGTACAGCGTACTTTAGAAGAAAATGGCGCAATGGCTTACACAGTTATTGTTGCTGCTCCGGCTTCTGAGCCGGCTTCTATTCAGTTCTACGCTCCTTTTGCAGGTGCTGCTATCGGAGAATTTTTTCGCGATACCGGCCGCCCGGCATTAATTGTTTATGATGATTTATCTAAACAAGCAGTTGCTTATCGGGAGGTTTCGTTATTATTACGTCGTCCTCCGGGGCGTGAAGCATATCCTGGAGACGTATTTTATTTGCATAGCAGATTGCTAGAGCGTGCAGCTAAGATCAACGCATCTGATGATATTGCTAGAAGCATGAACGATTTACCTGAATCAATTAAAGGAATTGTAAAAGGTGGAGGTTCATTAACAGCACTTCCTATCATCGAAACACAAGCCGGTGATGTATCTGCATACATTCCAACAAACGTAATTTCGATTACTGATGGACAGATTTTCTTAGAAGGTAATTTGTTTAACGCAGGTGTTCGTCCCGCAATTAACGTAGGTATTTCGGTATCTCGTGTGGGAGGTAATGCGCAGATAAAATCAATGAAAAAAGTTGCCGGTACTTTAAAGCTTGACCAAGCCCAATATCGTGAGCTTGAAGCGTTTGCAAAATTTGGCTCTGATTTAGATGCCGCTACAAAATCGGTACTTGATAAAGGTGCTCGTAACGTAGAAATTTTAAAACAAAATGCGTTCTCTCCATTACGTGTTGAGCAACAAATTGCCATTATTTACTGTGGTACCCGTAACTTATTACGCGAAGTGCCTGTAAATAAAGTACGTGAGTTTGAAAAAGATTTCTTAGATGTATTAGAACGTAAACATAAAAATGTGTTAGATGGCTTAAAAGCCGGTCAGTACACAGATGAAATTACGCATACATTAGAAGAAGTTGCTAAAGAAGTAAGTAAGAAATTTATATAGGACCTAAGATAGGAGATAAATAGTTATGAGAATTACACCTCTCAAATCTAAAAGTCTCACATCTAAAATCTAATACTATGCCAAATTTAAAAGAGGTACGCAATAGGATAACATCGGTTGGTTCAACCATGCAGATTACCAGCGCCATGAAAATGGTGAGTGCTGCTAAATTAAAACGTGCGCAAGATGCTATTACACAAATGCGCCCTTATGCTAATAAACTTTCTTCTATTTTACATAACCTAAGCGCAAGTTTAGATACTTCCGAAAACAGGTATGCTCGTAATACAAACGGAGAAAATATTTTATTAGTTGTTATTTCTTCAAACCGTGGCTTAGCCGGTGGCTTTAACGCTAACGTAATAAAAAAAGCGTGGAGTTTAATTAAAAACGATTACAAAGATTCTTCTAAAGTTTCGGTTATATGTATTGGTAAAAAAGCAGATGATGCTTTTAAAAGAACGGATCATCGTATACATGGCAGCGATTTACCCACACACTTAAACGAATTATACGACAAACTTACTTTTGATACGGTAGCGCCTGTTGCTGAAAAAATTATGCAGGCTTTTACCAATAACCAGTTTAATAAAATTTACTTAGTTTACAATCAATTTAAAAATGCGGCCGTGCAACTTACTGTGGCCGAACCTTTTTTACCAATAGATACATCTTCTAGCGCGGGTTCAAAAGGCACTAACAATGTTGATTATATTTTTGAACCGAATAAAGAATTTATCGTTAACGAATTAATTCCTAAATCATTAAAAGTACAATTTTACAAAGCACTTTTAGATTCTGTGGCCTCAGAACATGGTGCACGTATGACTGCCATGCACAAAGCTACTGATAACGCTAAAGAAATGTTACGCGCTTTAAAAATTAGCTATAACAAAGCTCGTCAGGCTGCTATTACTAATGAGATACTAGAAATTGTTGGTGGTGCAGAAGCTTTAAAAGGATAAAATTATTATTTATCTAGTATATTACTGTTTAGTTAAACATTAACATTCCTGTTTTACGTTTCGCACAAAAACTATACTTATATTTAGCCATTATAATTTTTACTATGGAAGTTATTAAGGAAAATAAAGTGCTTATTATTGGCGCAGGCGGACAAATTGGTGTTGAACTTTTAGAAGAATTAAATAGGCTGTATGGCTCATCAAACGTGGTGGCGGCAGATATCAAACAATCAAACGCTTTTTCAAATAATGCTTTTGAAGTGTTGGATGTTTTAGACAAGAAACAATTGTTGGATGTGGTAAAAAAACACAACATTAAACAAGTTTATTTATTGGCAGCTTTACTTTCTGCAACCGCCGAAAAAAATCCGCTGTATGGTTGGCAACTTAATATGCAAGGGCTTTTTAACGTACTTGACCTTGCTAAAGAAAAACACATTGATAAAGTTTATTGGCCAAGTTCTATAGCTGCTTTTGGTACTACCACGCCTAAGCAAAATACGCCACAATATACTGTAATGGAACCTACAACTGTTTACGGAATTAGCAAACAGGCAGGGGAGCGTTGGTGCGAATATTATTTTTTAAAATATGGTGTAGATGTACGCAGCATACGTTACCCAGGCTTAATAAGCTATAAATCGGCACCTGGCGGTGGCACTACAGATTATGCGGTTCATATATTTCACGAGGCTTTAAAATCGAAAACATATGAATGTTTTCTCTCAGAAAATACCATGCTTCCCATGATGTATATGTCTGATGCAATAAAAGCAACTATTCAAATAATGCACGCTTCGGCAGAAAAAATTAAAATTCGCGGAGCCTATAATGTGGCGGGCGTAAGTTTTGATCCCAAACAGATTGCGGCTGAAATTAAAAAACATATTCCGGATTTTATCATTACTTACAAACCTGATTTTAGGCAGGAAATTGCGGATACATGGCCGGAAAGTATTAATGATGAGGAAGCTCGTAGAGATTGGGGATGGAAGAATGAATATAAGCTGCCTCAAATTGTTAATTCTATGTTAAGTAACCTAAAAATATGAAACCTTTTAGTATAATTAACGTAAAAAGGTTTGTATGTATTACTATTTCTGTCTATGAAAAATGTATTTACATCTAAAAGATTTGTTTAATGAAGAAAATTATATATATTTTTGATAAAAATTTACTGATGGGATGGAAGTTTAGGTGGATATTTTTAGTATTTGTGTTAAGTTACGGTTACGCACAGCCGCAATCGTTTGAATTAGACCCTTCTAACGGAAAAGATTCTATTAACATAATTGATTTTAGAGGCTTAAAACAAGGCCGCTGGATTATTTTTGGCAAATCTAAACCTAACACCTGCTACCAGCCAACGTCTAAAGTAGAAGAAGGTAAATACATGGAAAATAAAAAGAACGGTATTTGGAAAGAATATTTCTGCAACGGTAACACAAAAAGCAAAATTACCTTTCAAAGTGGCAGGCCTGATGGGTATGCCATCATGTATCATGATAATGGAAAAGTTTCTGAAGAAGGTACCTGGAAAACAAATAAATGGGTAGGTAATTACAAATTATATTATGATAACGGACAAGTTCAACAAGAATTTACGTTTAACCCCGGTGGAAAAAGAGAAGGCCCGCAAAAATATTATTACGAAGACGGTACTACACAAATTGAGGGTAACTGGCAAAGCGGTAAAGAAAGTGGTGTAGTAAAAGAATTCTACCCTAATGGCGATGTAAAGAAAGAAGTAAATTATAATAACGGCGATGCAGATGTAGCTTCCATAAAAACATTTGAACCTAAAAAACCCATTAAAGAAGTTGCGCCAGAAGCAATTGATAAATCTAAAAAAGTAGTTCTTGCAAAAGATGAAACATTGCAAGATCCTAAGGCGAAATTACCTACGGTGTTAAACGGACAAAATGTTTTATACAATAAGAACCGTCAAAAAACAAAAGATGGTAATTTTAAAGATAACCGCTTTATGGATGGAAAAAATTATAAGTATAATGATAACGGAATTCTTCAGCGCGTAGAAATATATAAAAATGGAGCTTACGTGGGCGATGCGCAAATAGACGAATAATTGCTCTTTAATTTAAAATTAAGCCCTGTTTTGTAAAAAAGAACGGGGTTTTTTTATTTTGCTGATAAGTTAAAATTATTAATTTTGCTTTATAGTAACCCTTAAAACACTTATATGAAAAAATCTTTACAAAAATTATTTACGGTGGCAAGTTTAGCATTTGCAACAATGGCTTTGGCACAACCCACATTAACTGCATTGGGAATGAATGCCGTAGTAGGAGATCAATTAAATAATCATACTGCTGGTTATACAAGCCCTGGTAATTCGGGTGCAAACCAAACTTGGAATTTAAGCGCAATGGGTACCGGAACGCTCAATGTTTATTCGGGAGTTACTGTAGCCTCAACACCTTATGCAGTAAATTTTCCGGCAGCAAATGTGGCATTAACATCTACCGTTTCTTCTCAATATATATATTACAAAACTTCTTCCACAGCTCTTCAACTGGAAGGACTTGCGGTTAATTCTGGTACAACTTCAGTTAAATTTATTTATTCTAATCCAGAAGATTTTTTACATTTCCCTTTTTCTTATAATAACACATATACAGATCCTTGGCAAACAACTTTTAGCACGGGCGGAAGCCAATTTCTTCGTAGAGGAAATACTACGGTAACTGCTGATGGATATGGCACAGTAACTACACCAGCTGGCACTTTTTCAAATGTTATGCGTATTCACTTTGTACAAATATATTCAGATTCTACCAATATTTCTGGATTTGGCCCTTACGTTATTAATTATAATAATGATGAATATATATGGTATCTAAACAATAATCATTATCCGCTTGCAACGGTTTCAACCTTATCAACTACTTCAAGTTTTACAAATTCGGTAAGCCAAAATGGTACTTATTTAACAGGCATAATTGCTGGTATTGAAAGCCCTTCTCAATATATTTCAGCAGTTAATTTATTTCCAAATCCTGCATCTTTAAGTGCTAATCTTAGCATTTCATTAACTGAAAATAAACAGGTTTCAATCCAAGTAGTAAACATTTTAGGTTCTGAAGTTGGTAAAAGTATTGTTTCAGAAGGTATGCAAGGAAAAAATGATTATAAATTAGAGGTTTCCAACTTATCTGAAGGTGTTTATTTTGCACAAATTAGCTTAAACGGGGTTTTAGCTTCTGTGCAAAAGGTGATTATTTCCAAGTAAACTTTTTAATATTTTAAAGCCCCTGATTTCAATGGAAAACAGGGGCTTTTTATTTGTAACAAATCCATCAATAAAGAGTAACTTTATAGGCTAAAATTTTAAGGATACTCATGGCAAAAAAATATAACGAATACAAGCAACTAAACCTTTCGCAAGTTGGTAAAGATGTGTTGCAACTTTGGGCAGAAAACAAAACTTTTGAAAAATCGGTTACAGAGCGTGAAGGTGCTGCGCCTTTTGTTTTTTATGAAGGTCCGCCAAGCGCAAATGGCTTGCCAGGCATACACCACGTTATGGCGCGAAGCATTAAAGATATTTTTTGCAGATATAAAACCATGCAAGGCTTTCAGGTTAAACGTAAAGCCGGCTGGGATACACATGGCTTGCCCATTGAATTAGGCGTAGAAAAAGCATTAGGCATTACTAAAGAAGATATTGGAAATAAAAACAGCCCTAAATATATTTCGGTAGAAGATTATAATAAGGCTTGTCGCAAAGAGGTAATGAAATATACCGACAAGTGGGAAGATCTTACTGCAAAAATGGGTTACTGGGTTGATATGACAGACCCATACATTACGTACGATAACAAATACATTGAAAGCGTTTGGTGGTTGCTAAACAACTTACATGAGAAAAATTTATTATACAAAGGCTTTACTATTCAGCCATACTCACCGGCGGCAGGCACAGGTTTATCATCGCACGAATTAAACCAACCGGGTTGTTATAAAGATGTAAAAGACAGAACTGCAACTGTTCAATTCAAAATTAAGAATGAAGAATTAAAAATTAAAAAATTAAGCGGAGATGTTTATTTTTTAGCATGGACAACTACACCTTGGACACTTCCATCAAATACAGCGTTAGCAGTTGGAGAAAAGATTGATTATGTTTTTGTAGAAAGTTTTAATCCGTTGAATGGAAAACTTGAAACGTATATTTTAGCGAAAGATCTAGTGCATAAATATTTCCCTGAAAAAAATGCAGAATTAAAATTTGAAGAATATAAAGCCGGAGATAAAAACATTCCGTTTCAAGTTATAAAAGAATGTAAAGGCTCAGATTTAGAAGGAATAAAATACGAACAACTTCTTCCATTTAAAGGTGCAAATGATTTTGTACAGTTAGATGGTAAGAACCTTCCCTTTGAGGAGGTAGGAGGCGCTGTCCTTATCGGAGATTTTGTAACCACAACTGATGGTACGGGTATTGTGCACATTGCGCCTTCTTTTGGTGCAGATGATTTTCGCGTAGCTAAACAAAACGGTATTGGTTCTTTAACTTTGGTTGATAAGCGCGGTAAATTTTTACCCGAAATAAAAGATGATGTTTTTCTTTTTGGAGAAGAATATGTGAAGGAAGCTTACTTAACTGATGAAGAAAAGAAAGCCGAGTTTGAACATCAAAAAAAAATTCTTGAATCGACCGGAAAAATAAAAGAACTTAAAAATTATATCAGCGTTGATGAACGCATCGTTTTAAAATTACAAGAAGAAGGTAAGCTCTTTAAAAAAGAAACCTACGAACATAGTTATCCGCATTGCTGGCGCACCGATAAGCCTGTGTTGTATTATCCGCTTGATAGTTGGTTTATAAAAACTACGGCTCTAAAAGATAGAATGATTGAACTTAATAAAACCATCAATTGGAAACCTGAATCAACGGGTACCGGTCGTTTTGGTAATTGGCTTGAAAATTTAAACGATTGGAATTTATCTCGCTCGCGCTTTTGGGGTATTCCAATTCCTATATGGACAAGCGAAGATAAAACCGAGCAAGTTATTGTTTCATCTGCCGAACATTTGCAAAAAGAAATTGATAATGCTATTGCCAAAGGAATGATGGCTGCAAATCCGTTAAAAGATTTTAAAGCAGGCGATAACTCAAACGAAAATTATGCTTCGTTTGATTTACATAAACCGTATGCTGATTCAATTTATTTAGAAAAGAACAGTAAAAAATTATTCAGAGAACCAGATTTAATTGACGTTTGGTTTGATAGCGGTGCTATGCCGTATGCACAATTGCATTGGCCATTCAGCCCCACCCATTCCCTCCCCCAAGGGGAGGGCGAAGAGCCACAATACAAAACTGCTTTAAAATTTTCATACAATCATTTGAAAGAAAAAATGATTGAACTGAAAAAAAATTCAACACAAGCAGAAGCAGCGCTATGGGAACAACTTAGAGGTAAACGATTAGATGAATTTAAGTTTCGTCGACAGCATATTATTGACGAGTTTATTGTTGATTTTGTTTGTTTAGAAAAAAAATTAATCGTGGAGGTTGATGGCAAATACCATAACGAACCTGAAGTTATTGAAGCGGACAAGCAAAGAACAAAAATTTTAAATGATTTAGGCTACAAAGTAATTTGTTTTTCAAATGAAGAAGTGCTTGGCGCAACAGATAAAGTAGTTACCGCTATTTATATAGAACTTTGCCAAACTCCTACTTTACCCAAAGGCACTTCCCCATTAGGGGGAGCCGGAGGGGGCTTTCCGGCAGATTTTATTGCCGAAGGTGTAGATCAAACACGCGGTTGGTTTTTTACACTTCATGCAATTGCAACCATGTGTTTTGATTCGGTGGCGTATAAAAATGTGGTCAGTAATGGTTTAGTGCTTGATAAAAACGGAAATAAAATGAGCAAACGTTTAGGCAATGCTACCGATCCGTTTGAAACATTGGAGAAATATGGTGCCGATGCTACGCGTTGGTATATGATAACGAATGCTGCACCTTGGGATAATTTAAAATTTGATGTAGAAGGAATTGGCGAGGTGCAGCGTAAATTTTTCGGTACACTTTATAACACGTATTCATTCTTTACTTTATATGCAAACGTAGATGGCTTTACGTATAATGAAGCTGAAATACCGGTTGCAGAGCGTCCTGAAATTGATGGTTGGATTTTATCTGAATTAAATTCGTTGATAAAAAATGTAGATGAGGCTTATACTAATTACGAGCCGCATCGTGCAGGAAGATTTATAGAAACTTTTGTAGATGAACATTTAAGTAATTGGTACGTGCGTTTATGTCGTCGTCGTTTTTGGAAAGGCGAATACAGCACCGATAAAATTGCTGCGTATCAAACTTTGTATCGTTGTATGGAAGTCATTGCACAATTAGCTGCACCTATTGCTCCGTTCTTTACCGATAGATTATTTACAGATTTGAATAGTATTACTAATCGTCAAAAAGCGAGTTCAATACACTTAAGTAATTTCCCTAAAGCAGATGAAAAACTAATTGATAAAGAATTAGAAGAAAGAATGGAACTTGCTCAAAAAATTTCTTCGATGATATTATCTATTCGTAAAAAAGAAAATTTAAAAGTTCGTCAGCCATTAAACAAAATACAAATACCTGTTTTAGATGAACATACGCGCAAACAAATTGATGCTGTAAAAGATTTAATTTTAGCCGAGGTTAACGTAAAAGAAATTGAATTTGTAGGTGAAAGCAAAACACAAATCACTAAAAATTTAAAACTTAATTTTAAAACATTAGGCAAAAAATGTGGTAAACACATGAAAGCGGTTCAAGCTTTTGCAAACGAACATCAAGCCGAAATTATCTCTCATATTGAAAAAACCAACAAATTTGCCGTAAATATTGATGGCGAAGAAATTGTGCTTGAGACCGAAGATGTAGAAATCATTCCAGTTGATATACCAGGCTGGAAAGTGGCTAACAGCGGTGCAATTACGGTAGCTTTGGATATTACCCTTACAGAACCTTTGAAACAAGAGGGCGTTGCCAGAGAATTGGTTAATCGTATTCAAAATATCCGTAAAGACAGAGGTTTTGAGCTAACCGACAAAATTTATGTTAAGATAATGCGAAATAATGGCATAGATGAAGCCATAAAAAATAATTTAACCTATATTTGCTCAGAAACTTTAACGGGCAACCTGCAAATGGTTGATGTTTTAGACGCTCAGAGCGGGATGCTGGTGGAAGTAGATGAGAGCGTGAGTACATACGTTAGCGTTGAAAAATTAAATTAAAATACAATTATGAGTAAGAAAACAAACAAAAAGGTAGCGACAAAACCTGCCAAAAAAGTAACTAAGCCTGTCGCTAAAAAAGCTGCTAAACCTGCCGCTAAAAAAACTGCAAAAGCAAGTAAACCGGCTGCTAAAAAACCTGTTAAACCTGTTGCAAAAAAAACATCTAAACCAACTCCTAAAAAAGTTGTTAAGGTTACTGCAAAAAGTAAACCAATGCCTAAGGCAAAACCTGCTGCGGCAAAAACTAAAAACATAAAAGCTGAAGTGAAAAAGATTGTAAAAAAAGATGTGAAGAAGGCTGTTTCTAAAAAAGAAGAAGAAACTAAACTTAAAAAGAAAATTGTACCTGCTGCGCCTACTAAATCCACTAAAAAAGAAAAACCAAGCTCTAAAAAAGCAGGTAAAAAGAAATCTAAAAAATCGGATGAAGGAGAATTAGACGGTGAAGATTTAGATGTTGATGCCGGTTTATTAGAACTGGATCCGGATGCCATATCTTTAGATGAAGATGAAGAAGAGGTTGTGCCGGTGGTTGAAGAGAAAAAAGAAAAAAGCAAGAGAAGAAGGTCGCGTGGTGGAAGGATCGGCATGAAAAAGCAGTACGATTCGGAAGATTTTGTACGTAAACAAATTATTAAAATTGATTTAACTAAAGCCTTAATTAAAAAACCTAAAAAAGAAGAGCCGAAACCTTTTATTAATGATAAAGATAATCGCTCTCGTTATAATGATAAAGAACTATCGGAATTTAAAGAAATTATTGTTACCAAATTAAACGAAGCAAAAGGAGATTACGATCTATTGAAACAAACTTTAACAAACACCGATAATCATGGTACTGATGATACATCGCCAACTTTTAAATTATTAGAAGATGGAAGCGATATGTTATCAAAAGAAGAAGTAGCCCAATTGGCTTCCCGCCAGGAAAAATATATTGTATCTTTACAAAATGCTTTAGTGCGTATTCAAAACAAAACGTATGGTATTTGCCGCGTTACGGGTAAATTAATTCCTAAAGAACGTTTACGCAGTGTACCACACGCTACACTAAGCATGGATGCAAAACTTAATCAATACGATCATAAATAATTGATCAAAAAAATATTAGACAACTGAAAGCCGTTCAATAAAATGAACGGCTTTTTTTATTTTAACTAATTTTAAAAAGTTATTGTTGACTTTCTTTAATTGTAAAAAAATTGTAAATTTGATACAGAATTCTAAAATAAATAATCTCAACAAATACACATGAAAAAAGCACTACTCTCTTTATTTATAACTGCTACTGTATGTGGCTATAGCCAAACACCTTCATTACAATGGGAAAAAAATGTAAACGGACAAGCTTCGGGTGCAGATGTAACTAAAAAGGCATGGAAAGATGCTGGCGGCAACTTTTATATAACAGGTCAATCTAATAACGATGCTTTTGCGATAAAAACAGATGCAAATGGAAATATTCTTTCCAAATTTACATATGATGGTCCACAAAAAAATGTAGATTACGGCATAGATATTAAAGCAGATGCAAGTGGTAATATATACCTAGCGGGCACAACTCAATACAATGGTTTGGCGACACCTTTTGTAGTGAAATTTAATTCAAGCGGCGTTAAATTATGGGAATATATAGAACCCAACTTAACTATGGATGGAGCTGTTACAGCACTTGCGCTTGATAATTATACAAGTCCGGGTAACCTGTATTTTACAGGAAGTAAAACAGATTCTGCCTTGGTTGTAAGAGTGAACCCATCTAATGGAATTGTTGTGTGGGAAAAGAGGATTCAATTAGGTAAACTGAATGATATAGATATTGATAATAACGGGCATCCTTTAGTGTGTGGGTATGTTTTAAGCAACTTTACTCCAAATAATCCTGATCTGTTTGCGGCACAGTTAGATATAAATACCGGGTACCCGCAGCGTTATACAACGTATGATGGGCCTCAAGCTGATTCTATAAACCATGCCGCAGGTGCTATTCAGCATTTTGATATGGCAGCAAAAATTAAAGCCGGCCCGGCAGGTACTTATATTGTTGTAGGAAGTTTATATGATAATCCTAATGAAGCTACTATTTATCTATTAAAATTTGGCAGCGCAGGCAATACGCCAGTATGGTTGTATGCTTATAACTCGCCTACTCATACCGAAGGAGAAGGTGTACAGGTGCAGGCAGATGCAAGCTTCAGCAATTTTTATTATGTAGCAAAGGCAAATCATGTTGGTTTTGGGTATTCTAAATACACAATTGCAGGTAAGGTTAATTCATCCGGTACTGCCGTTTGGGAAAAAGAATTTATACAAGGTTATACCGGTTTAGATCCGCAGGATATGGTTTTAGATGCTAATGGCAACGCACACGTAGTAGCTAATACGTCAGGCTCTGCATCTGATATTTATTATATGAAATTGGCTTCTTCAACAGGAACGCTATCTTCAAGTTTATCGTATGATAGCCAGCGTGGCGGTGGCAATGCACTAGACCAAGTAAACTCAGTATATGTAGATAATACAAATCATCCTTGTTTTTTCGGATCAAGCGATGCATATACTTATACGATGGAAGATGCTTTAATGGTAAGATTAAATACCAACTCAACCTTAGATTGGGATCTTACCTTTGATTATTTTATAAATACTTCTGATAATATTTTTAAAACAGTTGTTATGAGACCTATTGGCAATTACGGTGATCAGATCATTACATGCGGAACGGTTTATAATAACATCTCAAATACTGATGCTATTATAACAAGCTATTCAAATTCCGGTTCTGTTTTATTTCAAACAACTTTTGATGAAAATAATGGTAACGATTCTGTAATAGGTTTTGAAGCTTTGCAGCAATATGGTTCTTTATTTCTTTGCACATCGGGTTCTTACCCGGTTACTATAACCCAGTATTATACAGATGGAACTATAAACGGAATCCCTCAGCACCCGGCATTTACACTTACACAACCAAGGCAGTTTAAAACTGATACGCTTGCTAATTCTTATATTACTGCTTACGGATTAAATTCTGACGATTATAGGCTGGGTATATTTACTAATATCCAAAGTTCTGTTAATAATAATCCAAATAATGCATCTGGTAATAATGCTTATAGCAGGGATATTGCGGTTGATAATTTAGGTAATTCATTTATTGCCGGAGTGCACGAAACAGGAAACTCGCCAATTATCAGGCATATCATGGTTCAGAAATATAATATTTCAGGCAGCAAGATTTGGTCAGTAGAAATTATGGGACTTGATAGCACCAGTTCTTTAATTGATGTGGCTAAAATTGAATACGACAGAACATCATCCGCCGTGTATATAACAGCAACGGGTAAAGGAGTTTCTGGGAATCAATTATTTACGGTTATCGCTAAAGTAGATCTTAACGGGAATATACTTTGGGTTAAAAAATATAACAGCAGCAATACGCGTTCAGAATATGTAAAAGACCTAAAAGTAAAAAACGGGTATGTATTTGTTACCGGCTATGCAAATTTAGTTTCTAATACAGCTGATAATTATTTGTTTGCAGAAAAATGGGATGTGAACGGAAACTTTATATGGGATAAAACTTACAACGGCTCAACAGCCAATACAGATGAGGCCGGTAAAGGGCTTGTAGTAGATTATGCCGGCAATGTATTTATAGCGGGATATTGTAACGGCCTCTCGGGTAATATGTACGATATGCTTACCTTAAAATTAGATGTTAACGGTAATATCATTTGGAAAAAATTATATAATGGAAACGCTAACGGAAATGATATGGCAAAAGGCGTTACGCTTTCTGTTTCTTTTGCAACCAACCCTCGTGTATTTGTTTATGGAAATGTAGAAGGCTCGCAGGGCACTAACTCTGATATTGCCACTCTAAAATATTGTGATCTTCCTGCCGTACATGTAATAACGTATGGTCATACCAGCATTTGCCTGAACTCAAGCGTTAACTTGGGCACTAGCGGCATTACAGGTGGTGGAAATGTTGAATGGAGCAACGGGTCGGCTAGCAATACGGTTATAACGATAGGCACTTCAGGTACTTATTATTATACCTATACAGAATTAGATGGTTGCTCTGAAAATTCTGACTCTGTACACATTAGCATAAAAGGTGCGCCAGCAACTGTGCAAATTTGTATGGTAACGGTTGATTCTTTATCTACCCATAATATAATTACTTGGGATAAAACAACCGCTACACCTGATGTAGTTGGTTTTAAAATGTATCGCGAAGACCTTACCAATATTTACACGTATTTAGGTTCGGTTAGCATTGATAGTTTAAGCGAATATCATGATTATGGTGCAAACCCTAACGTTACCACCAAACGTTATAAAATATCTACTTTAGATAGTTGCGGTAATGAAAGTGTGCAGAGTAATTATCATAACACCATTTACATTGTAAATGTAGGAAATGGGCAATACCTTTGGAATCCTATTTACACTATTGAAAACACCCCTAACCCGGTAAGCAGTTATGTGCTTTTGCGTGATGATAATAACACTGGTAACTTTCAACAAATAGCTTCTACCGCGGGTACTTCAAACACATTGAATGATGTAAACTATGCTAATTTCCCGAATGGAAACTGGCGTGTAGATGCTTTAGGCTTTAATTGTAATCCAACTCAAAGGTTATCGGGCGGAAACAACAGCAATCTGGCGGCACGTGTAAAATCGCACAGTAATCAAAGTAATAACAGGGTTTCAGGTATTAATAAATTAGTTGATAACGGTACTGTTAATGTTTATCCAAACCCAAGTACAGGTAGCATTGTTATTGTAAACACGCAAAAAGCAGATGAAATGAAAATTACTGATGTATTGGGCAATATTATTTATGAAACAAAATTGCCTGATGTTAAAACAACTTTATCCATTCAAAATTCAGGGGTTTATTTTATCACGGTTATTTCAGGAAAAGAAGCTTGCGTTAAAAAAGTGGTGATCACTAATTAGAAAACAGTTATTTTTTTAAAAAGCCGTACTAATTAGTGCGGCTTTTTTTACGCTCTAATTTTTCTAAAACGTATCTTTGCGCCCAATATGAAAATCCTTTTATCCTATTTAAAAAATTACAAAGGCATTGTTGCTTTGGCTTTATTATTAGCCACTATTAACCAATGTTTTTCTATGTTAGATCCTTACATTTACGGAAAAATATTAAACCGTTTTGGGGTAGGCCACGAGGCTTACAAAGGAGATACTGCTAAGTTTATAAAAGAGATCATTCCTTATTTATTGGGTGTTATTTCTGTGGCTATGATCTCACGCATTGCAAAAAATTTCCAGGATTATTATACGAGTGTTATCATTCAACGTACAGGCGCACAACTTTACCAGGATGGTATTAAGCGTTCGTTAGATCTTCCTTTTCAGGAATTTGAAGACCAGCGCAGCGGCGAGACCTTGGGCAAACTTCAAAAAGTAAGGCTCGATTGCGAAAAATTTATCACCTCCTTTATCAGCGTAGTTTTTCAAACATTGGTAGGTTTTACTTTTGTATTGATCTTCGCTTTGCAAACCAATTGGATGATAGCCCCTGTGTTTTTTGTTACCGCCCCTATCCTTGCTTTTATCAGTAATGTGTTAAGCAAAAAAATAAAAATCATCTCCAAACAAATTGTTGGTGAAACAACTGCCTTGGCAGGGTCTACAACAGAATCATTACGTAATGTTGAGCTGGTAAAAAGTTTGGGCTTAACCACTTCCGAAATTGGGCGATTAAACACCATTACCCTAAAAATTTTAGTACTCGAATTAAAGAAAGTACGCTTTATTCGCAGCCTTAGTTTTGTGCAAGGCACGGTAGTAAATTTTTTACGCACCCTGTTGGTTTTTGTTTTGTATTACTTGGTTTTTAAAAATGAAATTAATGTTGGCCAACTATTAACGCTTACATTTTATTCCTTTTTTATTTTTAATCCCTTGCAAGAGCTTGGTAATATTGTTGCTTCTTACCGAGAGGTGCAGGCATCGCTTACAAATTTTGAGAACCTGATGAACACACCTGTTGAAGTTAAACCCGCTAACCCTGCTAAACTTGGCGTTATAAATACTTTATCGTTTAACGATGTTTCTTTTAAACACAAATCTGCGCAGACAAACGCCGTAGAAAATATTTCGTTTATCATCAATAAAGGCGAAACCATTGCTTTTGTCGGCCCATCCGGCTCAGGTAAAACAACGTTGGTAAAATTATTGGTCGGCTTGTATCATCCCGTAACCGGCACCATTTTTTATAACGATAAAAAAGCAACCGACATTAATTTAGATGAACTTCGTATGCAACTTGGTTTTGTATCGCAGGATACACAACTGTTTTCGGGCACTATCAAAGAAAATTTATTGTTTGTAAAACCAGATGCTACCGATGAGCAAATATTAAACGCACTTAACAAGGCGGCTTGTAATAATTTATTAACCCGTGCAGAAAAAGGCCTTGATACCGTTATTGGCGAAGGCGGTATAAAAATATCAGGCGGAGAAAAACAGCGTTTATCTATAGCACGTGCCTTGTTGCGTAACCCTAAGTTATTAATTTTTGATGAAGCTACCTCCGCGCTCGATTCATTAACAGAAGTTGAGATAAACGAAACAATACAAAATATCTCCGGAAAAAAAGAGCAGATAACCGTAATGATAGCGCACCGTTTATCTACCATTATGAATGCCGATACTATTTATGTGTTAGAACGCGGACAAATTATAGAATCTGGTAAACACGCTGATTTATTAGAACTTAAAGGTTTGTACTACGCTATGTGGCGCCAGCAAGTGGGCGAACGTAAAAAGTAAATTTTAATTATATGGATAAATTTTCTAAAATATATTTTACTTTTTTTCTGTTCTTTGCTTGCTTATCAATTATAGCGCAGGATACTTTAATGGATAATAAAAAATGGCTTCGTTAAATTTACAGGCTGCACTCATTGCAAATAACAGTTTATCAAATATAGAATTTCCTTTTTTGTATCCCAAAAAAGCAGGCAATGATTTGGATTATACAAAAAACGCAAGCAAACCTATCGGCTAAGGATTTATTGCTGGTGTTGAATTTTTACTTGGAAAACGAGATAGGTTTAAACAAATTATTGGTTTTACTTACGACCTTACAAACTCATCTTATACTAATTATTTTTCTTATACTGGATGGCGCACTACTCCCGGCTAAAAACAACACTTAAATATAACTAGGCAAGTCCATTTTTTTAATGCAAATTATGGTTGTTTATTTAGTATAACAAAAAAAATAAAATTAGCGACAATTGCTTCCATTACTTTTTATACCATAACTAAAGATATTGCTAATGGATACACCGTGGAATCAAGCCCATCCGGTATGGGTAATCCGGCTTCTTAGGATTCAACTCTTTACATAAATAATAAAAAAACCGATAGTGGATTAAACTTTATTGGAACATTAAGCTTAAGAGCCAGCTATGATATCCATAAATACTTCTCTGTATTTGTTTTAAGAAATTTTGGTCTTAATTACAAAGCGCCATGGTGGATGTTAGGGGTGCAATATTATCCGTTTAAAAAGCTGAGATAATTTTTTTAAACCCAATAAATTCCATAAGAGTATAAAATCGAGTGTGGACGGTTTTTTATAGCCGTTGCAATAACCTACTTTTGTGTTAAGTATTTCCAGGTGACTTTATTTTTTCAATTAGTTAAAGAAAGTATTTTGTTTGCCTCGCACTCGCTGCTGGCCAATAAGCTGCGCACATTTTTGTCGCTGTTAGGCATTACCATAGGCATCTTTGCCATTATTACCGTATTTACTGTTACCGATAGTCTTGAGAAAAATATTCGTGGTAGTATAGAATCGTTGGGCAATAACATTGTAATTGTAGAAAAATGGCCATGGGCTTTTGGAAGCGATTACCCGTGGTGGAAATACATGCTTCGTCCAACCGCGCAGATAAACGACTTGGAAGCCATTATTCAAAATTCTAAAACTACCCAAGCGGCGGCCTTTAGGGTAGATACCAAAAAACGAATTCAGTATTTTGATAATAACGTAGAAAATGCTACCATATCAGGTGTTTCAAACGATTATAACTTGGTTTCAAATTTCGAGATTGAACAGGGACGCTTCTTTACACAACTAGAATCTGATAACGGAAAAAATGTTGTTCTTCTTGGTAAGGTTTTGCAAGACGCACTTTTCTCGCCGGGAGAAAATCCTTTGGGAAAAGAAATAAAAATGTTTGGCAGAAAATTTACAGTAATAGGTATTGTTAAAAAACAAGGCGAAAGTATGCTGGGCAATAGTATGGATAACCAAGCTATGCTTCCTTTAAATTTTATCAGAAATTTAATTGACCTGCGTGCAGAAACCAACCAACCTTACATTGCCGTAAAAGCAAAAACAGGCATAAGCAACGCGCAGTTAAAAGATGAACTGACAGGTATTTTGCGCAGCGAAAGAAGATTACAACCTGGTACCGAAGATAGTTTTGCCCTGAACGAAACAAGTGTATTAAACAAAGGCTTTGATGGTTTGTTTGATGTTATCGGAACCGTAGGTTGGATAATTGGTGGATTTTCGATTTTAGTTGGCGGCTTTGGCATTGCCAACATTATGTTTGTATCAGTTAAGGAAAGAACCAATTTAATTGGCATACAAAAATCATTGGGCGCAAAAAATTATTTTATACTGTTGCAGTTTTTAAGTGAAGCTATTTTTCTTTCCCTTATAGGTGGTTTATTAGGCTTGTTGGTTATATGGGTAATAACGTTTTTTGCAGGCGATGCTTTTGGCATGGAAATAACACTCACTTTAGCCAATACGGTTTTAGGCTTGACTATCTCTTTTTTAATTGGCATTATCTCTGGTTTTGTACCTGCATATAGTGCGGCGCAGTTAGATCCGGTGGAAGCGATAAGACAATAGTAATTAGTTAATAGCGAAAATAGGTAATAGAATAAATATATAAATATGAAACGCCCGCTTATACTTTCTATAATTTGTGTGATTGGTTTTTTGTGGGTAGTGATTACATTTCCAGGTGTTTTTTCGCCTTCGGTAAAAAAGTTGGGTGTATTTATGCCGGCTGTTTATGGGTTAATTGTAGCTACTACCTTTATTTCATTTATTGGTGTGTGGCACCTTAAGCGTTGGGGTATGGAATTATATGCGTTTAGTTTTTTTTGCAAAATATTATTTTTTATTTTGACTAAATCATTTGAAGTTACCAGCTACGCGGGTATAGTTTTTTCTCTTTGGTTTATGATAACTTACCTGTTCTATTATAAAAGAATGGACGTGAATTTATAATGGTTGTTTGCGTGAGGGATTGATAATGAAAGCCTTTTAGGAAATGTTTTTTCAGCATTCTCCAAGCAATTAAAAAAACGAAAATAAGCTAAATCTTAAAAGATTTACTTCAGGCAGCCAAACGGCTTGCTTCGTCAGGTTTAACATGACTTACGCCGGAATACTCATACTTCTAAAAGATTTAACAATAATAATTAAAACAGATGCAGAAACAAGTTCGACAGAAATATAAAACCATAACCCACCCCAACCACCTCCAAGGAGAGGCATACCTCAATAATAATTATAAAAATAAAAAAGGCTTGCGAAATGAAAGCGTTTGGTAACAGAAAAAGTATACAATGTTACCCTTTCATATCTTGTATATCAAGCATGCCAATGGGCTTGCCGTTATCAAGTACTAATAAAGTATCTACGTTGGTCTTTTTAAATACACCTGCAGCTTCATTTAATAAAGCACCGGCTTCTACACTAATAGCATGGTTAAACGTAAGTTCACTCAATTTTTTAGTCAAGATATCGCGTCCTTTTTCTGAAATTAAACGACGAAGCGCGCCATCGGTAAACACACCCAAAACCGAATTATCTTTATTTACTACCGTAATGGCACCAAAGCCAAATTCAGTCATTTTTACAATAGCTTCGGTAATGTTGGTATCTGCTTGCACCAATGGGTTTACCCCGTTGATAGCTTCTTTAACACGCACGGTCATTAAACGAGTATCTGCAATAAATTGATCTGTACCAACTGTAGTAAAGTTATTTTCAGTAAGTTGTTTCAGTATTTTTAATGGAACGGTAATGGTATGAACACCAATGTTGATAGCATTTCTAACATGTTCAACCGTTCTAACTGAAGAGAACATTATTTTTGTATCGTAGCCGTAATAATCAACAGCATCAACACATTGCTCAACTAAAGTTAAGGCATCATGCCCCTGATCTTGTAAGCGACCAACTAACGGACAAACATACGTTGCGCCGGCTTGCATAGCCATATAAGCTTGTTGTAAAGTGTAAACCAAATGCACATTTACTAATAGGCCTTCGTTACGCAACATTTTGCATGCACGTACGCCTTCTAACGAAACCGGAATTTTAAAAACTGTTTTGTTTTTATCTAAACCTAAAGCCAGCTGGCGTTTAGCTTCTTTTAAAATATCTTCAGCGGTATCGCCCAAGGCTTCAATTTGAAGGACAGGTACAATTTTGCTCAATTTTACAATAGTGCCATCAATATCGGTTATGCCTTCGCGCTGCATAAAAGTTGGTGTGGTGGTTAAGCCATCTAAAAAGCCAAGTTTAAAACCTTCTTCAATTTCTTTTAAGTTTGCTGAGTCTAAATATAATTCCATAATTTTTTTGTTTTTTTTGTTTGTCCTGCTGAATGTATTTCAGCATCTTATATTATTTATTATTTCGTGAGATTCCGAAACAGGTTCGGAATGAGGATGTTATTGTTTCTTCCTTACTGTTTTTTGTTCAATTCGTTTTTCATAATGATCGCCTTGGAAGATGCGGTGCACATAAATGCCCGGTGTATGTATTTGATCGGGATCTAATTCTCCGGCGGGTACTAAATGTTCTACTTCGGCAATGGTTATCTTGCCGGCCATAGCCATCATCGGATTAAAATTGCGTGCTGTTGAACGATAAATTAAATTTCCGGCAGTATCACCTTTCCATGCTTTTACAATGGCATAATCTGCTTCGAATGCGTACTCCATTAAATAATCTTTCTCTACTCCATGAAAAGAGAACTTGCGTACTTCTTTACCTTCGGCTATTTCTGTACCAACCCCGGCCGGTGTAAAAATTACCGGCATGCCATAGCCCGAAGCCATGCAACGTGTTGCTAAGGTACCTTGCGGCACAAGATCTACCTCTAATTCTCCACTTAGCAACTGGCGTTCAAACTCGGCATTTTCACCCACGTAAGAAGCTATCATTTTTTTAATCTGCTTGGTTCGCAATAATAACCCTAAGCCAAAATCATCTACACCTGCGTTATTGCTGATGCAGGTTAGGTTTTTTACGCCTTTGCGTACCAGTGCGGCAATGGTATTTTCCGGTATGCCACACAGTCCGAAGCCGCCTACCATAAGCGTCATCCCGTCTTTTATATCGGCAATGGCTTCATCTACGTTCTTAACTACTCTATTGATCATGCTGCAAAAATACTATTCTTATTTATTTTGGTTTAAAAGTAGTAAAATTTGTTTGCTTGTGTAACTTTAAAAAATGTTAGCCATACCAAAAGATATCTTGTTTCAAAAACTAGAGAATGAAATAATAACATCTCATAAAATTAATTTGCATGTGCTAAGGCTTGATACCATTGACTTATATGCCGGAGGTAATAAATTATTTAAACTAAAATATAACCTGGAAGAAGCTGAAAAACAAGGTTTTAAAAAGATTTTAACTTTTGGTGGCGCATGGAGCAATCATTTAGCTGCAATAGCATCAGTTACCAGTAAAAAAATAGCAGTTATCGCAATTATACGAGGAGAAAAACCTAAACCGCTTTCAGCTACGTTACAATTTAGCAAAGAAAGAGGGGTTGAATTACACTTTATATCAAGAGAAGATTATCGAAGAAAAAATGAACCTACTTTTATTGATGAACTAAAATATAAATTTGGTAATTTTTATCTATTGCCCGAAGGAGGCTCGAATGCTTTGGCAGTAAAGGGATGTAGAGAGATTTTAAATTACATCCCAATTGATTTTGATTATGTATGCACACCTGTTGGAAGCGGCGGAACTATTGCGGGAATTGCAACCGGTTTAAAAAAACATCAGCAGGTTATTGGTTTTAGTGCTTTAAAAGGTGCGCAATATTTAAATGATGAGGTTAGTAAATTGATGAATTCAAAAATTCAAAATTCAAAATTCAAAATTGTAGAAGATTACCACTTTGGCGGCTATGCCAAAACAAACGCCGAATTACTTTCTTTTAAGTCAGATTTCGAAAAACAATTTAGCATTCAGCTTGATTATGTGTATACAGCTAAAATGTTTTATGGCATCTTTGATATGATCAAAAAAAATACGTTAAAAGAAAATTCAACCCTTATAGCCATCCACACCGGCGGTTTACAGGGCAATAAAGGTTTTGAGAAATAATTTTAGCTAATGTATATTGTACAAAGTAGGTCTTACAGTATACATTTGTATTACTATCTTTGTATGATGAATCCCACCTCCTGGTTTGATTTTTTGGTGCTAATTGCACTGCGTTATTTTTTACTGGCCGGTTTGGCATGGCTTATTTGGTATGTGTTTCTTCGTAAAAGACTTCATTTTAAAAAGATACAAGCTCAACATCCAAGCAAAAAAGATTATAGGCGAGAGATCCTTTATTCTATCTGTACCATTTTAATTTTCTCGGTGGTATCTTTTAGTATGTTACTTACGCCCTTAAGGCAATATACACAATTTTATAAATACCCGGGTAAGTACGATGTGCATACGTTATATTTTTGGCTAGCGTTTCCTATAATGTTTTTAGTACACGATACTTATTTCTATTTCACACATCGTTTAATGCACCACCCAAAATTGTATAAGTGGTTTCATTTGGTGCATCATAAATCTACCAATCCTTCACCTTTTGCGGCGTTTGCTTTTCACCCCTTAGAAGCTTTGGTAGAGATTGGCATTTTTGTTTTGCTAATCATCATCATGCCTTTATGCAAGTGGCATTTATTTATTTTCTTTTTATCATTGATGGTTTATAATGTGTACGGGCATTTAGGTTGGGAAGTGTATCCAAAAAGATTCAGCCGGGGTCGGATAGGTAAATGGATCAACACCTCTGTAAATCATAATCAGCATCATAAATATTTTACCGGTAATTATAGCCTTTATTTTTTATGGTGGGATAAGATATTTGGTACGCTTCGCAGTGATTACCACGAAGCATACGATGAAGTTAAGAACAGAAAAAAGAATTTATTATGAACATTAAAATTGGTTTTGGCTTTGATGTACACCCTTTAGAGGAAGGAAAAGTTTTGTGCCTTGGAGGTGTGCAAATACCGCATACAAAAGGTTTCGTAGGCCACAGCGATGCCGATGTGTTGATCCATGCCATTTGCGATGCTTTGTTAGGCGCGGCCGGCTTACGAGATATTGGTAATCAATTTCCTAACACAGATGATAGTTTTAAAGGCATTGATAGTAAAGTATTATTAAAGCAAACTATGCAACTACTACAACAAAAAAACTTTAAAGTGGGTAATGTAGATTGTACCTTATGCCTTGAAAATCCTAAAATAAACCCACATATTACTAGTATGCAAAAGGCCTTAGCGCCTATTTTACAAATTGAAGAAGAAGATATTTCTATTAAAGCTACCACCAACGAACGGCTTGGCTACGTGGGCAGAGAAGATGGGGCGAATGCCTATGCGGTCGCGCTGATATATAAAGATTAGTTTTAAGATATTATCAACACAGTATTTTCTTTTGTTCAAAAATTTAAAAAATACTGCGCTTATTAAGCCTATTTTTAAGGCTCATTAATTTATTGTATTTAGATGGAAATAACCTTTTACGGACACGCAAGTTTTGGCGTTTTAATTAACGGCAAACATTTGTTGTTTGACCCTTTTATAACACCAAACCCACTTGCAAAAGATATAGATGTAAACGCTATCAAAGCAGATTATATACTAGTTAGTCATGGCCATACCGACCACGTAGCCGATGTTGAAAGCATTGCCAAACGTACCAAAGCAAAAATTATCTGTACACCCGAAGTGGGCGCCTGGTTCAAGAACAAAGGGGTGGAAAATATCTGCGCAATGAACACGGGCGGTAAGATGAAATTTGAATTCGGTAATATAAAATGTGTAAAGGCAGAACATTCCAGCTCTATGCCCGATGGTTCTTATGGCGGCAACCCCATAGGCTTTGTAGTGGAAAGCAATGAAGGAAATTTTTATTACGCCGGAGATACAGCCCTTACATATGATATGAAATTAATAGGAGATTATCGACACATAAACTTTGCATTTTTGCCTGTTGGCGATAATTATACCATGGGAGTTGATAATGCTATCATAGCAACCGATTTTATTAACTGCAAAAATATTATTGGCATGCATTACGATACGTTCGAGGTGATTAAAATAAATCACGAAGATGCGATTGATAAATTTGAACATTCGGGAAAAAAATTAACGCTGATGAAAATTGGAGAAACCTTAAACAGTTTACAGGTATCAACTAGCAGTAAACAGCCAATACAAAATTAAAAATTAGCTGTAATATAAAATGATTTATAGAATTGAGTAAATAAATAATTCATTAAATCAAAACTCAATAATTAACCAATGGGAAAAATAATTGCAATTGCAAATCAAAAGGGCGGTGTAGGTAAAACTACAACAGCTATAAATTTAGCGGCCAGTTTAGCGGTGCTCGAATACAAAACACTTTTAATAGATGCAGATCCGCAGGCAAATTCTACCTCGGGCGTTGGCATAGATCCGCGTACGGTTAAGCTTGGTATTTACGAATGTTTGATGGATGAAGTCAACATTAAAAAAGCCGTTATAGAAACCGATACACCTAACTTGTTTTTAATTCCTTCAGATATTGATTTGGTTGGTGCAGAGCTTGAATTGGTTGATCAGCCTAACCGCAATCAAAAATTAAAAACAATGCTTGCCAAAATAAAAGACGAATATGATTTTATTATCATAGATTGTTCTCCTTCGCTTGGCTTGGTAACACTTAATGCGTTAACAGCTGCTAATTCGGTTGTTATTCCTGTTCAGTGCGAATATTTTGCTTTAGAAGGCATGGGCAAATTACTTCATACCATTAAATTAGTTCAGACAGAAATGAACGAAGATTTAGAAGTAGAAGGTATTTTATTAACGATGTATGATATTCGTTTACGACTTTCTAACCAAGTGGTAGAAGAAGTAAAATCTCATTTTCAGGATATGGTGTTTAATACTGTTATACACCGTAACACCAAGCTGGGAGAAGCTCCAAGCTATGGCAAAACAATTATTATGTATGATGCCGCAGGCAAAGGTTCTGTAAATTATTTAAATCTTGCGAGAGAAATTCTTCAAAAAAATGGTTTAACAAAAATAAGCAATGATGCCCGTTTTATTGATATTGATGAAGATGTGCAAGAGCAGGAACTTGAATAAAATTGATTAATGTATGCTGTACTATGTATAACAGTTTGGGTATAAAATACAAAAGACTATAAAAAATTAAAAATAAGGAAATGGCAAAATCAGCATTGGGGCGTGGCTTAGGCGCATTATTAGAAAACTCTAAAACAGATATTACGACTAAACAAAATGGAAACTCGGCTCCTGTTGCTGGTTCTGTTAATCTTATAAAAATTGCAACCATAGAAGTTAATCCGTTTCAGCCACGTACACATTTTGATGTGGATGCGTTAAATGAATTGGCAGAATCTATTCGTCAGCATGGAATTATTCAACCCATTACCGTTCGTAAAATGGGTTACGATCAATACCAATTAATTTCGGGCGAGCGTCGTTTTAGAGCTTCGCAAATTGCAGGCTTAGCCGAAGTGCCTGTTTATATTCGTATTGCAAATGATCAAACCATGCTTGAAATGGCTTTGGTTGAAAACATTCAGCGCGAAGATTTAGATGCTATTGAAGTGGCTATTAGTTACAAACGCTTAATTGACGAATGTAATTTAACGCAAGAAGCCTTGGCAGATAAAGTGGCCAAGCAACGTTCTACCATTACAAATTATTTGCGTTTACTTAAACTTCCGGCTGAAATACAAAAAGGAATTAGAGATAAAGAAATAAGTATGGGGCATGCTCGCGCACTTATTTCTATCGAAAATGAAGATTTGCAATTAGCGCTGTTCGCAAAAATTATTGAAGAAAATCTTTCGGTAAGAGAAGTTGAAATGCTTGCTCGTGGTGAGAAAGTAAAAACGCAAGCGCCTAAAACAAAAACGCCACGCATAGTTACTTTAGAAGACAAAAAAATTATCGAAAAACTAAATAAATTGTTTCATGCACCGGTTGCTTTGAAACGTAAAAAAGATGGCAGCGGAAGTTTAAGTCTTACGTTTAAAAGTGATACCGAATTTGAAGAAATTTTAGAACGTTTAAGTGTTCGATAATATTTAATAAAATAAAAAATGTTATTTTTATGATTAAAAAAACTCGAATTTACCACACCAGCCTATTAATAGGGCTTTGTAAGGGATTGATATTGCTTGGGTAACAAGTAGGTAACATTTTTATTTTAAAAGCACCTAAACCTAATTTGCAAAATGATTTATACACTTTAGTTTTAGTTTGTTTTTTGTTAGACCTTTTTATCCAAAAATATTTCAAAGAATTACACTACAAGCGTAATAAAAGAATTTCACATTATCATACAATTTTACGCCATTCAACTGTCTTTTATTTTTAAGGCAAAACCGAGTGTAGACTTTTAAATATGTGTTACAAACGCATTGTTAAAACATCCTCGTTACGCTTTGCTAAACGACATTGGACGAGGGGGGGCAATAGCTTAGGCAATCAGTATATGTAAATAAGTAAAACTTAAGCAGGAAGCAAAAGAATTAAAGTCAATTTTATTTAAGTATCATAATTTTTTTGTGAATTGGCAAAGTTCTGTTTGTTTGATAAACCAATACAAGTGTATTTTCTTGGTATGGAGCATCTATCAAAATTTCTTGATTGCCTTCACTTAAAAATGAATTAGAAGAATACATTTCTTGGCCGTTTACATTGTATAGTACTAAGCTTATTTGTTGAGGATATGTTAAATTAAATTTAGCTATAATTTTTTCTTTGTGGGCATCGTAATAGGCTGTGAGTGGAGATGTTGGAACTAAAAAACCTGTTGATGTACCTGCACTTATTATTGGGCTGTATGTAAAGTTTCCATTGTAATCAACTTGTTTTAAACGAAAGTAAAAAGTATTATTTTCAACATCATGATTAAAAATACAGCTATAATCTTTTTTCTCAAAGCTATTACCTGCGCCATTTACTTTAGCAAAAGGTATAAAGTTTGTAGCATCTAATGAGTATTCAACCATAAAATAATTATTATTTGTTTCCGTTAGTGTTGTCCACTTTAAATCTACAGTATTATTAGTTGCCTTATAAGCCGCAAAACCAATTAATTTAATGGGTAAAACAATAACTCCTATAGTAGAACACGAAGAGCCCGCGCCTGTAACAGTATAAGTAATAACTTCATCACTACGATTAGAATGGCCGTAAACACTAACCGTTACAGGGCCACTGGTTGAGTAAGTAACTTCTTCATCTGTATTAGCAGCACCTACGCAACCCGATGAAACCACACCTGAACTACCCGAACCGCTAATGGTATTACATGTACCAACATTTATAACGCTTCCGCCAGATATGTTTGCGTTTGTTACAGATGTATTGGCAATACCAAGCAGATCACTTCCATCCATTCTTGAATCTGAGCAAACACTATGTTCTCTGTAAGGTGCGCCGTATTCACCTTTAACCGTAACATTGCACGCGTTCGGAATGTTAAATGAAATCCACATAGGTTGTTCAGTTGCACCTGCTGCTCCAACAGCCGCTCCAGTATTGCAAAAAACATAAGGTGCATAAGAAGCATAATAAGCACCTTCATCACACGAGGCATCGCAACCTGCGCCACCCAGTGCACTATAAACCGACATCACTCCTATAATAGTAGTTGTTTGTGAATAAGATATTTTAACGCTAAATATCGAAATCAATAATAAAAGATATACTTTTTTCATGTAAAAAATTTTATACAAATGGTTTTCAGTCAGCTTATGTATTTTAGAGATTACTATCAGCCCTGTGTAGGATTTTCACTTGTACTACAAAATTAAAGCAAAGCAAAAGGTATGCTGTTACGCTATAATTAAGAAATTATTATGAATTACTTATTCTAATATACTATAAAAAAAACTTAATCAAATTATTTATGATATAGAAATAATATCATACTCTTTAATAAATTTAGATAAAAAGCAATCCGGTTTTACAGTATCTTTTCGGTACTTAGCTTCAAAAAAAATAGCCACATCCCACTCATCTTGATCATTTTTAAACGCAGTAATGCGGGTTACTACTTTAACCTTTCCTTTTTTATTATTTTTTACTTTTGCCCCAACCATGCTGTAAAACATGGTTGCTTTGTAAATGGCGCTCTCTAAGGTCATCCTAATTTGAATAAGTTAATATTAATTACCGCTATCTAAATGCGGTTGGGAGTTTACTCCTTAGGATGTTCACCAATTAGATGCGACAAAAATAAAATGATTTTTTATTTTCCAATGTTAAGTTTTATAAATTATAGCATCACTTTACATTTTCATAACATAAGTTTAAACTACTTGTAACATTGGATCTGAATAACTCCTTTAATTTTACTTTTAATAAAAATGCTATCAACATTTCATTGTTTACAGAACCTAATTTCTTAACATATACATAAAATTGAATTTATTTTCCAAGGCTTTCTTTGTTATATAAACAACAACATGATTAAATCAAACAAAAACCCAATTCAAGATTTATTGTATTTGTGCGAGTGCATTATGCTTCGCATATTTATTTTCTACACGCCTTTTAAAAAACAATATCATGGCTAAAAAAAGAAAAGTACAAGTAGCCGTTTTATCCGATGTACACTTAGGTACTTATGGTAGTCATTCTAAGGAAATGCTGCAATATTTAAAATCTATTAAACCCGAAATACTTGTTTTAAACGGGGATATTATTGATATATGGCAATTCAGCAAACGCTATTGGCCAAAATCGCACATGCAGATTATTAAACACATCACAAAATTATTAGCTAAGGGAACAAAGGTTTATTATGTTACCGGCAACCACGATGAATTACTGAGAAAGTTTGTTGGTTTCCGTTTAGGGAAATTAAGAATTGTAAATAAATTAATTATAAATCTCGATAAAAAAAAGGCATGGATATTTCATGGTGATGTTTTTGATGTTACTATGCAATACTCCAAATGGCTTACCAAGCTTGGTGCACAAAGCTACGATGCACTTATTGTATTAAATAGAATAGTAAATTTCTTTTCCGTTAAAATGGGATATGGAAAACTATCGCTTTCTAAAAAAATAAAAAACAATGTAAAGACTGCCGTTAAATTCATCAACAAATTTGAAGATACGGTAGCTGATATTGGTATTGCAAATGGATATGATTATGCCGTGTGCGGACACATACATCAACCGGAAATACGAAACATTAAAACTGCCAAAGGAGAAATTATGTATTTAAACTCTGGTGATTGGGTAGAGAATTTAACCGCACTTGAATATAATGATAAGGCTTGGACACTATATAAATATCAAGACGACTTAATTGCACAAAACATAAAACTGAAAGAAGATAACGATGCGTATTTAAGTTCAGAACAGCTTTTTGAAAACTTACTTAGTGAATTTAAAATTAATCCTCCGGTAGAATGAAAATATTATACGCCGTGCAAGCCACAGGCAACGGCCATTTAAGTCGTGCTATGGAAATTATACCTCACCTTAAAAAATTTGGTAAGACAGATATTTTAGTCAGCGGTATACAAGCTGATATTGAATTGCCCTTTGATGTAAAATATAAATTTAAAGGGTTAAGTTTTGTCTTTGGTAAAAAAGGCGGCATAGATTACATGCGGACTTATTTAAAAAGCAACACCTTTCGTTTAATGAAAGAAATTAGAGAATTACCTGTAGAAGAATATGATTTAGTGATAAACGATTTTGAGCCGGTATCTGCTTGGGCAACTCATTTAAAAAAAATGCCTTGCATTGCGCTTAGCAACCAATGTGCAACGCTATCTTCAAAAGTGCCACAACCAAAATCGAAAGACCCTTTAGGTATTTTTGTTTTAAAAAATTATGCGCCTACAACAGCGCAATATGGTTTTCAGTTTAAAAGTTTTGATGAAAATATTTTTACGCCCATCATTCGTAAAGAAGTGCGCAAGTTAGAAGTAATCGATAAAGGACATTACACGGTTTATCTTCCTGCTTACGATGATGAACGTTTATTTAAAAATCTATCTCGTTTTAAAGATGTAAAGTGGGAAGTGTTTTCTAAGCATAATAAAAATGCGTATCGAAATAAAAATGTTAGCATTCAACCCATAAATCAAAAAGCATTTTTAAAAAGTCTTTCTTCTTGCAGTGGTACTTTATGTGCTGCGGGTTTTGGTGCTACATCAGAGGCCTTGTTTCTGAAAAAGAAATTATTGGTTATCCCTATGAAAGCCCAATACGAGCAGCTTTGCAATGCAACGGTTTTAAATACGATGGATGTGCCTGTAATGAAAAGTTTAAAGAAAAAACACGCACATCATATAGAAAAATGGCTTGATAAAGGTAAAATTATTGACGTGAATTATCCGGATATAACAGCCGATATTTTACAAAAAATAATTGATACACATGTGTCAATGAAACATACTTATAACGTTCCTAATTAAAAATACCACGCACTTTGAGCCTTCACAGTAAAGATTTCGAAAAAGATTTTATTTGGGGCGTATCCTCATCTGCCTACCAAACAGAGGGTGCGCACGATAAAGATTTAAAAGGCGCATCTATTTGGGATGAATTTTCTAATCAGAAAAAAAACATAGCTTTTAATCATAATGGAAATATAGCCAGTAACTTTTATCATCACTACCTAGATGATTTAAAATTAATGCAAAACTTAGGCATAAAAAACTTTCGATTTTCTATTTCTTGGTCGCGTGTGTTACCTTATGGCAAAGGCATTCCTAATTTAAGAGGAATAGATTTTTACAATAAATTAATTAACGAATGTTTAAAGCTTGGAATAACACCTTGGATAACACTTTACCATTGGGATTTACCACTTGAGTTAGAAAAAGAAGGTGGCTGGACTAACCGCGATATTGTTGCATGGTTTAGTGATTATGTTGCCTTATGCGTAAAAAGTTTTGGCGATAGAGTTATTCATTGGATGGTATTAAACGAACCGATGGTATTTACCGGTGCCGGATATTTTTTAGGCTTGCATGCGCCCGGTAAAAAAGGTTTGGCTAATTTTCTTTCGGCTACCCACCACGCAACGCTTAGTCAGGCAGAGGGTGCGCGTGTTATAAAAAGTATGTACACCAATGCACAAGTGGGTACTACGTTTTCTTGTTCGCATATAGAGCCTTATAGCCACCGAAGTAAAGATGTAGAAGCGGCTAACCGTATAGATGTTTTATTGAACAGATTATTTATAGAACCTGCTTTGGGTTTGGGTTATCCTTTTAAGCGACTTCCACTTATGAATAGAATTGAAAAATACATGCAGGCTAACGACGAAAAATTATTGGCTTTTGATTTCGATTTTATTGGCGTACAAAATTATACGCGTGAAATAATCAAACATTCTTTCTTTACTCCATTCTTAAAAGCTGCTATTGTTAAAGCAGAAAAAAGAAATGTTCCGCTTACTGCCATGAATTGGGAAATTTATCCTGAAGGAATTTATCACATACTAAAAATGTATAACGAGTATATCGGAATCAAAAAAATTATCATTACAGAAAACGGAGTAGCTTTTAAAGATGAATTGGTAAACGGAAAAGTAAATGATATAAACCGAATTAATTTTTACGATAGTTATCTAAAACAGGTATTAAAAGCTAAACAAGAAGGCGTAAAAGTAGAAGGCTATTTTAGCTGGAGTTTTACCGATAATTTTGAATGGGCAGAAGGCTATCATCCTCGTTTTGGGTTGGTGCATATTGATTTTGAAACACAGCAACGCACTTTAAAAGAATCTGCACTTTGGTTTAAAAAGTTTTTAGAAGCACCTAAAATGAAATTAAAAAATGTTGAAACCTATTACTGAAATTAATATAACCAAGTAAAATAAAAGTAATAATTTTGATGAAAAAAAGAGCGTAAATTTCATTGTTTTTTATACAGCAATATTATATGTATTAATTGCTAAAATCTAACGCCCATTACACAAACATCATCTGTCTGTTCATCGGTACCTTGCCAAGCTACAAATTCACTTTCTATCTCTTTGAATTGATCAGTTAATGGAAGCAGTGAAATAGATTTTAAAAGATTAATAAAACGCTTTTTGCCAAAACGTTTTTTTGTTTTGCTGCTAAATTGGTCTTTAAACCCATCTGAATGAAGGTAAACCATTGTGTTTTTAGGAAGGACGATTGAATGGTCATCATAAGATCTGTTTTTTTCTAATTGCCACCCACCAATTGGATAATGATTGCCGTCAATAATTTTCTCCTCACCTTCATTAATATAAAGAAGTTTATTAAATGCTCCTGCATATTGAAGCTCTCTTGTATCTGTATTAAATGCACAAATACCTATTTCCAACCAATCATTATTAAAATCTCTTCCTAACCCTTGATCAAAGGTTTCAATCCATTTTCTATCTAATTCCTGTAAGACTTTTCCCATACTTAGAACTTCTTTACCTAATACAAGGTAATTCAAAAAACTTATAGCAAGAACCGACAACATCGCTCCACTGGTACCATGTCCCGTACAATCTCCAACTGCAAATATTTTTAAGTTGTTTTTATGGCATACCCAATATAAATCTCCACCGATTATATGGTGTGGCCTGTACATTACAAAATGCTCATCAAAAATTCTATTTAAGTGGCGTTCTTGCGGTAATATCCCTTTTTGGATGAAAGCTGCATAGTAGAGGCTGTCTATCATTTCTTTATTATGCGTTTTAACTTTTTTGTAATCAAAGTTGGCTTCCTGTAACATAGCTACTTCTCTCTCTAAATCTTCCATGCTTATTAACAATTTTTTATGGTTTTAAAACTATAGTAAATTGCCTTAAATTCAGCATTTACTATCTTATGTTATGGTTAATTAAGATTGTGCTTAGTATTAAAAGATGAATACGTAATTAACTTTGTTTAGATGTTAGATAAGTAAATTTGACCTAAATGCTTTATTTATTTAAGATTATTATATAGCAATAGTAATGGTTTCATAACCACATAAATTACGCATCAAAAATCAATCACTATAACTTTGCAGCAAATTTTAATAACTCAAGCTCTATCATGATATCTTTTTTTGTTGGGTGTTTTATTTCGCTCTTTTCTTTGATTAACCCTTTAAGTGCATTACCTGTATTTATTTCTTTAACAGGTAACCATGATAGTAAGTGGAAAAACTATCAGATAAGAAAAACTTGCTTATATATTGTAATTATCTGTGTGTGTTCTTTTTTAATAGGTACTTACATCCTACATTTCTTTGGCATATCCATAAATGCCCTTAGAATTGCTGGAGGTATTGTTATATCACGTTCCGGTTTTTTATTACTGAATGCCAAACATAAAAAAGATCTTAGTAAAAAAATAAAAAGTGAAAGTTTATTAAAAGAAGATATTGCCTTTAGCCCTTTGGCGATGCCTTTATTGGCTGGACCTGGCTCTATGTCTTATTTAATTAATATGTCTATTGAAAATACTGACATAGAAAAGAAGTTTCTTATAATTTCAGCTATTGTTGTAGTGGCACTTTGTATTTATGCAATTTTTTCTATCGCACCTTTAATTATTAAAAAGACAGGTCAAGCAGGTTTAACATCACTTTCAAAAATAATGGGCTTTTTAGTTTTATCTATTGGTATCGAAATGATTGCCGGAAGTGTAATTAATCTTGCAAAAACTTTTGTGCATTAATGTTAGGACGATTTTGCTTAAAACCCCCTCGTCCTCGTTTAGCAAAGCGTAAGGAGGAAGTTTTAGCAATGTGTTTATAACGCATATTTAAAAGACTATACTCGGTTTTGCGCTTAAAAATAAAAGACAGTTGAATGGCGTAAAATTGTATGATAATGTGAAATTCTTTTATTACACTTGTCGTGTAATTCTTTGAAATATTTTTAGTTAAAGGTCTAACAAAAAACAACTAAAACTAAAGTGTATAAATCATTTTTGCAAATTGGGCTTAGGTGCTTTTGAAATAAGTATTTATTGGCGAAACCTGCGTAACGGTTTGTTAAACAGCGCCGTGAGTTTAGCATAGGTACAAGATGGGGCATGACGCCTAATTAGTTTTTGAATTTACGTTAGGGATTGCAGTGTAAAGCTTTTTGGTAATCCAAAAACTTGAAACGAAAAGCCCGACGGCGCAGAAAAATTTTGGATTTATACAAATGACAACGCGCCGGAACGCCCAAATTCTAATAACAATCTACATCTATTTTTAATTTTACTTTAGCTAATAGTTTATCTGTTTTAAATGCAAAAATTATTTTATTTAGTTGTTGCCTTACTTGATTTGAAGAATAATCTCGTTCTACTTTTAAAAGTATTTGTTTGTGGTACTCGTTTTTAATGCGACTAACCATAGGAAACTGTGGGCCAAGCACGCGTTGATCAAATATTTTACGCAACTCTGCGCCAAACCATTCGGCTGCATAACCAAGTGTATCCGCATCTTTATATACAAAAGTAAAACTAAACAAGCGCGTAAATGGCGGGTATAAATATTCTTTACGTTCGGCAAGCAACGTTTTATACATTTGCTTGTAATCGTTATTTATTACCCAAGTAATTACTTGATGTTCGGGCTGTGTGGTTTGTATAAAAACTTTTCCGTTGCTGTGTTTTCTGCCTGCTCTACCGCTTACTTGTGTAATAAGTTGAAAAGCTCTTTCGTGCGAACGAAAATCGGGATAACTCAACAAATGATCTGCTTGAAGAACGCCAACCAAACCAACGTTATCAAAATCTAAACCTTTGGTAAGCATTTGCGTGCCGGTAAGTATATCAATATCTCCGGCATCAAACTCGTCAATAATTTGTTTGTAGGCATGTTTGCTTCGGGTAGAATCAACATCCATGCGTTTAATTTTTGCTTCGGGTAAAAGTATGCCGACTTCTTCTTCTATTTTTTGAGTTCCGAAACCACGATAATGCATATCTGTACTGCCGCAAGCAACACAGGTTTTTGGCGGCATAATGGTGTAACCGCAATAATGACAAGTCAGTTTTTGGGTTGCTTTATGATAGATAAGCGAAACATCGCACTGCACACAATGAGGAATATGTCCGCAAGTAAAACATTCAGTATAAGGCGCAAAGCCTCGTCGATTTTGAAAAAGAATGATTTGTTCTTTTTTTGCAAGAGCAAGCGTCATTTGTGCAAATAGCGGCGGAGAAATAACTTCATCCGTTTTTTTTCCATCCACACGCACATCAATAACATCTATAACCGGAAGTGAAGAATTACCATATCGTTCGTTCAACTCAACCAAGCCAAATTTGTTTTGCGAGGCGTTATAATAACTTTCTATACTTGGCGTGGCTGTACCCAATAAAACTTTTGCTTTATGAAGCGATGCTAAATAAAGTGCTGCATCTCTTGCGTGGTATCGAGGCGCAGGATCTTGTTGTTTGTAAGAAGTATCGTGTTCTTCATCAATAATAATTAAACCAATGTTATTGAACGGAAGAAACAAAGCACTACGAGCACCAATAACAATTTTGAATTTTGAATTTTGAGTTTTGAATTTTAGTATCTCATTCCAAATTTCAACACGTTCATTTTCTGAAAAACGAGAATGATACACACCTGCTTTATCGCCAAAATATTTTTTAATACGGTTAACAAGCTGAGTGGTTAAAGCAATTTCGGGTAAGAGATATAAAACCTGCTTACCCTCTGCAATTGTTTTTTCTATAAGCGAGCAATAAATTTCTGTCTTGCCGCTGCCTGTAATGCCATGTAATAAACATGTTTGATGCGTTTTAAAAGATTCTTCTATTTGTTGTAAAGCAATATTTTGCGCAGGCGATAAATCTTTTTGAAGTTGAGTAGTATTATCGTTTTCAAACCGACCAGTTTCAAAATTTTCTTGTACGAAAATATTTTTTTTAATGAGCGCATTAATAACCGCACTATCAAAATGTTTAAGAATGTGATTTCGTTTTAACCAAGTGTTTTCATGCGACGTATCTTTTTTCGTTTCTTTTAAATAAAACAATAAAACTTCTAATTGCTTAAAGGCTTTGGTTTCAAGATTCGCAAATACCTCTTGCAAGGCTTTTTCATCTGTTTGATAAATATCATTCAGTTTAACGTAAGAAATAATTTTAGGTTTGTACCTTTCTTTTACTTCTTCGTAAAGCAAAACGTATTTTTTTGCCAGTAAATGTTTAATAGTGCTTTGCGGATTTTTTACCGATAACACTTCTGCTGCTTCGGTAAACGATAACACATTTCTTTTTTGAATAGCTTCTAATAAAATGTATTCGTTATCGCTTAAATCTTTTATGTTTTCTTTTTCAAAATCAATTTCGGCATTGATAACTAATTTTGTTTCGCTGCTTAATTTTAAACCCGAAGGAAGTGCTGCATTCATTACCTCTCCTGTGTTGCAGAGATAATAAGCACTCATCCAGTTCCAAAAAGTAAATTGAGTTTCGTTTACAATAGGCTGCGTATCTAAAATATCTTCTACATATTTTGCCTGGTAACCTACGGGCCCGTTTTCGTGAACGTTTTTAATTAATGCGGTATAAAATTTATTTTTTCCAAAAGGTACTAAAACTCTAACTCCCTGCATGGCAGCATCGTTCAGCTCATACGGAATACGGTATGTAAATAAATTAGGAACCGCCAAGGGCAGTAACACATCGGCAAAAAGTGTTTTACGACTCACGTTTTAATGCTTGAATAGTAATGCAAATCCATCCTGTTATAAATAACAAACCACCAATTGGTGTAAGCGGACCAAATATAAAACCTGCGTGAATGCCGCTTATATTTTGTGTGCTAAGTATGTAAATAGAACCACTAAAAAACAATACACCAAACACCATTAAGTAAGATGCGATGTTGTATAATTTAATTTGTTTGTCTTTGTTAATGTATGCTAAAATAAATAATACAATAGCGTGCAGTAGCTGGTATTTTGTAGCAGTATCAAAAGCAACTAATTGATCTAAAGTTAAAACACCTTCCTGTATTTTTTGTTTTAAGGCGTGTGCACCTAATGCTCCAAAAGCTACGCCTGTAGTGCCAAATAAGCCGGCTATAAATGCGAATGTGTTTTTCATTTTATTGTTTTTTTTGCGTAGAATTTTTTTAGTTCTTCTTTTTCGGTTTTATATTTTAAGCTTGTAAGCAGGTTTAATAAATTTTCTTTGTCGATTAAATAATCATAGCCAAACTCAGCCAACTTTTCTTTAGAATCTTCATAATCAAATACACTCAATATTTTTTCGGTTTGAGAAACGTTTAAACAGTTATTACTTATAAACCACTTAGCATCTTTAACTCTGTTTAATTCAATATGATTATTTTGTAAATATTTTATTTGTCTTTCTAAAAGAGAATCACCAATAATAAACAGGCATTTTTCGGGAGCAGGATATTTTTCTGTCAGCCTGTTTTTATTCTCTTTTTCTTTTTGTTGCAAAGCCAAAAAATTACGTACTTTTTCAGAAGCATGTTTTTGTTGCAAGATGGTATCAGTTAATAATAAGTTTGTTGAAATAAACTTTAATTCGTTCTTATCTTTTAAAGGTTCAATCGCATACGTAAACTCTAAATTGTGGCAACTTTTCCCTTTTTGTAAAAAATAAATTCCGGCTGTAATATCGTTTATCTTTTTATCAAAAAAAGTTATTTTTAATGGTATCGTATCTTTTAAAAGATGGGTGGCTTTTACAATGCTTTGCGGACTGTCATTTATTTTATGTCCATCTATAAACAACCAAAATTGCCCGCCGTTTCCGTCTACAATTATGAGGTTGTTTTGGGCTTTTAATAAGCCACATAAACCTAAGTAAATAATTATAATACGTATAAACATCCTCACAAAATTAGGCTATTTTTGCAGCTGTAATTTAGTATAATGAAAAAAATTTTAGTAATAGGCGCTGGTCGCTCTACTGTTTCGTTAATTGGTTATTTATTGGATAATGCCGCTGCTTGCAATTGGCAAGTAACCGTGGCTGATATGAATTTAGAGTTGGCAACAAGCAAAATCCTTGGTCATCCTAACGCGCAAGCTATTCAATTAGATATTGATAACAACGAACAACGTTTAGCCGAAATTAAAAAAGCAGATTTTGTAATATCTATGCTGCCTGCATCTATGCACCTGGCTGTTATTAAAGATTGTGTTTCTGTAGGAAAACACGTGGCTACTGCAAGTTATGTATCGCCAGAAATGATGGCATTTAACGAAGAAGCTAAAAAGAAAAATATTTTATTATTAAACGAATGCGGCTTAGACCCGGGCATTGATCATGCATCGGCTATGAAAGTAATTGATGAAATACAAGCACAAGGTGGGGAAATTACTTCGTTTAAATCATATTGCGGTGGTTTGGTTGCACCCGAGAGTAATGATAATCCATGGGGCTATAAATTTAGCTGGAACCCGAGAAATGTTGTTGTAGCCGGACAAGCAACGGCTCAGTACTTAGAAAACGGAGAAATTAAATACATTCCTTACAATAGGATTTTTACACAAATTGATACGATAGATGTAGACGGAGCTAAATATGATGCGTACGCCAATCGCGATTCCTTAAGTTACATTCATCCCTATAAATTAGATAGTGCCAAAACCGTATTACGCGGAACGCTTAGGCAAATAGCCTATTGCAAAGCATGGAATGTATTTGTAAAGGTTGGTTTAACTGATGATACTTTTACCATTAAGGATACAAACCAAAAAACATACGCGCAACTTTTGCAATCATTCCTTCCAAATAAAACAAATTCTGTTAAACAAAATTTAATAGATTTTATGGGTAAAGAAGCAGATCATGAAGCTATTGAAATGATAGCTTGGTTGGGCTTTTTTAATGATGTTAAAATAGAATTGCCGCATGGTACGCCGGCGCAATTGTTACAAAATCTATTAGAAAAAAAATGGCTGCTTAAACCTAACGATAAAGATTTGGTTGTAATGCAACATCAGTTTGAAATTGATAATAGCAAGAATGCAAAACTTCCTAAAAAAATACTTTCATCGCTGGTAGTAACCGGTACTGATCAAAATCATACTGCTATGGCTAAAACTGTTGGCTTGCCACTGGCTGTGTGCGTTAAAAATTTTCTTACCGGTAAATTTAATTTAAGCGGTGTGCAAATTCCAATTCATAAAGAAATTTATGAACCTATGTTGAAGGAGCTTGCAGAGAATGACATCAGCTTTAAAGAAATTTTTTTATTTTAATATATTTACCTTGACATTTAAACATCATTTAAGGGCTACCTGGATGCTTTCCATCCCTATCATCATTAGCCAGGTAGGGCATATAATAACTTCCATGTCCGATAATATTTTTCTAGGTTTTATTGGTATCGAAGAACAGGCCGCCGGTATTTTGTGCGGCAATGTATTTACCTTGTTATTGGTTTTTTCTATCGGTATGTCGCTGGGCTTAACACCTTTGGTGGCAAATGCCAACGTCAATAAACGCTTAAATCAAAAAGCATCTTTATTAAAAAATTCATTACTACTAAATCTTCTAATCAGTCTTGTTCTATTTGGTTTGGCAAGTATTTTTGCCTGCAATTTACAATTACTAAATCAGCCTAATGATGTAGCTGTATTGGCAAAACCCTTTATAGAAGTTATTTCTTTTTCGTTGGTGCCAATAACTATTTTTTTTACGTTAAAGCAATATGCCGAGGGTTTAACAAATACGCGTGCATCTATGTATATCAGTATAATAGGCAATGTAATAAACGTTATTTTAAATTACGCCCTTATTTACGGTAAAATTGGCTTGCCTTGTTTAGGTTACATGGGTGCAGCTTGGGCAACCTTTTGGGCTCGTGTTTTTATGGGTTTAGCATTTGCTATTTATATTATCTATCATAAAAAACTAAAAGAAGTAGTGCAACCCTTTTTACAGGAAAAAATTACAGGCGCTCAACTAAAAAATCTTTTTTCTATAGGTATTGGCCCTGCTTTACAATTTACCTTCGAGGTTGGAGCTTTTGCTTTTGCAGGTATTATGGCCGGTTGGCTTGGTAAAATTACCTTAGATGCGCATGGTATTGCCCTTACCATCGCAGCGTTCACCTATATGTTTACCAGTGGTATTAGTGGCGCGGCAACCATTCGGGTGGCTAATTATATCGGACTTAATGATTGGAAAAACATTAAAACTGCGGGTAATGCAGGCTTTGTTTTAGCAGGTGTAATCATGTTGGTATTTGCAAGTGTATTTTTATTGTTTTATGAAACTCTTCCAACTTTTTTCAATAAAAATGCCGAAGTTGTAAGTCTTTCAGCGGGCTTGTTGTTGGTAGCTGCTGTTTTCCAGTTCTTCGATGGCATACAAGTAACAGGACTTGGCATACTTCGCGGCCTTAGCGACCTTAAAATACCTACCATTATTGCTCTTACTGCATACTGGGTTATAGCATTGCCACTGGCGTATTTTCTTGGCTTTATAAAACATTTGGGTATTAACGGCATTTGGTATGGTTTAACCGCCGGCTTAATTTTTTCTGCCTTTGCGCTTTATGTAAGATTTAGGCAACTCACAAAAAACAAAATTTAGTTTATAATTAGGGCGTTCCGGCTTCCGTCATTTTGAGTGAAGTTATGTTGAATCTTCGCCGCCGTCGGGCTGCCTGCCGTAAAGCTTTTTAAGGGTAGTTAAAAAGGCTTTCTTGCCGCATCCCTAACGCACACTTACTTTTTAAGGATTAACTTATTAAATAAAATAAGCCTTATCTTTATAGCATAAATTTTACGCAAAAAATGGAACTAAAACCTGAAATAATTGAGAAAATAAAATTGCTGGATCAAAAGTACACGGCAATGGGGCAAGATCTTAACTCGTATTTGGAAGGCTTGCTTCATGCTGATTTTTTAACCTATTGGAATTATATCCACCTAGATACTTTACTCTCTTTACAAACACCGCTTACTAAAATACCTGATGAAGAAATATTTATCATGTATCACCAAATAACAGAATTATATTTTAAGCTTTCCATAAACGAATTAAAACAAATTTGCAACCACCCTTCTTTAACCGCAGAATTTTTACTTGCCCGTATAACCCGCATAAACCGCTATTTTGAAGCACTTACAACAAGTTTCGAAATAATGGGCGAAGGCATGGAAAAAGCACAATTTCTTAAATTCAGAATGAGTTTATTGCCCGCAAGTGGTTTTCAAAGCGCGCAATACCGCATGATAGAGGTTTATATTACACCTTTTACCAATTTAATGCATAAAGATTATCGTGGTAAATTTGCTGAAATACCTACCGAAGAAGAAATTGAAAATATGTTTGAGCATATCTACTGGAAAGAAGGCGCAACAGAATTAGCAACAGGTAAAAAAACGCTAACACTTAAACAGTTTGAAGAAAAATATGCAGAAAGCATAATAGCGTTGGCAAAAGAATATAAAACCAAAAACATTTGGCTACTTTATAAGCAATTGCCTGAAGCAGACCAAAAAAACGAAAAATTAATTGAGGCGTTAAAACAATTGGATGTTAATGTAAACGTAAACTGGCCGCTTGCCCATTATAAAACCGCTGTAGCATACCTCCATAAAAATCCAGAAGATATAGCGGCAACAGGCGGTACCAATTGGCAAAAATACCTGCCACCTCGGTTTCAAAAACGTATTTTCTTTCCAAAAGTTTGGGAAGAAAGCGAAAAAGAAGAATGGGGCAAGCAATGGGTAAGAAGAAATGTGTTTAACGTATAACACAATAAATTTATTTATCTTTCGTTTATAATGCAGATGAAAAAAATTGTACTCTTTTATTTACTGGTTATTTCCTTTGGCAGGTCTTTTTCGCAGGTGGGTGGCTTGGCTTCTTATTCTTACTTAAACCTTCCTATTCCTGCACGTACAGCCGCATTAGGTGGCAGTTCCATCGCCTTAAAAGATGATGATATCAATACATCTTTTCAAAACCCGGCTTTACTTTCCTCTCAAACTAATAATGCTTTATCAGGCAGCTATATAAATTTTTTGGGTTCTATTAATTATGGGTACCTAGCTTATGGCCATAGCTTTAAGAATATCGGGCACTTTGCTGTGGGCTTACAGGATGTTGGTTATGGCACCATCAGCGAGCGCGATGAGTATGGCAACCAAGTACGCACGTTTAAAGCTAACGACTATAATTTTAATTTAACTTATACCTATGACAAAGATTCTTTGCTTAGTTATGGCGTTACATTAAAAACACTTTACTCTAAATATTCACAATATAGTTCGGTAGGTAATGCCTTAGATTTTGGTATTACTTATAATAAACCTTCCAGGTTATTTACCTTATCAGCCGTTATACAAAATGTTGGCAGAGAATGGAAAACGTATACTGGTAGCCCGCATGAAAAATTGCCTTTCAATATTTTGTTAGGCGCTTCAAAAAAATTCAAGCATGCGCCTTTTAAATTTTTATTAACTTATGATTATTTAAACCGATGGGATCTTACCTATAGCGATCCTAATAATCCACCTGCCACAGTTGATCCCTTTACAAAGTTACCTATTAAGCAACATCCTATTAAAAAAGACATAGATAAAATTGGAAGACATTTTATTGTTGGAGTGGAAATAATACTGACTAAAAACTTTTTTATCCGCTTAGGCTTTAACTACAAAATGCGTAAAGAGCTTTCTTTAACTGATAAGCAAGGTATAGCCGGTTTCTCCGGTGGTATAGGGTTTAAAATTTCTAAATTTAATTTTAGTTATTCGTATGCACAGGTTAGTGCAGTTTATGCTATGAACAGCCTTACTTTATCTACTAATTTAAATTCGTTTGCTAAATTTAATAAACAACCGGCTGTTGTTACGCCCTAATTTTTTTCTCAGTGAGCGATAAACATATCCTAAGTAAAACTTCTTTCTTAAAATCTGTTCAGTGTACCAAAGCATTTTTTCTTTATAAAAATCATTACCAGTTAAAAGATTCATTACCTAAAGAAAAGCAAGCTGTATTTAATCGTGGCCACCAAGTTGGTACGCTGGCTCAAAGCCTGTTTCCGGGTGGTATAGATGTAAGTCCTTCCCATGTTTCTAAATTTAATGATTCTGTTAAAAGAACAAGAGAGCTTATTGAACAAGGGCAAAAAGTTATTTACGAAGCTGCTTTTGTGTTTAATGATGTATTAGTAGCGATAGATATTTTGGTTAATGAAAACGATAAGTGGTTTGCTTATGAAGTAAAAAGTTCTTTAAAGATAAGCGCCGCTTATGTAATGGATGCGGCTTTACAATATTATGTAATAAGCAATTGTTTGCCAAACCTGGAAGATTTTTTTTTGGTAACGATGAACGCTTATTATGTTTTAGAAGATAAGCTGGATGTGCAAGGTTTATTTAAAATTAAATCGGTAAAAGCAGATGCTGAAAAAAATGTAGAATTTATAACCTATCATATACAGCAGGCAAAAAATATTTTAGTTTCAGATACTTTGCCTAAAATAGAAATAGGGGAGAAGTGTTTTGCGCCTTACCAGTGTGATTTTTATGGTACTTGCTGGAAACATATTCCGGTCAATAATATTTTTGAATTTTCGGGCATCTCAAAAAAGCAAGCCCAAGCATGGTTTGAGCAAGGTTTTCATACGTTATATTATATACCGGAAGAAGAGTTAAATGCCAATACTAAATTAATGGTGCAGGCCTATAAAAATCATACGGAAATAATTAATAAACCTGCATTGCAACAATTTTTTAAAAAGATAAAATACCCAGTAGCTTTTTTTGATGCAGAAATGTTCGCACCTGCTATTCCTCAATACAAAGGTACCACGCCCTTTGAAGCGATGCCTTTTTTATTTTCGTGGCATGGTATGAGTGACGAGCGTTCAATGCCGCAGCATACTTATTTTTACCAGGAAGAAAATAAATACGCAGGCAAGCAATTACTCGATTTTTTAATTAACGAAGCCGAAAAAGTAAATACCATTTTAGTGTTTGATACCGCACAGGAATTAAAGGCGTTAAGCGCTGTGGTTAGGCACTTACCTGAATATAAAAAGCAAATAGATATTTTAAAGAATAAGTTAATAGATTTCAGTGATATATTTACCAAACTTTGGTATTACCATCCGCAGACGAAGGGATCTATGTCATTAAAAAAAATATACGAAAGTGTTTTTGGTAAAAGTATTTTTGATGACCTGGCAATCAAATCAGGTTTATTAGCTTCTTATAAATATGATGAATATTTAAAAGAAACCGATCTTTTTGAAAGAGAAGAATTGAAAAATAACCTGATAGAATATTGTAAAACAGATACGCAAGCTATGTACGATCTTTTTATGTACTTAACAATGGCTTCTGCTTAACATCATAAAAAAAGCCGCTTGTTTAAGGCGGCTATTCTGTTATATTAATTAATTTATAATTTACTTATTTTAGTTTGATAAACCACGCGGTTGTTTTTTAAAACCCTGATGAGGTACATACCTTCTGTAAGCGAATTTATGTTTACTTGCTGAATATTATTTTGAATGTTTTCACTATAAATTTTTTGTCCTATTATACTGTAAATTTCTATACTCATATTAGCATGTTCATTTAACTCTATATTAAATATTCCTGCGCTGGGATTAGGATATACTTTAACTTGATAATTATTGCTGCTTACTTTTGCAATGCCAACCGTAGAGCAAACATTAATAGCAGTAGAATCTACACAATAATTGTTATTAACGCTTTGCGGATTGGATGCGGAGATAGAAGTAGTTAAGATGGTAACCATTCCATAATTTGGGATATCTACATAAATACTATAAGCTCCATTAGGTACATTATTAAATTGGTAAAAGCCACTTGTATCAGCTGTGGTACGTGCCGCACAGCCACCACCTGGGTTTTTGCCAAGCTTAACATCAATACCTTTAAGTGGTGAACCCATAACTGCATTATGTCCGCCTGATGCGTAACGCCCGCTAAAACTTGCATCTGCGGTAACCGTACCAGAGATAATGCCCGTACCTGTTTGTCCGGATAATTCAAGCATTCTAATATTGATCCCTCCGTTTGTATTACCGGTGCAACCCACTTGTGTAACAGCTGTAGAAGAATCGCATAAAAATGCTTTAGGAAAATAAGTTGGTATAGCGCCGGCATACAAAGTTGAAGTTGCTACCGCTTTTATAAAATAACTTCCCGCAGGCACCTGCGAAAAATTATAATTTCCTGAATTGATAAAAACTGAATCTATGGCAAGCGCGGCTAAAGGAGGAGCCTGTTGCTTATATAAATAAACAACTCCTGAGCTTATTAAATGTTGGCCGCTATTAGTACTCGTATCGGTAACTACTCCACCAATATCTTCGTTATTAATTACTGTTACATTTGACATTGAATTACCTGTACAGCCATTAGCATCGGTAACAATTAAATTATATAGCGTAGTAATAGTAGTGGTAACAACGGTTGAATATGTATTAACGCCTCCCTGCCATAAATACGAATAAGGGGCTGTACCGCTTGTAACTGTAGAAGTTAATGTAACCATGCTGCCCGAACAAACTGATGGACTATTTACACTTACGCTAGGTGCTGGATTTACTATTACAGTACTTGTAACTGTATTTATACAACCATTTGCATCGGTACCGGTTACTATATAAATTGTTGAATTAGTAGGGAAGGCGGTTACAGTTGCATTGTTAGCAGAGCTTAAGCCGGAAGAAGGAGACCAGGTATAGGTATTAGCACCAGTTGCAAATAAATTGCATGTACTTCCTGTACAAATAACAGCGTTATTAACCGTTAAGGTTGGTAATGCGTTTACATTTATATTTAACGAATAAGAGCTTAAGCAGCTAGCTGAACTTGTTGCTGATAGATTATAAACGCCGCTATTTGCCGAAGTAAGATTAGCTATGGGGCTAGGGTTTTGTAAGGTTGATGTAAAACCATTTGGCCCAGACCAATTATAAGATATTGCATTTGTAGTTGAGTTGGTAAAAGTTAATGTTTGTCCCATACAAATTGCTGAGCTTGGGATTACATTTATTACAGGCGTTGGATTAACAGTTACTGTATAATTATAAGAAGATAAACAACCCGCGCTTGTGCCGGTAACAGTGTATACCGTAGTTGTAGCCGGATTGATACTTATTGTGAAACCGGTGGTAGAGCCCGGATTCCAAGTATATGTATTTGCACCACTGGCTGTTAGTGTAGCAAAACTTCCGGCACATAAAGTATTAGCACCCGATACGGTTATGGTTGGGGTGGCATTAACCAAGATAAGTGCCGTACTGGAAGAAGTACAGGTACCTACGGAGCCTGTAACCGTATAGGTAGTTGACACAGAGGGCGATAATATAACCGAAGTACTTGTGTTACCTGTATTCCAGGTATAGGTAGTTGAACCGCTTGCTGTAAGTGTGGTTGAGTTACCTGAACAAATGGTTGTTAGCCCGCTAATTACAGGCTTGGCATTAAGTAAAATATCTGCAGCCTTGTTAAAATAGTCGGCCACTACAATATCCATATTACCATCTGCGTTAAAATCATAACGGCCTATAGATTTAAGCTGCCCGCTAAAAAAAGATTGTGCGCTGCCAAAACTGCCGGTGCCATTGCCTGCCATAAAAAAAACACCGTTAGATGTACCATAACCTGTGGTGGCAAGATCTACTTTTCCATCTTTATTAAAATCGCCGCTGGTAACGTCATAACAATAATTCGCCGCAGTAGGGTAGGTAGCAGCGTTACTAAATCCTGAACCTGCATTATTTAAAAATACAGCTATCCCGCCACTTGAGCTGAGAGCAAGAACAAGATCTAAAAAGCCATCCCCATTAAAATCTGAACTTGTAATTCCATTAGGATTGCTTCCTATTGTACCCGTTGCAAAAGAAGAAAAAACACCTGCGCCATTATTAGAAAAAACAACCAGGCCATTTCCACCTGATACATTATTACTAACTGCCACATCCATATTTCCATCGTGGTTAAAATCTCCGTTAATAAGGGCATAAGGAGTATTTAAATTGCTTGTATAAGCCACCGCCGCTGCAAAGCTAAAACTACCAATACCTGTACTTGTATTCAATAAAATAGACATGCTCTGCGAACTTGCATTTATTACGGCAAGGTCAGGTTTTGAGTCACCGTTAAAATCGACCGCTATCGCTGCCCTTGGGCCGGAGCCTGGACTAAAAGTATATGTACTGCCAAAGCCACCCGCTCCGTTACCCTGGAATAATATCAAATTATTGGCGGTACCACTATTAACGGTTATCCAGTCAGTTTTTCCATCACCGTCAAAGTCGGCAGTTACAACATCCAGCGTGCTGTAACCCGTTGTAAGGGTGTGATTAGTTGTGGAAGTAAAGGTAGCGGTGCTTTGGTCATAATCCAACAAAATAGTATAGCCCGGGTTAGAAGTAAAAGAGTTGGCGGTAATTAAGTCCGGCTTACCATTCGCGTTAAAATCAGCGATCTTAACTGAAGTAGAGTTTTGTGTGCCGGTACCAACAGTATAAGCTGTTGCTGTTTTAAAGCAGAATTGTGCCTGCGCAAGCTGAACAGTAAGAAATAAAGATAATGCACATACTAATTTTTTCATGGTGTTTAATTTAAAATAAGAAGTAAAATTAAGAAAATAATCAATAAACTCTAAGCATTTTCTAAAAAAGTAGAGAAAGAATTTAATGTTTAATCCGAAATTAAACCACTTCCACCACTTCATCAGGTAAATAAACTAGATAAGCTTTTACAGGCTTAGGCGAAATGGCACGCAGCGTATATTTATATAATTGTAATTGTTTAATGTGCTTATCAGATTTTTCTCCGGTTTTAAAATCAATTACTACATGTAACTTATCGGTAGTAACTATCCTATCTGGCCGAATGATCTCTCCATCTGCTAAAAATAGTTCTGTTTCATTTTTTACTTGCACGGTATCAGTAAAATATTCTTTCAATGCCGAGCGAGTTGTTAGCTGAACTAAAATATTTTTTAATTCTTCTGTTTGACCTGTGGTTATGTTTCCTTGCAAAACCGAGCGCTGCAAAGCATTATCAATATCTTTATATGTATTTATAGTAGCCAAAATATCATGTAAAGCAATTCCGTATTTTCGTTTGCTAACCACATCAAAATCATAATCGGTTAATTTTATGGCAATGCTTTTATGTAAGTCGCGATAAATAATGTGCTTTAAAGGTTGCATTTCGGTTGCCGGCTTTTGTTCTTTTTCAGGATAAGTTCCTGTTTCAAAAAAATGCGTGTCCCGTTGTTCGCTATACTTTTCATTCACAAAATTTTGCAGCCAGTTAGTAACGCAATTACCTTGTTTTTTTTCGCGACTTATTATATGAAGTGCAGATACAGCCCTTGTACAGGCAACATATAACACGTTCAAATTATCTAAAATTTGTTTCTGACCTTCTTCTTCAGAGTTACTCTTGAAATTAGTCTTCTCCAGGTCTTTGCCCGTTTTTACAAGCGCTACTGGCAATTGCGCCACTTCATTATTAATATCGATCAGTATCTGTTCGGTGTTTTGCAAACGCCAATCTGCAAACGGAATTATCACTACTGGAAACTCTAAACCTTTGGAAGCATGGACAGTTAATATTTTTACAGCGTTTGTATTTTGCGGAATTTTAACCGAAAGATTATCACGTTTTTTATTCCACCATTGTAAAAATAAATATAGAGAAGCGTTTTCTCTTTCATTGAAGGAAGCCACTTCATCTAGAAAAAAATTGACGAACAATGGGTTATTATCTTCTATTTTAAAAACACGAATAAGCTCGGTGCAAATTTCAAATAAAGGAAGCGAAGCAATGTAAGTTGTATTTATTTCCAGGTTGAAATTTTTTATAATTTCATTAAGTTTATAAGGTTGCAAAGCAGCCTGCTGTAAATGAAGATGTTCTACAGGATAATGCAATTCTTCTTTTAAAAAAGCCAGCACCGCACAAGCAGAAATCCCATCATTGTTATTGGTTAGCCAGGTAAAAAATACTACTAAAAAATTTACTTCGGCGCATGTTTTCAGTAATAAAGAATCTGATGATACCACCGGGATGCCTTGATGCATCAAATACTGCGCTATAAGGCTTCCATTGCGGTTGTTTCGGGTAAGTACTGCAATATCGCTATAGGTATATTTATTTTCTAAAGATTGTTGTATGAATTGCAATGTTTTGTGTAAGACTAATTCATCTTTTTCTTCTGCGTTCTTATCAATAAAAGACACGGTAATTTTTCCGCCTTGCTTTGAAAATGCCTGCTGGCTGCTATTCTTATAAACTTTTTTATGTTCTTCGTTTAAATAGGTTTCAGAGAGCCAGTTAAATAAATTGTTGTTGAAAGCTATAATTTCTGCACCGCTTCTCCGGTTGGTAGTCAGTTGCTTATCTACATGGTTAGCTTGCAGCGATTGTTGTTGCTCAAAAATTACACGGTTATTTTCTGCCAGTTTTATATTTGGCAAATTGACAAACTGCTCTACATCCGCGCCGCGCCAGCGATAAATAGATTGCTTGCCATCTCCAACTATCATACAAAATTTACCTTCGGCCAAGGAGTTATGCACCAAAGGCAATAAATTTAACCATTGTAATACAGATGTATCCTGAAACTCGTCTATTAAATAATATTTATATCGGTCACCCAGTCGTTCATAAATAAAAGGCACAGGCTCGTTTTGTATAAAACTTGAAACCGTTTTATTGAACTCACTAATAAAAACTATATTTTTTTCCTGTTTGTATTTTAAAACCAGGTCTTGTATCTCATTCAATACGCAAAGCGCGGTAATATTTTTTAATAAAAGTTTATGCAGAAAATATTCTGATATATTCTTCTCTCTGTAATTTTCTACTTCAAAATAAATACCGCGCAATGTTTCTTTAATATTATCTATAGAAGGGTTGGCATTTTTACCGGTGTACCATTTATCTTCCTTAATGGCTGCATCCACACGACTGCTTTTTAATTCATCATTGCCAAAGGTTTTATTTTTTATCTTTTTAAAGTAACCGAAGAAGCCGCTTTCACCATAACTAAAATCTGAAACTTGTACTCCATTTTTTTCTATAGTTACGTAAGCTTTATCTGCCAGTGAAGTTAAATAGTGTTCATTTTTATGCACACTTTCCTGCAATTGTTTTTTAATTTCCAGTAGATCTTCTAAACTCACTTTCCCAAGCAGTTCAGCTTCTTTAGTATCTTTTTTTGCGATTAAAATGGGACGAGCCAATTCAAATATCTCATTCTCTATCTTCCAATTCTTTTGTTCATCCACTTTATCAGAAGCATAACTCAATAAAAGGTCATGCAATAATTTATTCTGCTTCATGTTGGTAAGCAACTCATCAATAGCCCACCAAAGTGCGGCTTCTTCATCGGTATCAACCGTAAAATTAGCAGGTAGTTGTAAGTCGATAGAAAAGCGTTTGATTAAACGATATACAAAGCTATCAATAGTAGAAACAGAAAAATCAGCATATTGGTGTAGCAAATTTTGATGAAGTTCTTTGCAACGCGCCTGCAATTCGGTTTCAGAAATAAATAATTCTTTTTGCAAATCGGCCAACAAAGGTGTTTTTTCTAAAGCAGAAATTTGAACCAGTGCTTGAAGTATACGTTCTTTCATTTCAGCCGCTGCCTTGTTGGTAAAGGTTACAGCTAGTATATGTTTATAGGCAATATGTAAACGATGTGGGTCGGCTAAGGCCAGCTTTAAATACTCTTTTACCAGTGTGTATGTTTTACCAGAACCGGCTGATGATTTATAAACGACAAAATTTTCAGGCATTATTAAAAAGGGGAAAAAATTATTTCGTACATAGTTCCTTTAACAGGAAGTTGCTTTATCTTGCCATGCAATTGTTCAACCAATGTTTTAATTAATTCTAAACCAAAGGTGGTATGTTCCTGATGAAGGCTAATTTTATTTCCAATGCCATTATCGCCAATTAGCATAGTATAGGATGCATCCGCATTCTTTTTCAAATTAAAAATAATATTATTTGATGTAATATTAGAATTAAACGCATATTTAAGCGAGTTGGATACTATCTCATTGATCAATAAGCCTATGGGTATGATCGTATCAATATCCATATTATCTACATCCACTTCTATTTTATATTTTACAGGAAAATCTAATTGGTATGTATTTACCAATTGCTTGATAAGGTTTTTTATATAATCATTAAAGTTAATGGATGAAAGTGCGTTATTCTCGTATAACTTTTCGTGAATGATAGACATTGTATAAATACGGTTTTGACAATCTTTAAATATCTCCAACATTTTTTTATCCTCTATATAATGTTTTTGCAGATTTAAAAGACTATTTATTACCTGCAAATTATTTTTAACGCGATGATGTACTTCTTTAAACAAATATTCTATTTCTTGTTTTTGTTTTGAAATTTCATCTGTGCGTATTGTTACATAATGTTCTAACTTTTTATTTTTTATTTCAGTTAGCTTAATACGATATTGGATAAACCAGTATATTAAAATAATAAGCAAAACCAATAGGAAAAAATAGAACCAGGCTGCCTGCCAAATGGGTGTTGATATTTTAAATTTATACTGTGCTATTGAATAGTTAAAAGGCGAATCGGTATAAGCTTTTACTTTAAATGTATAGTTACCGGGTTTAAGATTAGTGTAAGTTACTTGCGGCTCGGTAGTCTTTATCCAATGCGCATTTAAGCCTTCCAGCATATATTGATATTTTATTTTTTGCGGAGAATACATATCAATGCCAATAAATTTTATAGTAAGGTAATTTTGATTATAACTTAGCGTTGGCTCTTGCGGTAAATGAAACCAGCCTGTGGTTATATATCCATTTTTTTCAAAATCAAAAGGCTTCGAAAAAAAATCTATACCTGTTATGTGCATGGTAGGTTTTGTTTCTGTACTCAAATCGCTGGCAGGTTTGTATTCTATAATTCCTTTAATGGTGGCAAAATATAAATTGCCTTCTTTATCTTTGGTTACTGCGCGTGTATTACATTCTATCCCTTTAAAACCTTCGTGGTAAGAGTAGTTCTTAATTCTTACAACTTCTCCTTTAGCTGATATATAGAGTTTATCAATACCCTTGTTTGTACCCACCCAAACACTACCTAAATTATCTGTAATTAATGAATAAATTGTAGGAGATGCTAAGCCTTCCTGCTGGGTATATGCTTTAAACTTACTTCGGTTGAATTGCACTACACATCTGTCTGTACCAAAATACATATTGCCTTTTTTATCTTCGGTTATAGAACCAATATAATCATTGCAAAACTCTTTTACGTTACGATAGTTACTTATTTTTCCTTTTTCAATATAATTTAAACCAAAGCCGGTACCGATCCATATTATGCCTTGGCTATCCTGATAAAGTGTATGCACGTAATCATAGGTTAACCCGTTTTGGCGTGTGTAATGGGTTATGTTATTATCCTGAAAACAATATAAACCTTGTCCGTTGCAGCCAACCCACATATTATTATCGCGATCAAATAATATAGATCTTACCGAAATACTATCGGGTAAAAGTTTAAATTTTTGTACGCTGTTGTTTTTAATGGTAAAGAGGCCGTTGGTGCCGCCTACCCAAATATTACCTTGTTTATCTTGGGTAATGATGCGTGCGCCTTCTATTGCTAACCCGTTTTTATGATTAAAGGTTTTGGGTTTTTTTCCATTGTATTTAATTACTTCATTACCATTTGGCGCAACCCATAAATTATTTTCTTTATCGGTACATATGCCGAAAATATCACTAGCTCCAAACCCAGGTATGTTATCGTAATATACAAAAGGCGCTGGATTATATTTAATTAAGCCTTCACCATTAGTTCCAAACCAAATGTTTCCGCTACGGTCTTCGCAAACCGACGTAACTGAACTCGCTTTAAAACCATTGCTACTATTAAAGAACTGTAGTTTTTTTCCGTCATACATGGCCACCCCAGAATTTTTTGTGCAAAGCCATATATTGTTATGTGTATCAAAAATAATATGTTGAACGCTTATGTTTTTAAGTTCATTATTTTTTTGATAAGGTATTATTTGGTAAGAATCATTATTTTTTTTAGATAAAATAAATAAGCCTTCTTCTTTTACTGAAAGCCAAATGTTGCCTGATTTATCTTGCGCAATGGCATTAATAGCCGCTTTTATTTTAAACAAATTATTTATATTTATCCACTCATAATTGTTGTATAGATAAACCTCATTTCCTGCTAAAAACCAAAGTTTACCCTGCGTATCTTTTAAAACATTTTTTATTATTTTATTCCGTGAAAATAGTTCGGGCTTTATGGTAGATATCGTTTTGTTTTCAATGGTATTTAATCCTTCTGATGTGCCTACAAATAACTTATTTTTCCTATCCACCGTAATAGAAGTAATCCTATTTTCAAGCAAGCCGTTCTCTTTGGTTATATTAAAAAAACTTTTTCCGTCGAAATGTGTAACTCCTCCATACGTAGTACCAATCCATATATGTCCGTTAAGATCTTCTTCAATAGAAGTAATAATATTTCCGGCAATACCAGACGATTCGTCAAATATCTTAAATTTAATACCATCATAACAGGCAACGCCCCCTCCTTGTGTGCCAACCCATAAATAACCACGGGTATCTTCTTTTATACAAGTTACCTGCGCCTGAGGTAGGCCGTTTTCTAAACTAATATTTTCAAAATTAAAAGTTTGTGAAAAAGAAAATTTAGTTGCCATCAGCAACAATAAAATATATAGCCTTTGCTTAAATTTCATATAAGGTGCCAGGTAGTAATTAACTAAAGATAGCAATTTTGGTTTAAAAGGGCAGTTTATTTATTAAAATTTATATCCCAAACATAATTGTATAAAAGAACTTCTTATGGCGATAGAAGCGGGTGTAAAATCTTCATGAATTAAAAAACGCGCTAAACCCTGTACATAGCTTAATTGAATGAACCAAGCCTTGTGAGACCGAAGGTAATTATGCTGTACGCCCGCGTTAATTCTAAAGCCGGAAGAAAATTTTTTGTTAAGCGTTCTCCCCATAAAATCAGCATGGGTTGTGCCACTAAATAATTTATCTCCACTTAAATTTGAAGTTACCTGCATTTGCGTGTTAAACAAGCAACGCAGTACATAACCAGCTTCCAGGTAGGTACTGAATTCATTTTTAATTTCATCTCCGCCCACAAACCGTAGCATTAAATTTAAGCGAGCTTCCTGCATTTTTAATGTATAGTTATAATCAAATTTATTGTTGTATAAGTATTGATAACCTGGTTCAAAATAATAAGAGTTGAAAGCCATGCTATTATACATATAATCTATGCCACCTACAAAAAAAACGGTTTTATAAAGATGCACCTCTTCAAAAATACCCGCCCCAATGGCTACCCCGGGCCTTGTATTAGCTGTATGAAAATTATTATTATTGTATAAACCAATTGCAGGGCCAAAAAACGCACGTGTATAGCAAAGTTTAGGTTCGCCTGCTTTTTGCTTTTGACCAAAGGATAGTAAAGGCAGTAAAAAAAGTAAGGTTATATGCAAATACCTTTTTAGCATTATGCTTTATACGATATCCATTTTATCATTTCTTTCCAGCTTACTTTTTTGCCGTACATTAAAATTCCCGTACGGTAAATTCTACCGGCCACCCAGGTTGTAAATACAAAACCGCCAATTAATAAGGATAGTGAAGTAATTAATTGCCATAAAGGAACGCCTTGTGGTAACCTAACCAGCATAACTATAGGTGATGTAAATGGAATCATAGAGCCCCAGAAAGCAATGTTTCCTTCCGGGTTTTGCATAACGCTTATCGACATCATGTAACCAATAATTAACGGTAAAGTTATTGGCATAATAAATTGCTGAGTATCACTTTCACTGTCAATGGCTGACCCAACGGCGGCAAATAGAGCGCTATAAAATAAATAACCTCCTAAAAAATATAAAAAGAAGCAAATAATAATAGCTGTAAAATCTACGCCTTTTAAATCGTTTATCATTGCAATGGCTTCGAGTCTGCTATCTGTTTTTTGAAGTTCTTTTAAGTTGGTGCTGCTGCCTTGTTTATAAACAACTTCTTGTTGCGCTTTTTGTGTATTGGCATCAGCTGTTATTTTTTTTAATAAGGTGGTTGATACGGCTGTGGTTAAAATGGTACTTAAAACTATCCATATTAAAAACTGAGTAATACCAACCAATGCAATGCCTATTATTTTACCTATCATTAATTGAAACGGTCGAACACTCGATATAATAATTTCTACCACGCGACTTGTTTTTTCTTCCATAACGCTGCGCATAACCTGTGCGCCGTATATGGTTAAAAAGAAAAATATAAGAAATCCACAACCAAAACCTATAATACTAATAGCATCGGTCTTACTTTCTTTACTATCACCATTTTCATAAATTTTTTCGTTAATAAGCTGAATGCTTTGTCTGGCATTTTTTATAACTGAAGGATCTATATTGTTAGCGGCCAATTTAAACTCGTATAACTTACGTTCCATTACATCGCGTAAATATTGAGTTACCGCAAACCCGGGCGTTTTTTTATAAAATAATTTTACAGGCGAGTTGCTGCTTTGTGCCACGCTATAAGGTATGTACAAGATGCAGGTATAATCCGTCTTGTAAAAATCTTTAGTAGCCTGTGGTAATTTTATATCTGGGTAATAAAAGCGAACAAAATCATTGTCCGGCATGTTCTTATAGAACGCCATAGATTCGTCTATCACTAAAACTTTTTGCTCTGTTTTATCTGCATTGCCAAGCCATATCATCAACGCAAAGCCGCCGGCAACCAATACAGGGCCAAGTACCGACATAATCAAAAAGCTTTTCTTTCTGATGCGTTCAAAATATTCTCTCCAAATTATTAAAAGTGTTTTATTCATTGTTCAATTTTTGAGTTTTAGAATTTTGAATTATTGATTTAATCTATAAATCTAAATTCAACATATCTATAATTAATTTATTCTGTAAAATTAGATTGAGTGCCAATAACCTGCTGCGAGTTTACCTTTGCAATAAAAATATCATTCATGCTTGGAATAACTTCTTTAAAAGAATTTATTTCGGCCACCTGCATAACAGCTTGTAATAATTCGTTTGGTTTATGCGTACCCGTCATTTTTATACGTATGTCATGCAAATCGCCATCACTGCTTTTTTCTAGCAGTTCCCCGCCCGTCCACATTGCATTGGTAAAGCCCATTAAATTGCCTTTAAAATTTATATCATAAATATTTGAGCGATGAGATTTGCGAATTTCTTTCACAGAACCATCTAATATCTTTTCTGATTTATTAATCAGCGCAATATTATCGCAAAGCTCTTCTACAGATCCCATATTATGCGTAGAAAAAATAACTGTAGTACCTTGCTTGCGAAGCTCTAATATCTCATTTTTTATCAGGTTTGCATTAATTGGGTCAAAACCGCTAAAAGGCTCATCCAATATCAGCAGTTTTGGTTTATGAATAACGGTAACAATAAACTGAATTTTTTGCTGCATACCTTTGCTCAGCTCCTCAATTTTTTTGTTCCACCAGCTAACCATTTCAAATTTTTCAAACCAAATTTTAAGTTCGCTCATGGCGTCGGCTTTGCTCATTCCTTTTAAACGGGCAAAGTATAAAGCCTGCTCGCCGACTTTCATTTTTTTGTATAAACCTCGCTCTTCTGGCAAATATCCAATATTGGCCACATCATCCGGGGCTAATTTTTTTCCGTTTAAAAATATCTCACCTTCATCAGGACCGGTTATTTGGTTAATGATGCGTATTAGAGATGTTTTTCCTGCGCCGTTTGGCCCCAACAAGCCAAAAATAGATTGCTCAGGCACATCAATACTTACATTTTTTAAAGCCACATGCGTAGCATAGCGTTTGGTTACGTTTTGTACCGATAGTAAACTCATAGGTGTAAAGGTACTGTTTTTTAAAAATGCGTAACTTAAAGTTTTTGACGTTCTGCTAATTACCGCTCAAACAACTATTTACTGTAATTTCTTTCTCCAAAAATACTGCTTCCAATACGTATCATGGTGCTACCTTCGTCAATGGCAATTTTATAATCAGCACTCATGCCCATACTTAAATGTTGTATATTATAAATTGTATGCTTTATGCTGTTAAAAAATACTTTTAACGAACGAAATTCGTTTCTAATTTGGGTTTCGTTATCCGTATTGGTTGCCATTCCCATCAGGCCTGTTATGCTAATATTTTTTAAATCATTCAATTTGTCTGAATTTAAAAGACTTTCGCATTCTTTAAAATCAAAGCCAAATTTTGTTTCTTCTTTAGCAATATGTATTTGTAGCAAGCAATCAATAATTCTATCATTTTTTAAAGCTTGTCTATTTATTTCCTGCAACAATTTTAGGCTATCAACGCCATGTATCAAATGCACAAAAGGCGCTATATATTTAACTTTATTGCTTTGTAAATGCCCAATGGCGTGCCAGTTTATATCAGTGGGTAATTGCGTATGCTTATCTTCTAATTCTTGAATATAATTTTCACCAAAATCACGTTGACCTGCATTGTATGCTTCTTTAATTAACTCGTTAGGTTTTGTTTTAGAAACTGCAATTAACGTAACGTGCGCAGGCAATTTTGATTTTATTGATAGTAGGTTTTGTTTAATGCTCATATTTTATTTCTCCAAACTATAAACCACCAAACCACTACGTATTTTAGGTTCTACCCAGGTAGTTTTTGGCGGCATAATACCATTGGTATCAGCAATATGTTTTAACTCTGTCATAGAAACCGGAAATAAACCAAAAGCAATTTTGTATTTGCCAGTATCAACTTGTTTTTTTAATTCCTCCATGCCTCTAACGCCTGGCACAAAGCCAATGCGTTTGTTGGTTCGTAAATCATCAATACCCAAAATAGGCGTAAGTATATGATCAGATAAAATAGAAGCATCCAGTTTTTTTACCGCATCGTCATTACTGCAAATTTCGGGTTTAGCCATTAACTCATACCACTTACCTTCAACATACATACTGAATTTATGTTTATGTTCTGGTTTATACATGTTTTCATTATGCGGAAGAAGCCTGAATTTTTCTTTTATTTTTTCTAGTAACGCTGCTGTTGAATAATTATTAAGATCAGATACCACTCGGTTAAAATCGAATATTTTTAACTGGTTCTCTGAAAAGAAAATGCCCATGTAAAAATTATAATTTTCTTTACCGGTAAAGTTTGGATTGGCAGCTTTTTTAGATTTAGCTAAACTTGCCGATGATGCCGAACGATGATGCCCGTCGGCAATATAAATAGCATCCATTTTTTCGAAAGCTTTGCTTATTGTATCTACATTTTTCTTGTCGCCAATTATCCATATTTTATGACGAACTCTATCCGTGGTAGTAAAATCATAGGCCGGATGCTTCACTAAATAATAATTTATCATTCCTTCAATAACTGCGTTATCGGGATAAAAAAACAACACGGGTTCTGCGTTAAAATCACAAACTTCCAAATATTCTTTTAATTTTTCTTCGCGGTCTTTTAAGGTTTGCTCGTGCTTTTTAATAATGCCTTTTTCGTAATCTTCTACCGAGCTGCAACCTACAATACCGGTATAAATATTTCTGTTTTTAAATTGCTGGTAAAGATAATAACATGGTTTATGATCCTGAATTAAAATTTCTTCTTTTAAAAAGTCTAAAAAACGATTTTTAATTTTTCGCAATCTTTCAGGTGAGCCGGGGCGCGTTCGTTTTCCATCTGCGAAATCAGGATTAATAATTTGAAGGAATGAAAACGGATTGGTTTCCAGCTTATGTTTTAATATTTCTTTATTATAATTATCAGCGCTGCGCGTAACAACCATGTGCGCCTTATCTGTGGCCGCCCTAATGCCGTTAAAAGGAATAATGGTTGCCATTATTTGGTGGGTTTAATTTTACTTTTTATAATAAATGCGTTTGGAAAATCTGCCTGAATTTTTTTAAATATTTGATAAGCCTCTACGCGAGTTTTAAAATTTCCTACCGTAATTACCCAATTTGGCTGTTTATAATCTAAATAAGCGGATACATTGCTAAATGTAGAAGTAAATTTTTGCTTTACTTCTTGTGCAGCCGCTTTATCAAGGGCAAAATGTATTTTTATACGATAACCATCGCATTCGCCATCTGTTTTTTGGTTATATTCTGCAAACTTATCGCTAAGTGTTTTTAATTTTGCATTGTTATCTGCACTTTGTGCCTGAGCAAAAAAACCTATAGCTATAAAAAATATAATTAAACAACTCTTCATACTACAAATATGCATTAAATTTGTGTTTTATTTAACATGCAAAAAACAAAAATTACAATCGGTTTTTCTCCCTGTCCTAACGATTGCTTTATTTTTGACGCGCTTATTCATCATAAAATAGATACTAAGCATTTGCAGTTTGGGCCTGTAATAGAAGACGTTGAAACCCTTAATAAAATGGCCTTTAAAGGTGGGTTGGATGTTACAAAACTGAGTTATCACGCCTTTGCATACTTACCACATATTTACAGATTATTAACATCGGGCAGCGCTTTGGGTTTTAATTGTGGCCCTTTATTAATTGCCTTGCCAAAAACGGCTGAAAAAATAAAGCAAAACCCGCAACTGATTTCTACCTTAAAAGTTTCTATTCCCGGCAAATACACTACGGCAAATTTTTTGTTAGCACTTGCCTATCCTTCTCTTACACAAAAATTAGAAATTGTTTTTTCAGATATAGAACAATCAATTCTTTCAAAAGAAGTTGATGCGGGTTTGATCATACATGAAAACAGATTTACTTACCAACAAAAAGGTTTGGTAAAAATTATTGATCTTGGCGAATGGTGGGAAACTTACAGCCAATCTGCCATACCGCTTGGAGGCATTGTAGTGCAACGTAATTTACCTTTAGCCGATCAAGTATTAATTAATGAATTAATTAAAGAAAGTGTTGAATATGCTTTTGCCAATCCTAAAGATGTAATGCCTTTTGTTAAAAAACACGCCCAGGCAATGGATGAGGCTGTGATGCAAAAACACATTGCTTTGTATGTAAATAAATATTCTATCGAACTTGGCGATGTTGGAAAAAAAGCGGTCATACTTTTATTTGATAAAGCCATAGAAGCAAAAATAATTTCGTCTTACCCAAAAGATATGTTCGTAGGCTAAGTTATTTAATTTATTAAATTTGATGTATGAACAAGGCCGTTGCATTAAAAACATTAAAAAAACTTCCAACTGATTTTTCCGTAGATGAATTATTTGAAAAACTATTGTTTGTTCAAAAAGTAGAAGAAGGAATAAAAGATGCTGAGGATGGAAAAGTTTATTCTACAAAAGAAGCCAGAAAAAAACTTAAAAAATGGTTAAAGTAATATGGACTGCGCGTTCGGTTACCGACATTAATCAGATTGCAGAATATATATCAAAGGATTCTTTTCATTACGCGGCGGGTGTAGTTGAACGCATATTGGAATGTGAGGAATATTTAAAAAACAACCCTTCATTGGGCGGATTGTGCCAGAATTCAATAGTAAAAACATACGAGAAATAATTGTAGGCAATTACCGAATTGTTTATAGAATTACTGCTTATGAAATTCAAATAATAACTGTTCATCACAGAACACAAAAATTAAAAAAACGTATTGTAAAATAAAATGCTAAAAAATATTTCGTTTAAAAACGCCACTATAAATGACTTGCCTGCTATTGTTAGCACCTACAATGCAACGATTGCAGGCCGTTTAGTTACAGCCGATATAGAACCTGTTAGTGTGGATAGTAAAAAAGACTGGTTCAATAATCATAACTCTGTAACCAGGCCTTTATATATTGTTGAACTGAATAATATATATGCGGGTTGGATGAGTTTTAATAATTTTTACGGAAGGCCGGCCTATAACAAAACTGCCGAGCTAAGTATTTATTTGGAAAGCAACATGCAGGGCAACGGTTTAGGTAATTATTGTTTGAATTACGCACTTGAAAAATGCCCTGAACTTAATATAACGTCTTTACTAGGTTTTATTTTTGGCCATAACGAACCGAGCCTGAAACTTTTTTACAAACAAGGTTTTCAAAAATGGGCGCATCTACCAGAAATAGCTGATATGGAAGGGGTTTTACGCGACCTGATAATTATGGGAAAGAAAGTATAATTGCGTTAAGGATGCGGCGAGAAAGCCTTTTTTAAGAAATACTTTTCAGCATTCAGCGAAGCAACTATAAATAAATAATGTAGTGAGCTAAATTAAAAAGCTTTACTGCAGGTAGCGTTACGAGGCCAGATATTTATCCATTTGGTTCGAAATGACACCAAGCCGGAACGCCAAAAATTTAAGATAGAACTTCTTTTAAAATTTGTATGGAGTTTATTTCTCCAAAGTTTGGAATGTGTAGCCGGTAAAGCATAATTAAAACGTTTAGCAATTGTGCACGTGTTTTGGCGGTACAGGTAAAATTGCTTTTATTATTTAAAAGCTCACTTAAATGGAAAGATAATTCAGTATCTGCATAAAATAAATGATGCGGTGTTTGCGCGGTAAAAATACCTTCCTGCATATCAAACAAACAATTGTTTTTGCTGTAATTATTATTAGGGTAGAAGCCAAGGTATTTTGATAGTTCTACCAAAAAATGCAGGTGAAAATTGCTTGCTTCATAATGCTGGTTATCAAAAACAACAAGGCTTTCTACAATAAATTGATACAACTCTTTATTATCTGGCTGTTCCCTTAAAGATTTTAAGAGTAGTTCATTCAAAAAAATAGCAATGGTATTTTTTATGGGATTGTTGAACAGGGTTTGATAAATATACGAGACATGAATATCGCTTATGAGCTGCAGGCTGCGTGTTTTTTTTATTTGCTCTATAAACTCGATTTGATTAAGCGCCATAATATGCGCCGGTTTTATTTTAGATTTTGCAGAATGGCCAACATTTACCACATAGCTTTGTATGCCTTGTTGTAATGTGAAGATTTTAAGAATGCTTTTCTTCTCCTGAAATTTGGTGTTCTGTAAAATTAACCCGTTTGTTTTTTGTTGCATGTTAGTTCAGCAACAAAATTTTGGTTATTTTTTTTTGAGAGCCATCCGGCATAGCGCAAATAGCCATGTAAACACCTGACGCCACGCGCTTGCCTTTAAAATTTTCTCCATACCAAACAGCTTGTCCGCCTTCTGAGGTTGTTTCATAAACAAAGTTTCCGCCGCCATCAACAATCTTTACGGTAGCGCCAGATATCATGCCGTGTATTAATATGGGGCCCGTGTAACCGGGCTTAACCGGATTAGGATAAGCATACACATCATCAAAATTAGTTAAGCCTTCGGTAACGATATTTTGAAAAGATTGCAAGCCTTTATCGGTAGAAATAAATACCTCGCCGGTTTTGCCGCTTACACTTACATTAAGTACATTGTTTGAAAAAATAGGACTATTATCAATGGTAAAGTGTTGCAACTCTATTTGTCCATCGGGCGAAAAACAAAACAAGCCGCTGGTAAATGTGCCCACCCATTTATTATTAGCGCCATCTACAAAAATGCTGTTAACTACATTGGTTTGTAGAAGCAATTGTGTTTGCCCGTCTTGCTGCACATAAATAGGTTGCGCATCCCAACCGGATGATTGTGTTAAGATACTTCCGGGGCTGTAAAAAACATAAATACCTTGGTCTGTACCTACCCAAATATTATTGCTTTTATCCTGCGCTACACAAATAATATTATTACTTGGCAAGCCGCCTTTACCTGCTAAATTTACCAACAGTTTAGAGTTACTGGCGTTAGGCTGTGTAAAATTACCATCATTTTTATAAAGAAATAGCCCTGTGCCATAAGCTGCTACCCAAGCCTGTTTATTAGAATCTACTAATATTTGATTGCAGTTCAAGTATTGAATATTAGGTACAAGGTTGCTAAAATCAAGGCTTGCCCAGGTATTATCATTTTTTTTAATGGTAATAAACGTTGGGTTATCATTTGTTGTAATCCATAAATTATTATCAATATCAGAAAATAAACCTGTTACTTGTGTTTCTCCCGTGTCAGGTAAATTATTAACAATAAAATTTCTATGAGCGATAGGGCTATTATTACAATTATATTTGGCAACTATACTATCATTTTTTATTTCCATCATTCCTTTACCAAAAGAGCCTGCATAAAAATGATTTTTATCTGTATAATCAAATGCTATACAATTAATATCAAAGAAAGTATAGTCCGGCACATGTATATCGGTTATCCAAGCATCGTTTTGAAAAGAATAGACGCCGGTATTGATATAAGAAGGAGATAGTTTATAACCTAAAAAATTAGGCGCTACTATAACCTTATCTTCTTTAATACGTATTTGAGAACATGCAGAGGATGCAGGTCCGTTTAGGCTATAACGCTGCGGCGCTGAAATTGTATTGTTAAGTTTTAATAATCCAAAAACAGAATTTGTTTCCCAATAAAAACCTGCTTCGGTTGGGTCTGGTATAACATCGGTAGTAAAATAGGCTGCATACGTTAAACCCGGAAATCCATCGTGCATAATAGTTGCATGAGCCGATGTATCATAAGAAATAAAACCGGTATTATCTATCACTAAAAATTGCTTATTATTATCTGATACGGATAACTTTCGAATATAATTTGCTGAACCTACAGAGGGATAAACCGTCCAAATACCACTGTTAAATGTATAAAGTGTATCTATATTATCTCCGGTAGGCGGATTAGGACTTAAATGCCCGGAATAAGAAGTAATTATATTATTATTAAAATTGACAATACCATTGTATGCTCCGTTGGGGTTAATAAGATTTATTTCTTGATGCCAATTAGTATAACTTGCCAAGTTAGATGCGTTTAGTGGCGCAGAATAAATACCTTTAGCGGTGGCTGCATAAATAGTATTAGTTGATAAAGCAACTTGGTAAATAAAAATATTACTACCAGAAGGGCCTATTATGTAAGTATCCTGAAATTGAAGCGCATCTGTATCAAAAACTGCAATACCAAAACCACAGGCAATGTAACAAAGGTTTTTGTTAAAAGTAATACTGCTAATGGTTTTGTTGCCAATGTTTTGTTTATGGAATAGATCCGGTATATTGGTTACGCCACCGTTTTTTATAATATCTATGTTTGAGTTTTTATAAATGACTACCAGCGCGTTGTTGTAAGGGTTGTTTTTTACAATAATGGGTTCCACATCACTAAGGCCGGTAATTTTATTAAGCCTTTGGTACGAATTATCATCTTTATTAAAAGAAAAAATACATTCGTTGGCTGCGGCGTAAATTTTATTGCCTTGGTTTGTAACAGAAAAGGCGACGTTGTAAGGCAAATGATCTCGCCATTGGTAAGGTTTAAGCGCGTTTTGGGCAGATGCTTCAAACGTAAAATAAATAACAAATAGTAAAATTAGTGAAGCTATTTTTTTCATTGACCGTAAAACGAAAAATTTAAATGTTTAGTATAAAAATCTCCTAAATATATTGTTTTATCTTTGTTTGCGCAAAAAAGGCTTCGTAGCTCAACTGGATAGAGTGTCGGCCTCCGAAGCTGAAGGTTGGGGGTTCGAATCCCCCCGAGGTCACAAAATAAAGGCTGTCCTATTAAAAAGACAGCCTTTTGTAATTTTAGAAGAGAAATTTATTTTTTTACGCGTTCCACATAGGTAGATGTGCGTGTATCAACTTTAATTTTATCGCCTTGGTTTATAAATAAAGGTATCATCACCTCTGCACCGGTTTCAACGGTTGAAGTTTTCAACGTGTTAGTGGCCGTATCGCCTTTAACGCCAGGTTCGGTATAAGTAACTTCAACTTCTATAAATGTGGGTGCTTCGGCTAAAATTGGGGTATCTTCTTCAAAGGTTACTTTAATTTCCATGCCTTCTTTTAAGAACTTTAAACCTGCGCCTAATGTACTTGCTGAAATATGAATTTGCTCGTAGGTTTCGTTATCCATTAAAACAATAAAATCGCCTTCGCTGTAAATAAATTGCATCATTTTATATTCTACACGCACCAAGATAACTTCTTCGCCACTGCGAAAACGATTTTCGGTTTGTTTACCATTCATTAAATTGCGCATTTTTGCTTGGTAAAAAGCACGTAAATTGCCCGGTGTGCGGTGTTGCCATTCGGTAATTAAACAAAGTTCGCCATTGTAACGAAGTACGGTACCTATGTTTACATCTCCTGTGTTTGCCATAATTATATTATTTGTTGATTTGTAGAGTTATTGATTTAATGATGGGTACTATTTTACAATTTCGTTTTCTTCGGTAACAACACCCATTGCGCAGAATTTATCAATTCTGTCTGAAATACGTTTTTCAGGTGTTTGTTTGCTTAACTCAGTTGTATATTTTTGAATAGCTTTTTTTACAAATTCAAAAGCTGCTGCCGGGTTTTTATGCGCACCACCTAATGGCTCAAGAATGATGCCATCAATTAATTTATTGCCAAGCATATCGGTTGCGGTAAGTTTTAAGGCTTCGGCAGCAGTTTCTTTAAAATTCCACGTTCTCCATAAAATAGTAGAGCAATTTTCGGGAGAGATAACCGAATACCAAGAGTTTTCGAGCATTAAAACTTTATCGCCAATGCCTATACCAAGCGCTCCACCCGAAGCACCTTCTCCAATAATAATACAAATAACTGGCACAGTAAGCTGCACCATTTCTAATAAATTACGTGCAATGGCTTCTCCTTGTCCGCGTTCTTCGGCTTCTAAGCCCGGGTATGCGCCCGGCGTATCAATTAAAGTGATTATTGGCTTGTTAAATTTCTCAGCCATTTTCATTAAACGAAGTGCCTTGCGATATCCTTCGGGGTTTGGCATTCCAAAATTACGAAACTGGCGTTCTTTGGTATTTCTACCTTTTTGCTGGCCAATAAACATGTAGGTTTTTCCATCAATATCGCCAAAGCCGCCAATCATAGCTTTATCGTCACCAACGGTGCGATCGCCATGTAATTCTATAAAATTTCCGCCTGTTAAAGCATTTATATAATCAAGTGCGTAAGGGCGTTCGGGGTGGCGTGATAGCTGTACTTTTTGCCATGCTGTTAACGATGAATATACCTGCGTTTTGGTATCATTTATTTTAGTTTCCATTTCTTTAATGGAAGAGGTAACATCTACTTTACTTTTAGCAGCAACATCTTTTAATTTTTGAAGCTCTTTTTCAAGCTCTTCTATTGGTTTTTCAAAATCTAAATAACTCATCAAATTAAAAAATTAAAGTTAAGGAGGCAAATATACTAATAATATAAAATGTGAAAATGCTTATTAAATATGTTAATTTTTGTATAAGATTAAAGCCATTTTAAGAATCGTAAAATTTTTAATTTTTTTTTGGTAATTGTATTAAATTATATATTTTTGACCCATATAAACCAATTTAAAATCATTTTTATGAAAAAAGTTATCTTATCATTAGTAGTAGTAGCAGCTTTATCAACTGCTTGCAAAAAGAACTACACTTGCACTTGCACAGCTGCTGGTCAAGCTAGTATTTCTTCAACAGCTAAAACTACAAAATCGGTTGCTACAACTAATTGCAACAACGAGCAAACTACTTTTACTGGTTACACTTGTACTGTTAACTAGGATATTTTTATTTTTTAATTAAAAGCTGCTAATTTTAGCTGCTTTTTTTATTTATATATGGTTAAAAAAATTGCTTTAAGTTTTTTATGCGTTTTAATGGGGTGCGTTTTTGTGTTTTCGGCCTACACCAAACTGTATCCTATAGAACCTTTTGAATATACGTTTGTTGATCTGGGCATAGGCAACTGGCAAATTGCGCCATTTATAGCCCGTTTTTTAATTGGGTTTGAGTTTTTAATAGGTGTTTTATTGATACTGAATATAAAATTAAAAGACCTTACCTATAAATTAGGCATTGTAACCTTACTTGTTTTTTGCATTTATTTAGTTCTTCAAATAATTATAGCAGGTAATAAAGGTAATTGCGGTTGTTTTGGTACAACCATAGAAATGACACCCTTACAAGCTCTGCTTAAAAATATTTTTATGTTAATTGTATTGGCGGGCTTATATATTTTACATGAAGGTTTTAATTTTGGTAGATTTACCAACTACCTTGTTGTTGGGATTACCTTAACTTGTCTGGTACTGCCATTTATTTTAAATCCGGTTCAGTTAGATTATTCGGAGGCATATCTAAACCAACCCGAAAATAATTTTAACCTAGAGTTAGATACGCTTTATAATAACGCGCTTGTAAATACACCGCCAAAAGATCTTGTAAAGGGTAAAAAAATAATCTCGTTTATGAGTTTAACTTGTCCGCATTGCAGAATTGCCGCCAAAAAAATTCATATCATGCATCAAAAAAATCCTGCCATTCCGTTCTACTTTATATTAAATGGCAAACCCGAAAATTTAAAGGTCTTTTTTAAAGATACGCATACTGAAGATATACCATATTGTATGCTAAAAGGAAGTCATTTTATTTATTTAGGCGGGGTATCTTTGCCAACAATTTACCTGGTTAATAACAGCGTGGTAGAAAACAGGGTAAATTATATTATACTCGATCAGCAAGAGATAGAAAAATGGTTGGGAAAACCTTCTTTTTTACCTCTTTAACCTCATCAATAAAATATATTTTCAACAATAAAAATGGCAGTTTTTAGTTAACCTTAATAAACTTATATTCGCAGCCCGTTATGATGCAAAAAAAGTTCGTTACAAACTTAGCCATACTTATTTCTCTAAATCTATTAATTAAGCCTTTTTGGATCTTAATTATCGAACCTGCCGTTCAGTATAAAGTGGGGAACGAAGCCTATGGCGAATACTTTGCCCTTCTTAATTTTTCCTTCTTATTAAATATTTTGCTAGATTTTGGGATCACCAATTTCAATAATAAAAACATTGCACAAAACAACCACCTTTTAGAAAAACATTTCTCAGGCCTGTTTTTGCTTAAACTTTTATTGGGTGTTGTTTATATTGGCGTAACCATTAGCGTAGGTATGATGGTTGGATACAGCACCCGCTATTTAAAACTACTGTTTTTATTGGGCTTTAACCAATTCTTAATTTCTATGATCTTATACTTGCGTTCAAATTTATTGGGTTTACATGCGTTTAAGGCAGATAGTATAATTTCTATTTTAGATAGGTTTATAATGATCGCAATTTGCGGTTTATTACTGTGGACAGGTATTACCGGTATTTACATAGATATAATGAATTTTGTTTATGCGCAAAGCATTGCCTATTTCATTACCGCTATATTGGCTTTTATTGTTGTTTTAAAAAAGACCGAAAAATTTGTCCTTTCCTGGAACCGCCCTTTTTGGATCATGATCTTAAAAAAGAGTTTTCCTTTTGCTGTTCTGGTTTTATTAATGACGTTCTACAACCGCTTGGATGCCGTTATGATAGAAAAACTTTTACCCGAAGGCGAAGGCGCCGTACAAACCGGTATTTATGCAAAAGGTTTTAGGTTACTTGATGCCGCAAATATGATTGCTTACTTATTTTCGCTGCAATTACTGCCCGTTTTTAGCCGGATGTTAAAGTACAAAGAAAGCGTAGAGAATATTGTAAAGTTATCTTTTACATTACTAATAACGCCGGCCATTATAGCGGCGGCCGTTTCTTGGTTTTACCAAGTACAACTTATCAGCTTAATAAATCATGGCGTAACCGATTCGGCCACTATTTTTTCTATGTTGATGACCTGTTTTATCGCTATCTCAACAACCTATATTTTTGGCACTTTACTTACCGCTAACGGAAATTTAAAGCAATTAAACATTATGGCACTTGTAGGCATTTGCTTAAATTTTATACTAAATATTATTTTAATACCTCAGTTTAAAGCTATGGGGGCAGCCTATTCAAGTTTGGTTACGCAGTTTTTTACAGCCACAATTCAAGTATACTTAACCTATAAGATATTTAAGTTTAAAATAAATTACCGTCTTATTATTACTGTACTAATATTTGCTTTGGGTGTAGTGGCAGCCGGTTTTATAAGTGTAAAATTTATATCCAATTATTTTGTGGGCATCGCTGTTATGTGTGTTCTTTCAGGTGTTTGGGCACTTATAACGGGGCTTATCAGCTTTAAATCCATTATGCGCTTTATGAAATATTAAATATTTCTTTAATAAATATTTACTTCTCTTTCTAAAACAACATCAAATTTTTCCTGCACAGCATCTAATACTTGTTGCGATAAATCGTAAATTTCTTTACCACTAGCATTTCCGTAATTAACCAATACTAATGCCTGGTTTACGTGTATACCCGCATCGCCAAAACGTTTCCCTTTAAAGCCGCACTGTTCAATTAGCCAACCGGCAGCCAGTTTATAATTTCCATTTTCTAAAACATAAGCAACTAAGTTTGTAAACTGCACTTTCAATTTATCGTGCTTTTGTTTGCTTACTTCCGGGTTCTTAAAAAAACTTCCCGCATTACCTAGCGTAGCAGGGTCCGGCAATTTAGAGCTTCTAATATTGATAACCGCATTGCTAACAGCTTTTACACCTGGCTGCAATACCCCCATATTTTTCAGCTCCTGTTCAATGGCTCCGTAAGAAGTATTCAATACTGGTTTTCTATCCAGCTTAAACACAACCGAGGTTATCAGGTATTTATTTTTATACACATGCTTAAAAACACTTTCCCGGTAGCCAAATTTGCAATCTGCATTGCTAAAAGTTTTTTCTTCGCCGGTAATTAGGTCAATAGCAGTTACTTCATCACAAACGTCTTTTATTTCAACCCCATACGCGCCAATATTTTGCATAGGACCTGCACCTACACAACCAGGTATAAGCGATAAATTTTCTACCCCGCCATAATTTTTATCCACGCAATATAAAACAAAGGTGTGCCAGTTCTCTCCTGCCGCGGCCTTTATCCATACATAATTTTCGTCTTCCTTTAAAATTTCAATGCCATGCAAATTGTTTTTTATAACTAGTCCTTCGTAATTTTTAGTAAAAAGTAAATTACTTCCACCGCCTAAAATTAAGTGCACATTATTTTCATAAACTTCCGTTTGCTGCAATTCTTTAAATTCTTCTACCGAATTAATTTCCGTAAAATAATCTGCATATACATTTGTACCAAACGTGTGATACTTTTTTAAAAAATAATTGTTAAGAATTTGCATACTTTAATTTTAGGCAAGGTATCTATTTAGGTTTTAGGTTATCTTTGCACAAACAAAAAAATATTAATATAGCTTTGTTTACAATGATAAAAGCGCTAACGCAAGGTGTAGAAATTTCCGTACAAACCACTTATTCGCCTGCGCATAGCAACCCGCGCCACGGCCAATATTTTTTTACTTATACCATTACCATCCTCAATAAAAATAATTTCAGCCTGCAACTTCTTAGTCGGCATTGGCATATTTACGATAGCAATGGCGATTACAGCCAAGTAAAGGGCGAAGGCGTAGTTGGCCAGCAACCCGTAATAGAACCCGGTAAACAATACACCTACACATCTGGCTGCAACTTAAAGACCGAAGTAGGTAAAATGGCCGGCACCTATACCATGCTGCGTTTGTTCGACGATAAAACCTTTGAAGCCAATATACCCGAATTTACGATGGTATTACAAGCTAAAATGAATTAATAATTCAGCTTTTGGGCGTTCCGGCAGATTACCGCCGTCGGGCTGTAGGCGTAAAGCTTTTAAGAGTACTTAAAAGGCTTTCTGCCACCATCCCTAACGCAAATATTCATTACTTTTGAAAACTTCCCATAAAATGAACTATAACAAAATAACCCCGCAAATTCTAACCCAACTAAAAGAAATTGTTGGCAATGCCTTTGTACTTACTGATAAAGCTCAATTAGAAACCTACGGTAAAGATGAAACCGAAGACCTGCTTTTCATTCCCGAAGTAGTTGTAAAACCAAACACAGCACAACAAGTTTCGGCTATTTTAAAAATGGCCAACACACATTTAATTCCTGTTACACCCCGTGCTGCCGGCACCGGCTTAAGCGGCGGCGCCTTACCCGTAATGGGTGGCATCATTTTATCGGTGGATCGGTTTAATAAAATCATAGAAATTGATGAGCGCAACTTACAGGCAACGGTAGAACCCGGTGTTATAAACGAAGTATTTCAAAACGCAGTGGCGCAAAAAAACTTGTTTTATCCACCAGATCCTGCCAGTAAAGGCTCTTGTTTTTTAGGCGGCAACGTAGCAGAAAACAGCGGCGGCCCAAAATGCGTAAAATACGGGGTTACTAAAGATTATATTTTAAACTTAGAGGTTGTAGTACCTACTGGCGAAATAATTTTTACAGGCTCCAACACCTTAAAAAATTCTACCGGGTATCACCTAACGCAACTAATGGTTGGCAGCGAAGGTACCCTTGGTATCGTAACCAAAATTATCGTAAAATTAATTCCGTTACCCAAGCATAACCTATTAATGTTGGTACCTTTTCGCAGTGCAGAAGAAGCCTGTGGCGCTGTGTCAGAAATTTTTAAAGCCGGCTACACACCCAGTGCTTTAGAATTTATGGAACGTGATGCCTTAGATTGGGTTAGTAAATATGTGCAGAGTTCTGTGGTAAAATTAGAAGATGATATACAGGCGCATCTTTTAATTGAAGTAGATGGTAATAATTTGGATGTGCTTATGCAGGATATGGAGGCAATAGGGGAGGTGGTAAGTAAATTTAATATTGGTGAAATTTTATTAGCCGATAGTCAATCGCAAAAAGATGAGCTTTGGAAGCTGCGCCGCAAAATTAACGAAGCCGTAAAAGCTACTTCCATCAGTAAAGAGCAAGATACCGTTGTACAACGGGCCGAATTGCCCGCGCTTATAAAAGGCATTAAAGAAATTGGCGCACGCTATAATTTTAGAAGCGTTTGCTATGGCCATGCCGGCGATGGAAATTTACACACCCGCATAATAAAAGATGATATGCCTGATGAAATGTGGAATGGCGAGCATATAAAAAAAGCCATTACAGAAATATTTTTATTATGCAAAAAGTTAGGTGGCACTATTAGTGGCGAGCATGGCATTGGATTAGTTCAAAAAGAGTACATGCACATCATGTTCAGCCAAAAAGAAATAGCCCTGCAAAAACAAATAAAAAAAGTATTCGACCCTAACCTGATACTAAACCCCAGTAAAATTTTTGAGTGATGAAAATTTTATGGCTCCTGCTTTTTGTTTTTTCGGTTAACCTATTTGCTCAGTCAAACAGGTTTTTATCGTTAGATGTAGAAAAGCTGCGAACCACCAAAAGAATAAAATTTTATGTGCAGGATAAGATTATTTTAAAAATAAAGAACGATCCACATAAATACAAAGGCACTATTATGTTATTAAATGATACCGTACTTATTTTAGATAGCACCAAACTTATTTTTTATAAAGATATTCGCAAGGTTTTAGTTGATAGATCAAACTCCTTAACACGCGTAGCCTCAACTTTTATAAGTGGTTGCGGGGTAGGGTACATTGCCTTAGATGCTTTAAATAATGCCATCAATAACAATAAACCCATATTACGTATTTTAGATGTAGAAATTGGTGTAAGCTTATTGGCTATTGGTCAGGCCTTTAGAATTTTTGCTATAAAGCACTATAAGATCAATAAAAAACACACGCTTAAATTTATTGATGATACGCCTTAGGCCGGATATCTTAAAATAGTGTTGCTAAATTCAAAAAACGGTTGTATATTCGCAATCCTTAAAAATTAAACAAAAAATAAAATGGCAGTAAAAATCAGGTTACAACGACACGGTAAAAAAAACAATGTGTTTTTTCACTTAGTTGTTGCAGACAGCAGAGCTCCACGAGATGGGGCGTTCATTGAAAAATTAGGGATTTACAATCCAAATACAAACCCGGCAACAGTCGACATCAACTTTGAAACTACCTTAAAGTGGCTACAAGATGGTGCGATCCCAACCAATACCTGCAATGCAATATTGTCGTACAAAGGTATTTTAATGAAAAAACATCTTTTAGATGGGGTTAAAAAAGGCGCTTTGACCGAAGAGCAGGTAGAAACAAAGTTTTCGGCTTGGATGCAGGAAAAAGAAGCTAAAGTAAATGCTAAAAAAGATAATTTATCTACAGGTAAAAAATCAGCTGAAGCAAAACGTTTAGAAGTTGAAAAAACGGCAAAAGACGCAAAAGCAGCTAAAGTAGCAGCTAAAACAGCAGTGCCTGTAGCAGAAGAAAAAGCTGCATCCGAAACAGCAGCACCAGAAGCTTCTACAGAAGAAGAAACTCCGGCAACTGAAGCATAAGCAATATATATCTCAAAAAAAATATCCCGGTTATGCCGGGATTTTTTTTATCTGTTTTTTGGTTTATTAAATGTTATTAAGGCTGCACAAAATTTTTTTGAGTACTAGTTTCTTTACCTATGGTGGTACTTATAAAATAAACCCCGACTTCATTTAATTGAAAGTTACTATTTTGCTGCTGTGCTTTGGCTTGATAAATTAGTTGCCCAAGCAAATAGGTAACCCTTATTTCATCTATATTATTTTGACTGCTTATATTTATGATACCGCTACTTTGGTATGGATAAACTGTTACACAATTTTTAATGTAGAACAACAAGGCGTAATATTTTAATTATAATAATTTTGGATATTTTGCGAATATTTTAAGAATTGGAAAACAAGCTACATTATTACCCGATTTTTGATAATGGCGTTCAAAATAGCACTTAGTTTTTATTTGTAAAAGAACTAGTACGTTATAGTACCCGATATTGTATGGTTACCGGCATTGCCGCTTACCGCCACATTACTAAAAGTAGCTACATTGTAAGGTGCCGCGCCATTGGTAGTAACATTTATATAGCCTGACGATGCCGCTTCGGTATAGCCAGTATCTGATAAAGTAAAATTGCATTTGGCATACGTAACCGTGCCGTTTGTAATAGCATACGTACCATAAGAGGGAGTTACAGTACCCGAAAAAGTTATTTGTATCTCGGGGTTAGAATTTAAACCGTAACACACCAATGCAAAGTTGCCACCATTCATAAAAGTATTGTGTGTTAGATTGCTTACTGGCTGGCCATCTACACTAAAATTTGTTATGGTTGTTGTATTGAGAGGGTTAGTTGTAGTTGATGTTTTTTTCTTACAGGCAACTGCTATAAAAAAAACAAAAAGTAAAAAGCATAATTTTTTCATGAAATAAATTTAATAAAAAAATCTACCAACCCAAAATCCAGGCAAACATTAGTGGCGCAACAATAGTCGCATCACTTTCTACAATAAACTTAGGTGTATTAATATCTAATTTACCCCAGGTAATTTTTTCGTTTGGAACGGCACCAGAATATGAGCCATACGATGTTGTAGAATCAGAAATCTGACAGAAGTATGACCAAAAAGGAACATCATGCCACTCTAAATCTTGGTACATCATAGGTACTACACAAATAGGAAAATCGCCGGCAATACCGCCCCCAATTTGGAAAAAGCCTACACCTTTGCCGCCTGAGTTTTTACGATACCAGTCTGCTAACCAAACCATGTATTCAATACCGTTTTTAACGGTGTTTGCTTGTAATTCGTTTTTAATAACGTAGCTGGCAAAAATGTTTCCGGTGGTGCTATCTTCCCAACCCGGACAAACGATTGGAATATTTTTTTCGGCAGCGGCTACAATCCAACTGTCTTTTGGCTCAATTTCATAATACTGTTTTAACTCTCCACTTAAAATAACACGGTATAAAAATTCGTGCGGAAAATAACGCTCGCCTGCGGCTTCAGCATCTTTCCATTGTTTTACCAAGTGTTTTTGCAAACGACGAAAAGCTTCTTCTTCAGGGATGCAAGTATCTGTAACACGGTTGTAATGATTTTCTAATAGATCCCACTCGTCTTTTGGGGTTAAATCGCGGTAATTAGGTACACGCTTGTAATGAGAATGCGCAACTAAGTTCATTACATCTTCTTCTAAGTTGGCTCCCGTACACGAAATAATGGCAATTTTATCTTGACGAATCATCTCGGCTAAAGAAATTCCTAACTCGGCCGTACTCATGGCACCGGCAAGAGTAACCATCATTTTACCACCTTCAGCTAAATGTGTTTCGTAGCCTTTAGCAGCATCCATTAAGGCGGCTGCATTGAAGTGACGATAGTGATGTTCTATAAATTTTGAAACCGGACCTTTGCTCATAGTAAATTATTTTGCGCAAATATACTAGAAAAAAACGGAAGCGTGTTTTAAGTTTTATTTAGATTGTAAATTTAATTTATCCCGTAACTTTACCATCGTGAATTTTAGACTTACTTCAGAATATCAACCAACCGGAGATCAGCCGCAAGCTATTAAAGAGCTTGTTGCCGGCTTAAACGATGAGGTAAAAAATCAGGTACTGCTGGGCGTTACCGGCTCGGGTAAAACTTTTACCATTGCTAATGTTATTAATCAAGTTAATAAACCAACATTGGTGTTAAGTCATAATAAAACCCTTGCGGCACAATTATACGCTGAACTGAAACAATTTTTCCCTGATAACGCGGTAGAATATTTTGTCTCTTATTACGATTATTACCAGCCCGAAGCATTTTTGCCAACAACAGGTACATACATTGAAAAAGATCTGGCCATTAACGATGAAATAGAAAAGCTTCGCTTAAGCGCTTCTTCTTCTTTACTTTCCGGTAGGCGAGATGTTATTGTGGTTTCTTCGGTTTCCTGTATTTATGGTATTGGCAATCCACAAGAATTTAAAAAGAGCTTAGTGCATATTAAAGCCGGTCAACGTATAAGCCGCAATAAATTTTTACACCAGTTGGTGCAGGCATTATATTCGCGCACCACCGAAGAATTTAATCGTGGTAGTTTTAGGGTAGTTGGAGATACGGTTGATATCAACCTTTCTTACGCCGATTTTTCTTTGCGTATTTCTTTTTTCGGCGATGAGTTGGAAAGCATAGATACGTTTGATACTTCCTCCGGCAAAAAAATAGAAGCGTTTAAAGATTACATTATTTACCCGGCTAATATGTATGTTACAGCACCAGAAACTTTACAAAAAGCTATGCATCAAATACAGGATGATATGATGGCGCAGGTGCAGTTTTTTGAAGAAGGCGGCAGGGTATTAGAAGCCAAACGTTTAAAAGAACGTGTAGAGCATGATCTTGAAATGATGCGCGAACTTGGGTATTGCAGCGGCATAGAAAATTACTCGCGTTATATTGATGGCAGGTTACCGGGCATGCGTCCCTTTTGTTTGATAGATTATTTTCCGAAAGATTTTTTATTTGTGGTAGATGAAAGTCATGTTACCTTGCCACAAGTGCATGCTATGTATGGCGGAGATTATTCGCGCAAAGTAAATTTAGTGGAATACGGCTTTCGATTACCGGCTGCTATTGATAATCGGCCTTTAAAATTTGAAGAATTTGAAAGCCTTTTAAATCAAACCATTTATGTGAGCGCTACCCCTGCAGAGTATGAATTAAAAAAAGCAGAAGGTGTTATTGTAGAGCAGTTAATTCGTCCAACAGGAATTATTGATCCGCCTATCGAAGTTCGCCCTTGCCAAAATCAGGTAGATGACCTTCTGGAAGAAATACATAAAACTATTGAGCGTGATGAGCGTGTGTTGGTTACTACCTTAACCAAACGAATGGCAGAAGAACTGGCCAAGTATTTAGCCAAGCTAAAGATACGTTGCCGTTACATGCATTCTGATATTGATACCTTAGAGCGTGTAGAAATTTTAAGGCAACTGCGCGTGGGTATGATAGATGTGGTAATTGGTATTAATCTTTTACGCGAAGGATTAGACCTGCCCGAAGTTTCTTTGGTGGCTATATTGGATGCTGATAAAGAAGGTTTTTTACGAAACGTAACTTCGCTTATACAAACCGTTGGCCGCGCTGCGCGTAATGTAAATGGCAGGGTAATTATGTATGCCGATAAAGTTACAGACAGTATGCAATTTACCATTGACGAAACACAACGCCGACGTTTGAAACAAGTAGAGTACAACTTTAAACACGGCATAACACCAACCCAAGCCGGAAGAAAAAAGAAAGATGCTTTCTCTTCAACAGAAGTGAGTGTGGATGGAAGATTGGTAAAAGCATACACCGAAAACTTTGATACCAGTTTAGCTGCCGACCCGGTTGTGCAATATATGAATGAGGGCGAATTGAAAAAACAAATTGGTTTGTTGAAATCGGCTATGCTGCGTGCCTCTAAAGAATTAGATTTTGTGGAAGCCGCGCGCCTGCGTGATGAATTATATACCTTGGAAAAATTATTGAAGGATAAGGAATAATCGCTATGCAAATCCATTCTAACCTATTAAGTGATGTTATTTCTTTCTATAAAAAGGAGCTGGAAGAAATTTATACTGAAAGCGAATTGAAAAATATTACCAATTGGATATTTGAAAAGCAATTAAAGTTAAGTGCAAGAGAAATAATTTCGAATAAAGATCTTCGCATTAATCAATCAGACTTGATCAGCTTAGAACAAATGTGCTTTAAACTAAAACGGCACACACCTATACAGTATGTTTTAGGCGAAGCAGAATTTTATCGCTTAAAATTTAAAGTAAATAAGAACGTGCTTATTCCAAGGTCGGAAACAGAAGAATTAGTGGAAATAATTTTAACAAATAACAAGGTACAAGGTACAACATACAATATATTAGATATTGGTACCGGTAGTGGTTGCATACCTGTTTCTCTTAAAAAAAACCTTCCTAACTCAATGGTTTACGGGTTGGATATTGATAATGAAGCATTAAAAGTTGCCAAAGTAAATGCTATTATAAATAAGGTGGAGGTACATTTTTTTCAGGCAGACATCCTTTCAGAAAATAGTGCGGATATTATTTTAGGCCGGACAGAAAATCAAAAAATAGATATCATTGTAAGTAACCCCCCCTATGTATTGCATTCAGAAAGAGACGGTTTGCATGACCGTATAAAAAACCACGAACCTCATTTAGCTTTATTTGTTGATGATAAAGATCCTATACTTTTTTATCGAAAAATAGCTTCTTTGGCTAAGAAGATCTTATCCCAAAACGGACAGCTTTATTTTGAATGCCACAAGAATCACGCAGAAAAAGTAAGTCTATTATTGATGGATACTAACTTTAAAAACGTAAATCTGCTGAAAGATATGACCGGATTGAACCGTTTTGTCAGCGCAATCTTATAAATTCGGCTTTCAACAAACGCTTGTTTAAAAAAACAAATTTAATAGACGAAAAGGCGTTTCATTAACACTAAATTTGTTAGTGTCGTAAATAACGTTTATTTTTAGCGTAGTTTAAACAAATCTAAATATGGGTATAAAAATTACTACTAACAAGTTGTTAACCGTTTATTTAACGCTTTTTACAGCTTTTACGTCAACTGCACAAGATGAAGCAGTATTAAAACACAAACCTTCCATTATGTTAGGTGTTGGGGCTCTAAAATACACAGGATATATAGGAAGTCATACCAATGTTAATCCTTTATTAGATGCACGTTTATGCTATTTTTTAGCTATTGAACAGCGTTTCGGTAAAATTTTAGGGGTAGAAGTTGGTGGTTCTTACGGTAAACTTGCCGGAACGGATAACCAAATATCGGGTTCTATTTTATATTATAATAATATAGAATCTACTGTTATACAAGGTCAGGGTATGCTAACCCTTAATTTTGATGGAGTAATGAAGGCCGACCCCATGGTTTCTCCCTTCTTTAAAGTTGGCGTTGGGTATATGGCATTCAATACAAAAAGCGATTTGAAAGATGCTAAAGGAAATGTTTACAATTACTTATCAGATGGCTCTATCCAAACTACCACAACTACCGTTACAGGAAGCGTAACTACTACAGGAACTATAACCACAAAAAGAGATTATACTTATGAAACTAAAATAGGAACCAACAACCAATCAGGTTGCGTGGTAATACCTGCTATGTTGGGTTTAAATTTTAAATTTGGCAAGCACATGAGTAGTATGATAGGCGTAGGTTATACCTACTGTTTATCTAACTGGATAGACGGATCGGGCAAAGGAACGGCTGGCTTTGCAAGTGCGCAAATAGGGTTACGTTATAAGTTCGGGAAAACAGCAGATTCAAAAGATGCACGCTATAAAGATGTGGATTTTGCTTCGGTAGATCATTTAGATGCCGATAAAGATGGGGTACCTGATGATAAAGATATGTGCCACGGAACGCCGGCCGGTGTAAAGGTTAATGAAAAAGGTTGTCCGATTGATACTGACGATGACGGCGTGCCTGATTACCAGGATAAAGAGCCCGCTACCGCAAAAGGCAACAAAGTAGATGGTTTTGGTGTTACGATTGATGAAGCCGCTTTAGCAAGGCATCAAAAAGAATGGGAGACCGAAGCGCCTGAACGAAGCAAAGAATTTAACGTTAAACCCAGTATGCAATACCTTAAAAAGGTAGAAGCGGCTGCAAAAGCTAATAAGGCAACTACAAATAATTCCACCAGTAAAATTCCTGGTGAATTAAAATCTGCAGATATTAATAATGATGGTTATATTTCTGCCGATGAAATAACTAAAACTATTGATTCTTTCTTTGATGGAGCAGGAGATTTTACTGTTGAAAAGATCAATAAATTAATTGATTTCTTTTTTGAACAATAATAAATAATAAATTATAAAGTAAACGTATGAAATATATTATCGTTTTTATTAACGCGCTGGCCATAACCATTTATCATTTAATTTTTGGAGATCCTGTAAGTGTTTCAGCCAATCTTCCCGATAATATCTCTGCCGGTAAAGATTTTGTAATCGAAATGAAAATAAGCAAGGCACAGGTGGCTGGTTTTGCCAAGTTACAGGTAGAACTTCCTGCTTCTTTTACCGCTTCAGAACTTGAAAGTAAAGGAGGAAGCTTTTCAGCATCAGGCAATATTGTAAAGATCATCTGGACATCAGTTCCTTCTGACGCTGAGGTAACTGTAAAAATGAATATTTCAGTACCCGCATCGGCCACGGGCGATAAACAAATACAAGGTAAATTTTCTTACATAGAAAATAACGTAAAACAACAGGCCGAATTTGGCCCTTTAACTATTAAGTTAGGTGAAGAAACTAACGGCTCAAGCGAAGCAACTCCTACACCGGCCAATACAGAAGCCGCACAGGCTTTTTCAAAACCAAACGAACCCGATGCAAGTGTTAGCGCTACGCGTAAAATAACTTCATTAAGCACTGCTGATAATTATGAAGTAATGGTAATGCTTAAAAAAGGAAATATTAAAGGTTTTGCCAAGCTGACTGAAAAAATACCGGAAGGTTATAAAGCAGAATCTGTAAATAATTCGGGTGCTACTTTTGATTTTAAAGAAGGAGAAGCTAAATTTATTTGGACTTCTATTTCATCAGAAGAAACTCTTAGCTTAGTTTATAAATTAATACCGGTTGGAAATGCGCAAAAGCCTGCCTACCTGGATGGTGGTGAGTTTTCGTACATTGAAAATGATCAAACTAAAAAAATGAGCCTTGATCGCCAGGAAATTATAGATGCAAATGCAAGCTCTCAGCCAATAGTTGTTGAGGTTGCTAAAGAAGAAACAGTTGCACCGGTTGATGGCACGTCAACTACCACACAAACCGCAGTAGAACCGGTAGCTACGACAGAAAAAACACCTGAACCCGCCACTACCAATACCCAAGCAACTGAACTTGCTGCTACCACACAGGCATCTGCTCCTAAAAACGGAAACATATATTACGCAGTGCAGATAGGCGCTTTTAAAAATGGGGTAAGTGCAGGCTCTTTGCAAAGAAAATATGCGCTAAACGAAAGTGTAAAAACAGAAATGAATGATGGTTTTACCAAATGTATCTTCGGGAAATATAATGAGTACAAAGTAGCACGTGATAACAGAGAAACTGTTAAATACAAAGGAGCTGAAGGCGCATTTGTTACTGCTTATAATTCGGGCAAACGTATTACGGTGCAAGAAGCATTAATGGTTAGTAACCAAAAATGGTATAAATAAAATTGATCATTCATGTATCATTTTAGTACATTTGGAACATAGTACCATCAAATAACGTATGCGCGGAAAAAATATTTTTTCTTTACTACTTCTTACTTTTTTCGCTTTAACGGGCGTTGCGCAGACAGATATGCTTAACAAAGAAAATACGATAGCTGTTAAGAAAGAAAAAAAGAAAAAAGAATCTGCGGAAACAGATACCTTAAACAATCCTCCGCCTTTAGGCGACATATTTAAACCAACCATTGGTTTAGGCGCAGGCACACTTTCTTATTTCGGTAATATCTATTCAAAAGGGCATAGGCTTCAATCTTTAACACAATCTCGCCTTGCTTATGAATTGAATTTATCTCAGCCTTTAAGTAATTGCTTATCTCTTAATTTTTATGTGATGTTTGGCCAGTTAGGTGCTAACGAGCGTTCATCTATTGCTGACCAAAACAAAAATTTTCAATCGCAGATACGTTTAGGTGGTTTACAATTAATGTATGATTTTTCTAATTTCATAAAAAAACAAAATAATATTCGTCCATATATCTTAACAGGTTTTGAAGGTTTTGAATTTCTTTCTAAAACAGATCTTTATGATAAACACGGCAATAAATATTATTACTGGAATGATGGTTCGATAAAGAATATGGCGCAGGGTTTGGTTGGCTCGCAAAATGCCACCACTATTGTGCGGGATTATACATATGATTCTGACATTCGTGAAATGAACAAAAATGGCTATGGCAAATACCGCGAAAATTCATGGTCTATACCGGTGGGAGCAGGTTTTACCCTGAATGCCGGCGAGCATATTAAATTCCGTATGGGCGCTACCATGCACTTTGCTTTTACTAATCATATAGATGGGGTAGGTAGTAATAAAAGTGATAAATTTCTTGCATTTTCTGCTTCCGTACATTACGATCTTTTCACAAAGAAAAAAGAAGAAGCGGATACTTTACCAAGCAATCATTACGATGGTGTTGACTTTTTAGCCATTGATAACGGCGATGAAGATGGCGATGGCGTTAAAGATTTTGATGATATGTGCCATGGTACGCCCGCAGGGGCTAAGGTAGATGCCAAGGGTTGCCCGGTAGATGAGGATAAAGACCTGGTAGGAGATTATAAAGATGAAGAATTGCCTACACCTGCGGGTAGGGTAGCTAATGAAAAAGGGATAGGCATGACAGATGCTGACTTTCAAAAATGGTATGATAGTTATTATGATTCAACCGGTATAAATGCAATAACAGTAGAAGTAATAAATCCCGATAAGAAAAATGATGAAAATCCTCTAAAAATAAAAGGACAAAAAGAATATACGGTTGAATTAGTGCGTTATCAAGGTGGTATTCCCGCAGATGAAATGGCTTATTTATTAAGCATTGGCGATGTACGTTCATTTACGGTTGGCGATACAACGGTGGTTTACACAGCAGGTTCTTTTGCAGATGTGCATAAAGCAATTACCCGAAGGGATGAATTTAGAACGGAAGGATTAAAATCGGCCAAGGTTGGCTTCTTTAAAGGAGAGAATTATTTTTCTTTAACTGATGATGAACTTAAAAAAGAAATTTCTGACGCAGATAAAAAAATTGCAAGCAACCTTAGCAACAACAAAGAAGATATTAATTCTAATGGAAACGAATCTTTAAAAAACACTTCCAATATAAATAACGGTCAGAACAAAGAAAATACAAATATTAATTTAAACGGAACAAATTCTACTAACACAAATAATAACAGTTCTAATAATGCTACAGAAAAAAATTATACTACAACCAAACAGGTTATTTACCGTGTGCAGCTAGGCGCTTACAAAAATAAATTATCGCCAAATATGTTTAAGCAAGCAGGTAAAATTCTTGAATTGAAAACCGAAGATGGTTATTACAAATATTCTTCAGGCTCTTATAGAACCATGACAGATGCTGCTGCGCATAAGGCAGAGCTTGTTTATGAAGGATACGGAGATGCCTTTATCGCGGCGTATCAAAACGGAAAACGTGTGGCATTAAACACAGTGGGTGCTACGTATGAGAACAAACATTATAAAGAAAATTTAAATGAAGGATCTAATACCGGTAGTACGGTAGATAAATATTTGGTAAGTTTTAAAATACAGTTGGGCATTAAAAAAGCCGATGACACTTCTTTAGATGAACAAGCAAAAGATTTAAAAGATGTAGCAAAACAACCAACTATTAGCGGATTAGTTAGATATACCGTAGGTAATTTTAAAAACGCTAACGAGGCAACAAAATACAAAAATGAATTGCTGGAAAAAGGATATATAGGTGCCTTTGTTATAGCTACCTTTAAAGGAGAAGTTATTTCTATGCAGGAAGCGCTTGAATTATTGAAGTAATTTAACAACATTGGTTAATATCTTTACTTGTTTACTCACATTCTAACCTTTACCTTTGTGTGCGCTAAACTGTCGTATTTAATGATCATTTTAATATTTTTTCTTTCGCATTGGTTTCTGTCTCTGTTCTGTCAAACATTTTTTTTGCATCGCTATTCCTCGCATAAAATGTTTACCATGCATCCATTTTGGGAAAAGTTCTTTTACCTCCTAACATTTATCAGTCAGGGCTCATCTTTTTTAAACCCGCGGGGCTACGCTATCTTGCACCGTATGCACCACGCATATAGCGATACCGAAAAAGATCCACACTCACCACACTTTTTTAAAGATGTATGGCAAATGACTATGCATACAAAAAATATTTACAACGGTTATGTTACCGGAAAAGTTGAACCGGATAAAGCGTTTAGAGGTAATTATCCCGAGTGGCCTATTATTGATAAAATTGGCGATATGTGGTTTACTCGTATCTTTTTTGGTGTGTTGTACTTTCTGTTCTATTGGAAATTTGCTACCGTCTGGTGGATGTTCTTATTATTACCTATCCACTTTTTTATGGGACCCATTCATGGAGCGATTGTAAACTGGTGCGGTCATAAATACGGTTATAGCAATTATGATAATGATGACCATAGCAAAAATACCCTGCCGATAGATATTTTTTTAATGGGAGAACTAATGCAGAACAATCACCATAAAAAACCTAACAGCATTAATTTTGCACAAAAGAAATTTGAGATAGACCCAAGCTATCAAATCATTAAAGTGCTAACCTTCCTTAAAATAATTAAATTAAGAAAAGAACCTTAGTTGCTAATTGGCTTTGAGCTTTGCTATTCCAAGCCTTCCGAACCAACCTGTTAGGATTTTCGTCCCAATCTTTTTATCATTTTAGCCTCTCTTTTATTTTTTTTCTGTAACTAAGAATGCTGAAAGGGCATTTCAATAAAAGACTCTCCTTATAATCTAAAGCCGGAATGATAATTCATATTTTTTATCGGTAAAAGTAAAAATAAAAACCAGCAAAGATCTCTCTTTACTGCTTTATAAATTACTTTCAAATTATACAGATACAGCCACTAATGGCGCGGCTGCTAATATATTAGCACTGGTACCACTTGCATATTGCTCAAAATTTTTCACAAAATTATTGGCTAATATTTGCGCTGTTTTATCAAAATCAGCTTTGTCTTTCCAAGCATTGCGTGGTTCTAATATTTCAGCAGGCACGCCTGGACAAGACTTAGGGAATTGCATTTTAAAATAAGGCGTTTCGCCATACTCCACCTTATCTAATTCGCCGGTAAGCGCTGCATTAATTAAGGCACGTGTATATGATAATTTAATGCGATTGCCAACTCCGTACTTACCTCCAACCCAGCCGGTATTTAGCAACCAAACATTTACCTTATTCTGTTTTAATTTCTCTCCTAATAAGGTGGCATATTTGGCAGGGTGCAAAGGCAAAAACACTTTTCCAAAACATGCAGAGAAAGTTAAAGTAGGTTCAGTAATGCCCATTTCAGTACCCGCAACTTTTGCCGTGTAACCACTTATAAAATGGTACATAGCTTGCTCTGGAGTTAATTTAGATATGGGGGGCAAAACTCCAAAAGCATCACAGGTTAAAAAGAAAATATTTTTAGGGATATCACCAACTGCGGGTTCAACCGCATTTTCAATGTATGAAGATGGGTAGCTTACACGTGTGTTCTCCGTTTTACTGATATCATCGTAATTAACTGTAACAGTTCCTTCCTTAAAATTAATGTTCTCTAATAAGGAACCAAATTTAATAGCATTAAAAATTTGCGGTTCTTTTTCAGCCGAAAGATTTACACATTTAGCATAACAACCACCTTCAAAATTAAATACAGATTTATCGCTCCAGCCATGTTCATCATCTCCAATTAATTTACGGTTAGGATCGGCTGATAAAGTTGTTTTGCCTGTACCGGATAAACCAAAGAAAATAGCGGTGTCTCCATCTTTACCAATGTTTGCCGAGCAGTGCATGGGAAGAACATTCTTTTCATGTGCTAAAATATAATTCAACACGGCAAAAATTCCTTTTTTAATTTCGCCGGTATAAGCAGTTCCACCAATTAAAATAGTTTTTTTTGTAAAGTTTAAAATAGCGAAATTATGCTGGCGAGTACCATCAATAGCAGGATCTGCCCTAAAACCGGGTGCATTTATAATAAGCCACTCGTGCTTAAAATATTCTAACTCGGCAGCTTCCGGACGCAAAAATAAATTGTACGCAAATAAATTGCTGAAAGGGTATTCATTAACCACTCGAATATTAATACGGTAAGTAGGGTCGGCACAAGCATAAGCATCGCGTACAAAAACTTCTTTACCTGAAAGGTAAGCTAACATGCGATTATGTAAGGCATCAAATTTATCAGCTTCAAAACGATTGTTTACTTCGCCCCACCAAACGCTGTCTTTGGTGTTTTCATCATATACCACAAATTTATCTTTTGGAGAACGACCGGTAAATTCGCCCGTATCAACTGCTAAAGCGCCTGTATCGGTTAGCACGCCTTCGCCGCGTATAATGGTTTCTTCTACCAATTCGGCAGGATGCAAATTCCAATAAGCAGCTTCCACGTTGCCTAAGCCTAATTGCGCTAAACTTTGATCTTTGGGTTTTATTCCGAATTCGTTCATATTCTTTAGTTTGATTGAGGAGGCAAAGATAAAAAAAGTCGGCTTTTTTATAAAACCGACTTTAAACATCTAATCAACAATTTTGTTAAAATTTAGTTACGGCAAGGCGAGTTAAACAGCTTATTTTCTTCTATATGAACCAGGTTTTTATTTACAATCTGTTCCTTTATTTTTTTTATAAATTTTTTCTGTTCATGCTTGGTCAATTCTTTTAAGTGAAAAAGATAGGTAGTTTCTCCTTCGCGCCCCATTCTACAAATTTCATATACCGGTTTTTTAGAACAAGTTCCAATAAGCGAATCTATTTTAGTCATTGAGCTATGATCGATACCGGCACCAATACTGGTAAAAGAAACAACTAATTTATAGGTGCCTTTTTTTTGAATGGTTTGTGCGTTCATCTTTCCGAAAGAAAAAATTAGTAAGGTTATTAATGTTATTTGTTTCATGTTTTTTTTACAAGATTAAGTTAAATCATAAATTGTACCAAACTTATTTTTGGCATACTTCATAAAATAAGCGAAATTTAATTTTTCGCCGGTAATTTTTTCACAAAGTTCCTGCGCTGTATAAAACTTACCATATACATGAATTTTTTCCCTTAACCAATTTAATAGATTGGAAGTATTTCCGCTTTCAATTTCATTCATTAAATTAGGAATATCTTTCTGCGCTTGGTTAAAAAACTGCGCTGCGTAAAAACTTCCTAAAGAATAGGTAGGAAAATATCCGAAAGAACCATGACTCCAATGTACATCTTGCAAAACGCCGTTAGAATCGTTGGGGACATCAATACCTAAATATTCTTTGTATTTAGCGTTCCAATAATCAGGAAGCTCGCTTACTTTTAATTTATCTTCAAAAATTTGTTTCTCAATTTCATAGCGTATCATTACATGAAAATGATAAGTAAGCTCATCTGAGTTTGTTCTAATTAAGGATGCTTCCACACGGTTTGTGCCTTTATAAAAATGTTCGGCTGAAACATTTTGCAATTGTTTTGGAAAATATTTTTTGGCTGTTTCTATATTGTATTTCCAATAAGGCAAACTTCTGCCCACATTATTTTCCCATAATCGAGATTGAGACTCATGTATGCCCAATGAAATTGCTTCACCCAAAGGCATTCCATATTGTTTGGCCGGAAGCCCTTGTTCATAAAGCGCATGTCCGCCTTCGTGTATGCAACTCCATATCATTTCAGAAAAATCGTTTTCATTAATGCGGGTAGTTACACGCACATCGTTCATGCTAAAAGAGGTTGTAAACGGGTGCGATGAAATATCTTGCCGGCCACGGTTAAAATCAAAACCCATTTGTTGCAGCAATTTAATACCAAAATTCCATTGCGCATCACGATCAAATGGTTGAAAGAAAAATTTATTATCAACTTGCGCTGCCTGCTGAATTTTTTTTACAAAAGGCACAAGCTCCTTTCTTACATCTGTAAATAATATATCTAAGTCTGCAACGGTTGCATTTTTTTCATAAAGGTTTAATAGCGCATTATAAGGATGTGCTTGATAACCTAATAATTGACATTCTTGTTTTTTAATGGAAATTAATTTTTCTAAGTAAGGCGCAAAAATTTTGAAGTTATTTTCTTTGCGTGCCTGTTGCCAAGCGTTAAATGCAGCACTAACAGCCATGCTCATATTTTCTACAAACTGGGTAGGATATTTTTTTTGTCGCTCAAAATCTTCTTCTATTTGAGAAACATTTTTTTTCTCTTGATCGCTTAATTGAGAATTATTCTTTACCGTGTTTAAAAGTTCAAAAGTTTTCTCGCCTGTAAAAAGCTGATGTGAAATGCCCGACAAGGTTGACAATTGACTTGCCTTGAAACCTGCCGCCTGCGAGGGCATATAAGTTTCCTGATCCCAACCTAGAGTTGCCGCTGCGTAATTCACATCAGCTATTCGCTTCATGTGGTTTTGTAATTCATTATAACTCATGCGTTAAAAGTACATACAAAACTGGTTTTCAACACTATCTTAATGATGATATTGATGATTATGGCCATAATGATTACGATGAATTATATGCGGGCGATTGCTCGACTGATGATCTTCTAATTCATGTTTTTTATCATCACGTTTCTTTAGTATAAATAATATGGCAAAACCAATTAAAAATAACAATACAGATAACGCTAAGGTTAAATGATTAGATGATTCTTCCTCAGCCAATGCTAAGCTGTTTTTTGTTTGTGCAAATGCATGACTGCCCGAAACTGCTAAAGTAAAAAGCGCTGCGCCTATTACTTTTGTTGGATTTTTTGTTTTCATGATTTCTGTTTTTAAAGGTTATTTTATTAAGATTTCCTTTCTTATATAAATTTACGAATAAATTGAGAAATAGTTTCAAACGAGTAACACTAATTAACAGGAAACTTCATAAGTGGTCGGTTTTAACAAATAACTGGTAAGGTTTAGGATATTAAAATGTAATTAAACTACTAACTTATTTTAATACAAATTATGTTTTTTTAGTTTAACGTTAATTTTTTCTATTTTTAAACCGTCCTATTAAGGTACATTACTTTATAATAATTGAGGAAACTAAAAAATTATTTAATAAGATTACCCTAAAAATTTAAAAAAGATTCAACAGAAAACAAAGTGGCAATTATGAATTAAATTCCTAAAAAAAGTAAGCATACTATTTCATATCAATTAAAAGATAATTTTTTGTTTGAAAAGATTTTTAAACATTACACCCAATAACATGATAGCATTAATAACAGGAGCCACATCGGGCATAGGCAAAGCAAGCGCACAATTTTTTGCAAAAAAGGGCTGGCATTTAATAATAACTGGTCGCCGTGCTGATAGGTTACAAACCCTTGCAACAGAATTAAAAACCGAATACAACATAAACGTACACACACTTTGTTTTGATATTAGAAAGTTAGCCGAAGTAAAAACAAACATAGCTTCGTTACCTAACGAGTTTAAACAAATAGATGTATTGTTAAATAATGCCGGATTAGCATCGGGTTTATCTGCCATACAAGATGGCGATACCCACGATTGGGAAAAAATGATTGATACCAATGTAAAAGGTTTACTCTACATTACCCGCGAAGTTTCTCCATTAATGATTGCCAATAAAAAAGGACACATCATAAACATTGGTTCTATTGCCGGAAAAGAAGTATACGCAAACGGCAATGTGTATTGTGCAACCAAACACGCCGTAGATGCTTTAAATAAAGGCATGCGTATCGATCTTCTTCCGCATGGCATAAAGGTTACAGCCGTAAATCCGGGTATGGTGGAAACTGATTTTAGCCTCGTTCGTTTTCATGGCGATGAAGACCGTGCTAAAAAAGTGTATGAAGGTTTACAACCTTTAAAATCGGAAGATATTGCAGAAACTATTTTTTGGGTGGCTAATCGTCCGGCACACGTAAACATAAATGATATTGTTATTATGCCAACTGTGCAGGCAAATTCTACAACTATTATTAGAAAATAATTTTGGGTGAGATGTTAAACAAGTTGAGCATGACTGTGCTGTAGTTGCGTTAGGGATGCAACAAGAAAGCCTTTTAAGTACTCTTTAAAGCTTTACTGCGGGCAGCTCGGCGGCGCAGAATTCTCAACTTTGCCCGAAATGACATTAAGTTGTTATGCAGAACTTGTTTCAGCATCTCATGAGAGTCCGAAACAAGTTTGGAATGACTTCGACATTTGGATGCTTTGTCTGTTATTGCGGCGCAACGCTAAAAAATTTACCTCTATCTCTCAAAAGGATGTACCTATAATGATGCGCCCTTAAAATCCCTATATTAGTTTTGTTTTAATTTATTCATCCAATGCCATACTTCAAAGGTGGTGTAGAGCATGTAATAGCTCATAGTGCAAATGCCAAGTTCTAATTTATTAGATTTAGAAAAGTACAAACCGAACATTAAAATAAACAGGCAGCTTAACATTTTTAAACCTGTTAAACCTAAAAAAGTAAAGGTAAATTGGTTTTTATTTACTGATAGTAAACTTGCTTGCAAGCGCATATTAAATATAACAGAGAATAGGGTAAAGTAAACACTTAATAAAACTATGTAATATAAAGAGATGCCAAAGGTTTGCGCCATAAAAAAAACAATTACAGAAATAAGCGCACTAAAAATAAGCAGCTTGGTGTAATAATCCAATTTAAGCATTACCGTAAAAAATCGGTGTTGGCATAGATCATTAAACCAAGTATAATTACAAGGCCTACATAGTTTGCATAATATAGCACTTTATCAGGTACTTTACGGCGACTAACCATTTCTATTAGGATGAACATTATGTAACCACCATCTAACATAGGTACAGGCAGAAAGTTCATGAAGGCTAATACTAAGGAGAACATGGCGGTACGTTTCCAAAAATATTCCCAATCCCACTTTTCAGGCAAGGTTTTATACATGGTATAAAAACCACCTACTTGTTTGTGCGCATCTTTTACCGTAAATATTACAGCCAATTGTTTTGCCTGCATAATAAGGGTTTCGTAAGCATCATCTATTCCTTGCACAAACGATTGACCAATACCAAAACTTACTTTTTCTGTCTTGATGAATTTAGCGTGTTCTGCAAAAAAACCAATGGTACCTTCTTTGGTTACGTTTGCTTGGGCGCGCATAGTATCGTTATTTCTTACAAAAGTAATGTTGGCAACTTTACCGGCATCTTTTCTTATTTCTTTTTGAAATTCATCAAAGAAAAAGGTAGGTGTTGCATTTATAGAAAGTAGCCTATCGCCATGCTTTAAACCTGCTTTTTCTGCGGGCGAGCCTTTAATAACAGAGTCTACTTCGGCAGGAGTTCGAACGCCAATAAAATCGCTGTGTTTTAAATTCTTTAATAATAATCCGATCTGATCATTAGTTAGTGGAATATTTACCAAAGTACCATTACGCTCAACTTCTACGTTTTTAGCGCGGTTCATAATAATCTCTAAGGTTACACGGTTTAAAGATGTAACCGGCTTGCCATCTACACTAATAACTTTATCGCCATTCTTGAACCCTAATTGCAAGGCCAAAGAATCGCAAGAGATACCGTATGTAAGGTTTTTAACCGGCAAAGTTTCTTTACCCCAAAATAAAAGCACCATCCAATAAATGAAAATACCTAAGAATAGGTTTACTAAAATGCCGCCCATCATAATTAATAAACGTTGCCAAGCGGGTTTTGCGCGCATTTCCCAAGACTCTGGAGGACGCTCGGTAAGGCTTTTATCCATTTGTTCATCTACCATGCCGGCAATACTAACATAACCTCCAAAGGGAAACCAGCCAATACCATACTCAGTATCGCCTATTTTCTTTTTAAAAAGTGTAAAGTTTAATACGTTGGCAAATGGAAATAAAAAATCGAAGAATAAATAAAATTTATCTACACGGCATTTAAATTTTTTAGCGAAAAAGAAATGGCCAAATTCATGCAGGGTAACTAATATGGTTAGACTTAAAAAGAGTTGTAAAAGTTTCATTTAACGAGGTTGTTTTTTATGGGTGCAAAGGTAACAATAATAAGGTAACTGGTAGCAATTATCAATTTACAGATCAATATCAAAAATTAATTATACAAAAAACACTTTGTTAGCCACTTTATGTATGGAATGATCGCCCTGCCATTATGAATTTACAAAGAAAGATTACTTACAAAAACTCTTGATTTTTCAAGCTGGGTGTACATAATTTTATCGTTTTCGATAAACTTTACTTTTTTACGGTACTCATTAACGGTTTGTTCAATAATGGGAGATGATTTTACAGGCTTTCTAAACTCCAGTGCCTGTGCTGCGTTCATAAACTCTATAGCAAAAATTTTATATACGTTTTCTATAACTTTGTAGCATTTTGTGGCAGCGTTGGCGCCCATAGAAACATGGTCTTCTTGTCCGTTTGAAGAAACAATGCTATCTACCGAAGCAGGCGAACAAAGTTGTTTATTTTGACTAACAATAGATGCGGCGGTGTATTGCGGAATCATAAAACCAGAATTAATACCCGGTTTTGCAACCAAAAACGGCGGCAAATTGCGTATGCCCGAAATAAGTTGGTAGGTGCGTCTTTCGGATATGCTGCCAAGTTCGGCAATGCCCATAGCTAAATAATCTAAGCCAAGTGCAAGGGGTTGCCCGTGAAAGTTACCGCCCGAAATAATTTTATCTTCGTCCGGAAAAACAGTTGGGTTATCTGTAACCGAATTGATTTCGGTTTCCATAATTTGTTGCACATGCCTAACCACATCTTTAGTAGCGCCGTGCACTTGTGGTATACAACGAAAAGAATAAGGGTCTTGAACCCAAGGCTTTTTCTGCGTGATTAATTTACTGCCTTTTAAATAATTGCGGACAGCTTTGGCAGTTTCTATTTGCCCTAAATGCGGACGAACGTTTTGAATTAATTCGCTAAAAGGGTTTATTTTACCCAAAAAAGCATCAACCGACAAAGCACCTGTAAAATCGGCCAGTTTGTTAAGGTGATTACTTTTTAAGATGCTCCAAACACCATAAGCACTCATAAATTGGGTGCCGTTTAATAGTGCTAAACCTTCTTTAGATTGAAGTTTAATGGGCGACAATTTTAATTTTTTATATAGGTTTTCAGTACTTGTCCTTTTACCTTGATAATGCACATCACCCAAACCAAGTATGGGTAAAGTAAGGTGTGCCAAAGGAGCCAAATCTCCGGAAGCACCTAAGGAACCCTGCTGATAAATGACAGGCAAAATATTGTTATTATAAAAGAAAAGAAAACGGTTGGCAGTATCAATACTCACCGCAGATTTGCCATAAATAAAGTTACGGATTTTAAGCAGCAGCATTATTTTTACAATTTCTTGCGGAACTTCTTCGCCCATACCACAAGCGTGCGATTTTACTAAGTTTTCTTGTAGTTGTTGTAACTCCTCGTTTGGAATTATAACATCGCATAACGAACCAAAGCCTGTATTTACACCATAAATTGGTTCGTTTTGTGTGGCTTGTTTTTTATCTAAATAAGCTCTGCAAGTTTTTATGTTTTTAATAGCTTCTGCCGCAAACTCAAGCTTTAAATGACTGGCAATAATTTTTTCGATATCAGAAATGCTGATGTGTTTTTTTGGGTTTAAGGTAAAAATCATGGGTGCAAATGTAAGATTATTACAGAAGTTTAGAGGCATCATTAATTACTTGGAAATTGTTTTCTATTTTTAGTAAGTTTGTTAAACTAAATTCCTATACAAATGAAAAAAGTGTTATTTATTTAACAGTTAACTTTTTCGTAAATGCTAATGCGCAAGTTCCCTCATATATACCTACAAATGGATTAATCGGGTATTGGCCTTTTACTGGAAATGCAAATGATTTATCTGGAAATGGAAATAATGGAGTGGTAAATGGGGCGACCCTTACCAGCGATAGATTTGGTAATGTAAATGCAGCTTATAATTATAACGGAAATAATAATATTATTGCGAATTTTCCATCAGCAATAATTGGAGATTGGACAATTAGCGCGTGGTATTATAAAACAAGGACAAGTAATTTAGGCACTAAATATTTTTTAAGTTTTGGTAGCTTACGCGAGGGAGATGGAATGGGTTTTGGCGGTGCTAATAACAATTGTGGTAATAATAGGTTTGCATTATACGATGGCAATGGCACAAGTGGTTGTTTTGCAGGTGATCTACTTACAGGTAGTAACTTAAATTATGGTTAATGGACTAATTTAGTTATGGTAAAATCAAGTAACACTTATTCTCTCTATTCAAATGGTATTTTCTCCATCTCTGGAACCTTGGCATCAAACATAGTTATATCAAACTTATATATGGGCATGAGAGCCGATTATCAATTTTATTTTAATGGTTATATTGATGATATTGGATTATGGAATAGAGCCTTAACTTCCACAGAGATTACAAATATTTAACGACGAAACCACAACGGGTATTAATGAATTAGAGATTGATAAAAAAAATCTATATTTATATCCAAATCCTTCTAACGGTAATTTTATTTTAGAAACTACCGAAAAACAAACGGTACAAATATTTGATGTAAATGGTAAACTAGTTTTAAGTCAAATCATTAATGGGAAACCTACTATAAACGCGGAATATTTAAGTGCAGGCGTGTATAATATAAATACTACCAGCCTTGAAGGCACAATAAACAAGAAATTGGTTATTTTAAAGTAAATATTTAATGAGATAAAATTTTATTTAGAATCTGAATTACATCTTTATAATAAAGATGTGACATAAATAAAAGATGTTTATATTTAACTTTTTAAAATAAGTTAATGATAAACGTAACTAAATCATATCTACCCGATATAGATGCTTATAAAAAGATGCTTGAAGGCATTTGGCAAAACCATCATTTAACCAATAGGGGGCCATTAGTTCAAAAACTTGAAAAAGATATTTGTGATAAATTAAATCTTAGCAATTTACTGTATGTATCAAATGGTACTATAGCTATTCAATTAGCGATAAAAGCATTAAATATTACAGGAGAGGTTATCACAACCCCGTTTTCTTATGTTGCTACTACCACATCTATTTTATGGGAAAACTGCAAACCTGTTTTTTGTGACATCGATTTGAATACATTTTGCATAGATGCCGATAAGCTAGAAAGCTTAATAACCCCCGCTACTACAGCTATCCTGGCCACACATGTATATGGCATACCTTGTGATGTAGAAAAAATAGAAGTCATAGCTAAAAAGCATAATTTAAAAGTAATCTATGATGCGGCACATGCATTTGGAGTTACTTATAAAAACAAAAGCATTTTAAATTATGGAGATGTAAGTACTTGTAGCTTTCATGCAACAAAATTGTTTCATACCGTTGAAGGAGGCTCTATAACAACCAAGGATAAAGAAATTTTTAAAACCATTGCATTGTATCACTCCTTTGGGCATTTAGGAGATGATTATTATACCCAAGGTATTAATGGAAAAAATTCTGAATTTCATGCAGCTATGGGTTTATGTAATTTACCGATGCTTGATACGTTTATTGCTTACAGAAAAAAAACATCCGAATTATATACATCACTTTTATCACACCAAAAAATAACTCGGCCACAAATAGCTTTACACACCCAGTACAATTACGCCTACTATCCTGTTGTTTTTGAAAGCGAAAATGTTTTATTAACAGTAAAAGAATTGTTATTTAAAAATCAAGTAAACACGCGTCGTTATTTTTATCCGTCTTTAAATAATTTACCTTACCTATCTAGTACCAATGCGTGCCCAGTTTCGGAAAATATTTCTAAAAGAGTGTTGTGCTTACCTTTATATTTTGACATAGATCTAAAAGATGTAGAAAGGATTTGTAAATTAATAAATTCAGTAGCGTAATGAAAATTGCTATTATGCAACCATATCTGTTTCCTTATATTGGATATTTTCAATTAATGAATGCGGTAGATGAGTTTGTAGTTTATGATAATATTCAGTATTCGAAAAAAGGTTGGATCAACAGAAACCGAATTTTAGTTAACGGTAAAGATGCTTACATTACATTTTCACTAAAAAAAGATTCTGATTATTTAGATATAAAAGATAGATATTTAGCTGATGATTGGACTTCTGAGCGAAAAAAAATCTTAAATAAAATAACTGAATCATATAGAAAGGCGCCGAGCTATAATACCGCATATCCCATAATTGAAAGCATTATTTTGTTTGAAGAAACTAATTTGTTTAAATTTATCTTCAATTCTTTAACTACTTTAATAGAATATCTTGGCATAAAAACCACATTTTCTATTTCATCAACAATACCCATTAATCACAAGTTAAAAGCAGAAAAAAAAGTAATTGAAATCTGTAAAGAAAAAAAAGCAAGCGTTTATATAAATCCAATTGGAGGAGTTGAATTATATTCAAAAACTGACTTTAATAAAAACAATATTTTGCTTAATTTTATTAAATCACAACCGCAAGAATATCCTCAATTTCAAAATCAATTTATTCCTTGGTTATCAATAATAGATGTAATAATGTTTAACTCTAAAGATACAATAATTTGTATGTTAAATAATTACGAATTAATATGAAAGAAATAGGAGGTTATTTTGGTTTAGAGTTAAACGAGGGTAAAGAATATCATTCTACCGCTATTAATCTTAATACAGGCAGAAATGCCTTTGAATACATTTTAAAAGCCAATAATTACACCAAAGTATATATCCCTTATTTTACTTGCGATGTTTTATTACAACCATTAGTTAAATTAAAAATATCGTATGAATTTTATTCGATTAATCAACAATTAGAACCAATTTTTAATTTCAACAAAATTGAAGCAACGCAAGGTTTTTTATATACTAACTATTTTGGATTACAAGATAAATATATACGTAATTTAAGTAACCAATGCGAAAATTTAATAATTGATAATGCACAGGCTTTTTATGCAAAACCATTAAAAAACATTGATACATTTTACTCTGCAAGAAAATTTTTTGGTGTATCTGATGGCGCCTATCTATATTCAAAAAAAATAATTTCTAAAGACATTAAAACAGCTAATTCTTTTAATAGAACTAATCATCTGCTTCGTAGGATTGATAATAATGCGCAAGATGGCTACCCATATTTTATAAAAAGTGATAATACTTTAGATAATTTACCAATTCTAAAAATGTCTAAATTAACGCAGCAAATATTAAAATCTATAGATTACAAATTAGTATCTTCAAAAAGAAGATTTAATTATACTTTTTTAAATAAAGAATTAAAAAGTTTAAATTTGATACAATTTCCATTAGGAAAAAATCAAACTCCAATGGTCTATCCATTTTTAACCAATAATCTCAAACTAAGAAAAAAGCTAACCGAAAACAATATATTTATTGCTCAATATTGGCCAAATGTTTTAGATTGGACTAACAAAACAAGCATAGAGTACAAATATTCATCTAAACTCTTACATTTACCAATTGACCAAAGATATACACCAAGTGATTTAATTAAAATAGTTAAAATAATTAAAGATGAATATAAAAGGTAAAAATATTACTTTAAGAGCAATAGAATTAGAAGATATGGTGTTGCTTCATAAATGGGCAAATGACCCAGATATACAATATATGCTTGGCGGATGGCATTTTCCGACTAATATGAATGATCAGAAAAAATGGTTCGAGTCATTATCATGCAATTCATTCAATCAAAGATTTATAATTACAGATGAAAAGCAATTACCCATAGGTATGGCAAACCTCATAAATATTAATTTAAAAGATGGCAATGCAGAGCATGGTTTATTACTTAATAAAGAATACCAAGGCAAAGGTTATGGTACTGATGTAGTAAAATCAATTATGTCTTACTCTTTTAATGAATTGCGTTTAAATAGATTAGAAACAACCATCATCTCTATAAATGAACCTTCTTTAAAACTTTTTGCAAAATGTGGCTGGAAACAAGAAGGTATTTTGAGAAATTGGTACTTTAGAAAAGGAAAACATATTGATAAAATATTTTTAGGAATTTTAAAAGAAGAATTTTTAACCTTAGATAAATAAAGTGGAAAAGAATAAAATCGAACTAAAAGAAAATGGGTTTACTAAATTTTCATCTTTTTTTGATGAGAGTTTTATGATAGAGGTTTGTAATTCAATTGATAGAAGTTATCAATTATGCAGGGATGTACAGGTAAAAAATGGAATCTCTGAAGTAACCGATGGCACAGTTCATCATTTACTTGTAGATAAAAATGAATCTGTTTACCTAGAAATTCTTTCTAAAATTTGCACACCTGATACTTATAATTTTCTTAAAGAATATTTTAGCAGTAACTTTATTTTAAATACATACGGTGGGGTTATAAATCTACCTTCCAAGCCTTCTTATGTTGCCAATATTCATAAAGATATTCGTTTTTTTTCAGATGAATTTCCTTTTATGATTAATCTTTTAATTATGTTAGATGATTTTACCCTTGAAAATGGAGCTACTTATTTTTTATCAGGTTCTCATAAAAAGGCCGATAAACCATCTGAAGAAGATTTTTACCAAAACTCAAAAAGAGCCGTTGGAAAAAGAGGGGATATTATATTTTTTAATTCTAATTTATGGCATGCAGCAGGCCTTAATAAAACTAATACAGCCAGAAGAGCCATTACCATTAACTTTTCTAAACCATTTATGAAACAACAAATGGATTATACCAGAGCAATTGGTTACTATAAGGTAGAAAATATGAGCAAAGAGTTAAAGCAGGTTTTAGGTTACTATTCAAGAGTTCCTACTAATTTAGATGAATGGTATCAAAAACCTGAAAATAGATTTTACAGACCCGGGCAAGATTAAATTATTAAACTTAATAATAAACATGAGTAAACAAAGAAATTATAATGCAGAATTAAAAGACACTAAAGATCATAAATACGCTTATGGTTTTGATTTTGACGTGATGCATCCTTTTATGTTGAAATCATTTAGTCCTTTTTTTAAAGAAGGTAATTTTTTAGAATTAGGTAGTTTTAGAGGTGATTTTACGCGTCGCTTTCTTCCGCACTTTGATGATATTACTTGTGTAGAAGCTTCTGATGAAGCAATTGCCATCGCTAAAAAAGAATTTGGCAACAAAGTAAAATTTATTAATTCTCTTTTTGAAAAAGCAACTTTACCTACAAAATACGATAATATTGTTTTAACCCATGTTTTAGAACATATTGATAACCCTGTTGCGTTAATGAAACGAATTAATGATGAGTGGCTTAGCGATACCGGCCGTTTTTTTTTATTTTTTACTAAATCTAAATAACCCACACAAGAAAAATGCCGAAAAAATGGTTGTTTAATTAATAAAAAAAAAATTAATAAAGAGGTAACAAAGCAAA
>JBBRAG010000006.1:0-157393 GCA_038206945.1 Bacteroidia bacterium | reverse complement strand
TACCGGAATTTTACGCGCAGGATTACATGACGTTACATGCGAAGAAACCATACTGCCCGCTACCGAAGCAATGGCCGCAAAACGGTTGTTTAAAAAACAAGCAAGGTCGTAACTCATAAAACCGCCGTTACTCATTCCTGTACTATAAACACGATTTGCATTTACATTATATTGGGTACTTAACGTATCAATTAAGTTAGATATAAAATTTATATCGCCCGAGGCAGAGGCAATCGATCCAAAATTACTCCAGCCCGTACTACCGCCTGTTGATAAGCCTTGCGGTAAAACGATGATAAAATTTGCTGTATCTGCAACCGGGCTAAAATTTGCATAAAAAGCTTGCTGCGAATTAGTAGATGTATAACCATGAAAATTAAATACTAATGGAGTAGGATGGGAGGCGTTATATATTGCGGGTACATATAATATATAACTTCGTTTTACACCACCACTTACAATGGTATCATAAACTGTGGTTTGTGCTTTGGTTACTAACGCATAGCAAATACATAAAATTAATACTACTTTTTTCATGTTATTCTTTTATAAATTTAGTTGTGTTTATAGATTGAATTGTTTTTACTGTGATAAAATAAATACCGCTATTTATACTTTGTATGTTTATAGAGGCTGAAATTGCTTTATTTTCTAATGCTTCACTTTTTATTTGTTTTCCTAAAATATCCGTAATTTGTATTTCTAATATTTCATCCCTACTAATAATTTGCAAGTTGTTAGTAGCCGGGTTAGGATAGATCATTACCATATTATTATTTGATATTTGCTGAATGCCATTAGCCGAGGTTACAATTTTTTGCACGTTTATATCATCAAAATACAATCCATCATAATCAACTCCACCATCAGATACTAAATTGAAACGAAGCTTAATATTTTGCCCTAAGTAAGGTGATAAATTAATGGTTTCATGCAACCACGCATCTTGTATGCCATCATACAATGGTTGTTGATTATCTTGGTTAGAGTTGCCTGTATGTGTGTATTTTCCGCAAAGGGGCGTAAACGTTGTTCCATTTGTAGAAGCTAGAATTTCTACATAATCATACCCTCTTTCTACCTCCCAACGTGCGTTAAATTGTAAGTAAGCTGCAATAGCATCGGTTAAATTAATGTTTGAAACCGTTGTTGTATTTTTATGTGCGTTGGTGGCATAATCTCCATTCGGACTATCTGTAATGCTTCCCGTGGGCGATGTATATTTAACGTTAGATATTCCCCAACTGCCTGTCCATTGTGTTAACGTATTACAATCATCTGTAAAGGCAACAACCGGTGTGCCCACCGTGCGTGTAATAGTATCTGTGCGGGTATAACCTCCGTTATTTACATGTAATAAAAACTGAACAGTACTTGCAGGTGCCAAGCCATTTACTAAAGTAAAGCTGATAGAATCGGTAAGTGTTTGCAGTTCTGTCATGTTGCTGTATGTTTTACCACCGCCAATAGCTTGAAAAGAAGAACCAACAGGCGTAATAGTTACACTAAAAGTACCCGGCAGTAACCCCAAACGTTGTAGGTTATATTTTATATAACCGTTTTGCGAAATAAAAGGCCCGCTAATATCGGTTGCTTCGGCATACGCAGCAGTTAATCTGGCCGCATACAAATTCTGATCCATAACATTCTCCGCTAAAGGAATAATGTTTGCCTGCACCGGCCAAAACCCATCATCGGGTGAACCTGTTTCAGGTGTCATAGCAAAAATTTTTGGCTTGGTTGCTTTCTCGCCATACATCCAGCTATCACTATCTCCATTAGTTGTATAACCAACTGTTTGAATGGCATTGCCATAACCAAATTCATCACAAAAGGTCATGCGTAAAAAAAAATCGTTGTATAATGTTGAATCAGGAATGCTAAGCCCTGCGCTATCGGGTGCAATTAAAAGATTACTATAGGTATGCCCGTTTACAGCTAATTTAAATGTATGTGCGGTACAAAAATTTTGAATCATTTTAATTTCAGGTTCAGATGCAGGAGATGGCCCGCGATATGTATCACTATTTGTTTGCGGAGATGAACCCACGTTATCAAATCCCCATAAAAAATCGTAGTTCCTGTTTAAATCAACACCGTAAGTACCATCGCCGTTATTTCTTCTATTCTTACGCCATAAACCGCCGCCATTAGGGTTGGTAGTATAGTTAAAAATATAACCATCTGGGTTTACACAAGGTACAAAATACATTTCTAAATTATCGACTAAATATTTTACTTCAGTGTTGGTATTATAATTCTCTAGCAAATACCACATATAATAAACAAGTTCCACCAAACTTTCCGGTTCGCGCGCGTGATGTATGGCAGTATATAATACCTGCGGCTTAGCTTGATTGATGTTTGGGTTGTTAGAGATCTTTAACCAATATAAAGAACGGCCTTCCCACGTATGGCTGGTATCTATTGTTTGACGATGACTGATTAGGTTAGGAAATTTAGCCGCCATACTATCCATAATATCAAGATACTCCTGGTAAGTATAAAAACCACCCATAGAGCCTGTTGTGAAATTTGCAGGCATCGGGTAATTACGGCAATCTTTACAGCTTGTAGCCGAAGTTAACGTTTTTGCAGATAATTTATTTCTATCAGAATAATAGGTTGAAAGATCGCTGATAAGCACTTCATAAGATAAACCGGTTTGCTTGATAAGGTTAAGTTCATTATCAGAAAATTCGCCAATAAAATAATTTCCTTTTTTATAGGTGCCATGATCTACCGCTATACCTTGCCTGGCCATTTGCACCAAACCCTCTTTACCGGTTTGCACTTTTATACGATAAAATTTTTGCCCCTGCGAAAATAAATTGCCGGTTAGTAATAACAAAGCAAAACATACTATGATGATTTTTTTCATGATAATTTAATTTGGGTAAATGTATTAAATAGAATGGCAATTGCAAGAAAATTGAGACGAATGAAGTTTAATCACCAACTGTAACAATTACTCATTTGGCTCAATATGAATAAGCACATCGGCCACCTGCGGAAGTTCTTTTATAAGATATTCTTTTAAATTATGCGCAATATCATGGCCTTCTTTAACGCTAATAGATGAGTTAACCAAAACGTGTAGATCTATATGAAAAGTCATACCTGTTTTACGAACTAGGCATTTTTCGGTATCAATTACACCTTCCACAGTTTTGGAAACCCGGCGAATATCAGCTATCAGATCATCGTATAATTGCTCATCCATTATTTCTCCTAAAGCAGGCCTTAATATATGGTACGCATTATAAATTATTATCAGCGAAGCAATAAGCGCAGCCCAATCGTCAGCAGATTCATAACCTTTACCAAAAATTAAGGCAACAGAAATTCCTAGAAATGCGGTTAACGAAGTAATGGCATCTGCACGGTGGTGCCAGGCATCTGCCTGTAAAGACGAACTGTTTGTTTCTTTGCCTCGTTTTGAAACAATACGATAAAAAGTTTCTTTAATAAAAATAATAATACCTAACACTATAAGTGTGTATGGTTTAGGAAGTTCATGCGGCGTTTGCAGTTTTTTTATACTTTGATAAGCAATTAAAATAGCCGAAGCAATTAAAAAACCAACTACCATAAAAGTTATCAAAGGCTCTGCACGGCCATGTCCATACGGATGGTTTTTATCCGCAGGTTTGCTGGCGTATTTAATACCAAATAAAACAAGTAACGAAGAAAATATATCGGATGTAGATTCTATTGCATCGGCAATCAAAGCATACGAATTACCAAAATAACCTGTTAAACCTTTTACAACAGCAAGCCCCATATTACCTAAAATACTCAGATAAGTAGTTTTAACGGCTTTTTTTTGTAAGATGATTTTATCTTTCATTTTAATATTTTCAAATATAAATGTTTACAGGAGAGTTTTTGAAAATAAAACCCAGTTGTTAAATATATTCATCTTGAAAACTGTTTTATCGTTAAATACTTAAATTAATTTGATAAAGCATTGTTTATTATCGTTAAAGTATTATTTTTGTTTAAAAGAAGCCATAAAAATTAACATTATGAAGAACGAAGAAAGTATTAGAAACGACGAAGGTTTGTACTCTCGATCGGTGCGCGCAGGTAAACGTACTTATTTTTTTGATGTGCGATCTACCCGTGCCGGTGATTATTATCTTACCATTACTGAAAGCAAAAAACGTTTTGCCGATGATGGTAAATTCTTTTTTGAAAAGCATAAAGTATTTTTATACAAAGAAGATTTTGAAAAGTTTACCGAAAATTTTAATGACGCGGTTGATTTTATTAAAAAGAACGGCCCTGCATTAGAGCCTATTGTTGCAGCATCTATTACTGAAATAAGCGAAAGCAATGTAAGCTTTGAAGATTTAGGAAATTAAACAGTATAATTTTAAAAGTAAAAAGAGGCTTTCTCAAAAGTAAAATCTAATCGCTGAGAATTTGATATTTGAAAATCATTTCGGATAGGTATCCGAATAATATGAACAAAAAAAGAGGCTGTCATCACTTTTGAGACAGCCTCTTTTTCTATTAATATAGGCTTACTAACTAAGCAGGTTTTCTGTCTAGATCTACTACTATTGGAGTAGAGATACATAATGATGAGTAAGTACCAATTACACGTCCAATTAACAAAGCAAAGATAAATCCGCGGATAGCATCTCCACCAAAAATGAAGATTACTAATAACACGAAGAATACAGTTAACGATGTTAAGATAGTACGACTTAATGTGCTGTTTAACGCAAAGTTAATTAGTTTGTTACGCTCTTCGCCATGTGCATCTGTTTTACCCGAATCTGCTAAACGCTCGCGGATACGATCAAATACAACAACGGTCTCAGTCATGGTGTAACCCATTACGGTTAATATAGCCGCGATAAAATCTTGCCCAATTTCTAAAGAGAAAGGTAGTACTTTATCTAAGATGGTGTAAAAGGATAATACGATCAACACATCATGAAATAAAGCCACAACCGCACCCATACCATACGTCCATTTTTTAAAGCGAATAACGATATAGATAAACATCACCACACAAGAGAATAAGATAGCACCATACGCACTATACAAAATATCTGTGGCAATAGTTGGCCCAACTTTTTGCGAACTTAAAATCTCAAATTTAGAACTTAAAGGCGCTAAACCTTTTTCTAAACTTTGTTTCATTTCTTCGTCAACATTTATTTCATTTTCTTTAATTCTGTAAGAAGTAGTTATTTTTAATTTACTGGTGCTTCCGGCAGTTTTCACTTCAGGAGCTTCTCCGCCAAAAGAAGCCGCTAATGATTTTTTTACCTCTTCCGTATTCATGGCTTTATCAAAACCAACCATGTAAGTACGTCCGCCTTTAAAATCAACGCCTAAGTTAAAACCACCATTTTTAAAGTAGAATATCACTCCTAAAATAATAATCGCAGTAGAGATGCTGTAGTAAATTTTACGACGACCAACAAAATCAAAATGTAAGTTTTTAAATGCATTGCGAGTCATGCTGTTATCAAAAGTAATTTCCATTTTACGTTCAACCATCCAATCGAACACTACACGAGATAAAATTACCGCTGCAAATAAAGACGATAAAATACCCACACATAAAGTAGTTGCAAAGCCTTGAACCGGACCGTTACCAAAAACATAAAGAATGATACCTAAAATTAAAAGCGTTACGTTACTATCTATAATGGTTGGCATAGCGTGTTTAAAACCTTCTTTAATGGCTTGAGCTGTTGATTTACCCAGAGATAATTCTTCACGAATACGTTCAAAAATTAAGATGTTCGCATCTACCGATAAACCAATGGTTAATACAATACCTGCAATACCGGGTAATGTTAACGTAGCTCCCAGCGAGGTGAGAATACCCATAATAAAGAATAAGTTTATAAGCAAGGCTAAATTGGCCACCCAACCGGCTTTATTATAGTACATTGCCATAAATAAGAGGATAACGAAAAACGCTATAACAAAAGACATTAAACCGTTAGAGATCGACTCCTGGCCTAACGTAGCACCTACAACTGTTTCTTCAACAATACGTGCCGGAGCAGGAAGTTTACCTGCACCTAAAATAGCTACTAATGCATCTGCCTCACGGTTATCAAAGTTACCGGTAATTTGAGAGCTTCCGTTAGGTATTTCTCCATTTACAGTTGGTGCAGAATATACTGCATTATCCATTACAATAGCAATACAACGACCACGGCTTTTGCTGTCTTTTGGAGAATTTGCTTTGGTTAATTTTGCCCATTTTTGTGCTGCATCACCTTTCATGGTCATGCTAATGGCAATTTCACCGGTTTGTTGTTGAAAATCTTTACGCGCTTCGTCAATAATATCGCCATACATAGCGGCTTTACCATTACGATCGGTAGTTTTAATAGCATATAATGTAATTACTTCGCCGCCTTTACCTGGTTTAGCATCCCACATAAAACGTACTTTTGAAGGGAATACGGAACGTACTTTTGGGTTATTTAACCAAGCATTAATTTGAGCAGTATCTTTTGTACGAGCATAACCAACTACCGCGCCTAAACCAAAATATTTACCATCTTGAGAGATGTTTGGAACTAATGGACCGGCCATTGAATATAAAGGATTGTTCTCTCTGTATCTTGCAACCGCGGTATCATTAGCGGCTTTATTTTTAGATGTATCAGCTTTCGTATCTGATTTTAATTTTTGAGCTAAGGATTCTTTCGTTTTAGAAGTGCTGTCGGTTTTAATTTTAGCGATAGAATCTGTTTTAACTTTAGCAATTTCTGCCGCAGTAAGTTTTTTATTAGCTGTTTTTTTAAGTGAATCCGCTTTTAAAGAAGCGCCAATTGTATCCGCATTTAAACTATCAGCTTTAGCTAATTCGGGGTTTAAAAGAGCTTTAACTTTTTTATTGGCTTCTGGCCAGTATTGACCAAGTTCTGCGTTTTCGTAAGTTTCCCAAAACTCTAAGTTTGCCGTACCTTGTAATAATTTACGTACACGGTCTTTATCTTTTACGCCTGGAAGTTCAATTAAAATACGCCCACTTGACTCTAATTTTTGAATATTTGGTTGAGATACGCCAAAACGATCAATACGACTACGGAAGGTAGTTTCAGAGTTGTTTACCGCTTCTTCTACACGTTCTTTTAAGAAAGCAATAACTTTATCGTTACTATCGTTGTAATCAAGTTTTCCTTTGTTTTCAATGGTTTGAAACAAGGGTGCTAATTTACCAGCAGGCGCAATTTGCTTATAAGTTTCAGCAAATAAATCAACAAACCCCTTATTGTTATTAACGCCTAAATTCTTTTGCGTTTGAATGATGGCCTTGTTAAAATCAGGATCTGGATTGTTATTAGCCAGGTTTTTAAGAATATCTGCTTGAGAAATTTCAAGCGTAACATTCATACCACCGCGTAGATCCAAACCTAAGTTTATTTCTTTTTGTTTACACTCATCATACGTATATTTGGTTATCAAAATATCATAAACCGTAACGGTTTTCATAGAATCCAAATAATAGTCTGCCCTTGCATTTTTTATTGAATCTAAAAAAGAACGCTCTTTAGCAGCATCTCCTTTAGCATACTCTATTGCCGCTTTTTGATTTACGGGGTTAGCACTATAGCTGTCGGCAAAGGCATAAGCGTCTTTTTCTACGCCGCGCGTAACCCAAGTAAACGATAAATAAAATAAACACGCCAGCCCAAGCAGTACGGCAAATGTTGTAATAGCTCCTCTATTTTGCATAAATATCTGTTAGATTTTAATTTTTTTAAGGCTGCAAATATAGTATAAGAATTAAAAATGAAGAATTAAAAATGAAAGATTCAGTAATTATTTTTTGAATTTTAAATTATTGAAGTATATTTGCACTCCTTTTATAACAAATAACATGGCAAAGAAACAGAACAGAATCCAAGTAATTTTAGAATGCACCGAGCATGCAGCTACCGGCAAACCGGGTACATCTCGTTACATTACAACTAAAAACAAAAAAAACACATCAGAAAGAATTGAACTAAAAAAATACAATTCTATCTTAGGTAAAATGACTTTACACAAAGAAATTAAATAATATAAATTATGGCAAAAAAGGTTGTAGCAACACTAAAAAGCGGTAAAGGAAAAGATTTTACACGCGTTATTAAAATGGTAAAATCGCCTAAAACAGGTGCTTATGCCTTTAGAGAAGAGATTGTACACAACGATCACGTACAAGATTTCTTAAAAAACAAATAACAATACGTTATAGAATTTAAAACTTCTTTTCATTTTTATGGGAAGAAGTTTTTTTATTTATATGCCTAAGTTAGTTGTAGAATTATTGGATTGTAGAATTTTAGATTGAAAAAAATATTAATTCTGTAAATCTAAAAAACTACAAATCAATAAATCAATAAATGTAAAAATGATGGGTATTTTCAGTTTTTTTTCTAAAGATAAAAAAGAAGCGCTTGATAAAGGATTAAACAAAACCAAAGAGAATTTTTTCAGTAAAATTACCAAAGCCATTGCGGGTAAAAATACCATTGATGCAGAGGTGCTGGATAATTTAGAAGAAGTGCTTATAACATCTGATGTTGGTGTTACTACTACTCTAAAAATTATTGAACGTATTGAAGCCCGTGTTGCCAAAGATAAATACGTAGGTACACAACAACTTAATTCTTTATTGAAAGAGGAAATTGCTTCCTTACTTACCGAAAACAATTCGCAAGATGTTAGCGATTTTTCTACTCCCGCTAATAAAAAACCTTATGTAATAATGGTGGTGGGCGTTAACGGCGTTGGTAAAACTACTACCATTGGCAAACTGGCTTACCAATTTAAACAAAAAGGAAAAAATGTATTGCTTGGCGCGGCAGATACGTTTAGGGCAGCAGCCGTTGATCAGCTTATTATATGGAGCGAACGTGTGGGCGTACCTATTATTTCACAAGGCATGAATGCCGATCCTGCCTCTGTAGCCTTTGATACCATTAGTAGCGCGGTTGCACAAAATTTAGACATTGTAATTATTGACACTGCCGGACGTTTACACAATAAAGTAAATTTAATGAATGAGTTGGGCAAAATTAAAAAGGTAATGAGCAAAGTTATTCTTGATGCGCCACACGAAGTTTTATTGGTACTGGATGCCAGCACCGGACAAAACGCTGTTGAACAGTGTAAACAGTTTACCGCTGCTACAGAAGTAACCGCACTGGCTCTTACAAAATTAGACGGTACCGCTAAAGGTGGCGTTGTTATTGGTATATCCGATCAATTTAAAATACCTGTTAAGTATATTGGAGTAGGCGAAAAGATGGAAGACCTCCAAGTATTTAACCGAACGGAGTTTGTAAATTCTCTTTTTTCTGAAGAGTAATCATATCTTTTGTATTTTCGTTTCTATCTTTTATGGTCTTAAAACGAAATTTCTTTTTTTTATTTCTGCTTTTTCTCCTAACAATAAATTTTTGTGGGCATGCTCAAAATTTAGATTCTCTTTCTACCATTTTAAAAAATGAAAAAGATGATAGTTTAAAGCTTGCAGCATTATTAGAAAATATTGAATTAAAAAAAGAAACCAACAATAAAAAAGGTTTGAGTTTTGCTTATCACAACGTGGCTGAGATATATTATGATAAAAAAGAATATTCGGCTTCTATAGAATATTTTATGCTTTCGCTTATTACTTGCCGCGAAATTAATGATAACATAGGTATTGCAAGCTGTTACCAAAACTTGGCAGACGCAAATACAAATGCCGAAAAATATGCCGAAGGAATAAGATATTACGCGGATGCTATTGATGTATACACCGAATTAGGTTATAAAAATGACATGGCATATTGTTACCTTCGTATTTCTGAAATATACGAGCTTAAAAAAAGTAGTTCTGAAGCAATTAAGTATACACGTGATGCGCAAAGAATTTACACCTATTTAAGAAATAACGAAAAAATAAATACTTGTATCGCGAGGATTAAATATTTACGATCAAAAAAGTAGATATAAAAAATCCTTGCAGAATTTTTATCTGCAAGAACCTTAATTAAAAATTATACTATTTATTAATAATTAATTTTTGTGTACTGATATTGGTATTAGTAACTATTTGTAAAAAATAGATCCCACTTTCTGTTATTTCTAATTCTATGGCTGTATGCATGTTATTACTATATGTTTTTATTAACCCGCCTTGTATATCAAAAATATTTACTTGAGTTAGGTTTCCATTACCAAGAATTTTAAATTTTACGTTAGATGGATTAGGAAACAAAATATGTTCTTCGTTTTTAATTAAGAGGTTTTCAATGCCGGATGCAGGATTACTGCTTCTAGCTTAAAAAGGATGCGAATAGCCTGCTATACGCGGTAAATTATTTGTACCGAAACTCATACCAAAAGGAGAGGTGTAGTTTCCGCCAATAACAGCATCTCCGTTACTTATAATAAAACACGGCTGGCATTTAAATAACAATCTACCGATAGGTTAGACCACAACGTATTTCCGGCGGCATTTAATTTAATTAAATACGCATTAAAAAGTAGGGTTAAAACATTTGGTAAAGGGTTTAGAATACAAAGAAATAGCCGGCTTTACAGGTACAAGTACTAATACCATTTAGAAATCATATTACAAATATTTATAAAAAGCTGCATGTAACTTCTAAAGCGCAGGCTATACGCATGGTTATCAATAAAAAATGGCTGTCTCTTTTTTAGTAATTAAAGATATTTAATTCATAGAAGCCTTAACAAAAGCTACAAACAATGGATGTGGTTTTTCTACTGTACTTTTATATTCAGGATGGAATTGTACGCCAATAAAGAACGGATGTTTTTCAATCTCTACGATCTCAATTAAACCTGCATCTGGATTAATGCCCGATAGCACCATACCTGCGGCTTCAAATTGCTTTTCGTATTCGTTATTAAATTCATACCGATGACGATGGCGCTCCGTAACATCACTTTCATGATAAATTTTTGAGGCTAAGGTACCTTCTTCTATATGACACGGATAAGCACCTAAACGCATGGTGCCACCCATGTGAGAGATGTTTTTTTGTGCTTCTAAAAGATCAATGACAGGACTGCTGGTTGCTGGGTTCATTTCACGACTGTGAGCGTCTTTTAATCCCATTACATTACGGGCAAATTCTATTACGGCACATTGCATGCCCAAACAAATGCCTAAAAACGGAATATTATTTTCGCGGGCGTATTTAATAGTAAGTATTTTTCCTTCAATACCACGGCTGCCAAAACCGGGAGCCACTAAAATACCTTTTAATCCTTTTAATTTTTCTGCAATATTTTCTTCAGTAAGATCTTCAGAGTGTATCCATTCAATGTTTACTTTACATTCGTTAATGGCGCCGGCATGTACAAAAGCTTCCGAAATTGATTTGTAAGAATCTTTTAACTCAACATATTTACCAACTAACCCAATTTTAATTTCGTGCTTTGGATGATGCAAACGATGCAAAAATTCTTTCCAAGTATGCAGATTAATTTCTGTTTCTGTGCTATCTATATTCAACTTCTTTAAAACAATAGCATCCAAATGTTCTTTTTCCATTAGTAAAGGCACTTGGTAAATACTAGATGCATCTCGCGCTTCAATTACGGCATCGGCTTCTACGTTGCAAAATAAAGCCAATTTACGGCGAATATCTTTTGTTAATGCATGCTCTGTACGGCAAACCAAAATGTCAGGCTGCACGCCACTTTCTAATAAAAGTTTTACAGAGTGTTGGGTAGGTTTTGTTTTCAATTCGCCGGTGGTAGATAAATAGGGTAGGAGAGTTAAATGAACAACTACACAGCTATGCCCCAGCTCCCACTTTAATTGCCTAACAGCTTCTATATAAGGCAAGGATTCGATATCGCCAACAGTACCCCCAATTTCTGTTATAACAAATTGAAACTGACCTGTTTTGCCAAGTTCTTTTATACGATTTTTTATTTCGTCGGTTATATGCGGAATAACTTGTACGGTCTTACCTAAATAATCTCCTTTTCGTTCTTTTTCTATTACGTTTTGATAAATTCTGCCGGTGGTAACATTGTTAGCGCGTGAGGTAGGTACATTTAAAAAACGCTCATAATGACCTAAATCTAAATCAGTTTCTGCACCATCATCGGTTACATAGCATTCGCCATGTTCGTATGGATTTAAAGTGCCGGGATCTATGTTAATATAAGGATCTAACTTTTGGATAGTTGCCGTGTAACCTCTTGCCTGTAGTAATTTTGCCAAAGATGCTGCTATAATTCCTTTGCCTAGAGAGGATGTTACACCACCGGTAACAAAAATAAATTTAGTGTTGTTTTGCATATTTAGCTAATCGTCTTTATTTCTTAATGACTCGCTGAATGCTGAAAAAGCATTTCAGTTTTTTTAAAAACTGAGTGCAAAGATAGGTTTTACAATTTATAATTTATAATTAAATTAAGAATTATTGCAGCTTAAATCTTGTAATAAAATCTGGTTATTTAACTGCTTTTTTAAAATGCCGGAAAATAAATATAACAACTAAAGACTACTAAAAAGCTTTAAACCCATAACCAAACGGCGCAGAAATCAATTAAATTTAAGAAATTATGCACCTCTAAACGCCAAATTTTAAGCCGAAACTTTTTTCCATCTGTTATAATTTTCTTTTTGTTTTAAAGTAGCATCTTTTTGCGTGTTTAATTTATAGGTGTAGAAAAAATCTACCTCATTTTTAAGATTGATGGTTATCTCTTTTATTTTATTGTTGCTTAGGATGGTTAGTTTACATACGCCTTCTTTTGCTGCAAAGTAAGTTAACCATTGATTAAGATCATTTTTTAAGGTATAGCCATTTATCGCCATAATATCATCATGTATAGAAATACCGGCTTTCCATGCAGGCGAGTAAGGCGCAACCATGGTAATTTTTTTATTATTATGAATACTATCAATGGCTTTAAACCCTAAAAATTTTTCGTAAAACATGGGTGCGGCTTGCTTATTTAATTCTATGCCCATATAACCCGCGCACTCGTGCAACATGGGTTCGTAAGGTTCTAAGCCATACACATATTTAGTAAAAAATTCTTGTAGATCTTTACCGGCAGCGGCAGAACAGGCATCGGTAAAATCTTGCTCGGTATAGCCTTTATTTTTTTTATAAAAATTTGTATATAGGTTTTGCATAACAGTTTGCAAAGTATTTTTGTTGGAAGAATGTTTCATAATTAAAATATCTAGCATAAAAGCTACTATGCAGCCTTCATCATAAATATTTGTTTTGCGATAAGGCGCGCCGGGCGTGTAACCATCCAGCCAGTTATCAAAGCTGCTATCGCCAACGGATAGGTTAAAACGACCAAAACTATGCAGGTGTTTAGTTAAGCGTTCTTCAAAGGTTTTAAAATACACATCCTCACTAAAGATATCAGCAGAAAATAAAAGTTTATCGCCGTAATAAGTTGTAACACCTTCATAAACAAAACCGGTGCGGGCATAATTTTCTTTGGTATAATCGTATGGAAACATTTCTACCGGACGAATACTTTTTACATTCCAGGTATGAAATAATTCGTGACAACATAAACCTAAAAATTCATGATAGACATCGGGTTGCATTAAATAATAGGTTGGGCCAAAAGCAATAACAGTATTTTTAGTATGCTCTACACCATGATGGAATTTATGCGGCATCATTTGTATTAAAAAATGATATTCGGTTAAATGTATGCCATTAAAGAAAGTAATTTGCTCTTCAATAAATTTTGCAAAATCTCGTTTAATATTTTCTTCTTTCGGATTACATTCGCCGTTAAAGTGCAGATAGAAATTAATTTTTTTTACAGGAACGGTTATTGTTTTAATAGTTGCCGAAGCTATAAAAGGAGAATCTGCCAACTCATCAAAATTTGCTGCTGTTAAGGTTTTACCTTCTGTTTTTAAAGAAGAGGCTATGGTGTAATTATCAGGGATTTCTAATGTAACAATATGCTTATCCTGCATTTTTGAAGGAACATACATCAGGCAATTACAGGGGTTAACATACAATTGGGTTGCATCTGCAAAGGTAGAGCCCGCATTTAATTCAGCAGCATAATAACTATACGTAACTTTAATTTGTTTGCTGCCATGCGTTTCTATCTCCCAGCAATCTTTGCTTGTTTTTTTATAAGATAATAGATTGTTTTTTTCATCAAAAGCATCTACTTTTTTTATATTCTTGGCAAAGTTACCAAGCTCATACCTACCAGGGCGCCAAGCGGGTAATTGAAGTGTAATTGTTTCTGAATCTACATCAAGGATAAGAAGGTCAATATAAAGATAATGAGATGAGGGGTTTTTTATATATAATTTATAGTGCATGATAGTTAATTAAGCATGCAAAATTAAGAATTAAAATGATGAATTTTCTTTTGTAATTACTTCTTATTGACTGATAACAATTTTTTTCACATATACTTTATCTAAGTTTTTTATCCTTATAAAATAAGTACCGCTTGCAAGGATTTGTAAGTTTATCTGCCTTGTAAGTTCACTCCCTGTATTTTCTTCCTGAGATCTATAAACAGTTTCACCTAAAATATTTTTAATATTTATATCGATTTTTCCTTCTCTTAAATTATTAATGGTAAGTGTAATATTTCCATTTGTGGGATTAGGATAAACAGTAAAGTTGTTATTTGTGCTAACTATCCCTTCTATAGATGTGGTAACTGAGGTAGCTGTGCCAACCATCATGCCATTGCCAAAAGAGCTAACCCAAATTTCCTGATTGTTGTACGGGTTATAAGTTACACGCACCGGGCCTGCAAAAGGATAGGAACTAACCTGCGTAAAACTTGGCAAACTTGTTGATGCGTTATTACTATACCACAGTCCGCGTGTTTCGGTTGTAAAATATAATTCGTTAGCGTTAGTTGGATTTATCGCTACCGAATTCACTCTGAATGAATTTGAAATATGTGTCCAAGATAAGCCTTTGTTGGTTGTTTTGTAAACACCGCCCGTGTTGTTTGGTACGTTAGCCCAGCCACCAAAAACTGCGGCGTACCAAGTGTTTTGGGTAACATCGTTCGGATCTACCACAACATCTTTTGTCCAGTATTGCATTTTTGCATCACTTCTATCGTGCCAAGTTGTGTTTGCATAATCGTAATAATAAACGCCCGAGCTATCTGTAAAATTAGTACCTGATGTTGGTTTTCTTGCACAAAAACTCGCTACAATATCGCCGTTATTTAAAACAGTAATATTAAACGGATGGCCGTTGCTGCGTGGTGGCTTTGCCATTTTAGTCCAAGTTGCTGCTGTGCCGGCGTTAAGATTATTGGTTACGTAAATACCGCCTGTGTTAGTGCTTCCATTTAGTACACTTGCATACATACGGTTTGCATTACTGGGGTCTAAAGTTACCCAAACTACAGGATGCGAAAAATTATGCATGAGCGAAAAAGATGTTCCGCCATTGGTAGAAAAATAAATAGCTCCTGTTCCACTATTTATCTGCGCATCGAAAATGCGGGTGCTTTGAAACATATCGTGTACACTTGATGTAGCGGCATACATATTTCCTGTACTGCTTTGCTTTACAATTCTATACGTACTATTTTGTGTAAGCCCAGGTATAAATTTCCAGCTTTGTCCTTTATCGGCACTCGTTACACCTGTTATATCAGAGAACGCAGAAAAAATATGCGTAGAATCTGTCCACATAACCTGCCAGTTAGTTGTATTTTCAATGCCATTGCTATGATAAGATTTGCCGGTTGGGGTAGCTGCGCCGGAAGAATTTTGATCGACGCTGGAAACGTATTGCTGTTTCCAACTTGCACCTGCATCGGTAGTAATGTGAGAAAAACCATAATCACCCACCATTACTATTTTAGAACTGTTAGGACAAACTTCAAAGCCAAAAAATGCTTCGGCATAACTCCATTGGCGGTCACCGCTTTGTCCGCACCAACCGGTTGTTATGTTTTGATTGTTTGTTGTATTAAATGCATAATTCCAGTTAGTAGTAAAGGTTGCTTTCATTATAATAGGATTTCCGGCATTACTTCCTCCTGCTAAATACATGGTATCAACATCGTTATTGGCTAAGCCGCAAAAAACCGGATAATCATTGGCGGTATTTATTCCTCCCATTTTAGATACCCATGTTCCGTTCGTATTATCCATGGTATAAACGCCAACCAAGGTTCCGTTATAATCACTTCCATATTGAAAGCCAGAATATACGTTGTTAGAATCTGCCGTTAGGCAAAGAAAACGGACGGTACTTCCTTCGTGCGCGCCGCTAAAAGAAAGTAATTTTTCGTGTGCGCTAATACCGGTTGTTAACATTTTACTGAAACTGATTCCGCCGTTGCTTGAATAAAATAATCCATCATAAGAACCTATGTAAATGTTATTTCCATCAAAGAAAACACCGGCAATGTGATTACCCGCGCCACTGTATGCACAGGTATGAATTAACGTAAAAGAAGAACCACCGTTAGCAGAAAAATAAATAGTGCTGTAATCTGCCAATACCAAATGATTGGGATTGTTATAATCGGCAAACAAACGTTCTATACCTCCATCGGGGTTTGAAGCGTACGGGTCGTTTGCCAAAGCAATCCAGGTGCCTCCGCCATTTATGGATTTCATCGGACGGATATAACTTGCGCTGTCAAAATTGCTATAATCTACCGTGTAAAGTATATTGGCATTATTGGTAAACGAAACATAACTATCATGATTGCCCTGTATTTGCGAAAAGTTTACTTCGCCCCATTGCTGGCCGGCAGTGGTACTGTGAAAAAGCTCACCCATATCGCAAGCTATATACACTTCATTATGATTAGCCGGGTTAATGGAAGGTGAATATAAAGAGCCGCCTCCGCCAATACCTCTTGTTTGCCAGCTTGTAGGCGCTTGCGAAAAACAAATAGTTATGCACAGGCATAAAGGTAGGGTTGTAAATATTTTTTTCATACAATTAATTTATAAGTAAATATAACGTAATAATTAAAAATAACACCTTTGCATAAAATTAAAGCTATTGATTATATTTGCTCTTCTATGCCCAAAAAAAACAAGAAAGAAAACGAAGGTGGATTGGTTTACTCTACCAACAGTAATTTACAATTCAATAATTTGGAGGATGATGAAGAAGAAGCCTTATCTAAAGGAGAGCAAAACCTGCGTGTACATTTAGACAGGTTAGGTGGCGGAAAGCTACTTACAAGAATTGCCGGTTTTGTGGGGAAAGATGAAGAAATAGAAAAATTAGGCAAAGAATTGAAACAAAAATGTGGTGTGGGCGGCAATGTAAAAGATGGAAATATTTTAATTCAGGGCGACCACAGGGATAAAGTCGTTCAGCTTTTGTTAAAAACAGGCTACCGGGCTAAAAAAGCGGGTGGATAATTACTAGTAATCAGCTTGTTAAATGCTATTCCGCAAACAATTTGTACATTTATTTTTCGTTATAGGATGTTGTGCGGGTTTACCTATTTATAAGTTGTATACTGTTATTTTTTTCTATTAATATGATGGGGCAGCAAAGCCTTACTCGTACAAAAAAAATTGTGCCTTTAAACGATACGCTTATACTGGATACGTTAAGTTTAGATAAACCAAGCATTAAACTTTACAGTAATGGTAATTTAATAGATCCTTCCTTTTATAAAGTTATTCCTGAATATAAAATGATTGTGTTCAATCATCAATTTCTCTCCGCGCAGCATATTACCTTGGATACAATTACTGCTAAGTATCGCGTTTACCCTATAGATTTTCATAAAGAAGTATATCATAAAAACATTAAAGACCTTCAAAGAGATATCAGCATTCCACAAAGGCCTTTTACCATAAAATATGCAAATGATAAGGACGCGCAGAATTTTTTTGCTTCGGATGGGTTAACGAAGAACGGAAGTATATCTCGAGGAATTAGTTTTGGTAACAACCAAGATGTGGTTGTAAACTCTAATTTGAATTTGCAGATTTCGGGCAAACTAACTAAAGATATAGAAGTTTCGCTGGCGGCGACTGATAATAACATACCCGTTCAACCGGAAGGAAATACGCAGCAGTTACAGGAATTTGATAAAGTGTTCATTCAATTAAAAGATAAAAAATCTAAACTTATTGTGGGCGATTACCAAATGCAAAAACCTTACGGATACTTTCTTAATTTTTATAAACGTGCGCAAGGTTTATATTTTACCAACGATTATGATATTGCTAAAGGCGCGGTTTTAAAATCTACTGTTTCTGGCGCGGTTACCGGCGGGCGGTTTGCGCGTAATGTAATTTATGGAAAAGAAAATAATCAAGGTCCTTACAGGTTAAACGGCGCTGATGGTGAAGTTTACATCGTTGTACTTTCAGGAACAGAGCGTGTTTTTATAAATGGCTTGCAATTAAAACGCGGACAGGAAAACGATTATATCATGGATTATAATTCAGGACAGATTACTTTTACAGCCAGGCAACTTATTACTAAAGATAAGCGTATAGAAGTTGAGTTTCAATACTCGGCAAAAAGTTATTCGCGCTCGGTTTACTTTGTTAATGAAGAGCTTCAAGCTAAAAAAGTAAGGGCGGGTTTTAGTTTTTATGATGAGCAGGATAATAAAAATAAATCTTTACAGCAAACTCTTTCTGATACGGATAAGGCAATTTTATATCGCGTGGGAGATACCCTGAGTAAGGCTTACACCAATGGGTATAGTCGGCAGCCTTTTAACAGCACAGATGTTTTTTATAAAAAAATTGATTCTTTAAACGGATCTTTTATTTATCCTAACGTTTTTGTCTTTACAAATTATCCTGATGGTAAGGATTCTGCCTACAAGGTAAATTTTAGCAATGTTGGCGCTTACAATGGTAATTATGTGCAGGTACAAAGCGCGGCAAACGGTATTGTTTACCAGTGGATAATACCCGTTGGAGGAATTAAACAGGGAAGTTTTGAACCAATTATTCCATTGGTTACACCTACTAAAAAGCAAATGTTTACTGCTTATACAGAAATTAAAACTTCTGAAACAGGATTGTTTGGTGCAGAAGGGGCAATTTCCAACTATAATATAAATACATTATCTCCTTTTAATAAAGCGAACGATAACGGCCAAGGAGCTAAAATTTATTATAACGATAAGAAAAAACTGGGGATAACAGATACCACCGGTAAGCAATGGTTTTTAAATTATGGCGCCAATTATGAATATGTACAAAAGAATTTTACCCAGGTAGAACGTTTTAGAAGTGTGGAGTTTTTTAGGGATTGGAACCGTACCAGTGATACCATCCATAACGATCAGCAACTGGCAACTATTAGCGGCGGCATATCTAAAGGTAATATTTTATCAACCCAATATGGCGCTAATACATTTATTGAAGGAACTAATTACAAAGCCTTTAAACAAAACAGTACTAATTCCTTAAACATTGGCAATACACGCGCTTTTTATTCGGCTTCTTATCTTACATCTAACGATAATCTTTTAGCAACTAATTTTTATAGGCATAAATCAAAAGTAGCGCAACAGATACAAAAAATAGTGCTTACCTACCAAGATGAATTTGAAAATAATAAATTTAAAAATAAAGATACTTTACTTGCTAAAAGCTACCAGTTTTGGGAGTGGGAAGGCAATATTACCAATGCAGATACTACAAAGAACAGATTTAAAGTTTTTTACCGGGAACGGACAGATAAAGCAGAATTTGATAATTACTTGAAGAAGACGGCTTATGCGCAAAACATAGGGTTTTCTACCGATATTACTACTATTAAAAATCATCCTATAAGAACGACCGTAACGTATAGAAAGTTGCAAATATTAGATACAAACCTAATACATGTTAAACCAGATAATAATTTACTTGGACGTGTAGAATATTCTCCAAAAATAATTAAGGGATTTATACAGGCAAATTCATTTTATGAAGTTGGTTACGGGCTTGAACAAAAACAACAATATTCTTATATTTTAGTGGCGGCAGGGCAGGGGCAATATACCTGGAAAGATTATAACGACGATGGCATTAAACAATTAAATGAATTTGAAATTGCCCAGTATTCTGATCAAGCTACCTACATACGTGTTTATACGCCATCCAATACCTACATAAAATCTGTGCGAGACCAATTTAGTTTAAGTGTCTACTTACGCCCAAAGGTTTTTATAAAAGAAAGCAGTAAGAAATTGATTAAATTTATTGGTAAATTTGTTTCTCAAACAACGTATAAGGTCGATCAGAAAAATGTATCCAAAAATAGTACAGTTCAAATCAATCCCTTTAAATCTAACATTAACGATACTTCCTTATTATCAGCAAACTTTATTTTTAGGCAGGCTTTATACTTTAACCAAACAAGCCCTGTTTACGGCTTTGATTATACTTTTGAAGACAACCGTACCAAACAGTTACTTACCAATGGTTTTGAAGGACATCGTTTACAAAACAACCAACTAAATACCCGATGGAATGTTACACGCGCCTGGGGCATTTTTGTAACTACCATCCTTGGTAATAAATACAATACTTCGCAATATTTTACCAGTAGAAATTACCAGATACAAACTGTGCAAACACAACCTAAAATAAGTTACCAACCAAGTACAGCATTTAGAATAAGTTTACTTTATCAATATTCTCAAAAACAAAATGTATTAACAGGTGGCGGAGAAAAAGCCTTATTAAATGATTTAGGAATGGAATTTAAATTCAACCAATTATCAAAAGGAAGCTTTACACTAAAGGCAGATTATATACAAATTAGATATAGCGGAGATAAAAATTCTGCCATAGCGTATGAAATGCTTAATTCACTTCAACCCGGCCAAAACGTAACCTGGAGTGCGGGTTTCCAACAAAATATTTCGGGCAACATACAAATAAGTATTACGTATGAAGGACGCAAAACTCCGAATTATAAACTAGTAAATATTGGCGGTGCGCAAATACGCGCATTCTTTTAACCGAAGTATTATGCTATATAAGAAAGCTTCATCATATTGGTTCTGCCTTTTTCTTTCATGGGCATACTGGCAATATTAATAACTAACTCATCTTGCTTAACCAAGCCTTTTTCTTTAATATATTCCTTTAAATCAGTAATCGTTTGGTCTGTACTTTCATACTTATTATAATAGAAACCTCTAACCCCCCAAACTAAGCTAAGTGCCGTTAATAAAGAAGGATTATCTGTAAAAATATAAATAGCCGCTTTAGGACGATGACTCGATAAACGATACGCCGTGTAGCCACTATGCGTCATAGAAATAATAGCTTTTACACCTGCTTGTTTAGCCAAGTTGCAAGCATTATAACAAATGCTATCTGTAATAAATGTATTGGTTTTTAATTGCGGTTCATGATGACGATAATAAATAGCCGCACCATTTTCTACTTGATGAATAATGCGGCGCATGTATTCAATTACCTTTACCGGGTATTTACCAACTGATGTTTCTGCACTTAGCATAACAGCATCCGCACCATCAAGTACCGCGTTAGCAACATCGTTAACTTCGGCACGGGTAGGGGTGTAGCTGGTAATCATACTCTCCATCATTTGCGTAGCAATAATTACAGGTTTACCTGCATTTACACATTTGGTTACGATCATTTTTTGAAGCAAAGGCACTTCTTCCATAGGCATTTCAACGCCTAGGTCGCCACGCGCCACCATCATACCATCGGTTACATCTAAAATTTTGTCAATTTCTTTTATAGCTTCAGGCTTTTCTATCTTGGCAATAACCCGCGCACGACTACCTTTATTACGAATAATCTCTTTCAGTTCAACAATATCCGTTACGCTTCTCACAAAAGAAAGTCCTATCCAATCGAAATCATTTTCTAAAGCAAAATCTAAATCGCGAAGATCTTTTATAGTTAAGCAAGGCAACGATATTTTTGTGTTAGGCAGGTTAACACCTTTTTTAGATGATAGCGTTCCGCCTGAAATGATAAGGCATTTTACAGCATCATTTCCATTGGTAGAAATTACTTTTAAATGAATTTTGCCGTCATCAATTAAAACTAGCTCATCTTTTTTTACATCTTTAGGAAATTGTGGATAGGTAATGTAAACCGATTGATTAGTGCCAACACCTTCTTTGGTTGTAATGGTAATTTCTTCTCCATTTTTTAATTCGATAGCGTTATTTTCTACTTCGCCAATACGCAATTTCGGGCCTTGCAGATCGGCCAAAATACCCACATGTCGGTTTAATGTTTTATTCAAATTTCTAATGTTTTCTACGGATGCTGTTACAGCACTATAATCTCCGTGCGAAAAATTTATACGACAAATATCTAACCCGGCAGTAAACATAGCTTCTAATACATCTATGTTTGCAGTTGCCGGACCCATGGTAGCTACAATTTTTGTTTTATGAGAAAATTCTATCATATTTTATACTATTAAATTTTTTTTTGAAGTTAAGGTTTCTACTTCTATTGTTTGAACTGATTGCGCAAAGGTAATCGTCTTTAGTTTATTTTGTATATTATATATTGCCTGGGCGTGGTTATCTGCTTTAAGAATAAATAAATAATCGGTTTGGGCTAACTCCGGCACTAACATTAATTTAATGTCTTTTCTTTCTTCTTCTTCAAATAACGAAGGCTCAGAAACAACCCTTGCAGAAGGAGCTACAGCGTTTGTACTTTTGTTTGAAAGCAAAATAAAATCGCTTTGTTCTTCTTCATCCTGGTAGGTAAAGCAGGTAAATAACAAAGGTGCATTTATGTTTTTGGTGCTAAACTCTAAAAAAGCATCGCGCACCAATTCAATATTTAAAAGCTTGTTTATCTCAATGCACAATTTATAATCGGGCACATACGCAGATATGGCCAACAAAGAAAAATCATAATCATAGCCTGCATCTAAAATGTGTTTAGGCATTAGTAATGTGTCTGAAAGGCAGGCGTAGCAACTACATTACTTTTATGGTGTGCACGGTCATATATCCAAAAAGTAAATTTAAAATCATTAAACGGACTATTTTTACTGGGTGCATACCCATGCAGGTCAATAATAATTTGCCCATCTAATATTTTACTTCGTATGTTATCAGTAACATAAGGAATATGATAAGGATAAATGGTACTATCCCTTACTGGATCTACTGGTTGATTTGAAAAATGATAATAAAAAGGAACATACTTTCCGGAAGTATCTTTATAATAATAGCGCATATAAAAATCATAGTTTGAAGAATCTTGCAAGTTAGCATCTAAACCAATATCGCCATCTTCATCTGTAAAATGAATAGTAAGTTTAGCTAAGGTTGGGCTGGAAGTAGTAAAACTAACAAAACTTATAACTGGCGGAGTAGGAGGTGGATTACCTGCCTTTTTACATGAAATAACAAAAGCACCTACCAATAAAAGATAAAATATTTTTTTCATAATGAACAACAAGCTAAAATTAACAATAATTTTGTTCCGTGGAAAATAGTAATCAAAAATTTTACGTAAATTTAACAGAGCGCCTTTTTTCACTTTCTAAAAATGATGATAAAGCCTTTGTAGATCTTTCCATAGAAATTTTTAATCTTCAATATAAATATAACATCGTTTATAAAAAATTTACCGATGCCTTGCAAATAGACCCGAAAGATGTAACAAGTCTTGAGAAAATTCCTTTTTTACCCATTGAATTCTTTAAAACGAAAAAAGTAATTACACAATTAATTGATGTAAAAAAAAACATAACCTTTACCAGCAGCGGCACTACACAAAGTGGCACTTCTTTTCATTATGTAAAGGATGTTTTGTTATACGAAAGAAGTTTTACAAATTGCTTCAACCTTTTTTTTGGTGATATAACCCAATATTGTGTGCTGGCATTGCTTCCATCTTATTTGGAAAGAAGTGGTTCTTCGCTGGTTTATATGGCTCAAAAATTAATTGATGAGAGCCTGCACACCCAAAGTGGTTTTTATCTTCATAACCAAGATGATTTGATACAAACCATCAACAAATTAAAGCAGCAAAAACAAAAAACTATTCTATTAGGTGTTAGTTATGCTTTATTAGATCTTGCTGATAAAAACATATCATTGCCCGATAATTTTATAGTAATGGAAACCGGCGGCATGAAAGGCATCCGTAAAGAAATGCTAAAAGAAGAACTGCACGAAATATTGAAAGAAAAGTTTAATCTTAACAACATAGTTTCAGAATATGGCATGACTGAATTACTAAGTCAGGGATATTCTTTACAAAACGGCTTGTTTCAAAATCCGCCTTGGATGCGTGTTTTAACCCGTGATACCAGCGACCCGCTAAGTTTTACACCACTAAATAAAACAGGCGGCATAAATGTAATAGACCTTGCCAACATACATTCTTGCGCGTTTATAGCCACGCAAGATCTTGGAAAAACACATCCAAATAATACGTTCGAATTGATGGGGCGTTTTGATAACAGCGATATACGTGGTTGTAATCTTTTAATGGAGTAATATTTTTGCATTTCTTCATGTAAGATTTTTCTATAACCTGTAATGCTTGCTCGTTTAAGAAGCTATTATGGTCGATAATTTAACGTTAAAATAATGATGTTAAATTATAGATTGAATTATATAAAAAAAATACTGGTTGTTGAAAGATAGTTAAGCGTTTTTCGTAAAACAACTTAGTAAAGAAGTTAGTTAACAAGTAGCAATTAATTGTTGATTGATAAATGATTTTATAATTTTACTACCTCAAAACCTGGATACTAATTAATGCACGATATAGAACCATATTATAACTGGAGGCACCTCTACATAGCCTCAGAAGATGAAAGGTCACCCTTCTATAATCGTGCGTACAGCGAAACCGAATTTACCAACAGTATTTATAATTATGTAATTCATCCACAATGGGATGATTTTGGCAGCGAAACACTTTACATAAAAATACTTTTTGTTGATTATGAAGAGAAGTATTGTTTTATAGAATTAATTGGCGAGTGGAACGATGCCATCAGCAATGATATTATGCTGCTTAAGCGAGATATTATGGATGAAATGGCTTTATACGGCATAAATAAATACATCATCATTGGCGAAAATATTTTAAATTTTCATGCATCTGATGATAGTTATTACGAAGAATGGTTTGAAGATAACGGCAGCGATGGCTGGATCATTTTCCTAAATTTCCGCTTACATGTACTGAAAGAATTTCAACAACATAATATAGATTATTACTTTCTTTCGGGTGGCGAGTTGGACGATTTTAACTGGCGGCGTTTTAGTCCCGGGCAAGTATTTGGCAACCTTCAAAAAATTATTTCAAAAAGATTAACTTAGAAAAATGAAAAAAATTGCTGTATTAACTTCCGGCGGAGATGCCCCCGGTATGAACGCCTGTATACGCGCCGTGGTGCGTACTGCTCTTTATCATAACATAGAAGTTATTGGTTTTAGGCATGGCTACGAAGGTTTAATAACCGATGATCATATTCAACTTTTACATAAATCGGTAGGAAATATTATTCAACGTGGTGGCACTATTTTAAAAACATCACGCAGTCAACGTTTTAGAACCGAAGAAGGTTTGCAGCTCGCCGCCACTCATCTTAAAAAAAATAATATAGATGGCTTGGTGGTTATTGGCGGAGACGGAACTTTTACCGGCGCTATTGCACTTTCAAAAGCAAGTAACATTCCTATTGTTGGTTGCCCGGGTACTATAGATAACGACCTGGTAGGAACTGATTTTACCATTGGTTATGATACCGCTATTAACACAGTGGTTGATGCGGTAGATAAAATTAGAGATACGGCGGAAAGTCACGACCGCGTTTTTATTGTAGAAGTAATGGGTAGAGATGCCGGCTTAATAGCGTTACGAAGTGGTATTGGATCTGGCGCAGAAGCTATATTAATACCCGAAACAAAAAATGATGTACAAAAGTTAATTGAGCGTTTAAAAAACGGACAAAGAAATAAATCGAGCAAAATTATTATGGTTGCCGAGGGTGATGAAAGTGGCGGCGCTTATAAGGTAGCAGACGTTTTAAAAGAAAATTTTCCACAGCTTGATATTCGTGTAATTGTTTTAGGCCATATACAACGTGGTGGTTCGCCCAGTTGTATGGAAAGAGTTAATGCAAGTTGGATGGGCTATAATGCGGTAGAGGCTTTGTTGCAAGAAAAGAAAAATGTAATGATTGGCATTATAAATAAAGAAGTAGCTTATACGCCTTTTGAAAAAGCTATTAAACATACACAAACCTTAAATGCCGATATGCTTAAAATGATGGAAATACTTTCTTTATAGATTAAATAAATAACTTGATTACAATAACTAATGTAGCTAAAAAAAGCAGGCTTTAAACCTGCTTTTAATTTGTGTTTTTAGTAGCTATTAAAATTTAAGCTGCAACTCTTTAATGATATTAGTTGCACCGCCTACTTTATCAATTACAAATAATACATAACGTACATCTACGCAAATAGTACGGTTAAGATCTTTATCAAAAGCAATTTTATGACTTAATGCTTCGTAGTTGCCATCAAAGGCCAAACCAATTAATTCTCCTTTTCCGTTTATAACCGGTGAGCCTGAGTTGCCACCGGTAATATCGTTTGTGGTAATAAAAGAAACCACTAAATCGTTGTGGGTTTTATCTATATAGGGGCCAAAATCTTTTTTGCCGACAATATCTACAAAGTTTTTAGGAAGATCAAATTCATAATCTCCCGGTTTGTATTTATCTAAAAGACCTTTCATCGTGCAAACACTTGAATAATTTACGCCGTCTTTCGGACTATAAGGTTTTACCTCGCCAAAGCTAACACGCATAGTAAAGTTAGCATCCGGATATAATTTTTTTGTTCCTTTTTCTTCAATAATACCTTTTAAATAGGTTTTGCCAAGCCATACATTTTTTGTTTGAAAATCAGTATACGCTTTTGCGTAATTAGCCGTGTAAAATGAGTTGAAGGCGTTTGCAGTAAAGAAAGCTAAGTCTTTATGAAGAGTTGCAGTATCGGGTTTACTAATAAAATTGTTCCATTTATCTTTGTTTAAGAATATGGTATGGGTAAAAACCTCCTTGCTAAAAGTTGAGAAGGTGTTAACGTTATTAAGATCTCCGTATTTACCTTTTAACCAATTATAAAAACCATGCGGAATTTGGTCTTGCTGAATATCATTATAAAACATATTAGTTACAGCCGCTAAAATATTTTTATCAGATGCTGTGTTTTCATCTGTCATAAAAGTATCGTGCGCTTTGTTTACTGTTTCGATAGCTTTAGCTAATTCCTCAGGTTTTGCATCTTTGTTCATCAATACCTTATTTAAAACTTCAAGCTTAGCCGCAAAAGCAATAAGCGGTGAACCTAGTATTCCTTCATTTAAATAGGTGCGCCATTTAGCATACGGAGTCCAAATTTCGTAAGATTTTCTATAATCCTGAAAAATAGATAGATACTCGGGTTTGCCTTTAGCCCAGTTTAAAAAATCGCCTTCATCTTTTTGTTTCTGCGAATAGATATCATACTTAATAAGTTGTTTGCTTTCTCCATCAAAAAATTTCCAATAATTTGCTATGCGCGCATAAGATGAAGCTAATTGTAATTTAACGCCTGCATCTTTAACCATTTCTTCTTTCATTAATTTTAAACGTACATCGCGTAAATTAACCAACGAAGGATTTTCAATTTCTGTTTTTAATTTAACACCAAACGAAGTTTCGTAACGGTTAGTTCCTCCCGGGTAACCATATATCATAGCGTAATCGCCATCTTTAACGCCTTTGGTGGATACCGGTAAGAAATATTTTGGTTTATAAGGAACATTGTCGGCAGCATAATCTCCGGCTTTGCCCTCTTTTGTCATATACACTCTAAATACCGAAAAATCTCCGGTATGTCTTGGCCATTCCCAATTATCGGTATCTCCGCCAAATTTACCAATACTTTCAGATGGCGTGCCTACCAAACGTACATCTTTAAAACGTTCGTATGTAAATAATAAGAATTGGTTTCCTTTAAAGAAGGAAGCCACACGACCTTCGTAGGTAGTACTTTCGGTCATTTTTTTTGCCATTTCGGTTAAAATTTCCGGCAGTTTTTTAAGGTAATCACCTTCCGATAAACCTTTGGTAGCTTCGTTTACTTTATCGGTAACATCTTCAATCTTAACTAAAAATTGTACGCTTAAATTCTCACTTGGTATTTCTTCTGTTTTAGATTTTGCCCAAAAACCATCTCGTAAATAATTATGATCTACCGAACTTGCTTTGGCAATAGCTTCATATCCACAATGATGGTTGGTAAAAACTAAACCTTCGTTACTTACAATTTCGCCGGTGCAACCACCGCCAAAAATAATAACAGCATCTTTTATACTTGGTTTATTAATATCATAAAGTTGTTCTTTGGTAAGTTTTAAACCTTTTTTTACCATATCGTCATACACTTGTTGGCCAAGCAACATAGGTAGCCACATACCTTCATCGGCTTTAACGGCGACATTAAAAAGAAAAGAAATGATAAGCGCTAACGTAATTTTTTTTGTCATATAGTTTATTTTTAAAACGGTTGCAAATTTACTAAAAGTATTTGCTTAGTTATTTCTTTTAAGTAGAAATAAGACCAATGGTTGAATTAAAAATTTAAATAGGTGTGTAGGTATTTTTAACTTACGATGTAAGGGATCAATTAATATCCTTATCGATCACTTTTATTTTAACCAGCTCTATGCTGTGTTTTTTTCGTTTTACGATTGTTATTTCGTAGCCGTTATTACTTCGTTTTTCATTTACGGCAGGTATCCTTCCAAAAATATGGTTTACATAGCCTGAGATGGTATCGTAATGTGGGCTTTCGGGCAATGCAATTGGCAGCGATTCGTTTATATCAACTACCGTTGTTTGCGCTTTAACCATGTATTCTGTCTCACTGATTTTTTCTATATCAGGCTTTTCATCATCATGCTCATCACGAATTTCTCCCACCAATTCTTCAATAATATCTTCCATGGTAACTAACCCAGCTGTTGCACCAAATTCGTTGGTAACAATGGCTATTTGTACATGTAAACGTTGAAAATCACGAAGCAGGTCATTTACTTTCATATTCTCCGGTATAAAATGTGCCGGGCGCATAATTTCTTTAATGCTTTTAAATCGATTATCTATTACGGCTTTTAATAAATCTTTACTGTGAATAATACCTACAATATTATCTATATCTCCCAGGTAAACCGGCAGCCTGGAGTATCCTTCTTCAATTATTTTTTGAATGATCTTATCATGACCCATTTCAATATTTATGGCTGATATACGGTTTTGCGGCACCATTATCTGTTTTATAATGCGGTCATCAAAATCAAAAACGTTTTGTATCAATTCATTTTCAGAATGCTTGATGGTACCAGATTCTTCACTTTCGGTTAATATCATTCTTAGTTCTTCCTCGGTATGGGCATCCGTTTCAGATGCGTTTTTTATACCAATAATCCGTAATAATAAAGAAGAAAATTTATTTAAGAACCAAACAAACGGATTAAAAACGACATAAAAAATACGCATAGGTACAGATATAAAAAGCGTAGTGCTTAAAGGGTTTTTTATAGCTATCATTTTAGGAGCTTGTTCGCCAAACACAATGTGCGCAACGGTTATAAGCGTAAACCCAAGCGGTATGGCAATTTTGTGTGCCAGCGCCACATCAATATTGGCGCTAAAAACGTGCATGGTTCTTGTTATAAGCGTAACCATTACTTCTTCCCCAATCCACCCAAGGGCCAGGCTTGCCAGGGTTATACCTAATTGCGTGGCAGATAAATAAGAATCTAAATGCTCTACAATATGCTGGGCTATTTTTGCGCTCTTGTTGCCTTTATTAGCTTTTAATTCTATTTGAGAGGCGCGTACCTTAACCATAGAAAATTCGGCGGCTACAAAAAAGCCATTCAACAAAACCAATAATATGGTAAAGAAAATATCTAATGCCATATTATAGAATTGTTTTTAGTATAGAAAGAAACTGAAAGGAAATTGTTAGCGTTTTTTTGAAGAATAATTATGACTCGACCGTCCATTTTGATTAATTATGTGCGAGCAAAAATAAACAATATTTTTAACTTTTATTTATAGCCGCTAAAAATGACTATTGCCCTACGATTTAAAAACATAGTCAACATAAAAAATCCAAACAGTATTTATATATATTCTGTGGTGGTAGGTATTTTATGTGGCCTTATATCTATGGGCTTTAGCTTTTTACTTAGCGTTTTAGAAAGTTTTTATCTTTCCTTACACACACAAACTGCCGAAAAATCTGAAACCCTTATTCAAAAAATAAGTTATGCGGCGCATAACCCAAGCGCCTCCTTAATTGTTTTATTGTTGCCTGCATTTGGCGGTTTGGCAGCAGGCTTGATCATTCATTTTTTTTGCCAAGATGCGAAAGGCACCGGTACCGATGAAATGATCTATGCTTTTCATTATAACGAAGGAAAAATAAATACCCGTGTTCCTTTTTATAAAGCCATTGCCACCTTATTTACTTTGCCATCAGGAGGAAGCGGCGGCAAAGAGGGTCCCATATCTTTAATAGGTGCCGGCATTGGTGTATGGTTTTCTAACTTGCTAAAAACCGGGGCGCGTGCCAGGCGAACACTTTTATTAGCAGGCACGGCTGCGGGTTTAGGCTCTGCGTTTAGATCGCCGTTAGGAGGCGCTTTAACCGCTGCCGAAATGGTGTATAGGCATGATATAGAAAGTGATGCGCTTATACCTTGCTTCATATCTTCGGTTACTGCTTATCTTATTTACATTGCATACGCCGGTGCAGAATCTGCCTTTCACATAAATACGCCGCAAGCTTTTCATGCCAATGAAATTATTTTTTACCTGTTGTTGGGTGGCTTGTGTTTTGCCTTTGGGTACCTGCTTATTAAAGGATTTAAAGACACACGCACTTTTTTTGAAAAAATTAAAGTGCCTCAATGGTTAAAACCTGCTATAGGTGGTTTATTTACAGGTGCCATTGCTGTTTTCTTTTTTGGCGTATCGGGTACCGGATCAGATTATTTAGAATATATTATTGACGGCCATTTTCCCGATTATTTTCCGGTAGAAGGTGCTATTGCCGTTGTGCTTAGCTGTTTATTTATAGCTTTTCTTAAAATAGTAGCCAGTAGTTTAACAATTGGCAGTGGTGGCTCGGCCGGTATTTTTGGTCCTAGTTTATTTATTGGCGCTATGTTAGGCGCGGCAGTAGGTATTTTAGCTCAACTTGCCTTTCCTCATCAAAACGTAAGCGTTGCTTCTTTTATGGTTATTGGCATGGGCGCTTTTTATGCGGGTGTAGCGCAGGCTCCGGTTGCGGGTATTGTTATGATTATTGAAATGAGTGGTAATTATTCTTTATTGCCTCCTATTATTATAGTATCGGTATTTACATTTTTGCTTTCGCGAAAAATATCTTTTTATAAAAACCAGGTCGATAACAGGTTTAAAAGTCCGGCGCATAAATACAACATGCGTAATGATGTGTTAGAAGAAACAACTTTAAAAGATTTTTTTCCGGAATTTAGGATATTGGCAACAGCTAATAAAGATTGGACGTATATTCATCTTAGGCAACATGCTGTTACCACACACGCCAGCGATTTTGTAATTATTGATGATAATTGGACTTACCTGGGAATTGTATCTTTACGAAATACACACGTAAAAATAGAAGACCAAGACAATAAGATAGAAAATTATATAGAGAAAATACCTAGTATAGAAAGTAGTGAAAATTTAAGTAAAGCACTTAATGTAATACTTAAATACGATATAGATAAAGTAGCTGTAACTGAACATAATAAGTATATAGGATACGTAAGATATCGCGATATTTTTGAAGCTTACGATGCTAAGGTTAAGCAATCTTAACTTTCTACTTTTGTGGAAGTAATTTCACATATATATCTGTTTTTTTATTGACATCTACCTAATATCATCCAAATAATGATAAAAACTACAATGGTACCAACTATTCCACCACCTAACTTTTTGGCTCCGTAGCCGGCTATTAATCCTCTAAATAAATTATTCATAATATATGTTTTTAAGTAATAATTAACTTTTGTGCCAAAAGCAGGCATGATTTTACATCGTTCTTTAAAACTAAAATTATGTCAGACTCACAAATAAATGTACAGGGCCAGGAAGCCATTAAAACTATAAAAGAACTTGTAAGCCACGTTAGAACCTGCGTTATGATGACGGCTTTAAGCAAAAGGCCTATATCTACCTATCCAATGGGCATACAAAAGGTTGATGAAAAAGGAAGAATTTTCTTTTTAAGCGACAAAGATTCTGATAAAAACAGAGAAATAACCTTATCAAACGAAATGCAACTAACTATAAGCAATGATAGCGATAGCGAATATTTAAGCATTTATGGCACAGCCGAAGTTTACAGAAATCAAACAGAAATTGATGAAATGTATAACGCATTGGCCAACAATTGGTTTGATGGGAAAGAAGACCCTAAAGTTACCATTATTCGTTTTACACCAAAAGAAGGTTATTATTGGGATACCAAGCATGGTAAAATGATTCAGTTTGCAGGTATGTTGGTTGGAGCCATAACAGGCAAACCTGCCAGCGATGGTAAAGAAGGCAAAATTTCGGTGTAATAGACACGAAATTAGATCATCTTAAAAGTTGCTCGTAAAAGCCACCGATCTCTTTTTCTTTATCTATAAAATGTATCTCTAATATCCAGCTTTTAGGATGGCCTGTTTTATCAAGTGCCGACATTTCTTCATGATTATAAGGATGTATATAATTGTCTTTTTGGCTTACATGTAATTGTTCGTGCGGAAATTTTCCAACAATATGTCCTGCAATAGGTCCACCAAAAAACCAACCCATTTTATAGGCCACGCTAACACAATACGAATATAATTGCGAACCTGTAACCAACTTTTGTTGAAAATACCAATTGCGGCAATCTTGCCAAGCTATCTCTATATCTTGTTTTAATTTTTGTTTTAAAGGATCATTTCCTAAAACGTAGGTTCTGCCAAAGTCAGCTTCCCAATCTTCAAATACGGGCCCAAAATCAAAAAATAAAATATCATCTTCTTGCAAAGTAAGGTCTGGCGGGTTTTCTCGGTAAGGAAATAAGGTGTTTTTACCTGCTCTAACAATACGTTTATGCCAGTGTTTTTTTACACCAAGCATAGTTTTTGCTAATTTATAAATCTCTTTATTTAATGTTTTTTCTGTCTTTCCGGCAACTAGTAAGCCTTGCTGTTCAATTGTTTTAAAAAGTAAGACTGCTTTTTCTTCAGCTTCTTCCAACGATGTGATCTCTGTATTCATTAAGAAAGAAGTTAATTATTCTGTTCGTCGCTAAAAAAATCTTTTTCAGAAAACATAGAGCCTAATAAATCTTTAAACTGCACGCCTTGCTCTAAGCTGTTTTTACCAATTAAGGAATGTTCTGCTAAAGCAAATAAAACAAATTCCATCATCACTAATTTTTGAGTTTTAGTCATTTTAGGAGAAAATGTTTCAACCAACTCACTTAAATTTGGAATTGCTTCCAATACTTTTTTATAAGTTTTGTCATCTTCTAAAAGCAAAACATCAACCATGTTGCCTTCGCCAAACCAATTAATAATAGGTTGGTACGGGCTGGCTTGTTTTTTCTTTTTCAGTTTACTTGGATCAGGAAACAATTCTAAAAATTCGTTTCTAATAGCTTTGCCTAATAAATTTTGTGCTACAATGCCTGCGCCTTCTTGTTCGCCTTCATAAACCAATTCTATTTTACCATTAACAGCAGGTATTACACCTTGTAAATCGCTAATACGAACTACTGTTTTGCTTTCACTGTTTAAAAGCATTCTGCGCTCAGCGGTACTAATTAAATTTTCATAAGCCGAAATAGTTAAGCGTGCAGATACACCACTTTTTGCATCTACAAACTCGCTTTCACGAGCTTCAAAAGCAATACGTTCAATAATAGTAGCTACTAAATCTCCCACTTCAATGGTTTCTTTTTGATGCTTGCTCAGTTTGGCTTCTTGCGCTGTAATTTGTTTTGAAACAGCAATGCTTTTTGGGTAATGCGTTAAAATCTGACTGCCAATTCTATCTTTCAATGGAGTAACGATACTTCCACGGTTGGTGTAATCTTCCGGATTTGCTGTAAAAATAAATTCAATATCTAAAGGAATTCGAAGTTTAAAACCACGTATCTGTATATCGCCTTCCTGCAAAATATTAAACAGTGCAACTTGTATTCTGGCTTGCAAATCGGGCAACTCGTTTATAACAAAAATGCAACGATTACTGCGGGGAATAATACCGTAATGTATAACACGTTCATCGGCATAACTTAAGCGTAAATTGGCTGCTTTGATAGGGTCTACATCACCAATTAAATCAGCAATAGAAACATCGGGCGTGGCTAATTTTTCTACATATCTTTCGGTGCGATGTAACCAAATAATTGGCGTTTTATCTTTTAATTCTTCAATTTTATTTTTTGCAAAAGAAGAAATAGGATTTAACGGATCATCATTCAATTCGCTGCCTTCAACCACCGGAATATATTCATCCAATAAATCTATTAACTGACGAGCGATACGTGTTTTTGCTTGTCCGCGTAAGCCCAATAAATTTATATTATGGCGAGAAAGTATAGCGCGCTCAATCTCAGGAATAACGGTGTCTTCAAAGCCAATAATACCTTTAAATACATTTTCCTTTTTCTTTATTTTATCAATTAAATTATCGCGCAATTCATCTTTACAAGATTTGCTTACGTAACCCAATTTTTTTAATTCGCCAAGTGTTTTCAATTTGTTGTTCATAGCTTCTATTTAAAATTTCTTTTTTTATTACGTTCAAAATCTTCAAAAATAAAATCGCCCAAGCCTTGTAATGATGTGTAGAAAGCCTTGCCATTATTAGCTTCTGTAAAATCGTGTACAAACTCTTGCAGGTAAGAGTCGCTCGCAACCATAAAAGTAGTGATGGGTATTTTTAAGCGCCTGCAATTTTGCGCAAGGGTTAAGCATTTATTAATTATTTTTTTATCTAAACCGAAGCTATTTTTATAATATTGGCCGTGTTCTTTTAAGCAAGTAGGTTTGCCATCGGTAATCATAAAAATTTGTTTGTTGGCATTTTTTCTTCTTCGCAACAAATCCATGGCAAGCTCTAAACCCGCTACTGTATTGGTATGGAAAGGACCCACCTGCAAATAAGGCAAATCTTTAATTTGTATTTGCCAGGCATCATCACCAAAAACAATTATATCTAAAGTATCTTTTGGATATTTACGTTTTATAAGTTCGGCCAAAGCCATTGCTACATTTTTTGCCGGTGTAATTCTATCCTCGCCATACAAAATCATAGAGTGAGAAATATCAATCATCAACACGGTAGATGTTTGCGTTTTATGCTCTTTATCTTTTACTTCTAAATCGTTTTCGGTAATTAAAAAATTGCCAATACCGTTGTTTACTTGCGCATTTTTCATCGATTCAAGCATAGAAATTTGCTCTAACGAATCGCCAAACTGAAACGGACGCGCATCGCTGCTTACTTCATCTCCATTGCCGGTAAATTTTGTTGCGTGGTTACCCGACTTACTTTTTTTTAGTTTGCCAAATATTTTTTCGAGTGCTTGTTGCCTAATGGCTTGCTCTGTTTTTGGAGTAATTACAATATTGCCCGAACCCGGCTCATCATCTTTTATGTATCCTTTATCTTTTAAATCTTGTATAAAATTGCCGATGCCATAATCGGGTTCAGTTAGTTTATATTCCTTGTCAAGTTCGGTTAACCAACTAATAGCTTCGTTAAAATCGCCGCTGGTGTGGGTTAAGAGTTGCTTAAAAATATCAAATAATTTATCAAAAGGAGTTTGGGTGGGTTTGTTATAATTAGAAAATCTAAATCCTATCATTAGTTACAATAAGTAATAAAGGTAGATATTTAATAAATAATTTACTGTTAATTATTATTTATTTAGATAGCACACCAGGTGTTAAAGTGGTTATGCGCGAATGACAAAGTTGTTGGCAGATGAGTTAAATTCCGACCAATTTATATGTATAATCTTAACAATAATATTTTTAAGAATATCATAACTTGTTGGTTTTATGGCATACAGGTTAGCTCCTAATTCAAGCGCTTTATCTATAACTCGTGCATCAGAGCTGGTTGAAAGCATGATAACCGGCACTTTTTTAAATTTTTCGTCTTTGCGCAAAACTTCTAAAACCTCTAAGCCATTTTTTTTTGGCATATTTATATCTAAAAATACAACAAGATTATTAAAGTTAGTATTGATTGTAAGTTCGTTCAATATGCCATCTCCCGAATGATGAAGGTTTAAAGAAATATTCTTTGCAAACTGATCTTCAATTGTTTTTACGGCATCTGTAAACATTTAAATATCATCCGCATCATCATCCGCATAAAAAATTTCAATTTCTTTCATTTTTTACAATTTAGATTCGATTGATAATTCGTGAATAGTTTTTCTTCTGTTAATTTTTAATTTTTTAAAATATGAGGCGGGAAATCCTGTTATTTTTTTAAACTGAGCCGAAAAATGAGAAAGATTATTATAATGAAGCTTTTCCGCAATTTCTGATAAAGAATATTCTTCGAATAAAATCATTTCTTTTGATCGTTCCATTTTATAGGTATTCATATAAAAGGAAATAGTACTACCTTCGATTTCAGAAAATATATTGGATAGATAGTTGTAATCGTAACCTATTTTTTTACTTAAATAATCAGATAAATTATTTTTCGGTTTATTAAATGAATTTACATAATCCATAATAGCTCTTTTAATTTCTTCAATTAAAACTCCACCTTTGTTTTCAACAATTTCAAGCCCTACTTTTTTTATCTCGTTGTTAAGCGCCTTTTTCTTATCAGCTTTAATGTTTTCTTTAATAATTACTTCGCCTAATTTTATTTTTATTGGATGAAGTTTAAATTTAATAAGTGCTTTTTCTACCACCACTTTACAGCTTTCGCAAGCCATATTTCTTATATAAATTTTCATTGTTAAGTTTTATAATAAGTTTTTAATACCATTTTAAAATTTAATCACTAAATAAGTATATTTAAATAGTTGTGTTAAATATAATTAAGAATGAATTTAACATATACGCGACAAATATAAGATGTAAATGTTAATTTTTATTATACATTTCTTTAAATAATTTACAGTTTTTACTGTTTAATGCATAAAAAGACGGAAATTAATTTGAGTTTTATTTTTTTACTGATAAGATGATACCTTCGCCTAAAAAATAAAATGGCAAATATTACAAAATCTTACAAATACACGGCAGGAGAACGTTTTTTGCGTTATGTTAAAATAGATACACAAAGTGATCCTGAATCTATCACCACGCCCTCTACCGAAAAACAAAAGAACCTGGGCAAACTTTTAGTTGAAGAATTAAAACAAATGGGTTTAACAGATGCCCACATGGATCAATATTGTTATGTGTATGCCACGTTACCCGCAAATACTACTAAAAAAGTACCCGTTATATGTTTTTGCTCGCACATGGATACTTCGCCAGATTGCAGTGGTACCAATGTAAATCCTATTATAAATAAAAATTATCAGGGCGGCGATATTGTTTTGCAAAATGATAACACACAAATTATTAAATTCAGTGAGCATGTAGATCTTAAAAATCAAATTGGTAACGATATTATTACAACCGACGGAACAACCTTGCTGGGCGCAGATAACAAAGCAGGCGTGGCAGAAATTATGGATGCGGTTAATTACCTACTTACTAACCCCGAAGTTAAGCATGGCACTATAAAAATTTTATTTACCCCCGATGAAGAAATTGGAAGAGGCGTAGATAATGTCGACATAAAAAAACTTGCTGCTGATTTTGCCTATACCATGGATGGAGAAACTTTAGGACATATTGAAAATGAAACATTTTCGGCAGATGGTGTAATTATTACCATTAAAGGATTCCCAACCCACCCGGGTTTTGCTAAAGATAAAATGCAACACGCCATTAAAATTGCCGCAGAAATAGTTTCACTAATTCCTAAAGATAAAACCCCTGAAACAACTGAAAATAAGCAAGCTTTTATGCACCCAACAGCTATTAACGGCGGACTTGAACAAGTGGTTATAAAATTCATTATTCGCGCATTTGATACTAAAACGCTTCATGCTTTAGAAGATGAATTAAAGCAAATTGCTGAAAAAGTAATTTCAAAATATAAAAAGTGCTCGTTTACTTTTGATGTGCAAGAACAGTATCGTAATTTTAAAGATGTGTTAGATAAACATCCACAAATTATTGAGTATGCCGTTGAAGCCGTTAAACGCACTGGTGTTATACCTGTTTTATCAAGTATAAGAGGTGGTACCGATGGTTCTCGCTTATCTTTTATGGGGTTGCCTTGTCCTAATATTTTTGCGGGAGAACATGCTTTTCACAGCAAGCAAGAATGGGTATCTGTTCAGGATATGGAAAAAGCCGTGCTAACCATTGTGCATTTAGTTGCTATTTGGGAGGAAAAGGCTTAATGAATATACTTATTATTGGTGGAGGCGCAGCCGGATTTTTTGCAGCTATTAATGCCGCAGAATTGCACCCTGAAGCTAATGTTACCATACTTGAAAAAACCACCAAGCTGCTTACTAAAGTTTTTGTTTCGGGTGGAGGCAGATGTAATGTTACGCATGCTTGTTTTGAAAACAGTTTATTAGTAAAAAATTATCCGCGTGGCGAAAAAGAATTGCGCAGCGCTTTCAATCGTTTTACAACCCAGGATACTGTTGAATGGTTTAAACAACACGGCGTAAGTTTAAAAACTGAAGAAGATGGAAGGATGTTTCCAATAACAGATAACTCCCAAACCATTGCCAATTGCCTGCTTCAGGCTGCGCATGATTTAAATATTAAAATAATGACAAGTGTTTCGGTTAAAGAAATAAGTATTAATGCCGATAAAACATTTGCACTTAAAACAGATACTGAATATAATCCGCGCTGCGATAAACTAATTATTGCCAGTGGCGGAAACCCGAAGAATGAGAATTATAATTGGTTAAGCAGGGTAGGGCATACCATTATTCCGCCAGTACCATCTTTGTTTACATTCAACATTCCTAATAATGAAATTACTAAGCTAATGGGCATTTCAGTTCCTCATGCAAAAATAAAAGTAGCCGGCTCCAAATTAGAAACCGAAGGCCCATTATTAATTACACATTGGGGTTTAAGCGGGCCAGCTATATTGAAAGCATCTGCGTGGGGTGCGCGCCTTTTGCATGATAAAAATTATGATTTTACCGCTTTGATAAATTGGCTTCCTGCTTATAAAGAAGAAACCTTGCGCGATGTTTTTCTTCAACAAAAAAACATGTATCCTGCCAAAAATATAGGTGGCAATTCTCCGTTGGAGATACCAAAACGTTTATGGGAATTCTTTTTACAGAAAGCCGATGTTGGAGAAACCAATCGCTGGGCGGATATAAATAAAAAACAAATAAACGCCCTCGTAAATATTTTATTGAACGATACTTATAGCGTTAAAGGCAAAACTACGTTTAAAGAAGAGTTTGTTACTTGCGGGGGTATTAGTTTAAAAGAAGTTGATTTTAGTACCATGCAAAGCAAACTTATTTCAAACCTTTATTTTGCAGGTGAGGTATTAGATATTGATGGCGTTACCGGTGGTTTTAACTTTCAAAATGCCTGGACTACGGGGTGGATAGCGGCTAATGGGTTCTAAATATTTCGTTAAAAATTATAATTTTTTTATCTCTTTAAAAAGCAAAATTATTATCTTGGCATGATATTTGTTTTAACGTTATTTAAAATTTATTATGAAAAAAATAATACTTGTGGCACTTACTATTTTATGTACAAATTTATTTAGCCAGGCAACTTATACCGACCAAGCGGGCAGGTGGCGACTGGGGCTTAACGCCGGGGCTATGTGGCAAACAAGCGATGTTACTGCGCACGCAAATATTGCAGGTGGTTTTACTATAGAAAAGATATTAAATAAAAAAGCGGATGCTTGGATAGGTTTTGCTTTAGGATTTCGATATTTAAGCGGTCATTGTACAGGTATCGATACCAAAGCATCTTACGGTGTGGCCAGTAACACCGCCTTGAATGGATCTTTTAATACCCAAACAGATTATGCGCATAACGGGGGGATTTTTTATAATAATTATAAAACATACATACACGAAGGCGCTTTAGAATTAAAAGTTAACTTCCCAAAGTTTGAACAGAAAACAAACCTGATCTTTCATTTAATGGGTGGAGTAGGGGTTTGCAATTACAAAACTTGGATAAATGCGTTGGATGCAAATGGCAATAGGTATGATTTTACCGCTTTACAAAATGCCCAAAGTGTAACAGCGGCTGATGTAAAAAAAGTAATGAATGGAACCTATTCTACTTTAGCGCAGGGCTCGGCACCAGGGGGAACGTACCGTTTTACACCTTCGGCGGGGGTGGGTTTTGGGTTTAAATTAAGTCGTGTTGTTTCTTTAGTATTTGAATATCGTGTAGCGTTTCAACGCACTAATTTATTGGATGGAGTTGATCATACTATTAATAATGTGCCTATAAAAAATAATGATTTTTATCATTATGTTTCGGCAAATTTATTGTTTTCTATTTATGGAAGATCTAACCAAAGCTCTTACGCACATGCGCCTGTAACAAGCAATACAGGATACACAAATGCCAATAATCAAACACAAACAGTTTATAACCAAGCTCCGGTTTACAATAATAATCAACCTGTTTATGAAAATCAAAGCCAGCCACAGTATAATGCGCCAACTGTAACTATTACCAGTCCGCAGAGTAATTTTTCAAGCCCCGGAGATTTTGTAAGTTTGCAGGCAGTTATTCAAAATATACAAAGTGCGCAACAATTGAATATCTCTCAAAACGGACACCCGGTTAAATATTTTACATATAATGCTTCTACTGGAAATTTAAGTTTTCAAACATTTCTTCAACAAGGTACAAACAATATTATTGTTACCGCTAATAATTCTTCGGGCACAGGTTCTGGTATAGTAACCATTTTTTATAATCCACCTTATACGCCTGCAAATAATAATGAGGCAACAGCTGTTATAACCAACCCGCCAGTTGCAAATACTCCTGTCGGCATGGTAAAAAAACCTTTGGTACAATACATAAATCCCCATGTTTCTCCCGAAGATGTAACCTTATCTACGTTTAATATAAGTGCAAGTGTTTCAAATATTAATTTGGCAAACCAGGTTACTGTACATGTTAATGGAAGCGTATTTACTCAGTTTACTTATAACCAAGCTAAAAAAACTGTTAATTTTACATTAACTTTAACACCAGGTTATAACAGCATTAATATTACCGCAAGTAATGTATCTGGTACAGATTCTAAATCCACCGTGATAGATTATAAACCCGCGGGCCGTGCGCCAAACGTGGTTATTTTTAACCCGGCTACTAATCCTTTTACAAGTACTAACCAACACATGCTGGTAAGCGGTTATGTTTACAATGTTGCTTCTGCAGCTGAAATAATGGTTAATTTTGATGGAAGCCAGATCACATTTAATTACAATATTGCGACCCATGAAATTGAGATACCGGTTAATTTATCCCATAATTCTAACCAGTTACAAATAACGGCAAATAATACTTTTGGAAGTGATATTAAACAACAAACTTTATTATTCTTAAATTTATCTCCTGTAAATAGCGAAATTATACCGGTAAAGCCCACAGAAACACCAGCTACCTTTACTGTTAACCCACATGTAGGTAATTCATTTACTGCACCAACGCAAAACCCACCCGTACAAACATTTACGTTAAACCCACACCAACAAGTAGGCGGAGGTACTACTTATAATGAAGTTAACAATACTACAGCTACCGGCACCTCAAATGGTGCATCGGCGCACCACAATAAACCTGAGTTCTTGTTAACCTCGCCTGGTACTAACCCTTATACAAGTTTAAGCGGAGCTATATCTGTATCGGCTAATTTAAATTTTGCACCTGATGTTAATCTAGTTTCTGTAAAGTATAATGGTGCGCCGGTTTCTTTTTCTTATAACCCAATAATAAGCGAACATTTTAGTTTTACTTCGCCCCTAAAACCCGGCAGCAATGTGTTTGTTATTAGTGCCACAAACGCTTTTGGTTCTATTTCACAAAATGTGGAAGTAAACTATATTCCTACTAACCCCAACGGAAACGTTAATGGAAATCCTGCATTGCATTTTTCGGATGGTACAAATGCCAATACAAATGTACCGAGAAGCGTACCTAGAAATATTAATGTAACCCCAATTAGTGAGTCCCAACAACAAAATGTGCAACCACCTGCCAATACTTTGCAAATGCAGCAACCCGGTGCTGTTAGGTCAACAATAAAACCAAGATAAAAGTTGGCATGTATTTTATAGTTATAAGGTGATTATGAACTATAACCAATCACATAACATTTCTAAAATTGAAACATTCTTAATAGTTTCATTGGTTACTTTAACAACCTGTTTATTATTTAGTATGGTTTTGATACAAAATTTCGGATAATATAAATCATATAATTCGAGCCAAAGCAGCCTTAAAACTGCTTTTTTTTATGTTGCTTAATTTGCAGAACAGAGTTTTAAGGCATAAAAAAAGACAATTCAAAAGATTGCCTTTTGTTCATCATATATGGAATCAACCTTATGTAAACAGTTTTATATTGCAAAGTAAATGCCTGAAATTTTAGAAATTTTGGGGAAAATAGACCACATTTAATATGTGAAAAATAAAAGTAATAAAAATAATTTTTAAACTTACAATTGGCTGTTACCTTTGTAAAAATGTATAAAAAAATTTCAGGCAAATTAAAAACTAGTTTAATTGGTATCGCATTTTTGTTGTTATCGTGTAGCAAACATTTTTACGTGCAGCAAACACAGCCGCAACATTTTATTGTAAATGATAATGCGGTGGACTCTGATCTGGTAAAAACAATACAGCCATATAAACAAAGCTTAGATGGTAAAATGCATGAGGTAATTGGCAATGCCCCAGTTTCACTCACAAAAAAAACACCGGAAGGCACTTTGGGAAATTTTTTCGCTGAAGCAGTTTTTAAAACAGTTAAAAAATTACCAAATATAGATACCACAATTACTTTTGCCATGTTTAATAATGGTGGTTTACGTACCTCGGTTCCGCAGGGCGATGTAATGGTGGGCGGCATGTATGAGTTAATGCCATTTGAAAATAAACTAGTACTGGTAAAACTTACCGGCGAACGTTTGCTTAAGCTGCTCAACTATATTGCTGATAAAGAAGGTGCACCCGTTGCCGGCATACGATTTATAATTGCCGGTAAAAAAGCAATAGAAATATTTATAAATGAAAAGCCTTTTGATATAAACAATACATATTATGTAGCTACGAGCGATTATTTAGCAGGAGGGGGTGATAAATTTTTTAACGCAGATGAAAATAATACCATTATAAAAACTGATATCTTATTACGTGATATTTTAATTAACTATTGCAAATACCTTTATAAACAAAACAAACCTATTACAGCAACCTTAGATGGCAGAATACAATACGCAAAATAGACGCGAGTTTTTTCAATACCTGCTAGGCGTTACGGCAGTTTATGGAGGCATTGCCAAGGCGCAAGCTTATGAGCTTTTGCGTGATAAAGGAATGAGTAAACTAACTATACTTTATACAAACGATGTGCATAGCAGGGTAGAACCATTTCCTGAAAACGACCCTAAATACCCCAACCAAGGCGGTACAGCAAGGCGCGCGGCCATTGTAAAAAAAATAAGAAATGAAGAAAAGAATGTATTGCTGCTTGATGCAGGAGATATTTTTCAGGGAACACCTTATTTTAATTTTTATGCAGGAGAACTTGAATTTAAATTAATGAGCCAAATGGGTTACGACCTTGCCACGCTTGGTAATCATGATTTTGATATGGGTGTAGATAATATTATTAAACAACTGCCTAATGCAAGTTTTGAATTTGTGTGCGCTAACTATAATTTTAAAGATTCTTCTTTGGAAGGAAGAATTAATTCGTATAAAATTATTGTTAAAGATGGATTAAAGATCGGCATTTTTGGCTTGGGAATTGAATTACAAGGGTTGGTTGAAAAGAAAAATTACGGCGATATTAAATATAATAATCCTATAGAAACAGCAAAAAAAACAGCGGCTGTTTTAAAGCATGATAAGAAATGTGATTATGTGATTTGCCTTTCTCACCTTGGTTATAGCTATGCCGAAAAGAAAGTAAGTGATGTTGTTTTAGCAGAGCAAACACAGGATATTGACTTGATAATTGGCGGCCATACGCACACTTTTTTAGATGAACCAAAATTGAAAACCAATATGGCTAATAAGCCTGTATACATTACACAGGTTGGGTGGGCCGGTATCTGGCTTGGGCGCATAGATGTTATGTTCAGCAAAAATACCGTGCAAAAAACAGCATCCGCTTCTATTATAAAAATACATAGCAACCAAGGATAAATTTATTCTTTTAATTATGCGGGTAAAATGGTAAGTTTGCTTGTATGAAGTTATCCTATCAATCTTATTACTGGCAAAAATTTTATTTATTAGTTTCTATTTGTTGCTTTTTAGCATCTTCTTTTTCTTATGGGCAGGAATTTAATTTTTCTCAAATAACTTTACGAGATGGATTACCAAGTTCGCAGATAAATACTATTTATCAGGATGAGGAAGGCTTTATATGGATTGGTACCAATGAAGGAATTAAAAAATACGTAGGCAAAAGCTTCATAGATATTTACGCCCGCAACCCGGTATCTTTATCAAGATCCATAAAATCCATTGCAGAAAGTGAAAAACATGTTTGGTTTGCTAATGATAGATCTTTATTTAAATGTGTAGGCAATTATACCGAAGAATACCCGCTATTCACTAAAACAAATCCGGTGCTTATTAATAAAATTGTTCCTGCATCTGATTCGGTTGTTTATGTGCTTACCACCCTTGGCGTTTGGGAGTTTAAGGATAATAGATTTACACAGCTTTATACCAACTTAAAAATTGATGTCGAAAATATTATCAGCGGCTATTATCATAAAAATGAACACGAGCTTTGGTTGGGCACAGATGGAAGCGGTATTTACGCTATAAATACGATAGATAAATCGTTGGTTAAAACGCATCAGGCTTTGTACGATTCGCTTGCCAACGATAAAATAAAAGATATAGAATCTTACTTTGATTCTAAATTATTTATAAGCGTATCGGGTAAAGGCATCATGCAGTATAACTTTAATACTCCGGTATGGCTTGAAGATCCTAAACCTTTTTGGCTTGCCTACACAACCGATATTAATGTAGATAAAAAAGGTAATATATGGTTTGCCACTTTTGGTAATGGATTGGTTAAATACAATGAAAAAGAATTTGAAATTATTACCGAGGAAAATGGTTTGGCCGATAATAATTTATTATGCACAATTGCCGATAATTATGGCAATGTATGGAATGGCACCGTTTCTCTGGGTGTATCTATTTTACTGAATGAAGATTTTTTAATTTATAACAGCAAGCAAAACCTGCCCGCAGAAAATTGTCGGCAACTTATTAAAATTAAAGATGATCAATGGCTGCTTACCACATCGGGTGGGGCTTGTTTCTTTGATGGTAAAAACCTTTCTCCTTTTTATGAAAAGAAAACTGAGAATATTGGCCGTGCAGATTATAACGCTTTAACCAATCAAATTGCGGTATCAAATTTTTATTCAACTATTAGCATATATGACTGCGCTACTCAAAAAAAGATAAAAGAAATAAATACTAATAAAGAAATTTTAGCGCTTAAATTTTTAAAAGATACTGCTTTACTTATTGGCACCAGAAAACAGGGTTTGCTATTATATAATTTTAAAACACAAACGCTAATAGAATTTTCTGGTCAGTTTAATTCTTTATCTATATGGAGTATTGTGCTTGATAACGAAACAATATGGATAGGTACTGATAGAGGGTTGTATTATATTAAAGGCGGTGCGGTTTCTAAACTTATTGATAAAGATAATCAGTTGGCAGAATCAACTGTATATTCAATCTCATGCAGTAATAATTATATGTTTGCGTCCACTAACGGCTTTGGTATTTTTATTTATAATAAAAGTACCAAAATGTTAGATCAGATCGAACGTAAACAAGGTCTGCAAAGCCTGGTTATAAAATCTGTCTATGCAGTAAATGATAACGAACTTTACGTTGGCTCATCAAATAGTTTATATAAAATACTTTTTAACGCCAATCAAATTAAAATAGATGCGTTGATAGAAAACTTTAGTAGAAATAACGCAGAGTTTTTACCGGGCGCTTTAGTACCCGGCAATATGGGTAGTTTTTATTTAGGTACCAGCAAAGGCTTATTGGCTTATACGCAAAATCCAAGCGAAGATCTTTTAAAAGGCCAAGTTGTAAAACTCACCTCGGTTCAATTATTTAACGATACAACTAACTGGCCTAGGTTGGGTTATAAGTTTAACAGCAAAGCTAATCTGCCAGAGCAATTAGTGCTTCCATACAATAAAAACGACATAACTTTTTATTTCGAAGTGTTTAATTCTTTAGGTGATAATAAATATTTTTTAAAATATAAGTTAGAAGGCTTTGATAAAAAATGGATGTACGCCGAAAAAACAAACAGGGCTATCTATTCTAATTTAAGTGGTGGAAAATACACGTTTTTTGTATCAGTATCCTTTGATGGGGTTAATTGGAGCGCGCCTGCTGATTTTAGTTTTGAAATAGAAACTCCTTTCTGGAAAACAAATACATTTTTAGTGCTGGTTTTAGCATTGCTGATTTCTATTATTGCTTTCTTTCTTCGTTTTTTTAAAAGCTATAAAGATGATCTTATAAAATCTTCTAACATAGATTATAATTTACCCAATACACGCATTATATTAATATGCGGCGCCGTATTGTTGCCAATAAGTGCTTTTGTTTATTCTGCCATTAATGATGAGTATGATATAAAATTATTTTATCAGATAGGGTGTGGCATATTTATGCTTATATTAATGATGCTTACCTATACTTCTAACCTTATTAAAATAAATGGAAGAAACATTTTGATAAGTGCCTTTTATGGAGTTACTTCTTTATATATATTGTTATCCTATCTTTCAAATTTAACCCCGTTTTATTTTATGGGTCTGGTACTTGTCATCAACATGGCACATTTGATAATCAATAAAATAAAACCGTTTATTATTTATGGTGTATTTGTTTTATTAGGCTGCATTTTTTTATTTTTTGTAATCAAAAACCCATTATATAGTCCGGGTATGTTTATGATGGTTATTATAGCTTCTATCTTGTTAACGTTGGTAAGTATACAGGTACAATTAAATTTATACGACCGTTTATTTTTTGCCGATACTACTATTAACACTGGTAACTCATTGGTAATTGCATCTAATAAAAATGGTGAAATTGTTTTTGCTTCTAAAAATTTTGAAAGCATATTGGGTTATACCGAAAAAGAACTTTTGGGCGATGGCTGGTGGAAACTTCGCTCGGAAGATCCTAAACATAACCAGGATGTTAAGGATAGCGTAGTGGCAAAAAATATGGAGCGCAATTCGGTAGAACGAATTTTAGATAAAAAAGGCGTTGCCAGATGGATACAATGGGAAAATAGTTTTTTTGAAAATAATTTGATAGTTGGTATTGGTATTGATATAACTGATAAAAAAGAAATTGAAGAACGATACCAGCATATTGTAGAGTCGGCTAGTGATATTATTTACACAACCGATATAAATGGTTTATTTACGTATGTAAATGACGTGGGTGCAAGGGTAACCGGGTATACCAACGATCAATTACTGCACATGCGTTTTACCCGCCTAATAAATGAAACTTATGTAGATGAGATAACTAATTTTTATCAAAATCAATTAAAAAATAAAACAGAAGAAAGTTATGTAGAGTTTCCATTTATTAAAGAAAACGGCCAAGAAATATGGGTGGGCCAATCAGCAAAATTATATCACGATGATAATGATGATAACAAAATAATTGGCTTTCATGTTATATGCCGAGATATTTCTGAACGTATAGAATCGCAAAGGCAAATTGAAGAAAAAAATAAACGTATTCAATTATATTCTGAAAAATTAGAACTTCTAAATGATGTAAAACAAATTATTTTAGAAGCCACAAAAAAAAATAATCTAATAGAACGTGTGTTAACCCAATTAAAAATTAAAATTACAGATGCAAAACGGGTTACGCTAACCTTATTTGATGAAGATATTAAAACGGCTTATTTATACGAATATAAACCTATTGAGAAAAAAATTGACCTTACCATACAGCCTGCCATAGATTACAGAAGTTTGCCCAACTTATTGAAAAATAAATATTTTAAAATAGATAATCTCATAAATTCAGGTAGCCTTTCTAATAGTGATAAGATACTAGATGATTTAGGTATTAAAGCCTATTTAATTACCCCCCTTTACTTTAACGGAAAACTTGCCGGCTCATTTAATTTAGCTTCCGAGCAAGTAAATCTTTTTGATGATGATTACGTTAATTTTGCCCGCCAGATAGCAGATGCCATTGCCATTACATTAGATCAAATAAATAATCGGGAAACTATTGAATTACAAAATACACGTATACAAAGTTATTCGCATAGGTTAGAGGTAATAAATACCATTAAGAAAGAGTTTATTAATGCTATAAATCAAAACGAATTAATTAACTCCATATTATTTCAATTATGTACCAGCATACCGCAATACAAAAGCACTTTTGTTACTTTTTATGATGAACAAAATAAAAAATTGGAGACTTTCTTTTATGATATTCATTCATCATCCATAAAAAGGCACATGCAGGTTGATATGAAGGAATTTAATTATCGCGCATTTAACCTAAAAGATTATTTATTATTTAGCAGTGTTAAACCTTCGCAAATAACCAATATAAATAGTTTTCCAGATGAAACGGTTAAAGCTAACACACGCTCATTTTTAAGCATAGCCATTAAACGTGCGCATAAAATTACAGGTACAATCTCCGTTCTTTCATCTAAGCCGGATACTTTTTCTGAACAAGATATCCAACTGCTTACCGATTTGGCAGAATCTATTCAATTAGGGGTTGAACAAATTACCTATCGTAAAGAAATATCAGAAAAAAATAAAGATATTTCCGATAACATCGAATATGCGCGTAGGATACAGCAATCTGTTATGCCGCCTGAATCTTTTCTACAGGCAATGCTACCGGAGTCTTTTATTATTTTAAAACAACGCGATGTTATTGGTGGAGATTTTTATTGGTGTCACCGTACCGAAGATAAAATATACATAGCTCTTGGAGATTGTACTGGCCATGGCGTATCTGGAGCGTTACTAAGTATTTTATGCAGCAATATTATATCGCAGGCCATTAAAGAATATAAAATGATAGATCCAGGTTTGATACTCGACTTTTTAAACAGACGAATTAAGGAATCTCTAAATCAATACAAACAAGCAGATGAAATTTTAGATGGTTTAGATGTTTCGCTTTGCGTGTTAGATCTTAAGTATAACGTGCTTATGTTTAGTGGGGCTATGCATAATTTATATTTGGTAAGCAATGGCAATCTTAACGAGATAAAAGGTAATCGTATACCTATTGGAGGTATTGCATCGGGTTTAACAACACAGTTTACAACCCAAATACGATTGATGAACGAAGATCTAAAAATTTATATGAGTACCGATGGATATTTTGACCAGTTTAACGGAAAAGATATTAAGAAATACAGTAAAAGTCGTTTTAAACTTACCTTGTTAGAAATAGAAGAAATGCCTTTCCAAAAACAAAAAAATTATCTCTGGAAACAACACATAGAATGGAAGAAGAACGGCAAGCAAACAGATGACATTTGTGTAATTGGTTATTCATTAAAACAGCTACTAAGTAAAAAACAAATAGCAGAAAGTTAAAAATAATTATAAATTTGTAAAGAGAATATGAATTTATCAATAGAATCAACTGAAAAAACCCCGCGGGTAGAATTTAATAACAGCAATAACGAACTGTTGTTAGAAGGAATCTGCATACCTGAATTGACTCACGATTTTTTTAAACCAGTAATTAATTTTGTGCGCCAAGCCGAAGAAAATTCCTTAAAAGATTTTACCTTAACAGTTAACCTGCATTTTTTTAATACAGGTAGCGCGCGTTACATTTTAGAACTGATGAAAAATGTGCAGAAATTAAAAGAGAAGGGGATAGGTATTAAATTTAAATGGTTTTATAACGAAGATGATGAAGACATTGAAGAAGCAGGCCTCAGCTATTCATTCATACTAAATGAGCCTTTTGAAATGATACCAATTAACGGGTAATTATACAATCTCTTGGCACAATTCAATTAAAACACCATTGGTAGTTTTTGGATGCAAAAAGCAAATCAACTTATTATCTGCTCCTTTTTTAGGCTCCAGGTTTAAAACTTCAAAACCTTCGGCTTGTAACCGTTTTATTTCCATATAAATATCATCCACCTCAAAAGCTATGTGGTGTATGCCTTCCCCTCGTTTTTCAATAAATTTAGCAATGGCACTATTTTCGTTTTGCGCTTGCAATAATTCTATCTTGCTTTCCCCTAACATAAAAAAAGAAGTAGAAACCTTTTCGCTTTCCACAGGTTCAACTTTATAAATATCTTTTCCAAAAATTTTTTTAAAAAGCAGATTACTTTCTTCCAGATTTTTAACGGCAATGCCAATGTGCTCTATCTTTTTTAACATGTAGGTTTACAATTAATTAATGCGTATATTTGTGGTTCAAAATTAAATCTTTTAATCATGAAATTAGGTACTGGAGAAATTATTTTAATACTTGCCGCTTTATTATTGTTATTTGGCGGTAAAAAAATTCCTGAGTTGATGAAAGGGCTGGGTAAAGGTATGAAGGAATTTAAAGATGCCTCTAATGGCAGCCCTGATGCCAACGTTAACGAAACTACTACCACAACTACCAGAGTAGAAAAAACCGACCAAAAGTAACCTGTGTATGTATTCAGCAGCATTGCTTTGCTTCAAATAGATTTAAAGCAAGGCATCACTACTTGTAAAGATTTAGTCCATTCTTCTTTGTCTTACATCGCAGAAAAAAAACACTTAAAAATTTTTTTAGAAACTTTTAACCAATCGGCTGAAAAACAAGCTGAGTTGGTTGACGCTAAAATAAAGGCAGGTACCGCCGGGCGTTTAGCAGGAGTTATTGTTGCTTTAAAAGATAATATCTGCTATAAAAATCATAAAGTTTCTGCTTCGTCAAAAATTTTAGAAAACTTCACATCACTTTATAGCTCCACCGTTGTAGAACGTTTATTAGCCGAAGACGCCATTATTATTGGTCGTACTAATTGCGATGAATTTGCCATGGGAAGCAGTAACGAAAATTCTGCCTTTGGCAAAGTTTTAAATCCTATAAATGAAAATACAGTTCCGGGAGGCTCTTCCGGAGGTTCAGCAGCAGCAGTTGCAGCCAATTTATGCCATGTAGCTTTAGGTAGCGATACGGGTGGAAGTATTCGTCAGCCGGCATCTTTTTGCGGCGTTGTGGGGTTAAAACCAACGTATGGTCGTGTTTCTCGTTGGGGATTAATTGCGTATGCTTCTTCTTTCGATCAAATCGGACCACTTACAAAAAGTATTGACGATGCCGCTTTAATTCTTGAAATTATTGCCGGAGTGGATGAGTTTGATGGTACAGTTTCTTCTAAACCAGTTGCCGAATATTCGAAATTCAAAAGTTACCCTGAGCTTGCCGAAGGAAAGAATAAAAAAATAAAAATTGCTTATATAAAAGATTGTTTGGATAATGAAGCGCTTGATACAGCCATAAAGCACAACATTTACCAAACCCTTGAAAAACTTAAAAAAGAAGGCTATACCGTTGATGGAGTCGATTTTAAAGAGCTTGAATATTTAGTGCCTACTTACTATGTGCTTACCACCGCCGAGGCATCCTCTAACTTAGGTCGTTTTGGCGGCGTACCTTATGGCTATCGTAGCCCTAATGCAACCGATTTAGAAAGCACCTTTAAAAAATCGCGTACCGAAGGTTTTGGTAAAGAAGTTAAACGCCGCATTATGTTAGGTACGTTTGTTCTTAGCGCCGGTTATTACGATGCGTATTATGCAAAAGCGCAGCAAGTAAGGCGTATAGTTAGAGATAAAACGCTGGCTATTTTTAAAGAATACGATATTATTATTACCCCCTCTACACCCGGCGTAGCGTTCGAGCATGGTTCAAAAGGAGCCGATCCTATTAAAATGTATTTAGAAGATATTTATACTGTTCAGGCAAATATTTCAGGCGTTCCGGCTATTTCAATTCCGGCAGGTGTTAATGAAAATAACATGCCTTTTGGCTTGCAACTAATGGCACGGCCTTTTGAAGAAGAACTTATGTTAGCAACCGCCAAGCATATTTCTCAACTATAACTCTTGTTTTCTAACTCAAATGTTAAACTGAGCTTGTCGAAGTATAGGCGTTTCGGTCTAGCCGCATCTCTAACGCACATACTTTTAAATATTCAATAAATTGGCTTCATCCAAAACATCAATAATATTATAATACATATTATTCAACATTCCCGGTATTTCAATCACACTTTTCCAACCAATATCTGTAATACTTTCTTCCAATTGTGGTACAAGATCCGTTTCGTTGCACAACATATTATACCAGTTGGTTTTTTTTAAAGCCCAGCCTTTTTTAAATTTATAAACATGGTATGTATTTATTAAAAAATCATTTAATGTTAAGTTTTTTAAACCGCATTCTTCTTGGCATTCACGTACAGCTGCTGTTTCAGGTGTTTCTTTTTTTTCTAATTTACCTTTTGGCAGATCCCATTTATCGTGGCGGTAAATAAATAAAATTTCTCCTTTATCATTTTTAATTAAGCCACCGGCCGCTTCAATCATAATAAATTCTTTACTAAATTTTTTAAAATCATCTTTCAGGTTATCGCAGATAATAAAGAAATCTGTTTCGGCAATTTTGGCTACTTCGGCTAATATTTTAGCGTCAAATACTATTTTTTTTTCAGTAGGATAGGCTGTTTTATCTTTCTTATCTATAAAAACAAGTTTAAAGTCGTTCAGATATACTACAATCGTCGATTTGTTCATAATTAATTTTTATATAATAAACTGTAATTATACTTTTGCGGCATGATTCAACACACGGATTCCGCCCTCAAAATTGCCGAATATTTATTACAAATCAAAGCCGTTAAACTTCAACCCGCCAAACCTTTTACATGGGCCAGCGGCTGGAAGTCTCCTATTTATTGCGATAACCGTTTAACCTTATCCTATCCTATCGTACGCACTTATATACGCCAACAGTTTTGCGAACTTATTATAGAAAAATTTGGCAAACCCGATGTTATTGCCGGTGTTGCCACAGGCGGTATAGCGCATGGGGCTTTAGTAGCACAAGATTTAGGTTTACCTTTTGTTTATATACGCAGTGATGCAAAAAAGCACGGACTAACCAACCAAATAGAAGGGCATATAGAAAAAGGACAAAGTGTAGTGGTTATTGAAGATCTTATTAGTACGGGCGGCAGCAGCCTTAAAGCGGTAGATGCCTTGCGAGAAGCAGGTTGCCAGGTTAAAGGCTTGGTTTCTATTTTTACGTACGATTTTAAAATGGCAGAAGCAGCATTCAAAAAAGCAACATGTACTGCTGTTTCTTTGTGCAATTACCATGTGTTAATTGAACAAGCATTAAAAGAAAATTATATAGATGAAAAAAGTATTTCTTCCTTAAAGAAATGGCGAGAAGACCCTGAGAACTGGAAGGCTTAACTATGCTTCATTTTAAATATTATACACAAAAAGATATTAAAGCGCTTACACGAAGTAGGCACGGCGAAAGTAAAATAGGCGATAAAATAGCCTGTTTAAAAATTGCCGACGAAATAGACTCTTTCCTAAAACAATCTCCCGCTAAGTTTGTATTATTTGGTATTCCGGAAGATATAGGCGTGCGTGCCAACTATGGCCGTGCGGGTGCTAACACTGCCTGGAAACCAGTAGTAGAAAATATTTTAAACTTACAGGATAATTCTTTTCTTAACGCAGAAAATATTATTGTACTTGGCGAAGTTGATGTAGATGACTTAATGGAACAAGCTGTAGGCACTTCCATTAAAAATAAATTTGATATAGAACGTTTGCGCAAACTGGTAGAGTTTATCGACAGCCGTGTAATGGAAATAGTAGAAAAAATTATTTCTGCTAAAAAAATTCCGATTATTGTGGGGGGCGGACATAACAATTCGTATCCTATTATTAAAGCTGTAAACGATACTTTACGTCGCGAAAAAATTGCCTGTACCAAAGGTATAAATGCCATTAATTGCGATGCGCATACCGATTTTCGTGCTTTAGAAGGCAGGCACAGTGGCAATGGTTTTAGTTACGCGTTTGAAGAAGGTGTACTTAATAAATACGCTGTTTTAGGTCTGCACGAACAATACAACGCAGATACCATTTTTCAAAAATTTAAAAATAATCCTGAATATTTATTTTACAATACCTACGAAGATATTTTTATTCGCGAAAAACAAACCTTTATGCAGTGTATAGATACCTGCATAGATTTTTGTAAAGATTGCTGCTGCGGAGTAGAACTAGATCTTGATTCTATTACAAACGTACCCAGTAGTGCGCGTACATCTTGCGGCATATCTCCTTTGCAAGCAAGGCAGTATGTTTACCGTTGTGCGCAAAAATTAAATCCCGTTTATTTGCATATTGCAGAAGGTGCGCCCGTACTCTCGCACATAAAGGCAGATTATAAAACCGGTAAATTAATCTCTTACCTTATCAGCGATTTTATTAAAGGGGTTTTAGAAAAAAATTAATCCTTCCCGCTGAATTATTAATTTGTTTTTATCCTTTAAAGTGATATCTATGTATTACAATACTTTATTAAGTATAATTTGCTAATTTAGTATGGCACTAGTTTTGCAATACCATATTATATGAAAAAGTATTTGTTTCAAACCTTTAAAATAATTGCTTGTTTATTTGTTATTAGTCTGTTTTTATTTTTTAGGCAAGACCCTTCGCTTTCTAAAATCATAAAGCCGGCTGATACACCCCCATTAACTCCAAAAACAAACGAGGCGTTTAAAGAAGGCGAGGTGCTTAGCTACCGCTTACACTATGGTATTATAGACGCCGGTATAGCCGTTATACAGGTTATGCCACAAGTTCAGGATTTTGGCGGGCACAAAGTTTATCATATTATAGGCGATGGCTATTCTAAAGGAACCTTTAACTGGTTCTTTAAAGTAAAAGACAGATATGAAACTTACATAGATAAAGATGCGTTGGTGCCTTGGTATTTTATGCGACGTTGTAACGAAGGAGGCTATATTATTAATCAGGATTATTTGTTTAATCATTACACCAAAAAAGTAGATATTGGTGGCGGACAAACCTTTGATGTGCAGCCCGGCATACAAGATATGCTATCCTCTTTTTATTATGCACGAAATATCGATTTTACAAATGCGAAAGAAGGCACTATTTATGAAATTCCGAGTTTTGTAGATAAACAAACCTGGACACTTAAAATTAAATACGTGGGCAAAGAAACCATTAACACAGATGTTGGGAAATTTCGTTGCATAAAATTCAGACCAATCATTCAAACAGGCCGTATCTTTAAAAAAGAGGAAGATCTTAATGTATGGATAACCGATGATAAAAATCATATTCCTATAAGAGCGCAGGCAAAAATTTTAGTTGGTTCTGTTAAGATGGATCTTACTTCTTATAAAAATTTAGCTAATCCAACTTCTAAAGTAGATTAATTGTTTGTCATTGCCGGCAACGTGTTACAATCTCTTTTAAATTTTAACTTTGTACTTTAAACTTTAAACATGCGCATTGTATTTATGGGCACCCCACAATTTGCGGTAGCCTCTTTAAAAATTCTTATAGAAAATAACTATAACGTTGTTGGTATTATTACATCGCCAGATAAACCTGCAGGGCGCGGACAGCAAGTGCAGCAAAGCGCAGTGAAACAATTTGCCGATGCAAATAGATTAATAACGTTACAACCCACAAATTTAAAAGATGAGGTTTTTTTACAAGAATTAAAAGAACTTAAACCAGACGTGCAAATTGTAGTAGCTTTTAGGATGCTGCCCGAAAGGGTTTGGAATTTACCACCTTTAGGTACTTATAACTTACACGCATCTTTATTGCCGCAATACCGTGGTGCTGCACCTATTAACTGGGCAATAATTAACGGTGAAAAAGAAACAGGCATTACTACTTTTAAACTTCAGCACGAAATTGATACTGGCAATATTTTACTGCAACAAAAAATGAGCATAACACCTGATATGAATGCCGGGCAACTGCACGATACTTTAATGGAAAAGGGAGCTACGCTTGTGTTGCGATCAATAAAAAAAATTGAAGAAGATAAGGTTACGTTAACTGAACAAAATAAATTACTGAATAACACAGAAGTAAAACACGCACCTAAAATATTTAAAGATACCTGTAAGATAAATTGGAATAATAAAGTAGAAACTATTTTTAATTTAATAAGAGGTTTATCGCCTTATCCATGCGCGTTTACAAACCTTCATACCACTGATAATAAAATTACTGCTTTTAAATTTTTTTTATCTGATAAAGAAGAAGTGCAACATACTTTACCCGTTGGCTATATTAAAACAGATAACAATACATTTTTAAATATAGCTTGTACAAATGGTTTCATTAAGATAAACGAATTACAAATGGCGGGCAAGAAAAAACTTTTAGTAACTGATTTTTTAAAAGGATACTCTTTTACCGAGAATTCTTTTTTTCAATAATTTTATTTCCTTTATTAATAATAGTTATAAAAATTGTTTTATTACAAATGAGGCTTACATAGCCAACGCCGGCTTGTTGTGAAAACCCTTATTCTATTGAGGTTTCCGTATGTTTTATCAACAAACACCCTATTTATCAACAAAAACCACATGTTTTTAAGCTTATTCCCTAGGTAGTAAGGCATTCGTGTATATATTTGCTTTGTTCAATTAAATTAAAGTTTAACCCTAAAAAACAAAAAAACATGAACAAAGGTGAATTAATCGAAGCTATTGCAGCTCATTCAAAATTAACTAAAGCCGACGCTGGTCGTGCTTTAGAAGCAACTATGGAAACTATCGAAAAACAATTGAAAAAAGGCGAGCGTATCGCTTTATTGGGTTTTGGTTCTTTCTCTATTTCTAAACGTGCCGCGCGTATGGGCCGTAATCCTCAAACAGGAAAAGAAATTAAGATTGCTGCTAAAAAAGTAGTTAAATTTAAAGCTGGCTCTGAATTGGCTAAAAAAGTTAACAAGTAATATTTACTTTAAACTTTATAGAAAGCCTTGCAGTAATGCGGGGCTTTTTTATGTGTTTTTATTTAAAGAAATTTTAGTTTGTTAAGTATTTGATTATTCGACATAGTTCATTTCCATTTAAGTCATAAAAAAAACTATCAATCTCTAACTCAAATTATAAAAAGTTTACCTATTTTCTCCTTTTTAAAACAGGCTCAATAACTGGTTTACCAGGTGTTTCTATAGGTATTATTTCCTTTTTATCTACCTTAAACAGATTAGCTTTGCTTTTAGGCTGTCTATAATTTTGCCACGAAAAATCCTTTAATTCAATTTCTTTTACATTTAAACCTTTCATTGGCAAAATTTTAGCCACCGGTTTTTTTATAAATGTTATCTGGCTCAATTCTCCGGCTTTTTCGTTAACAGTAAGTTTACTGCTTTCAATTAAATTAACGCCTTTTATTCTTTTATTATCGTTCTGTAAATAATAAACGGCCTGTGTGTTACCTGTTATATCAATTCGTCTAAGGGTATCATCTCTAAAATAAGCCCATAATAATTTACCTTTTACCTGGTTATAATGGAGGGTATCTAATTGTTGTATAAGAAAGGTGTTTTCAGGTATATGTACCTTATCTATTTTATCATAAGCAAAATAAGCAGTAATTTTTTTTCCGCTTAACTGATTATTCTGCGCCCACATAACCGGCAGGTATAATAAAGTAATGGTAGAATCGTATGTAGAATAGATCATCGTATCGGCAACTGCCTGCATATCCTTTTTATAAATTTTTACATGATGATATGCTTTAATAACCGTACTGTCTTTTTCAATATAATTTGCACTATCTAACAACAAAGCTTCTTTGGCTTTTCTTTTTTCTTCGAGTTTAGTTGTTGTATCTTTAATAACAAGAAAAGTATCTTTTGCTACAGATGTTTTCAGTACTTTTATTTTTCTGTCGTATGCAAACATAGTATCTGCTGTGGCAAATAAAGAATCTTTATCCATTAATTTAGTTAATAGGGTATGACCGGTTATCCAGGTTACACCTATTTTTTGATTGCTATAGGAACGATGCCCGCTTACAATTGTTTTCTCTGCTGTATCTACCATTTCTACATTACCAAAACCAAAACCGGTTTGCTTCATTTTATCGTAATGAATACTATCTGCATGCAATACATTTTTACCAGAATAAATAATGGATTTTTTGGTAAGGTGCGAATTTTGTGTTTGTGTGTTGTACCAACCTTGCTCGCAATATAATTTATCTGTTTTACCGGTAATGTCTGTAGGGCCTACAAATACAGCGGTTTTAGTGCTCGTTAAATATATTAATGTATCGGCCAACACGGTATAATCAGGGTTAACTAATTTTACATCATACCTAAAAGATACCATTTTAGAATCTGAAAAATAATAACCATGCTTGCTGGTTAAGTTATTGTCTTTAGATACAATGGTGCCACCGGTTTGGTAGCTGGCTATTTTATTTTTTGAATCAAAATTTAAAACAGCTGTGGTAAGCGTCATATCTTTTTCGTTACATACTACGTTACCATCAATTATGCCAAGTTTGGTATTGCCATCATAACGAGCATTTTGGCCTGTTATGGTAAGGCTATCTCCTTGCCGTATAAAAATATTACTAAAGGCTTCTATGTTATTATTATCCAAAAAATAGGCGCTGTCGCAAGTCATGTACATACCATCTTTGGTAGTAAATTGCACATGGCCTATCAAACGTTTAGCCCCGCCTTTATAATTTTTTACAAACTTAATTTTATCGGCTTTATAATCAATTTGTTCTTGTGCCCAAAGAAAAATTGTGCTTAAATAAAAACAACAGAAAATATAAAAATGTAATTTAGATTTAAGCAACATAATAAGCATCAAGCAAAAATCAAGCGGTTTGCTTTTTCATCATAATGGTCTGTTTTCTGTCAGGTCCAACAGACACAATACTAATAGGCACACCAGTGTTTTTTTCAATAAAAGTAATATAATTCATTAATTCTTCAGGAATACCAGTTGCTGCTGTAATATTTTGTTTCCAACCTTTTACTTCTTTATAAACAGGAGTGATATTTGCGTTAATAACATCAAACGGAAGCTGTTCTGTTTTCTCTCCGTTAATTAAATAATGTGTACATATTTTAATGGTATCAAAATCATCCATTACATCGGCTTTCATCATGGTAAGTTCGGTAACGCCATTAATCATAATAGCATATTTAAGCGCAGGTAAATCTAACCAACCACAACGTCGCGCACGACCAGTTGTAGAACCAAATTCGTTACCAATTTTACGCATAGTTTCGCCTGTTTCGTCATTCAATTCCGTTGGAAAAGGCCCACTGCCAACACGGGTACAATAAGCTTTAAAAATACCGATTACGTTTCCAACAGCACGTGGCGGAATGCCTAAACCGGTGCAGCAACCTGCCGTCATGGTATTTGAAGAAGTTACAAAAGGATACGTTCCAAAATCTATATCAAGCATAGAACCCTGTGCGCCTTCTGCTAAAACTTTTTTACCGGTTTTGAGTGCTTCGTTAATATAATATTCGCTATCAATGTGGGTTAGTTGTTTCAACTCATCAATAGCCTGAAACCAAGCCGGTTCAAGTTCATTGAGATTATATTCAAAATTATGAAACGCTAAAATTTGCTTGTGTTTTTCTACTAATGAATTATATTTATTTTTAAAATCAGCGGCGGTAATATCGCCCACGCGTAAGCCGTTTCTGCCTGTTTTATCCATGTACGTTGGTCCAATTCCTTTTAAGGTAGAACCAATTTTTTCTTTGCCCTTAGCTGCTTCAGAAGCGGCGTCTAATAAACGGTGGGTTGGTAAAATTAAATGCGCTCGTTTACTGATTAGCAATTGCTTTTTAATATCAACACCCATTTTTACAAGGGCATCAATTTCTCTTTTTAAAATAACAGGATCTATAACTACACCATTGCCAATAACGTTGGTGCAATGTTTATGAAATATACCGCTTGGAATGGTATTTAGTACGTGCTTAATACCATTGAACTCTAAGGTATGTCCGGCATTTGGCCCGCCTTGAAAACGGCAGATCATATCGTAAGAAGGGGTTAATACATCAACCACCTTACCTTTACCTTCATCGCCCCATTGTAGGCCTAACAATACATCTGCTTGGTTCATTTTTTTTAAAATTAAGAAGCGTAAAATTACGTTAAATACAAGCGATGTAACATTAGTTTAATATTTTGTTGATAAAGAATTTTTACGTGGATTTTTATATTTTTACCGATATGATGAAATACTTATTTTTTTTTATTTTACCAATTTTTATTTGTGCGCAAACAAAATTTACCTTAATTAAAAAGGTTTCTTGTTTTAAACATCCGGAAAACATTTGTATAATTTCTTCAGATAAAGTTTTTATTGCCGATATTGGTAAAACTCTTAAATCGGCTGAGAGGGATAGTGATGGCGTGGTGTACCAATGTGCGGTTGATAATATTAACACAAAAAACAAACTAAATAAAACCTTTAAACTAAATGCACCCAAAGGAATGGCGGTTAGTGGAAATACAATTTTTATTGCGGATATTGACAGGATCGTTTTAGTTTCAATCGCAACAGGCAAAAAAATAGATGAAATAATTTTTGCAGACACAACAGTTTCTTTAAATGATGTTTTTTTATTAGACGATAATACCTTGCTGGCAACGGTTACTAATCAGCATGAATTATATGCAGTTACTATCAACTCAAAAGAAATTACAAACCTTTCAAACCAAACTCTTTACGGCGCAAACGGCTTGTGTAAAGATTCTTCATACATATATATCTGTGGATTTTCTTCTAAAGAAAAAGGTAAAGGCAGTATTTACGGATACGACCTTGATCATAACAAAACAAATATTATTTTAAAAGACGTAGGCCATTTAGATGGAATAAAAATGTATGGGAAAAAATTATTGGTAAGCGATTGGGGCGCTGATTATAACCATGGTAAAATTTGGGAAGTTGATATAAAAACAAAACAGGTGCACATAGTTTTGGAAGATGAAATTTTAAAAAGCCCGTCTGGTTTTGATCTGCTGGGCGATACCATGGTTTTACCTTGTTTAGATAGTGGGGATGTGTTGGTTTATAAATTAAATTGAAAGTAGTTCAGCTACTATTTTTTTAGTTGCGCCTGTTTTACTTCCCATATATTTTTTTATTTGGCTACTTAGTTGTTCTGAATAATCTTTATTTGAAATTATTTTTTCGAAGAAAATAAAAAGATCATTTTCATTATAGATTACTTTAGAAATATGCAATTCAAGTGTTTCATTTGCTTCAACAAACTTTTTATAATTTGTTCCAAATGCGGTAGGAATATTATATGCCAATGCTTCCAAAATATTATGAATGCCATCATTAAAACCTCCCCCAATGTAAGTTGCATTACCATAACGATATATCTGAGATAACATACCAATTGTATCAATAATTAAAACATCCGCGCGATCAAGATGTTTCGGGTTTGTATAAAGTGAGTAATTAGTACCCACTAATTTTTCAATTGCTGAAACAGAAGTTTCGTTTACTTCGTGTGGCGCAATGATCAATTTTATATTTGGATATTTGCTTTTTAATTTTTTAAACGCAGCAATAACAAATTCTTCATCTTTAGGCCAGGTACTACCTGCAACTATTATTTTATTACTACTGCAAAATTTTTTAATTATTGGTAACTCGTTTTTTATTTGCGATATCTCTAATACTCTGTCGAAACGCGTATCGCCCGCAATTTCAATATTTGTTAACCCTTGTTGATTTAATAATTGATAAGAATTTTCATCTTGTAAAAATATTTTTGTGTAATTTTTTAAAGCGTTAAAAAATATAAGTCCATACCATTTAAAGAAATGTTGGTTTGGCCTGAAAGTGGCACTGATAAGGTAAGTAGGAATGTTTTTATGTTTAAGTTCATTCAAATAATTAAGCCAGAATTCATACTTAATAAAGATTGCTTTTATAGGTTTTATTATTGCGAGAAACTCATTTACGTTACTTTTAATATCAAGCGGTAAATAAAAAACAGCATCAGCAAATTTGTAGTCTTTACGTATCTCATATCCTGAAGGAGAAAAAAAAGTAAGCACTATTTTTTGTTGAGGATTATTTTTTTTAATTGTTTCTATAGCAGGCCGGCCTTGTTCAAACTCACCTAATGAAGCGCAATGAACCCAAATAATATTGCCGTTGATGTGTTTGTCTTGTAATGTTTTTTTTATATACGTAAAAATATCTTTACGGCCGGCAACCCATTTTTTTGCTTTATCATTAAATAACGAAGCAACATGTATAACTAACCAATAAATAAAAAGCGTAAAATTATAGAACAACATATTAGTTGTAGTAAAACTCTTTAGGCGCTTTCTTATATAATGGCAAAATCCAGCCAATGCGCACTCCAATTAAAACATCTATGCGTTTTTTATTATCAGGTGCCATTAAATCGTATTGATAACCACGCAAACCGGTGGTAAATCCTTCCTGAAAAGTAAAGCCTCCATAACAATTAGCCAGCCTATTTTTGGCTAAATACATATACCCTATAAATTGCTCGGCCGCAAAGCCACCTGTTAACCTATCGTACCCTTTTTTAAGATTGCCGTAAACCTGTGGTAAACTTCTGCCAATATCGGCAATATGTATTTGATGCTGCATATAACCCAAGCCCATATATAAAAGCAAGCCACTGTTTTTATTTTTACCAAGTTTGTTTATAAGCGTACCCACAACACCGTATAAAGTAAAACCACGTTCATTAAGCCTTACGCTGGCAGGGTTGCCGTTAGCATCTGTAATGGTGCCACTGGTATTATACATGTTTCCTAAAACATCTTCTTTTACATTACCGCTAAACAGGTAATTACCTTCAATGCCCACAATTAAATTTTTACTTGTTTTATAAAGTATGGGCATGCCAATATCAAAGTTTTTATTATACCTATTTTTCATATCGCCATAAGGTATATCACCACCAAAGGATATGCCAACAATTACAAAGTGATGACAACTGTCTTTATATTCATTTCGGTTAAAGCGCATACGCTGGTTTTGCGCCAGCAAAGATATGCTCGCAAAAAAAACAAACATCACTAATAAAATAAGCTTTTTCATTTTGATTAGAAAGCAAATATACACTAAAAAATAATTTTACGTAGTACCAATTAACTGTTTAATTTTATGCGATGTACCGATTGTTAGATTTTTTTTGGAAAAACAATTTACCACGCTGGTCTATATTAATTATAGATGTGGTGGTGTGTGCGTTTTCGCTTACGCTGGCATTTTTTTTACGGTTTAATTTTGCATCCATTCCACCACAAGATCTAAAGAATATGCCTATAGATTATGCGATGGTGTTAGGCATACGTTTTTTTAGTTTTATTTTTTCTAAAACATATAAAGGTGTTGTGCGCTATACGGGCTCTAAAGATTCTATGCGTATCTTGTTTGTAGTGCTTTTGGGCAGTAGCTCGTTATTCCTTATCAATTTTACTACGAGAATTATTGTAGGCGTTTATTATATACCTCAATCCGTTATTATAATAGATGCGCTTTGTACTATGTTCATTATGATTGCTTCCCGCTTAGCAGTAAAGGCAATTTACTTTGAACGTAAAAATCCTGACAGAAAAAAAACGAATGTTTTAATTTATGGCGCAGGCGAATCTGGTATTATAACCAAACGTACGCTTGAGCGTGATGCGGATATTAAATATAAAGTAATTGGTTTTTTAGATGATGATATTAAAAAGAAAGGCCGCAGTTTAGAAGGTATTTTTGTTTACGAAGCCGATAAACTGGCAGAACTTATAAAAGAAAATCAAATAGAAACAGTAATTATTTCTATTTTAAATATTTCGTCTGATAAGAAAAATGAATTAGTGGAAACCTGCCTTCAACAAAACGTAAAAGTATTAAGCGTGCCGCCGGTAAGCAAATGGATAAACGGAGAACTTAGCCTTAACCAACTTAAAACTATTCAGATAGAACAATTACTGGAACGTAATGCTATTAAATTAGATGCCTCTCTTATCGAGGAACAATTACAAAATAAGATTATTCTAATTACAGGTGCGGCCGGCTCTATTGGTAGTGAATTGGCCAAACAAATACTTCGCTTTAATCCTAAAAAAGTTATTTTGTTGGATAATGCTGAGAGTCCGTTGCATGAAACTGATCTTGAACTTTCAGAAAAATACTCGCATAATAAATTTGAAGTTGTAATGGGTGATGTGCGTAATTCTGATAGAATGCGTAATGTATTCAGTACCTTTAAACCTCAGTTGGTTTATCATGCGGCAGCATATAAACATGTACCCATGATGGAAAATAACCCATCAGAGTCGATTTTAACCAATGTGTTAGGTACAAAAATAACAGCGGATCTTGCCGTTGAATTTAATATAGAAAGATTTGTTTTTATCTCTACCGATAAGGCTGTTAACCCAACCAACGTTATGGGTGCCAGTAAACGTATAGCCGAAATTTATACACAGTCACTTGGGAAAATATCTACGGTAAAATTTATTACTACTCGCTTTGGCAATGTGTTGGGTTCTAATGGTTCTGTTATCCCGCGGTTTAAAAAACAAATTGAACAAGGTGGCCCGATAACTGTTACGCACCCAGATATTACACGTTTTTTTATGACCATTGCTGAAGCCTGTTCCTTGGTTTTAGAAGCGGGTTGCATGGGCATTGGCGGAGAAATATTTGTGTTTGATATGGGCAAGCAAATTAAAATTGTTGACCTCGCTAAAAAGATGATACAACTATCTGGTTTATTAGAAGAAAGAGATATTAAAATTGTTTATACAGGCTTGCGCCCCGGAGAAAAATTGTATGAAGAGTTACTTGCTTCGGCAGAAAACACTTTGCCAACTCATCACGCACAAATATTAATTGGTAAAGTAAAGCAATATAATTTTGCAGAAATAAATCAAAAAATAGAAATGCTTATTGGTTTATTTGACACTCAAAATAATACCGATATTGTTTCTGCAATGAAAGACTTAGTGCCTGAATTTAAAAGTAATAACAGCGTGTTTACTAAGTTGGATTAAGTATCTATATTTGCGCACATTGAATCTTTGATAAAACTCTATGTTATATTTAATAATTGGTATTGCCTGCAATATTTTATTGCTCTTAATTTTACGTTCGTTTCATAGGTTTAATGTGGCTTCGTTTCCGGCCATTGTGGTAAACTACTTTGTGGCAGGTAGTTTTTCGTTGTTGTTTACAACACCTAAAACCATTTATTTTGAAGCAACCCATTTATGGATGCCTGCTTTATTCTTAGGCTCCTTATTTGTTTCTATCTTTTATTTAATCTCTCAAACAACGGTTAAATTAGGTGTTTCCGTAGCATCGGTGGCTAACAAAATGAGTGTCATCATTCCGGTTATACTGGCTTTTATCATTTATAAAGATTCTCCAGATTTGTTTAAAATACTAGGCATCATCATCGCTTTGCTTTCGGTGTTTTTAGTTTCTGCATCGCATAAAAAAGAACAAACCGGTTATGATAAAAAGAATTTCATTTTGCCTTTAGCTGTTTTTTTAGGAAGCGGAATTATTGATGCACTGGTTAATTACGCGCAAAAAGTATTAGTCCATTCGGAAGCAGAAACAGCTTGCTTTTCAGGCTTATCCTTCTATTCGGCAGGTTTAATTGGGGTTGTTGCATTTGTTTTATTCTATAAAGAAAAATCGACTATCGATATTAAAAAGACAATAATTGCCGGTATTATTTTAGGAACGCCCAACTTTTTCAGCATCTATTTTATTATGAAAGCCATTGATGCCAATTTTATGCAAAGTTCTGTTTTGTATCCTATCTTAAACATAAGCGTGGTGCTTGGTTCAACGCTTTGCGCGTATTTATTCTTTGCCGAAAAACTTTCTGTAAAAAATATGATTGGTATTGGGTTGAGCGTGCTTGCTATTGCTTTTATTGCTCTTTCGTAGATGATCGACACCTACTTTACAATTCAAAACCCAACCGAAGGTTTATTTAAAGATAAAGGTTCTAAGTTTTTTGCCTACGTATTTTCTATTCAAACCGAAGAAGAAATCAAAACAAATATTCTCGCATTAAAAAAGCAACATCCTATCGCAAGACACTTTTGTTATGGTTTTAGATTGGGTGCTGATAAAAAACTATTTCGTGCCAATGATGATGGCGAACCTTCGGGTACTGCCGGTAAACCTATTCTTAATCAAATTATTTCGGCAGATTTAACCGATGTTTTAGTGGTGGTAGTTCGTTATTTTGGTGGTACTTTACTAGGTACAAGTGGCTTAATTCGAGCCTACAAAGCTGCCGCAGCTGATGCTTTACAACAAACTACGCCTGTAAAAAAATACATTACACAATCTTGCGAAGTAACTTTCAAAACAGAAATCACCAATTTGGTGATGCGTTATTTAAAAGAATATGATGCCGAAATTATAGAACATACCTTTGATACTGAAAACAAAATTATCTTTAACCTTCGGTTATCGTTTACAGATAAACTGCTTAACCAACTAAAAGAAAACAACATTAATTGTAAAACTATATAAGCAATGACTAAACTAAATTTTGATCTGCTAAAAACCATGTGTGCCATACACGCCCCGTCTGGTAATGAAGTTGGCATGAAAGATTTTTTGTTAGACTACATTAAAAAAGAAAAAAAGAATTGGAAACATAAACCAACCATTTATGAAGGCGATAACTTTCAAGATTGTTTTGTGTTGGTGTTTGGTAAACCCCGCACTGCCGTTTTTGCGCATATAGATAGTATAGGTTTTACGGTTCGTTATGGCAAGCAGTTGGTAAAAATTGGTGGTCCAAGGTTGGAGAATGGTTTTTATTTAGTAGATGAAAATGGTAATGATGCCACACTTAACAGCTCTGCCGAAAAGCTAGAATATAAATCGACACAAAAATTTGCAACAGGTACTGAACTGACTTTTAAACCAAACTGGCGCGAAACCAAAGACTTTGTGCAATGTTGTTATATGGATAATCGCTTAGGTGTTTTTAATGCGTTAAAGGTTGCCGAAACATTAAAAGATGGAGTTTTGGTTTTTTCTTGTTGGGAAGAACATGGCGGCGGAAGCGTATCGTACATTCAAAAATTTTTGCAAGAAAATTATAAAATTAAACAAGCTTTAATCTCTGATATTACCTGGATAACTGAAGGCGTTACACATGGCAAAGGAGTTGCTATTAGCATGCGCGATAGTTTAATTCCGCGTAGAAGTTACATCAACAAAATAATCTCTATCGCTAAAAAAACTAAAATACCTTTTCAGTTAGAGGTTGAAGGCAGTGGCGGTAGTGATGCCAAAGAATTGCAAATGGCCGCCTACCCTTGGGATTGGTGCTTTATTGGTGCGCCCGAAGATTTTGTGCACTCGCCCGATGAAAAAGTACACAAAGCAGATATTGCTGCTATGATAGATATATATAATGTGTTGATGAAAGAACTATAAATAATTCCAATTTAAAATTACATTTACGCACCAATAAACACAAATATGAACATCAAAAAATTAATTTACCTAACGCCTTTAGTTTTATTAGCGGCTTGCAATAACACCAAAGAAGAAAAAAAAGAAACAAACACGATGGCTATAGAATATCCTAAAACAAAAATTGAAGCACATACCGACAACATTAATGGCATAGCCGTACGCGATGATTACCGTTGGTTAGAAAACGATACATCTGCCGAAACAGTTGCTTGGGTCAACGAGGAAATTAAAACCACGCAAAGCTATTTAGAAAAAATTCCGTTTAGAGAAAAACTAAAAGCACGCATTACCGAGTTGGCTAATTACCCAAAATATGGATCGCCGTTTAAGGTGGGCGATTATTATTTGTACGCTAAAAATGATGGTTTGCAAAATCAACCTGTATATTATATTCAAAAAGGTTTAGATGGTAAAGAGGAAGTCTTTTTAGACCCAAACACCTTATCTAAAAATGGCACTGTTAGTATTTCATTGGCGGGCTATTCTAAAGATCATAAATACATTGCCTACATTTTGCAACGTGCCGGCAGCGATTGGCAAGAAATTTACGTTATGGATATTGCTAATAAAAAACAATTAAGCGATAAACTGGAGTGGGTGAAATTCTCGGGTGCATCTTGGTATAAAGATGGCTTCTTCTATAACAGTTTTGATAAACCAAAAGGTAGCGCTTTGGCTGCCGCAAACGAATATCAAAAAGTATATTACCACAAACTGGGTAACGACCAAGCTAATGATGAATTGATTTACCAAGACAAAACGGTTAAGCAAATGTATTATAGTGTATATACTTCAGAAGATGAACGCTTTTGGTTTATGGATAAATCTCACGGCACAGGCAACAGCAACTTATTCTTTTGGGATAAAAACAACGCCACACAAAAAGATTGGAAACAGTTAACGTTTGATTATAGCAGTCATACGGGTATTGTAGATAACGACGGCGATAATTTATTACTAATAACTAACGATGGTGCACCTAACAACAAACTAGTAAGTGTAAATATTAAGCATACTGAAAAAGCAAAATGGAAAACCCTTATTGCCGAAAAACCTGAGTATATAGATAATCTTACAGCGGCGAGTAAAAACATTTTTGTTACTTATTTAAAAGATGTAGCATCGCAAGTAGAGCAGTATGATTACAGCGGTAAACTTATTCGTAAAATTGCTTTGCCCGATATTGGTGCTGCCGAAGGTTTTAGTGGAGAAAAAGATACGAAAGAAGTTTTCTATTCGTTCACATCCTTTTTATATCCTCCAACAATTTATCGTTACGATGTTGCAAGTGGAAAATCGGAAGTGTTTAGAACTGCCAATGTTAAGTTTAAAAAAGAAGATTTTGAAACCAAACAGGTTTTCTTTACCAGTAAAGATGGCACAAAAGTACCTATGTTTATTGTAAGCAAAAAAGGCGTTGAACTTAATGGTAAAAACCCAACGCTTATGTATGGCTACGGTGGTTTCTCGGTAGTAATTAACCCATCTTTTAGTCCGAGTAGAATTGCTTTTTTAGAACAAGGCGGTGTATATGCATTGGTTAACCTGCGTGGCGGACAAGAGTATGGCGAAAAGTGGCACGAAGGCGGTATGTTGCTTAACAAACAAAATGTGTTTGATGATTTTATTGCCGGTGGCGAATACTTGATTAAAGAAAAATATACTTCGCCTGATTACTTGGCTATTATGGGCGGATCTAACGGAGGTTTGTTAGTGGGTGCTTGCTTAACGCAACGACCTGATTTGTTTAAAGTAGCCATACCACAAGTAGGCGTTATGGATATGATGCGCTTCCATAAATTTACCGTTGGCTTTGGTTGGGTAGATGATTATGGTAACCCAGATTCGGCTAAATACTCCAAATACATCCATGCCTACTCGCCTTACCACAACATTAAAGATGGTGTAAAATATCCGGCAACGTTAATTACCACCGGAGATCATGATGATAGGGTAGTGCCTGCACACTCCTTTAAGTTTGGCGCACGTTTGCAAGCCGCTGCTGACAAGTCTAATCCTGCTTTATTATACATTGAAAAGCAAGCCGGGCACGGAGCGGGTAAACCGCTTTCAAAATCTATAGAAGAGATAAGTGATATTTACTCGTTCATCTTTTATAATATGGGTGTTGATGTGAAGTAAACTTCTTTCTTAATTGATAAATAATTATTTTCTTTTTCCATGACGAAAAAGAAAGAAAAAGTCAAGAAAGTTCAGATCTTCCTCGCACAGGCTTCACAGCTCCGCGTACTTTCGGGTTCTCGCGCTGTTTTGAAGATGATTTTACTGCATAAGCGATGTTTGAATGAATTAAACAAAAAGTAAATCTTTAAATAAATAGTTTACACCACGACGCGCAAAAAGTATTTGGTCTAAAAGAAATAGAGAGCATATAGCACGTTTGGAAGAAGTAGGCAAAATGAAAGCAGCTGGCATTAAACAAGTTGAAGCCGCTAAAGCAGATGGCCGATGGGATCAAGCTTATGATTCGCCAAGTAACATGGTTGTGCCCGATGATTTTATAAAAGAATTAGCCAAACATAAAAAGGTAGCCGCATTTTTTAAAACACTTAATAAAAGTAATACCTACGCTATTATATGGCGCTTGCAAACAGCCCAAAAACTTGAAACATAAGTAAAACGAATGAAATTAATTATTGAGATGCTAAAAAAAGGAGAGAAATTTCATTAATAAATTTAAGTATATGCAGGCAATTAAAAGTTTATTAAGAGATAATTCGTACTAATCCTACCTACCAAAAAGAAAACTGGTTAATGCGCTTCTAACCAATTAAAGCCTGTACCCATACCTACTTCAAGGGGTACATCTAACAACATAGCGCTTTTCATGTGGTGTTCTATAACAGGTTTAATGGTTTCAAGTTCTGATTTTTCTACATCAAAAATCAACTCATCGTGCACTTGCAAAATCATTTTGCTTTTAAAGTTTTGTTTCTTAAATTCTTTTTGAATATCAATCATCGCCACTTTAATCATATCAGCTGCTGAACCTTGTATAGGCGCATTAATGGCATTTCGTTCAGCAAAGCCACGAACAATAGCGTTGTTTGATGTAATATCGCGCAACCAACGTTTACGTCCTAATAAGGTTTGCACATAGCCATTATTGCGTGCAAAATTTATGGTATCATCCATGTATTTTTTTATGGAGGAATATTCTCTAAAATAATTATCAATAAGTTGTTTGGCTTCGGCGCGCGGAATGTTTAAATTTTCGGATAAACCAAAAGCACCTTGTCCGTAAATAATACCAAAGTTTACGCTCTTAGCTTTGTAACGCATTTCTTTAGTAACCTCGCTTTCATCAATACCATAAACCTTTGCAGCCGTTGCCGTGTGAATATCTTTACCCAAACGAAAAGCCTCACACATGTTTGGATCTTTACTGATAGAAGCCACAATACGTAATTCTATTTGCGAGTAATCGGCGCTTAACAAAATATGATTTTCATCTCGTGGCACAAATGCCTTGCGTATGTATCTGCCGCGTTCGGTACGCACAGGTATGTTTTGCAAATTAGGATTATCAGAACTTAAACGACCTGTAACTGCAACCACTTGGTTGTAAGAAGTATGCACTCTGCCCGTTTGTTGATTAACCAATAAAGGAAGCGTATCTACATACGTGTTTTTTAATTTCATTACCTCGCGATATTCTAAAATTTTAGAAACGATTGGATGCTTATCGGTTAGTTTAGCCAACACATCTTCACCGGTTGAGTATTGTCCGGTTTTAGTTTTTTTAGGCTTGTCGATAATTTTAAGATACTCAAATAATATTTCGCCAACTTGTTTGGGAGATGAAGTATTGAATGGAGTTCCGGCAAGCGCTTGAATTTCGCCATCAATTTTTATAATATCTTTTTCTAACTCGATAGAATAATCTGTCAAGACTTTAGAATCTATTTTAATTCCTTCGCGTTCCATATCAGAAAGTACATGCACCAACGGGACTTCTACTTCACTAAATAATTTTTCTAATTGATGTTCGTTTAACTGAGGCGCAAAAATTTCTTTTAATTGCAAGGTTACATCAGCATCTTCTGAAGCATATTCTTTAATGGCTTCTATATCTGCATCGCGCATACTGCCTTGCGTTTTGCCTTTTTTACCAATCAACGTTTCGATGCTAATTGGCGAATAATTCAAATAGGTTTCAGCTAATAAATTCATGCCGTGGCGCATATCCGGATTGATAAGGAAATGCGCAATCATGGTATCGAATAATTTATTTTTTATTTCGACGTTATAATTTTTTAAAACTTGTAAATCGTATTTAATATTTTGTCCGATCAACGTTTTTGCTTCGCCTGAAAACAAAGGCACAAACTCGTTGATAATTTGCTGCGCTTCGGTTTTATCTATTGGAAACGGAACGTAATAAGCCTCAAAAGGTATTACAGAAAAAGACAGACCAACAATCTCCGCTTCAAAGGTATTAAGCGCTGTAGTTTCACTATCAAAGCAAAACTCGGTATGTTGGTTTAAAAGAGTAATAAGTTGTGCACGTTTCTCTTTAGTATCCATCAAAAAATATTGATGTGGCGTATCTGCGGCTGTTTTAAAGTTTTTAGGGACTTCGCTAACTTCTTCTTCATTAACAGCAACATCGCTTTCAACGTCAAACATATCAACCTGGGCAGGGTTTGTCTTTTTTGCTTTAGTAGCTAATTCATTAATAGCCTCCGGTGTGTTTTTATTTCCTTGCCATTGTTCGGCAGCAATACCGGTAACATCTTCGCCCAATACTTTTTGTGCAATAGCTCTAAATTCAAGCTCTTTAAAAACTTCGCGCAAGGCATCTCTATTAATTTCTTTTCTGGTTAGCTCTTCATCGTGCAATTCAATAGGTATATCAAGCACAATGGTAGCAAGGCTTTTAGACATAAGTGCCTTATCTTTATTAAGCACTACTTTCTCTTTTAGTTTGCCTTTTAATTTTTCTGTGTTCAGGTATAAATTATCAATCGAATCATAATCTTTAATTAATTGTATGGCAGTTTTTTCTCCTACCCCCGGAATGCCGGGAATGTTATCTGCGGTATCACCCATCAAGCCAAGTATATCTATTAACTGAGCCACATTTTTAATTTGCCATTTGGCACAAATTTCAAAAACGCCTAAAATTTCGGCACCATTGCCTAAACGCGCAGGTTTATATATAAACGTATTTTCATCTACTAACTGTCCGTAATCTTTATCAGGCGTCATCATGTACGTAGTAAAACCTTTCTTCTCGGCTTGCATAGCCAAGGAGCCAATTACATCATCCGCTTCATAACCCTCAAAAGATAAGGCCGGAATATTAAATCCTTCCAATAATTTAAAAATATAAGGAATTGATTTTCTCAAATCATCAGGCATTTCTTCACGATGTGCTTTGTAAGCCTCAAACTCTACGTGGCGATGTGTTGGCCCGGAGAGATCAAACACCACGGCAATGTGCGTTGGCTTTTCTTTATTTAATACTTCTAATAGTGTATTGGTAAAGCCAAAAATGGCAGAGGTATTTAAACCTTGCGAATTTATGCGTGGGTTGCTGCTAAAGGCAAAAAAAGCACGGTAAATAAGTGCATAAGCATCTAACAGAAAAAGTTTTTTAGGTACGTCTTTTGTAATCATGCGTAAAAGTAATAAATTGTATGATGTACTTTGTATTCCTAATCTTCCAAATTTGTATGTACAATTATTCGGTAAAAAAATGCAATATTTGTAACTTATGTGCGTTAGGTCATCTTTGCAGACAAAATTTATTAAAATAATAGTTTTTTGCGTAGTTATTCTTAACTCGCTCTTTGCCCAAACAGCTACTGTTAGTGGTAAAGTGCTTGATGAAAACGACAAACCCATACAAGATGTACAGGTAGCCATAAGTGGAGGAAACACAGCCCTTATTATAACAGATGCAGAAGGAAAATACCAAATAACCATCCCCGCCAATAAAGAAACGGAGCTTGTTTTTATAAATTTAAGTTACAAAATAAGTAGCCGTAAAATTACAGCTAAAGCAGGTGAAAAAATATCCCTTAACCCAAAACTTATTTTTAAAAATGCTTTTGAAGATGTTACTGTTACCGGTGAAAATCGCAAACAGGATATGGTCTACATTCAGCCAAAAGATTATTTTAAATTGGCCGGTCCAACACCGGATATAAGTAAAATACTTTTAGCGCAGGGCTTGGGCGTGCAAAGCAGCAACGAGCTAAGTTCTACTTATTCGGTACGTGGCGGCAGTTTTGATGAGAACCTGGTTTATGTAAATGATGTAGAAATATTTCGTCCGTTCTTAGCATCAACCGGCCAGCAGGTAGGTTTAAGCTTTCCAAACCCCGATATGGTTTCGAGTGTTAACTTTTCTTCGGGTGGATTTGAAGCTAAGTATGGCGATAAAATGTCGTCGGTTTTAGATGTACAATATCGCAAACCGCGGCAGTTTGCCGCATCGGTAGCCGGCGGTTTATTAGGCGGAAGCGTTAGTGTGGAAGATGTAACCAAAAACAAATTATTCTCATGGCAAATAGGTTCTCGTTACCGCAATACGCAATATGTTTTAAAATCGTTAGATACCAAAGGCGAGTACAAGCCAAGCTTTTATGATGTGCAAGCGCATTTAACGTTTGATATTTCGCCCAAGTTTATGATAGAATGTTTGGGAATGATATCTGACAATAAATACCTGGTAAAGCCAAGCGACAGACAAACAACTTTTGGAACGTTTCAGGATGCACTGAGCTTAAAAATATATTTTGACGGACAGGAAATAAGTGATTATAAAACGTATTTCAGTTCTATTTCAGCAACTTATAAACCAAAAGACAGCCTAACTTTAAAGTTCATCACATCGGCTTATCGCGATAACGAAAACCAGACTTTTACCCTGCAAGGGCAATATTATATTAATCAATTAAATAACAATTTTGGAAGTACTAATTTTGGCGGCGCAGCTTATAATTTAGGTATTGGCACCAATATTACCAATGGCAGAGATTATTTGAACGCCACTATTTTAAATGCCGAACATAAAGGAAAATTTTTAAAACGCCATCAAACATTTTTGTGGGGCGCACGCATTCAGCATGAAATTATTAATAATAAAATGGACGAATGGAACTATTTAGATTCGGCCGGCTACAGCATTCCGCAAGGCAATCCGCAAACGGTAGATTTGCCTTACGTTTTAAAATCACAAACAACTAACTTAAATTCAACCCGTGCCATGGGCTATGCCGAGTATGTATTAGACAGGCAGTTAAAAGACACCTCTAACCTTACGTTTACATTGGGCGTTCGCAGTAATTATTGGACGTATAATAAACAAAATGTAATTAGTCCGCGTGCTACCTTAGCTTATACGCCAAACTGGAAACGCAGTTGGGTTTTTCGTGCATCGTGTGGGTATTATTACCAGCCACCTTTGTTTAGAGAAATGCTTAATCTGCAAGGAGAGATCAATCCAAACATTAAAGCGCAGCAATCTATACACTATGTTTTATCAGGGGATGTGAACTTTAAAATATGGACGCGTCCTTTTAAGTTTATGGGTGCTTTGTATTACAAGCAAATGAAAAATTTAATTCCGTATGATGTGGATAATGTATTGATACGGTATTATGGTGTGAATAGCTCTAGCGGTTACGCGGGTGGAGTAGATCTTCGCTTGAATGGAGAGTTTATAAAATCGGTAGAATCATGGGTAAGTTTAAGTGTAATGAAAACTGCCGAAAAAATTGCCGGGCTAGGTTCTTACAGCTATACGGATGTAAATGGAAATGCTTTTTATCCCGGCATATCTGTTACACAAAAAAAAGATAGTGTATTTAACAAAAAAGGCTGGATACCGCGCCCAACCAATCAATTAGTAACGATGAATATGTTCTTTCAAGATCATTTACCCAAGTTTCCGGATGCAAAACTGAGCCTTAATTTTATTTATGGAACAGGTTTGCCTGTAACTTTTTTAGGTGATAAAACAAAAATGAGTTTTAAAAATAAATTTCCGGCATATAGGCGTGTAGATATTGGTTTTTCTTATCAATTAATTAAAGAAAGTAAACCTTTGCCAAAAAAGAATATGTTTCATTACATTAAATCATCGTGGATAAGCTTAGAAGTATGGAATTTATTAGGTGTAAATAATACAGTTTCTTATACATGGATAAAAGCAACCAACGGATCGTACGCCGTGCCAAATTATTTAACAGGCAGGCAGCTAAATTTAAAACTAATGATGAAATTTTGATAAATCAAGATTAAGTAGTAGTTTTAGGCGACGAAAAACCCTATCTATGTCCACTCAAAAGAAAAGAATTCAAAAAATAGACCTTGGTTTTGTAGCTGTATCGCTCTTAAAGCCAAATATTATATGCATAAATTGCCTTATTGAGGAAATCATCAACGTAGAAAAAGGTATACAAATTTTAGAGAGCGTAAAAGCCATTGCAGGCGATGAAAAACACGGCACTATCATAAACATTTCTACACTTTATGCTCCTTCTAAAGAGTTTTTTAAATTTATTGTCAGTCAGCGCAACGCACAAAAAGATAATATAATTGCACGTGCCATTGTTACCACAAACCCGGCTTCTAAATTAGACGGACAAAACTTTATTAACTTTTTTAAGCCATTAACACCTACCAAATTGTTTTCGAATTTAGATGAAGCAGTTATTTGGGTTGAACAAGCGTTAGAAAAATCAGGTAAATAATTTACCATTTTTTAGCAATATTCCTTAAATTGCGGGTTAATTAATAATTGTTTATTTATCGAATTGTAGAATTATTGATTTATTGGATTAAAGTAATCACTCTATAATTCTCTAAAACTACAATTCAAAAACTGAAAATATGAGTGAACGAATACTCCGTGCTTTAATGCAACTTTTTGCTATCATTGCAAAAGTAGATGGTGTTACAAATACAGGCAGAAACATTGTACAGTTATTTTTAAAACAGCAATTAAACCAGGAATTGGTTGACCAATATTTAGCTGTATTTGATCAATTCTTAGAATCACATCACCAGGTTGCTAAAAAGAAAGATGGTACCGAAAAACGAACATCGCTTAACTCGGTTAAAGTTTTAAAGATTTGTACCGAAATCAATCGTGAACTAGAGCAAAATCAAAAAATAGTGGTGCTGATACGTTTGCTTGAATTTATTTATTCGTCAAACGAAATATCTGAGCAGGAGAATGAATTTGTTACCACGGTTGCCGAAACTTTTAATATATCTATTGAAGAATTTAATAACCTAAAACATTTTGTAGAAGGCAAACAAGCCAGCATTAACGCGCATGAACTTCTTGTTATAAACAACAAAGAAAAAAACACACAGGCCTTTAAACATATTTTTATTGATCAGTTTAATGAAGGTGTAGAAGTTTGGGTTATCTCTATTCATAGCGTGGGTATGTACGCGCTTAAATTAGTAGGCAACCAAGAGCTTGTGCTAAACGGACAAGCAATTACACCTGATAAAATTTACATTCTTACACCAGGCTCATCTTTACGTAGCGCTAAGGTTAAGCCTATCTATTACTCGGATATTATTAGTCGTTTTTTGGCAGATACATCCAACGCGGTAGTTTCTTTTCAGGCGGTTGATCTAGAGTATAAATTCTCTGGCGGTAAACTTGGCTTAAGAGGCATTAATATCAACGAAGAAAGCGGAAAGCTTATCGGCATCATGGGTGGCTCAGGCGCAGGTAAATCCACCTTATTAAATGTTTTAAACAGTAACGAAGTGCCAAGCGGTGGCGCAGTTTTAATTAACGGCGTAAATATCCATACAGAAAAACATAAGATTGAAGGCGTTATCGGGATGGTTTCCCAAGATGATTTATTGATAGAAGAATTAACCGTGTACCAGAATTTATTTTACAACGCAAAACTTTGCTTTGGCAATTTAGACGACGAAACCATTTCTAAAATGGTCATGAAAACACTTACCGATTTAGGACTTGAGCAAACACGCGATCTTAAAGTTGGCTCTCCTTTAGAAAAAACAATATCCGGCGGACAAAGAAAACGATTAAATATTGGCTTAGAATTAATACGCGAACCAGCCGTTATGTTTGTAGATGAGCCAACATCCGGGCTTTCATCAAGAGATTCAGAAAATATTATGGATCTTTTAAAAGAGCTTTCTTTAAAAGGAAAATTAGTGTTTGTGGTTATACACCAGCCATCATCCGATATTTTTAAAATGTTTGATAAGCTGATGATATTAGATGTGGGCGGTTATCCTGTTTATTATGGCAACCCGGTTGATGCCGTTATTTATTTTAAACGCCTTGTTAACCACGTAAACAGCGAAGAAAGCGAATGTATTGTTTGCGGTAACGTTAATCCTGAATTGATCTTTAACATTATTGAAACAAAAGTAGTAGATGAGTTTGGTAACCTAACCAACAAACGTAAATTTTCTCCGGCAGAATGGAGCGCGCATTACCGCCATTTAATTGAAAACAACATTGGCAGAGGAGGCTCTCATACAGAAATACCTACCAGCACGTTTAAAATTCCAAACAAAATAAAACAGTACCTAATTTTTACTACACGTGATATAAAAAGCAAATTAACCAACACACAATATTTACTTATCAACTTGTTGGAAGCCCCGGTACTTGCCTTTATACTTGCTTACGTAATAAAATATTTTAATACCGATGCAGAAACGGGTAGGGGATATGTGTATCGTGATAATGAGAACATTCCTATTTATATGTTTATGAGTATTGTGGTAGCTTTATTCATTGGATTAACGGTTAGCGCGGAAGAAATTATCCGCGATAGGCGCATCTTAAAACGAGAATCTTTTTTAAATCTTAGTCGTTCAAGTTATTTGCTAAGTAAAATTGGTATTATGTTCTTCTTATCGGCTATACAAACCATTGCGTTTATATTAGTTGGTAACGCGGTACTTGGCATACACGGTATGTGGATAGATTATTGGTTGGTTTTATTTACCACTTCTTGTTTTGCAAACATGCTTGGTTTAAATATTTCATCCGCATTTAACAGCGCGGTAACTATTTATATTATGATACCTTTTCTAATCATCCCGCAATTATTATTAAGTGGTGTAATGGTTAAATTTGACAAGCTAAACCCCGATATTGCCAAGCAAGGCGGCGTGCCGGTTATAGGAGAAGTAATGACATCTCGCTGGGCGTATGAAGCTTTAGCAGTTAATCAATTTAAAGCTAACGAATACGAAAAACAATTTTATAAATACGATAAGGCAATTTCAGAAACTGACTATAAAAAAAATTATTGGACAGATAAAATGGTTGCAAAAGCATCAAAAATTGAAAGCGAATTAGGAAATGTAAGTAAAAATGGCGAGGTAGAAAAAGATCTAACTCTATTAAGAAATGAACTTGCTAAAGAGTATAGCAAACACCAACACCTTCCTAAATTTACAGGTACAGAAAGTTTATATTTAGGTAAGATTACTTCCAAAATATTAGCAGAGCTTAGAGATTACTTAGGCATTGCATCCCAAAATTCATTAAAACAATATTATATTAATTTAGATAAAACAGCACGTGACGGAAGAGATAAAATAAACGCGCAATACAGCAAAACACCTGCCGACCATGAGCGTTTAATAGCTTTAATGAATGATTATGATAATGAAACATTAGATGCACAATTAAAAAATGCAAATGATATTTCTGGCGAAAAATGCTTGGAAAAAGATGGCAGGTTAATACAGCGTACTGATCCTATTTTTTTAGTACCCGAAAATAATTATGGCAGGGCGCACTTCTTTGCACCGCAAAAAAGATTCTTCGGAAGTCTTTACCAAACATTTTGGTTTAACCTATTTGTTATTTGGAGTATGAGTTTGTTTATGATGATAACGCTGTACTTTGATTTGTTAAAGAAATTGCTTGATGGCATAGGATCTTTATTCTCTCTGATAGGAAAAAAAAGAACCGCTTAATTTAACAATGCCTTCATATTTCAGCATGATTTTATGTATACATTTGACCTGAAAATTTTATAAAATGAACTTAAAGAAAATTTTAATTGCGGTTGTGTTTTTTATTTCTGCGAATGCTTATAGCCATGTAAACATATTTGCAAGCGATAGCGTTAAAATTTCTGTCCCAAATATATTTACACCAAATAATGATGGGAAGAACGATACCTGGAGCATGATCGTTACCAACGGATTGGAAATATTCGACTTAAAAACCACTATTTATAATCGTTATGGCAAACAGGTTTTTGAAAGTACAAATACACATCAAAACTGGAATGGTTACAACTTGTACGAAGGCTCTCTTTGCAGTGATGGAAGTTATTTTTATGTTATTTCTTATACCGACGGAAATACCAACCAAACCAAAACGTTAAAAGGCTTTATAGAGCTCATTAAGTAGATATTTGTTCGTTCTTTTTTCTTATTTTTGATATATATCAATTTAAGAAGATGAATAAAAAATTACTAAGCCTGTTTTCGGCTATTATTATTTCCGTTTGCATTTATGGGCAATCGTCGGTACAGGAGCAAAAACAATATTTTGATAAATACAGTTTTACCAATGAAGCTGATTGGGATAATTTACGCAACAGCGGTCAGCATTTACTGCCTGCTATACAACAAAATGAAACATCACACAGAACCTCAAGCACCTGTACCTTAAACAAACGGGTTTTTGGCTGGCATCCGTATTGGCAAGGCAGTACCTACACAAGTTATAAATGGAATTTACTTAGCGATTTTTGTTATTTTGATTACACGATAAACTCCGCAACGGGTCAAAACTCTAATGCATCTTTTGTATGGCGAACCAGCGCGGCAGTTACATCGGCAAAAAACAATGGAAGTAACATACATTTTTGCGCTTCTTTGTTTAGCAACTTTTCTACTTTTTTTGGAAGCGCATCGGCACAACAAACATTTATAGATAGTACTAAAGCTTTGCTGGCAGCCCGTGGCGCTAAAGGCGTTAATTTAGATTTTGAAGGAATGGGTGCTTCCAGCAAGGCACAATTTACGGCCTTTGTACAAAATCTTTCTACACAAATAAAAGCAGTCAATCCAAATTACGAAGTAAGTATTGCGCTTTATTCAGTAGATTGGAATGGTGTTTTTGATATCCCCAATCTTACTCCGTATGTAAACCTGTTTATCATTATGGGATATGATTATTATTACAGTGGTAGTACAACTGCCGGGCCGGAATCTCCTTTATATAACTTTCAAACATCGTATAATTATACTTGCGCAAGTTCAATAGATTATTATTTAAAACAAGGCGTACCAAACAGTAAATTACTTTTGGGCTTACCTTATTATGGCAGAGATTGGGCTACCAACAGCAATGCCATTCCATCAGGCACAACAGGCGCTTCCAGTAATACAAGATTATTTTCTACCGTAAAAGCAAATACATCGGGCAATTATGCTACCGCTAATTATCATTGGGATGCTACAAGTTTTAACCCCGCTTATATTTATCAGACTAGCGGCACCTGGTATCAATGCTGGATAGATGATGGCAGAAGTTTAGGTAATAAATTAGATATGGTAAACCAGCGTGGCTTAGGTGGTATGGGTATTTGGGCACTTGGGTATGATGATGGTTATAATGATTACTGGAATCAAATACAAAATAAGCTTTCTACTTGTACCTTAGTTAATTGCAGTGATACTATTTACGATATGGGCGGGCCAAATAGAAATTATTACAGCAACGAAACATATAGCTTTACTATTGCACCCAACGGAGCAAATAAAGTAAAATTAACCTTTACACAATTTGCTACCGAGGCAGGTTTTGATTCGTTATGGATCTATGACGGCACGTCTATAACTGCTCCTTTGTTGGGTAAATATACCGGCAGCGTAATTCCTTCGCCTGTAACATCAACAGGAAGTAAACTTACCGTTCGTTTTAAATCTGATGGGGCAACAGTTGCAGCAGGTTTTTCAGCAGTATGGCAGTGTCTGATGGCTCCCGCAGATACAACAGCGCCGACTACTTCTATAACGGTTGCGGCAGGATGGATGACACAAAATTTTACAGCAACGTATACAGATGCCGATAATACAGGTGGTTCGGGTATCGAAAAGAAATTTTATAACATAGCCGCCAACACGGGTACTGAATGGCGTTCTAACCACAGCAATGGCTTTTTTAGAGATGATTTTGACGCGGCTATTAATGCCGACTGGACTCAAAAAACAGGCACCTGGGTTATAAACTCACAACATGTAGAACAGACGGATCAAACAAACAGCAATACTAATATGTACGCACCCTTAACACAAACATTAAGTAATAGATACGTTTATTGTTGGCAGGGTATGATAAGCGGCACAGGTACTACAAGGCGTGCAGGCTTACATTTTTTCTGCAATAAACCTGATTCTACAAACCGTGGAGATAATTACTTTGTATGGTACAGGGTAGATCAAAGCGTTGTTGAGTTTTATAAAACAACCAACAATGTTTTCGTCCTGGTAAAATCTATTCCGCAAACAATATTGCCTAATATCTGGTATAATAATGTAGTAAGTTATGATAGAATTACGGGGGAGATTGCTGTTTGGATAAACAATAAATACATTGGTTCTTATACAGATGCAACACCTATTAGCAGTGGTGAATATGTTTCTTTTAGAAGCGGAAATTGCAATTACGCGGTAGATAATTTTAAAGTGTACAGAAGTCGTGCTTCAACAACTAACATTACCGTGGGTTCAGGTATTACCAATGATATTCAATATCAAAACACATCGCCTGCCAATTACGCGGCCATTATAAATTCTATAGTTAAAGATTCTTCTTATAATTTATCTTCTGTAATTACTAAAACATTAAATATAGATTGGAGCAAACCAATTGTATCGGCCTTTATAAATGATGGAACAGGTGTTGATGTGGATACAGTTTACACCACCACACAATTATCAGCTAATTGGGCAGCTGCTGTTGATGCAAATTCTGGAATTACCAATTATAAATATGCCATTGGTACAACGCCGGGCGCGCAAAACACAGTAGCATGGACAAATAACAATATTTCCACTTCTGTTACAGTAACCGGTTTAAGTTTACCCGTTGGTCAGCATTATTACTTTATCATAAAAGCAGTTGACGGCGCAGGGTTACTATGTGATTCTATTATCAGTGATGGCGTAATTGTGTTAGGAGTAACAACAGGAGTTAAATCACTTTTAGATAATTACAAGCTGAATATTTATCCCAACCCGGCAAGAGATGCATTTCAAATTGAACTTGCTTCTTTACAAAATAACACAGAATTTGTTTTAACGGATATGTTGGGTAACATTATAAAACAACAAACCCTTAAAACAGAAAACACAAAAGTAAACGTGGCAGGTTTAAGTGAAGGTATTTATTTTATTAGCATTTTAGCTGATAAAATAAAAGTGGCTACCCAACGTGTTGTGCTGATCCATTAAGAGATTAACTCTTCCTCTGAAGGATGCACAAATTCATTTTCACTTTTTGCAATTACTATGGTTGCAACTCCATTGCCGATAATGTTGGTAATGGCTCGGGCTTCGCTCATAAATTTATCTACACCTAATAAAAATGCCAAACCTTCTACCGGTATTTTATGTATAGCTATAAGAGTTGATGCCAGAACAATAAAGCCACTTCCTGTTACGCCTGCCGCGCCTTTTGAGGTGATCATTAAAATACCAATGATAGACAGCATTTCCGCAAAAGACAAAGGTACTTTATACAATTGCGCGATAAACATAACCGCCATAGAAAGATAAATAGAAGTACCATCTAAATTGAAAGAGTAACCTGTAGGTACCACCAAACCTACTACCGATTTACTGCAACCCATTTTTTCCAGTTTATTTATAAGAGATGGTAACGCAGGTTCTGAAGAGGATGTGGCCAATACAATCAATAATTCTTCTTTGATATATTTTAAAAAATTCCATATATTCATTTTATAATATCGTAATATCAGTCCTAATACTATAAAAACAAACAAGGCCATAGCCAAATACATACACAGCATTAATTTACCAAGCGGCAATAAGGTATAAATGCCAAATTTACCAACGGCAAAAGCCATGCCGCCAAAAGCCCCAATAGGCGCGAGGTACATAACATACGTTAAAGCTTTAAAAACATATTTAGATATGTTCTCTAAAAAACCGACAATCTTTTCACGCTTTTGTAAATGACCTATTATAAATCCAGCTAAAATACCTGCCAGTAAAACCTGCAAGGTAAAATTTGACAGAAAAAAATTTAGCCAGCTAAACTCGATTGCTTGGCTTGTATAAGCCGATGGATCTTTAGCTGTAAGTCCGGCAATATCAATAGCACCGGGCTTTAAGAAGTAAGCCACAAATAAACCTAAAGCCAGCGAAAAAGTGGTTACAATCTCAAAATACACAAGGGCTTTTATACCAACACGACCTACTTTTTTTAGATCGCCAATGCTGCTGATGCCAAGTACAATGGTTAAAAAAATAATTGGTCCGATAAATACTTTTATAATGTTGATAAAGGTTTTGCCAACAATTTCCATCTTAACGCCAAGTGGTGGATTAAAATGACCTATTAAAACACCCGCAACAATAGCTAAGAGTACTTGCAAAGCTGTATTACTTATTAGTTTAATAAACCAATTTTTTTGAGTAGAAGCAGGTTGGGTAGTTTCCCGGTTTATCTTGATCATATTAGTTACCAAAATAAAGAAATTTTATCTTCTTTTTTTTTCATTGACAAAAAAGAAAGGGCAAATATGCTAAATGCATATTTGAGCCTGCTCGTGCGGAGAACTCAAGAAAGTTCCGATCTGCTGCGCACAGGCTAAACTGCTCCGCGGATTTTCGGAATTTCGCGCTGCTACAAATTAGCATTATTCTTAATTTTTAAATTTCCTAACAACAATTCGGCTCGATAATTGCTTATAAGTTGTTAGTCTAAATTTGTTTTAATAATCCACTCAAATAGCTAATTTGGCAGCCGTAAATTAAAAATAGAAATTATGAAAGAAGTATATATCGTATCAGCCGTAAGAACGCCCATAGGATCGTTTAACGGTGCATTATCAAGTATGTCGGCTACAAAATTAGGCGCAGCAGCTATAAAAGGCGCTTTAGATAAAATAAAATTGGCTCCGGGCGAAGTTCAACAAGCTTACATGGGTTGTGTTTTACAAGCTAATTTAGGTCAGGCACCTGCCAGACAAGCCGCCAAATTTGCAGGTTTGCCAAATGAAACACAATGTACAACCGTAAATAAAGTTTGCGCATCGGGTTTAAAATCGGTAGTTATTGCGGCTCAAAATATTATGCTTGGCGATGCTGACGTAGTAGTTGCAGGTGGTATGGAAAACATGAGCGCTACACCTTATTATTTAGATCAGGCTCGTACAGGTTATCGTTTAGGTAACGGAACCGTAATTGACGGCGTTGTAAAAGATGGTTTAACCGATGTGTATCATCAAAATCACATGGGTAATTCGGCGGAATTATGCGCTAAAGAATATAACATTACCCGCGAAGCGCAAGATGCTTTTGCAATTGAATCATATACACGTGCTGCCAAAGCATGGAAAGCAGGTAACTTTACAGAAGAAGTTATTCCTATTGTAATTTCCACTAAAAAAGGAGATGTTATTGTAGCAGAAGATGAAGAATACAAACAAGTAAATTTTGAAAAAATTCCTCAACTAAAACCGGTTTTTGATAAAGCAGGAACGGTTACTGCCGCTAACGCATCTACTTTAAATGATGGTGCAGCCGCTTTAATTTTAATGAGTAAAGAAAAAGCAGAAAAATTAGGTTTAAAACCTTTGGCCAAAATTATTGGCTATGCAGATGCTGAACAAGCACCTGAATGGTTTACAACTACGCCTTCTATTGCTATACCGGCTGCGGTTGCAAAAGCGGGTTTAAAAATGAGCGACATTGAATACTTTGAAATTAACGAAGCGTTTTCTGTAGTATCTATTGCTAACAATCAATTAATGAAATTAGATCCTGCTAAAGTAAACATCAATGGGGGTGCTGTTGCGATCGGACATCCATTAGGAGCTTCGGGAGCGCGTATTTTAGTTACTTTATTAAATGTTTTAAAACAACAAAATGCACGTTATGGTGCCGCAGGTATTTGTAATGGCGGTGGGGGCGGAAGCGCTATTGTTATTGAAAGAATGTAATTACAAATCGTCATTCCGAACTTGTTTCGAAATCTGCTGCAGATGCTGAATCAAGTTCAGCATAACGATAATTAATAAAAAAGTATGTTCGGAATTTGTAACCAAAGTATAGTACCTTGCCGTAGTGAAGCTGCGCATAGAAGCGAAATGGTTACACAACTTTTATTTGGCGAGCATTTTACCATTTTAGAAGAAACCGAAGAATGGTTACACATACTTACTGCTTACGATAATTATGATTGCTGGATCAGCAGTAAGCAATATCTTCCTATAAAAAAAGAAACATTTAATAAATTGCAAAACGAGCCACAAGCTTTGTGTGCAGAACCTATGCAACTTATTCAGGATAAGCACGCAGGTAGTTTTTTTCCTATAGTGGCAGGTTGTACGCTGCCTTTTCTACATAAAAATTCTATACAGGTAGAAAATCATTTGTATGAATTTACAGGCGAATATGTTTTGCCTGACGAAAGTAAATTAACGCGCGCTAAAATAATTTCTACCGGATTTAATTATTTGAATAGTCCGTATTTGTGGGGCGGCCGTAGTTTTTTTGGGATAGATTGCTCGGGCTTTACACAAATTGTTTTTAAGTTGAATGGATTAAAATTACCAAGAGATGCTTCGCAACAAGCACTCTTAGGCACTCCTTTATCTTTTGTAGAAGAAGCGCAGCCCGGCGATTTAGCTTTTTTTGATAACGAAGAAGGTAAAATTATGCATGTTGGTATTGTGTTAGAAGAAGGAAAAATAGTTCACGCATCGGGTAAAGTACGTATTGATAAATTAGACCACAACGGTATTTTTAATGTAGATACCAAACGTTACTCGCATCATTTAAGAGTGATCAAAAGAATCTTGAAAGAAAAAGAAATTTAAATTTTATTTCTAATTAAATATGCTGATTCGGGTTTTTCTTTTTGAAAAAATCGGCAGCGTAAACAAATTCAAGTAATTCTTTATTATCGGTATGAAGAATACTTTTGCTATTACCTTCCCACCATTTTTTGCCTTGATATAAGAACATAACATTCTCACCAATTTGTATAACCGAATTCATATCGTGTGTAATAACAACAGTGGTCATACCAAATTCTTGTGTAAGCTCGTGTATCAATTCATCAATAACGATAGATGTTTTAGGGTCTAAGCCGGAGTTTGGCTCATCGCAAAAAAGAAATTTAGGATTGCTTGCAATGGCCCTTGCCAATGCTGCACGTTTTTTCATACCACCGCTAAGTTCGGCAGGATAAAGATTATTACGGTCGTGGAGTCTAACTTTCTCTAAGCAAAAATTTACACGGTCGTATATTTCTTTCTCTGAAAAATTGGTAAACATTTTTAGCGGAAAGGCAATATTTTCTTCTACCGTCATGCTATCAAACAGCGCACCTCCCTGAAAAAGCATACCGATATCTTTCCTGAAACCTTGCATACGTTTTTGATCCAACTCAGAAAACACAGTATCGTTGTAAATGATCTGTCCGCTATCAACTGTATGCAAACCTACCATCATTTTTAAAATAGTTGTTTTGCCCGAGCCACTCTCGCCGATAATTAAATTTGTTTTACCGGTTTGTAAGGTAAAAGACACATCATCAATAACTTTGTTATTACCAAATGATTTAGATATATGCTTTAGCTCGATCATCGCACAAAAACAATTTGAGTGATTAAAAAGTTAGCCACTAAAATTAATATGCTTCCATATACAACTGCGCGTGTGCTTGAACGACCAACTTCTAAAGCGCCACCTTCGGTATAATAACCTTGGTAAGCTGCAACCGATGTTATGATGCCGCCAAATACGGCTGTTTTAAAAAATGCATAACCTAATTTCCAAGGTTCAAAAAAAGCTTGTATCCCAAAAATATATTCGTAAGATGAACAAGCACCGGTTGCCACGCCCATAATGTAGCCACCCAAAATACCCAAGAACATACTGATGGCAATGAGGAATGGATTGATGAAGATGCCCGCTAAAAATTTGGGCATTATTAAAAATGAAGCTGAATTTACGCCCATAATTTCAAGTGCGTCTATCTGCTCGCTTATGCGCATAGAACCAATTTCAGATGCAATGTTACCCCCAACTTTACCCGCTAATATTAAGCTGATAATGGTTGGAGAAAATTCTAATATCATAGATTCTCGGGTGGTAAAACCAATAGCGTATAGTGGTATTAGCGGACTGGTAAGACTATACGCAGCTTGTATGGTAATTACGCCGCCCATAAAAAAACTAATAATAGTAATTAACCCAAGCGAGCTTACACCAATGTTATCTACTTCAAAAAAAAATTGCTTGGCGTAAACCGAAAATTTTTCGGGCTTTGCAAAAGCTCGTTTCATTAATATAAAGTACCTGCCTATGTGATAAAAAATGCGCATATAGGTTGCGAAGATAATAGATTTTACGTTTTAGATAATATATTTAAATGAAGGTTTTTTTTGTGTGAAATGTGGGATTTGGAAGTAGCTAAGACATATTTTATTTTATTAGATAAAATAATGCGCAGGTGCGCCATTAGTATGTTTAAAAAAATGGATATTAAGCCTAAATGTTAGTGTATAAGTTGTTTGGGTGGTAATATAGTTAGCTATATTAGTACATGAAGAAGGATAGGTTTTATTATTCCTACTGCCTCCAGAACTACTATTTAATGCACAATCTGAGAGAAACTTAAGACAATGCCTAATTTCTTTTTATTAGAACAATATTATATATATAAAGTTTGTTAAACCATTTAAAAGTAAAAAATAAAACAAGTTTAACGTATGTAAGTTTATAAGCCATGTAAGTTTTTTATGAAAATTGTAAGGTGTTGATGAGATGCTAAAAAAATTGAGTATTAAGTTTATGGTTGCGTTAGGGATTGATAATGAAAGCCTTTTGTGTAATCGCAAAAGCTTTGCTTATAAAGCCCGCCGATGTAATCAGCGGAACGCCATAAGCGCTTAATAGCACGTTTTTGAATAATTAAACCTAATGTTTAGGATATTCTATACGCACGTGGTACATATTCATTAAACTTTTTTTAAAAATTCTTTTTAGCAAGGTAAGGTCGCGTAGGGTAAGATCTGAATTGATAAGCTGATTTTCATCCATTTTTAATTTAAAGATGCGTTCTACCAGGTCGTCAATAGTTAAGGCATCGTATGTTTTTAAACTGCGTGAAGAAGCTTCTACACTATCGGCTAGCATTAAAACGGCGGTTTCTTTACTGAAAGGAATAGGGCCGGGGTAACGAAATGATCTTTCATCTTTTGCTGTAGGATTTTCTTCGGCATACTTATAATAAAAGTAAGCCGCCATGGTGGTGCCATGATGGGTGCGTATAAAATCTATGATCTGCTCGGGCAACCTGTTTTTGCTTGCCATTTCTATGCCATGTATTACATGCTCTATAATAATTTTAGCGCTTTCTTTATACGAAAGATCTTCGTGCGGGTTGATGATAGAAGATTGATTTTCGGTAAAAAAATAAGGGTTGTGTAACTTTCCCACATCATGATACATGGCACCTGTTCGCACTAACAAAGCCTTTCCGCCTATAATGCTGATGGCTTCTTCGGCCATGTTGGCTACCTGCAAACTGTGCTGAAACGTGCCTGGTGCATGGGTAGATAATTGTTTCAATAAAGGATTGCTGCTTATATCATTTAGTTCTAAAAGCGTAAAATCTGATATAAAACCGAATATTTTTTCGAAGACATAAATTAATGGATAAGCCACCAGCAAGCCCGCTGATGCAAATAGAAAAGGGTAGCAGGCAGAAAAATCTATCTCCTCATAATTAGAAGCATTTAAAGCAAAGAAACAGCCAACACTTATAGTTAATGTTACCAAAGCGGTAATTAATAATTGAGAACGCCTTACCAAATTTGCCACGCTAAAAATGGCGCCAATACCGCTTAATAATTCTATAAAAAGAAAATTAAATTTTTGTTCGGCGGCAAATAAAGCGCAAAGCAAAACTATATTTAGGTGTACAAATAACGCGGTGCGTGTATCAAAAAAAGTACGAATAATAACAGGTGCAATGGCAAACGGAATGGCATAAATACTGATGATAGGATTTTTTGATGCCAACGCGCAGGTTAAAACAAACAGGCATATTAATAAGAAGATAAAACTGATGCGTGTATTATGAGAGAATATCCCTGTGCGGAACAAACCCAAAAACAAGAAGACCATCAACAGGCAAAGAGCTGCATAAATAAATTTACCTACTATGGAAATAATAGAACTGTTTGTTTTATTATCTTGTTTAGCAGTTTCTTTTTTTAAGGATTGAAGGATGGCATCATTTGCCGGCGTAACCACTTCTCCCTTATTAATAATGGTTTGTCCTTTTAATTGCTTGCCTTTTATGGTAATTACATCAATTAATTGTTGCTGCGAATTTTGATTGGTAATTTTTTTGTTGAAGGTTAATGTGTGCGCTAAATAACTTTCAGAAATATCTATCAGGTGAGAGGAAGTATTGGCATCAAAATTATTTTTGAGGTTTTGAACCAGGAAACTATCTGCCTGTGATAAAGTGTAAAAATCTTTCAAGTGAGCTTCTTCAACCGCTTTATTTTTTTCTACGAGTATTTTAGGATTGTTTGCCGGTAAGGCTATATCAGGTAATTCAATAATATTTTTAACTGCTAATGAATGGAAAATATCTTTACAAACTATTTCTTCTTTATTAGAAAGTTTATTGCTTTGGAAGAAAGAAGTAATATTTTTTTGAAAAGTAGAATCGTTATATAAATAGTATAATTCTACATTTTGTTTAATATTTTTTTGCTCGGCCAATACATCGGCATCTGTTTTGTAAACGGCAAAATCAAAAGGTGCCACCAGATCGCTGTTTTGCCAAGGTTTACCTAACTCATACAAAAAAGAAGAAGCATTAGGGCTTGGCAGTAACCAGGCAATAAATAATAAACTGCCTGCAAACACCGTTAACTTAAACCATAAACCATGCTTGTTGCGCAGGTAATCTAACAAGCCATTCATTTATTTTATAACTGCGGGTGGTTCCATTACCGTGCCGCATTTTTTGCAGGTACGTAAGTTTTTATTGGTATAAAATTTTTCAAACACGGTTTGAAACTGCGAAGTTATATCTGTAAGCGAAAAATATTCTTCATACAATTTATGATTGCAGTTTTCGCAGAACCAAATCAAACCATCTTTTTCATTAGCTTTTCTTCTACGCTCTATAACCAAACCAATAGTATTGGCCGGTCGTTTTGGATTATGCGGTACATTGGGCGGAAGCAAAAATATCTCGCCTTCTTTTATAGGTATTGTAATTGCTTTCTTATCTTCTTGTATCTGTACTTCTACATCACCTTCAAGTTGATAAAAAAACTCTTCACTTTCGTTAAAATGATAATCTTTACGCGAATTTGGCCCACCAACAACCATAATGGTAAACTCGGCATCTTTATAAACTACTTTGTTACCAACGGGTGGCTTTAGTAAATGACGGTTTTCATCTATCCACTTTTTAAAATTGAACGGGCGTGTTATCATTTGTTGAATTATTGATTTAATGAATTATAGATTTACTTTTCTCGTATCTAATACCTCCATTCTCATATCTATTTTACCTTATTCTATCCGCTGACCGAACTAACGCATCATCTTTTTTAATATACCTTATGGCCATGTAGGCTGATGCAATGGCAATAGCCGGTATAAGAATAGCCGATAAATTATTGGGCGAGTTTGAAAAATATAAAGCCGCAAAAAGCAAGAAGTTTATAAAAATAAGGAAATAAGTTATTTTAATTTGAAGCTTACGGTTTTTGAATAAAAATATAGTAATGGCTGCGAGCAATATAGAAAGCAGATTTAAAAATACTGCACCATAAAACCAAGCATTGGCATTAATATGCGCCGTAGTTGGCATTAGGGTTAGGTTAGAAGTTTCGGTTACGGGTAAAGTGCTTGCATACGGATAGATCAATAAACCAACTCCGCATATCATTACTATCGCTAAAAACATACTTTGAATTCTTTGTATCATATTATAAAAATAAACTTTTTTCTTGATTAATTAAACCGGCTACTTTTTTATCAATTACAAAGGTAAAATCATTTTCAGATAATTCCTTTATATCTATCCAACGGAACGACTGGGCGCCGTTTACCCGATCTTTAAAATCAAATTTTTGCTGTGAAACAGGCAAATTAATTATTCCAATATGATGAACGTGGTAATAAATACTGATAACCTGGCTGGTATTAAAGGCAGATTTTACAAAAAAATCTGTCGTATAAAAATGATCTTTAACGCTTATATCTAAGTTTGTTTCCTCTTTAAACTCACGCACTAAGCATTCTAAAGTTCCTTCGCCTTGCTCTAAGCCCCCGCCGGGCAGTTTAGTAATTTCATGACCTTTTATAAGCTCATCACTTACTAAAATCTTCCCGTCTTCAACCAAAATGCCATATACCCTAACGTTAAAACCTTTATACATGGCGTAAAGGTAGCGGTATATATTAAGGTTTAATTACTAGAAGTGAATAGTTATTAGCTATGAATAGTTAGCATATTTTACGCTTCAAAAATAACTTCTTCAGGTTTATTGGCATCTCTACCTGCGGTATTCTTAGCTACCTGTTTATTAATAATATACATCATAAAGATGCAAATAACCATGCTGGTTATTACTACATAACCCAACACAGGGTAGTTTTGTAAAGGTTCATCATTAACCTGTACTATAAGGGTGCCGGCAAAAAACGCGGCCACACCACCCGATATTTGTTGTATGGAGGAGTTAATGCTCATAAAAGCGCCACGATCTTGCGGTAGCGGAATGGCCGTCATTAAAGCACTGGCAGATATCATACGAGCAGAAATACCGATGAATAGAATTACGTTAATTAAAATTACCTCCCATAAGGGGGTTACGCCCAAATTGGTATAAACCCCTACCATTATCATGCCCAATATAGAACCAAGAACAAAGGTATTGTATTTACCAATTTTATCTGAAAGTCTACCGCTTAGCGGACCAAAAATGATGGAGAAGATACCTGTAACCAAATATACAATGGGCAATTGTTTTTGAGTAAGCCCTAAATTACAGATGGAGTAAGCGCTGCCAAAGGGCATAAGCATAAAGCCCCCGGTTGCCAGTAATACTGTTGCCATAAAGCCTCTTAAATAATTTGGTGTTGAAATAGTTTTTACCAGATGTTGTAGTGGGTTACGGTCAGATTTAATTTTAAGATGTTCTGTTATAGGTTTCATATAAATAACGATAATGATGCCAACGATGATGCTCGCACCCACTATCATTAAAAAAGGAGAGTGCCAGCCGTAATTATTTGCCAACAACAAACCAATTGGAATACCCATAACCTGACTTGCAGCAAAAGCCATTTGTACAAAACCCATTACACGGCCACGGACTTCCATTTTAAAAAGATCTGTAACGATGGCAAAAGATATAGATGAAATAACGCCACCAAACAAACCGGTTACTACACGCGCTATTAAAAGAAAGTTATAGTCGGGGGCTATGCTGCATAAAAAAGTACCTATTATAAAGCCTGTATAAAAGAAAAGGAGTAGTTTTTTACGATCGAATTTATCGGCAAAACCCGCTGTTAGTAACCCCGCTATGCCCGCGCTAAAGGCGTAGGCCGAAACTACAGTGCCAAATTGAGAAGTGCTTATTTTTAATTCTTTTAAAAGCATGGCGCCAAGCGGCGATAAAACCATAAAATCTAATATTACAGTAAATTGTATAAATGCCAGAATGGTAATAATTAGAACCTCGTATTTTGTAAAGGTTGCTTTTGTTTTAGGTGTTGAATTCATAAATTATTTTGCAAAGGTATATTTTAGCATGAAAAAAGAGATGTTAAAATGAGGAAATTATTTACGTACAGATAGAAACAGTAGATATTATATATAGGTTTTAATAATCTATATTTTACTTTAATAAAGTACTCTTAAAGGAATATTTATATGTAGGATCTTATTTATTGAATTCCAATTACTGTACATATAACTATTTAAAATATTAATTCTACTATTTCATCACAAAATTTAAATAATTTTTAAAAGGATAAACAGAGAAAATTGTAATATTTACTCTTTAATAAATCGTTGCGTATCCACGTTATTATCTGTTATTATTTGCATTAGGTAAATGCCGGGTGTTAGATTACTTGTCTCAATAGGAAGGGTAGTGCCTGTGCTTATTGCGTGAATGCTATTGTAAACTTCGTTCCCAAACAAAGATATTATCTTAATAGTAACTTTGTTGACGCTTATCTTACTAAAATTTATGTTTAAAGTATTAGATGTAGGATTAGGATAAATATTTACCAAGGTATTGTTTTTATCATTTTGCTTAATACCTGAAACCCTATTATTACTTTGGTTGCTGTGTGATTTTACACGAGCTGCAAAAGTAGTGTTATCACCATTAGAAAGGCGTAAAGTTGGGTTACAGTTAAACCCTAAAGCATCTACACGCCAATTTGCCACTGCTGAATGATGAGAAAAACCGGGATCTGATAAGGTGGTTTGCTGTCCACCTGATGATGAACTTGCCACAGCCGACCATATATTATTGTTAGCTGTATCGCAGGATAATACATAATTTGTATCGGCCGCCTGCCCTTCAATAAGGTAAGGTGCCGTCCAAGAAAATTGACCTCCACCACTTGTCGTTATAAAAATAGTGCGGTGATAAGGACTTAGCGAGCTGTATGCACCAGAACTATCTCTAATTTGTAATTTATATTTATAATTACCAAGGTTTGGATCGCCACCATTAGGGCCACCAACCGATTTAGCCGTATCAAGCAATAAACTTAATTTATTGTAAGCTTGCGCACCAACACGTAAATAGGTTGTAGCTACTTGGCGATATACAATAAAACTATCCACGTGTGCGTATAGTGTTTTATCCCAAATGATTATATTGTGTTTAGAAGAATCATCTACTGTTACCAGGCAAATATCAGGGGTAATAACCAAGGTTTTATTATTTATGGCGCTTTGCGCAGAAGCCAAGCTTACGGTAACTATCGCAAATAAAGAAAGTAGTGATGTTTTCATATTAAAATTATTTACTAACGAAAATAATAGTTTTTTTGTTAATTAACAAATTAAATACAAATATTGATTTCAATTTACTAGTTTGCATTAAATATTAAAATACTATATTAGTTGGCTTAAAATGAAACCCATTTCGTTTAAAAAACATATTTTTTTTGCGCTTGTATACATCCTGTGTACTTTGGGGGCTTTTGCACAACACGGTAATTATTACATAAATAATTACACACCTTCATCATATGGTGCCGGAGATCAGAACTGGAACATTATACAAGATAGTTTAGGACGACTTTTTGTTGCCAATAACGATGCCGTAATGATGTATGATGGCAGAAACTGGCATCCGATAAATATAACTGATGGAAGTACGGTTTCATCAGTTGCCAAAACAAAAAATAATATTTTATTAGTGGGCGGTGTAGGCGATTTTGGTTACCTTAATACAAACAACGCAACAAAAATTAAATATGTTTCTTTAAAGCAATCTTTACCCGACAAAGAAAAAACGTTTGGTAAAATATGGGCCATACACAGTATAGATAGCAATAGATTTTTTTGTGCTAACGAAAAGATATTCTGGTACATTAATAATCGTTTTATAAAAAGTTTTGTACCAACTGGCGAAAAATTTCATACGTTCTTTAACGTTCAAAATACTTTATTGGTGCGCGAGCAAGGCGTAGGTTTTTTATTTTTTAAAAATGGTGACCTTAAAAAAATCAATAATACCGAAGAGTTTGCTGATACAAAAATATATGCTATCATTTCTTATAAAGAAAATTTATATTGGGTATGTTCTCGTAAAGGTTTATTCATTTTAAAATATAATAATAGAAATCCTGAACAGAGTTCTTTTTCTAAGATCAATTCTCCCGCTACAGATAAGTGGATGATAGAGAATGATGTTTATTGCGGCACAAAAATAAATCACAACCAATATGCCATTGGTTCTTTAAAGAATGGAGTTTTAATTGTAGATAATAATTTTAACCCGGTAAGCAATGTAAATTCAAGTCAAAGTGGTTTACAAGAGGATGCTGTTAAATGTATTTATATAGATTACGCCGGTAATATGTGGCTGGCTCTTAATAAAGGTATTAGTCATGTGCAAATAAACACACCGTTAAAACACTGGAATAAAATTAATGGCATTAGAGGCACTATAGAATCTGTTACAAAATACAATGGCACATTTTATATAGCCAGTGATAAGGGAGTGGACGCACTTAACAAGCAAACCAACACGTTTATGCCTACAGGTATTACAGAAAACAGCTGGGATCTTTTACCTTACAAAAACAGTTTATTTGCCGCAACCGATCTTGCCGTGTATGAGATAAATGCCAACAATGAAATAAAAATATTTGATGCCGATGATAAAGCGTATAAATTGTTTGTTAATCCAACAAATAAAGAACAATTGTTTATTGCCGGAGAAAACTCTTTGCTGCTTACAAAATACGCTGATCATAAATTAACTGTCCTTAAAGAATATGCTTACGCCGAAGGCATTAGAAGCATAGCTGCTGATGTGCAGGGAAACGTTTTTTTTGGTTCAAACAAGATATACCTGTTTAAACCAAGCGCACCTGATACACTTACTGTTTTTGCTGAACAGGATAGTATTTCGCCAACGGCAGAGCATTATGTATTTACTTATAACAAAGAAGTACTTGTTGCTACCGAAGGCGGTTTATTACAGTATCGCAATAAGGCATCGCCCCATTTTATTATAAATCCGGTATATAACATCTTTAAAGGAAAATTTCAGATAGAAAAAGCCATACAAGTTGAAAATGATATCTGGACTGCCTTACTAAATATTTCTGATAATAGTGTAAGCCTTGAAGGAGACGGCGTATCTATCTTAAAACGTACAGCTAAGGGTTTTGAAAAGGAATATAAATTTTTTAAACAAATAAAATCACTCAAGCCTCATTGTTTTTTTGTTGATTCAGGTCGTGTTTATATTGGCACAAATGATGGTTTGATTTCTTATAACTTGAAGCAACCGCACGAAGATTATGTGTTTAATACATTTATATCCAAAGTTATTCAGCGTTCGGATACCAATATTATTTCAGAAAATATTTATGAAGGATTAAATAAAGGGCTTGTATTTTCTTATAAGGATAATGAAATAAGTTTTGCACCATCGGCATCAGATTATTATGATAAGAACGAGCTAGAATTCTGTTATTATTTAGAGGGTGTTGATGAAGGGTATGGCGGATATACCAAATTTGAAAAAAAACCATACAACAACCTGCACGAAGGGCACTATGTGTTTCACATTAAAAGCCGTAATATTTTGGGCATAGAAGGTAAGTCGGTAAGCTTTGCCTTTACTGTTTTACCGCCATGGTATCGCACAATATGGGCCTATATTTTATACGTGATTGGTTTGGTTGCTTTTATAAGTTTTATTGTGAGATACAATACCAAACGTTTAAAGGAACAAAATATTAAACTTGAAAAGATTATTACAGAACGTACTAAAACAGTTGAACATCAAAAAGAAGAAATAGAATATAAGAATAAAGAAATTACCGATAGTATAAATTACGCGCAGCGTATACAGCAGGCTATTTTGCCACCTGTATTTGAAATTAAAAAAGTGTGGAACGATCTTTTTGTCTTTTACCAGCCTAAAGATATTGTTAGTGGCGATTTTTATTGGTTTCATAAAATAAGTGATACCGAAATATTAATAGCTTGTGCCGATTGTACAGGACATGGTGTGCCCGGGGGGTTTATGAGTATGATCTGCTCTGATAAATTAAATGATGCTGCGCAAAAAACATCCGATCCGGCCGAGATATTATTTCATGTAAACAACAATGTAAAAAAAGCCTTGCGACAAACTGAAACATCTGATGAGAATGTAAATAAAGACGGAATGGAAATTGCTCTTTTACGTGTTAATTTTTCTTCCAAAAAACTTTGGTTTGCAGGAGCTAACCGCCTTCTTTGGGTACTTCGAAAAGATAATCAAGATATTGAGGAGATTAAACCAAATAAAGCCAGTATAGCCAGTTTTACCGAACTTAATTTTAAGTACACCGGGCATGAAATGCAATTAAACCCCGGCGATCTAGTTTACGTAACTTCAGATGGATACCCTGACCAATTTGGCGGCGCTCAGGGTAAAAAATTTATGACCAAAACATTAAAAAAATTAATTCTTTCTATAAGGAATAAAGAAATATTTGAACAGGAAATTATTATAAAAAATACTATAAATGAATGGATGCAGGGATACGAACAGGTTGATGATCTTTTATTGATTGCTTTTAAAATGTAAAGCCTTCTTGCATAGGGATTGAAAAAAAAATTCTTTTGTTGAAATGCGTTTCAGTATTTACGCATTAAATTTAAAAAAACCAATAATAATCAACCTAAGGCCAAAATTTTACTTTAAAATCATTTTCTCAATAGCGCTTACCCAATTATCATTGCTGTTTAAACTTGGCACCAATGTAATTTTCTCTCCACCATAACCTTTAAATGCGTGGTTATATTCCTCGCCAATTTCGTAAATTGTTTCTAAACAATCGGCTACAAAAGCAGGCGAGAACACTAATATATTCTTATCGCCTTTGGCAGCGCGTTCTTTCAAAACTTGGTCGGTGTAGGGTTTTATCCACTCGCTACGCCCTAACCTGCTTTGAAAACAAATAGTATATTTTTCTTTAGGAAGGTTTAATTTTTGAGCAATAAGTTGTGTAGTTTTAAAACAATTGGCACGATAACAGTATTGATTTTTATCGGTACTTGTTTCGCAGCAAATACCTAAAAAGCAAGAGTTATCGCCATAATGGGCAGATGCTTTTTTAATTTGACGCTCTGGCAAACCGTGGTAACTAAACAAAACATGATCGTATTTTGATAGATCAAAATGTTTGCCGTTTTCTACGTGGCAATCTATCAAATCGGGGTTATCGTAAAAATTGCTGTATATTTTTAATTCAGGAATTACTTCCCAAGATTTAATTTCATCAAATACTTTTTCTAAGGTAGAACCCGTGCTGGAAGAAGCATACTGCGGGTAAAGTGGCAGCACGACTAATTTTTTTACTTTTTGTTTGCGCAGGTTTTCTAAAGCAGTTTTTATATCGGGAGTTTGGTAGCGCATAGCAAGTTCTACCACAAAATCGCTGCCCATTTTTTGTTGCACTTTTTCTTTTAATTGTTTGCTGTTGTAGAGTAGGGGAGAGCCTGTTTCTTTACTCCAAATTTCTTTATAAAGTTTAGCTGATTTAGAAGAACGAAAAGGAACGATAAGTAAATTCACTAAAAAAAACCGGCCGGCGGCCGAAATATCAATTACTCGTTTGTCGTTTAAAAACTCGGTTAAATATTTTCTAACCGCCGGAGTTGATGGATTATCAGGGGTTCCGAGGTTAATAAGCAATACGCCTGTTTTCATAAATTCTAATTTCTAAAACTTAAAGTCTAATCTAATTGTTGTAACCGTATCTTTTTAAGCGACTATCATTTGTGCGCCAGTCTTTATCAACTTTTACAAATAATTCTAAGTGAATGTGTTTACCAAAAAAAGTTTCGCAATCGGTACGCGCCATGGTTCCTGTTTTCTTAATAGCTTCGCCTTTATGCCCAATAATAATTCCTTTTTGAGAATCGCGTTCCACATAAATAACAGCTTCGATGCGTATAATTTTTTCGTCTTCTTTAAAAGATTCCACAACCACTTCGGTGCTATAAGGAATTTCTTTTTGGTAGTTCATCAATATTTTTTCGCGAATAATTTCACTTACAAAAAAACGTTCGGGTTTATCGGTTAATTGTTCTTTATCATAAAACGGGGCATGCTCAGGCAATAATTCTAAAATACGTTTCATTACCATGCTAACGTTTACATTAAGCAAAGCAGATATAGGTACAATCTCAGCTTTCGGCAATTTGGCTGTCCACTCGGCAACTTTAGCATGTAATTTAGGCTCGTCTGCCAAATCTATTTTATTGATAAGAAGTAAAATAGGCTGTTCAACTTTTTGTAATTTTTGAATGTAGCTTTCTTCTAAGGCAATATCTTCAAAAATATCGGTAATTAATAAAAAAATATCAGCATCTTCCATGGCATCAGCCACAAAACGCATCATTTTTTCGTGTAGTTTGTAGTTTGGTTTTAAAATGCCCGGTGTGTCAGAAAATATAATTTGATGTTCGGGTTCGTTTATGATACCCATAATTCTGTGTCGGGTAGTTTGTGCTTTTGAAGTTATGATAGAAAGTTTTTGACCCATTAAAACGTTTAGAAGGGTTGATTTTCCTACGTTTGGACACCCAATTATATTTACGAAACCGGCTTTATGCATTTATTTTTAAAATATATTATTTTAATAGAATACAAATGTATATATTTGCGGCTCGAAAAAAGTAGTTCTTTAAAAATAAACATTATTGCAAAAGATTAAAATAACCCAATATATTGCGGGATAGAGCAGGGGTAGCTCGTTGGGCTCATAACCCAAAGGTCGGGTGTTCGAATCACTCTCCCGCTACCAAAGCGGCATAATCAAGATTCAAACTTGGTATGCCGCATTTTTTTTGCCCCAAATCGCCCTGTTTAAGGGCGATCCAGAGAAATACCGAATTGAAGTCTTCGGTTCGAACAAGCCCAGTATTTTTACAATACCGGATTCCCTTCGGAAATAGATAATTTTGAAGCTTTTGTCTGTTTACATAATCGCTAGAAAGCCACATTTTACGGAGGTCTTGGGCGTATCCGACAATTAATCTAGCACAGTCTTCGGGGTTCGAACTGCCTAGTTCGAACTGTTGCAAATCCCGTTGAATTTTCACCTGTTCCTCCTTATGTTTTTCAAAGTATTTTAAGTAGAGTTCCTTGGTGATTTCTTCGCTCATAAAACGTTCCTCCAAACGCTCTAATTTGCCGTTAATTCCCTGATACTGCTCTTTAAGCAACCTAACGGTTTCCGCACCTTCTCTGCTCCGTTCGTCAAACTCAGTTATCAGTAGTTCCTGCATTAAATCAAGGTTCTTAGAATCCAAGATGAAATCCGTCAAAACGTTTTCAAATAAAACGTTTAACGCTTCGGAGGACTTGTTTACACAACAACCTTTACTCCGGCATTTGTAATACCAAAGGTTTTTACGTTTCACAACATATCCTGTAAGACCAGTTCCGCATTTATCACATTTTACAAAAACCTTTAGGGGGATATTGATTTGTTCAGGTGTTTGTTTGTAGCCAAATGAATTCTTGTTTTGAATTTCATTGACCTTTAAAAATATTTCCTTCGAAATCAACTTTTCATGCTTGCCTTCAACCATTTTCCCTTCTAAAAGGTTGTGAGAAATTAATCCACAGTAAAATGGGTTTCTGAAAATGGTTGACATCTTTTGGTGGGATACTTTTAAACCAACGTTTGCAAGTCTTGAAACGCATTGCTCACTATTCAGATTTTCATTTATCTTCCAATAAAAAGCTTTGCGTAAAAGTTTGCCTTCGTTATTGACCACCAATTTTGTTTCGCCATTGATTACAATTTTATCATAGCCAATTGGTTTGTGGGCGCACCAAACTCCTCGCATCAAAGCTTCTCTTGTTCCTGCCATGCAACGTTCCTTTCGCAACTGATTATCGTAATGCGAAAATATCATGTGGATGTTTTGCTGAAAGTCTCCGCTAGAAGTCGAACCATCTATCGGTTGTTTTACCGATTGAATATAAATCCCTTGACTTTTTAGTTGCTCCTTGATGTAAATGGCGTTCGCTCCTGATCGGGAGAAACGGTCAAGCATATAAACGATGATGTAAGAAACTTTTACTTTGCTTCGTTTTATGTATTGAAGCATTCGGTTAAATTCCTTTCGTTCATCATTCTTTGCGCTTTCATAAGTGCCTCCAAAACTACCAAGTATTTCGTACTCGTTTTTTGATGCGAATTCTTCGCACTCACGTTTTTGTGTGTCGAGGCTGTAGCCTTCTTCTTGCTCCTTGCCAGATACTCGGGTGTAAATGACACAGGTATTACCCGTGCCATTTATTTTTTTACTACCCTTTGCAAACTGCTCAAAGACCGTTATCTCATTCAACTCATCTAAGTTGACTTTTGAGTCCGGATTTTTGATCTTGTTTTCTTTCATGGTTATTTATTTTGATTTTATTTTTTATGCCGCTTGTTTTAATTCGGTTGTTTCAAATTGTTCTGTACCTGTTTTTTCATTTTCTTGCTTTTGTTGGATGTCTATTACTATCCGGCAAAAAGCTCTTAGGTTATCCATTAACTTTTTTAATTCCTCATCACCAATCGACTTATTCTTTAATAACTCCCTCGCTCTTTCAAGCGATACTTCTTTTACACTTTCTTTCTTTTGTAATTCAATTATTTTCATTCTGCCTCCCTCCGGAACCCCCGAAAAGACTGCATTATTCAATCTAACATAAACTATACCTTCCACATAAAAAAGTCCCGCCAAAAGCCCCAACGTGTGGGCAACACGGGGCGAGCCGATTTTTTAGTATGGCAGATTTTCAAAAATGCCTAGTTATCTTCTTCTTCCGATTCTTCCTCGTCATCATAATAATCATCGAGGAGTTCAGTTAAAGCAAATACTGCCGCACGTTCATCTTTTTCATAGCTTACTTCAATCAGAATCTCGCCATCTTCAGTTACTCCGTTAATTTCGTTTGTCAATTCATTTTCTGCTAAGGCTTCAGCAAACTCCTCTATAAAGTCGCTAGGTACTTCAAATTCCTTTGTTCTTGTTTTACTTGTAATATTCATTGTTGTTATTTTAAGTTTAAATTTTATTTAATTATTATTTTCGATCTTAAAAGATGAAATGGCGGTGCTTTGTTTTTTATGTTCATACTTATTCGTTTTTAAAATTTAATTCGCTGAATTTTATTTTAGTTACTACCTCCCTCAACTCGCAGCGATATACGATGAGTTCTATTTTTAATTTCCGGTTTAATTTTAATGGAACATCCTCTGCATCCGAATTTTCTATACAAACCCTTTTAAGTTTATTTCTAAAATCCTTTACAAAAAATCTGTAAGGATAATTCTCCGGTAGTTTTTTAAACTGCTCCGATTTTATCAGATTAATAAAGGCGTTTGTTATTTCAATTAAATCGCCAAGTGATAAACTATTCCTCTCCGATATAAACAGCACAGCTTCTAACAGGCATCTTAGCCGGATATTAATCCATACAAGATTTTTATTAATCAATTTATCTTCGGAAATTAATTTGTGGCTATGTTTAACACTTCTAGATTTATACATAGCAGTTACTTCTTCAATAAACCGACTCGGCATATTTCTGTATTCCTTTTCAATTTCTTTTTTCTCCTTTACTATTGCCGGAGTTTGTTCTTCCTCCTTTAACACTTCAGGTAAAACCGTTTTGACGTTTTGCTCATCCGTTTTTGCGTTTTCGCTCAAAGTGTCAATTGATGCTTTGACATTTTCTGCTTTTACGCTAACACCAAACATCTCTACCGCTTTGCGCTGCAAATGATTTAATTGTCTGCATGATGCCGAGCAATAATTTTTATCGATGCGTTTAGCATCAAATTCCTTTTTACAATATGTGCAAGTCTTGATCATCTTAACTGTTTCTCCAATCGGTTTCTAATTCTTCAAATCGGTAGTGGTTGTAATCATCGAGTATGCTTTCAATATTTTCAATTGCTCTTTGATGATATCCCAATCCGTTTTGATATTCTATTTTTAATTCAATAAAACTCCGGTTTACATTTACTCCGGTTATTTCATTCTGTAATTCCGTTTCCTTTATGATGCTTACCACATCTATCAAAACATCTAGCGGAACGCTTAATGTTTTGAATCTGTTTTTATCTTCCATGATGTTTACTATAAAATGGTGATTGCGTTTTTAGTTTTTGTTTGACGGATGTGCTTTCCTTTCTTTATCGGAAGAATTAATTCGTCATCTTCTGTTTCCTCTTCTTCTTTAGTGTCAAAACGTTTTGACGCATTGATGCCTTTTAACGCTTCTTCTAGTTTTCCTGAAAAATTTCTGTCTACTTCCTTTTGTTTTTGTTTAATTTCTCTGATGTCGTCTTTGAGATCTTCTATTTGCTCCGCCATTGCTTTGAAATTATCCTGCAACGGTTTTACCCAAAGCATATAGCTTCCGCCCATACTTCCTAATCCGCTTAATATTGGCAGGAGCCAATCCGGCATTCCTTTTTCCGGCTTATCTCCGATGATATCGCTTACTTTGTTTTTTTCTTCTGCCATTGTTATCTGTTTTTATGTTTTGACTTTTTGTTTTTACACAACAAAGTAACGGTGGGGTTTCTTAGCACTTTCCTGTTTTCGCACCTAACGTTAAAATTTTGCACCTAACAGCGAAATTCTGCACCAAAGAGCATCTAAGTGCTGGTAAATGCCGTTAAGTGATCGGAAACGCACCGAAATGCCCTTTTTGGTAATATTCTTTCGGTTTTTTTAATATTCTTTTGTTCGGAACTAACTGTGCGATTAGGAAAGATGAGGGAGGGTTGTAAGATTAAAAAATTGGTATAAAAACGAATAATTTTCCCTTGAGAAATTGATTATCAACAAGTTTAGTCTTGAATACCGTTTAAGAATTAAATTTCGTATTTTTCGGTACAAAATCCTTTGATTCAATCACTTGATTTTTTGAACTCGTTTGAAAGAACAATAAAGATGGAAAAGACTATAAAAAATCAAATCGCTGAAGATTTTTCTCCAGACCCTTTAGCCTTACTCGAATCAAACCGGAATTTAGGTTATTCGATTGAGGAAGCGGTTGCTGATTTAATAGATAATTCGATCACGGCCGATGCTAAAACGATCATTATCAATTTAGACTGGAACGATGGCAACCCCATTTTTAAATTGTATGACAATGGGAAGGGCATGAGTGAAGAAAAATTGATTGACAGCTTTAAATTGGGTTCCCTTGAGCAAAGAAATCCAAATGATTTAGGACGCTTTGGCTTTGGGATGAAGACAGCTTCTTTAAGTCAGGCTCGAGAATTAATTGTAATTTCTAAGCAACAAAATGATAAGGTTTCTATTAGAAGTTTGGACTTGAATTTTATTGAGAGTAATAATAAAAAATGGAATCTTAAGCATTGCAACCCAGCTGACTTTAAAAACGAAATAGACAAATTAAATGAAGGAGGACAAGGAACTATTATTTGTTGGAAAAATTGGGATCGCGCTCCGCAGTCCAATGAGAATTTCATTTCTTTAATCACTAAAATTAGCAATTATGCCGCAGTATGCTTTCATAGATTTATTGAAGGTGGAATCAAAATATATTCTCACGATGAATTGTTGAAACCAATAAGTCCAATTCCAAAGGACAGTCAAAAGTATTCTGAAATTCCATTAAAAAACGAAGCAAATTCTAAACAAACTGCTTTCGTTTTGAAGCATCCTAAATTTTGGGGGGAGGAATATGATTCAATGCATCAAATTAATTCTTACATGCTCTTCAATGGGTTTGCATCTCAACAGGGCATTTATATCTATCGCTGTAATCGGCTGTTAAATCCCTATGGCGGATGGTTAGGTGTTATAAAACCAATTAATTCTTCAAAACTTGCAAGAGTTACAATAGATTATCCAAATTCCGCTGATAAATTGTGGACTCTCGATATTACAAAAACAAACGCAATTATTCCATATGAATTTAAAAAGGAAATTGAGAAGTTAATTGAAAACACTAAACTCGAATCGGTTTCTAAAATAACTCGAGGAATATCATCAATTACTAATAAAATTAAAAACCTTTATGATAATTCGTTAATATGGCAGGAGAAAGAGGATAAGGATGTTAGATGCTATCGGTATTACCCCGACCTAAATCATCCTATATTTCAAAATTTAATTGAATCGAAGAAAGTTGATAAAAAAACATTGAATTTTATTTTCGATTTACTTTCAGAAAACCTTCCTGTAGCAAGAATTATAGAAAACAATGATAATGATTCCGGTAAACATGATAGAATGGTTAGGGATGAAGAATTGAAGAAGGAGGAATTGGATTTTGCTAAAATAATTTATGAAAAAGTAAAAATTGAAAAAAACAAATCCGAAGCATTGAATTTTATTTTAAAATGTGAACCGTTTTGTTACCACCAAGACCAACTTAAAAAATATTTAAATGAATGATTTAGTAGAAAAGAGAATTGTTGCATGCTATCAAATGGTAGATAATGCAATTAAGAATTTAGGTTTTGCAACAGAAGATGCTATTAATATGTTTTCGGATTTATTTTATAATAAGCTGGACGTAGCAGATAAAAGCATTTTAACACTTGAAGATTTTAAAAGCAAAGTTCGGGAATTCACAATTGAGAAGGATCCTCCAAAAGTATTAAAGGAGTTATATATCGATCCTTGGCTTGAACCAGTTTGGAGAAGTAATGACAAAGAGAATTGGAATAATTATAAATTGGCATTAGAAGCTGAAGGTAAAGAAAAACTTGTTTCACAGTTGGACGCTGATACATTTGCGATTCTCGATAGTTGTTATAATCCCAAAACTGAAGGGCAATGGGAAAGAAGAGGTTTAGTTTATGGACACGTTCAATCAGGAAAGACAGCAAACTATATCGGATTAGCAAACAAAGCATTTGATGTCGGGTATAAAATTGTAATCATTTTTACAGGGATGACAGAAGACCTCCGAAAGCAAACTCAGGATAGGGTAAACTCAGGAATCATCGGAAAAAATGAACACAGCGAAAAGTATGGAATTGGAAAACTCCCGTCACATAAACCCGACAGCATCAAAGGAGCAACAAATATTTTTTTAGACCTAAATTCAAAAAATGTTCAAACCTTGATAACTAATTTAAGCTTGGATCAGAACATTGTCTTTGTTGTTAAAAAAAATGTCGCTGTTTTAAATAGCCTGATTAAGTGGTTAAATAAAAAGAGTATTGAACAAAATCCGAATCAATACAAAATAATTGATACCCCATTTCTAATTATTGATGACGAAGCGGACAACGCATCAATTCAATCACTATCAAAGAAAGATTATCAACTTGAGCAAGATGCTCTTGCCATTAAAGAAATTGAAGATATAGATGAGGCAGACCTAACTCCTGCACAGATTAAGATTCTTGAAGATGCAAAAAACAAAACTATAAAGGCAATTAACCGGAATATTAGAATATGTCTTTCACTTGTTGCGCAAAAGTCTTTTGTTGCCTACACTGCTACTCCTTACGCAGTAATTTCTCAACGTTCAGAAGGAATTGAAAAAGAATGGGAAATTGAGAACGTAAAATATGTAATCGATGAAAATTCAGATTTATTTCCCGAGCACTTTATAATTCCTTTGGAACCTTCAGCAAAGTATATGGGTATTGAAAAAATATTTGGATCTGATAGAAAAGAGGGGCTCCCAGTTATTGAAACAATTCCAGAGAATGATAAATTATTTTTTCCCATTGGGAAACATGATTATTCGTTTGAATTTATCCCTGACAGCTTGGAAAAAGCCATTATTCATTTTATTGTTGCGGTATTTATAAGAGAATCACGAAATCAAAAACAACATAATACTATGCTTGTTCACACTTCACATAAAGTGGATAAAATAGATTATTTAGCGCATAAAATTGAGAAATATTTAGAGGCATTCAAGGATAAGATTAAAACTGATCCAAGTCTTAAATTGAAATTCAAAGAACAACTTGAAATAATACGCAGTAATTCGACTAATAAATTATTCGAAAAGCATTTTGAATTGAACTTGGAGAAATATACGGTTCCGGCTGAAATTACCAACGAACATATTTACGCTATACTTGATAAACTCACATTAGTAAGTTACCACTCAAAAGAAAAAGAACCGACATTAAAACATTTTAACCACAAACTTACCTATCCTAATCTTGAAAGGGATCCGAACGAAACTAAAGTTTATATAGTTGTGGGTGGAAATCGAATATCAAGGGGGTTTACGCTTGAAGGTCTTTCTACATCGTACTTTGGAAGGGAATCAGGGACACAGGATACTTTGTATCAAATGGGCCGATGGTTTGGTTTTAGAATTGGGTATGAGGATACTGTTAGGATATACTTACCGAACGATCAGATTGTATGGTTCAGAGACATTTTAAATTTAGAATTAGAGTTAAGGGATGATCTTGCTCAAATGAATGACCGAGAGATGACACCTTCAATGTGGGAAATTAAAATGGTTAACAGCCAGTCGTTTGAAAGCCTAAATAAGAAGTTGAAACTTTGCGACGAAAATAAATTGCGGAATACAAGAAAGAAAAAGCTGTCGTTCGGTGGAACTAATCAGATGACTAAACACTTTAGACGTGATAATGAACTACAAACAGCAAACTTAAATCATACAAAACAATTCATAGACCTAATATCAAAGGGCAATCACTTTGTCGAAAATGCTTTATTGCACCAAAACAATCCGAATATTAACTTTCTTAATGTTTCTGTATCGGACGTACTTGCTTTCCTCACAAAATATCACATTCACCAAAAAGATGAAATCCTTTTTACAGTTCAGAGTTTTCTAAATTTAAACAGCTCCTTAATTGATTCATTTTCGGTAGTGGTGAAACAAAACATACATAACTCCAAAAACGAGGTAAATCCTGCTTGGACGATTACAGACGCTTCTGGAACGGCAAAACCTAACGTTACTGGTTTGAAAAGGAAAGATTCTGGTAATTCTGAAGACTATATCAACGATAATTTACTGGATGCGGATAAAGACAATACGTTTGATATTATCGATTCGCAAAAAAAACTGAACGAATACGAGGAAGCCAAAAGTATGAAGAAAGGTGCTGACTACATTTATAAATTGAGAAACGAAAGTGAGAAGGCATTATTAATTATTTATATAATTAAAGGGGAAATGGAAAGTGGTAAAGATGAAATATATTTCCCAAGTTTATATATCAGCATTCCTGATGTCGGTGAAGCAGTTGAATATACAGTGAGAAACAAATAAGACTATGAAAAAAGAAATTAATAAAATTGAAACGCAAGATTGTATAATTGCAATCTTAAACAATGCTCCCGCAGGATTTGAAGAGATGAAAAGTATTGCCTTCAGATTTAATGATTCGAAATATTTGGCTTTATTAAACCTTCCTAATTTAAAATACTTAGACATAATCCAGTCCTTTAATGATTTGTCCTTTCACCTAACCTACGAACCTCTTCGGCAGTTCTTCAATAATTTTATTGACGGCTTTGAGAAATCAATAAAGGAATCGGATAAGGGAAAAGAAGTAGTGGATAAAATAAATAAGGCGTTGCGCGACCTGATAAAAATGGCAGAAAAGGAAATGGATTTATCTCTTCAAGCTTGCATGGGACTTTATGGAGAACTACTTGAACTGAAAGATTTATTACTAAATGATTCTAGCCACTCAAGTGTTTTATCTGGTTGGAATCGTCCTGCTCCGGCAAACCACGATTTCGATTATGATTCAGAAGCTATAGAAATTAAAACGATATCTAAAGACAGAACAACTGTTAGGATCACTTCTGCATTTCAATTGGAGGCTCCAGAAGGAAAACAATTATATCTAAAAATTTATAGAATTGAAGCAATCACTCGAAGTGCAACGGATTCACTCGGGGATTTATATATTGAAATAGTTGATATAATTAATTCGGATTCGCTTAAAGAGGAATTCGTTTTAAAATGCATCAACGATGGTTTAAAGTATGGTGGCCCCCGTGTAATAACCCTCCCATACAGATTTATTTTTATTGAGGAAATGAAATATTTGGTTGATCAGGTTTTGTTCCCACGCATTAATCGCCACGAGGTACCAGGTTCACTTTCAAATATCTCATTCAGTATTGATCTTTCTGCTATCGAGGCCTTTAAAATAAGCGAATAATATATTATATGAAAAAGGAATATGAAATAACGCTTGCAAAATTTTACTCTGATTGCAAGCAGTATTACGAGGTAAGTGAAGACCTCGCGATAGAAGATATTCGTTTCATTAAGTTTACTGACTTATTAGACACCGCAGGTATATTTAAAAATCCAAAATATTGTCGATATGAAGGGCATGGATTAAAAAATGCAAAGTGGAGTATGCTCGGATATTCTTTTACTAATGATATTATTGCAGAGGATGAAGAAAATGAAAATGAGGAGAATTCAGCTTCTCCAAATGAATATGAATGGAATTTTACTTTTTTTAACGGGTTCTTTTCCGGAGATAATTCAATTAGTAATTCTAAAAAATCGGATATACAAAAATCTATTGCGGAAGTTGTAAAATTTATCGAAGCTACCCTAAGTGGAAATTTTAAATTTATAGTGCAAGATTATCACCCAATAAGTGAATTACAAGAGCACATTTTAAAATTGGATAAAAAACAGCAACTTGATAGAATTGATATCTGCATTATTACTGATAATTTAATAGAACACGAAAATCTTGAGGCGACAGTTCTTATTGAATCGCTTCAACGTGAGTGTAAAATACACTATTGGGGAATAAACAAATGGTCTGATCTTGCTAGAAGTAAAAGCAAGAGACTGCCAATTAATTTAGATTTCGTTCAAAATGAAAAAATTAAATATGATTTGTCTTTTCTTGAACGAAAAAACAATGATGATATAAAGTATTATTTGTCAATTTTTCCAGGTGACCTTATTGCCGATTTATATAATGAATATGATACCCAATTATTAGAAAATAATGTTCGCGTATTCCTTTCACTAAAAAACAAGTACAATAAACCAATGAGTGAGACAATAAGCGACCCTGCTGCCGCTGGTATGTTTTTTTCATATAACAATGGGCTTTCAGTAACCGCATCGTCTATTAAAATAAACAATTCAACAAATAAAATTGAATCAATTACTGATTTTCAAATAGTAAATGGCGGCCAAACTACAGCTACATTATACCACACTAAATATAATCACAAAAAACAGTTAAGGAAGTCTCTATCAAATATCTATGTTCAAGTAAAGATAACAGTCTTGCGTAAGTCAGATAATTACTCGGATTTAATTAAGAACATTTCAAAATTTGCAAATTCACAGACAGCGATTAAACCAAGTGATTTTTGGACTAACGATTCATACCTTATAGATTTTGAGAAATTATCATTGCGCAATCACGTCCAAAAAGAAGGTAATTTTATCTATTATTTTTTTGAAAGAATGGCTGGGCAATATAAAGAAACAAGAGCGAGGAAAGGAACTCCCAGGGATCAAGCTGCGTGGGAAAAGCAGAATCCAAAGAAGCTCTCATTTAACAAAATTGATTTTGCTAGATGGTTTAATGCAATGAATCTTGAACCACATAGTTCAGTATCAAGTGCTGAAAAGCAATTTGAAACTTTTATGAAAAGTAGTAACAAACCGTTACTCACCGACTCAAGATATAAAACGGTTATTGGTTTTGGACAACTTTGCGAGAGGGCAAGAATAGTTTGTGGTAAGGCTTCAAGTAAAGAATTTTCACCAATTATCAGTGATCCTAATGTTGGAATGGCTACCTCTATTTATGCGATGTCTTATTTGCATTTTATTTCAGAAGGAAGATTTGATTATCATAAGATTTATGATCTAAGACTAAATGTTTCGGAATTAGATTCTATTTTAAAATCCATAATAAAAAAATGTTGGGATCAAATTTATCAATTTGATAAAATGTATACCCGTGATAAAACAAAAACCGAAGCCTGTTGGAAATTTGTAAAAGAAAGAGTCGAATTGAATCAAACTACTATTGATAAATTAAATAAATATTGCATTACCTCAAAGGAACATAAAAAGAGGGAGTCAAAGGATATTTCTGAAGAAGAATATTATTTTACAAATTTAAAGCAATTATTGAGTAATAATGGAAAATTGCTTTTTTCTATGCAGGATATTGCAGTCTCTAACAATGATTTTTATAAGTATAGAATATTAATAAAGAACATTATTACACGAATTAATAATAAAACCGATGTAATTACATTGGCTAAATTAAAAGAACTTATAATATTTAAAGATGAATTAACGGACTACGAATTAGCAAGTGCTGGTAAATTCCCCCAAAAAGTAGATATTAATTTTTCAAGAATATATGATACTGTATTTAAATCTCGATCTGCTTTTTTTGAAAGCTTAGAAAATTTAGTGCTATCAAAAACCGGAAATGATTTCGAGAACCAAATGGCCTTGATGGAGGAAATCAAAGAATTAGCGGAAACATTTGACCTTTATCCTGGCCTTTCCATAATTGACATGGAAAGAATACAGCAAATTTTGGATACTTTTAAAATTTAAGTGAGCCTTAAAGTTACCGAAAAAATCAGAGTTTATTTTGCAAGTCAAGGTTCTAAAAACTAAGTGTCTTTTCACATTTTTTAAACTTAGAAAGACATTATTGATAACAAAATAGCCTTGGTTTTTGACCGAAAACCTCTAATTGCTATCAAAATGTAAAAATAAGTACTACTTTCGCCAATTTTTTTAACAAAAAGTACTATTTTTAAACCATCTAATTTCTAGTAAAAAGTGTATATGAAGGAACGTCAGTTAAAGGCAGTAGATTTTTTTTGTGGCGGTGGTGGAATGAGCTATGGCATGAAAAAAGCTGGAATTGATGTTCTAGCTGGAATTGATTTTGAACCAAGCTGCAAGGAAACTTATGAAGCAAATATAGGTGGGAAATTTATACAAGCAGACGTTTTTGACTTAAAGCCGAAAGATTTAGTAGATGAATTGAATCTTCAAAAAAATGACGATGATTTAATTCTAATCGGCTGTAGCCCTTGCCAATTCTGGAGTATAATAAATACAGATCGAAGCAAATCGAAAAGGTCGAAAAATCTCTTGGCAGAATTTAATCGCTTTGTAGAATATTTTAAACCAGGATATGTGGTTGTAGAAAATGTTCCTGGAGTATTACGTAAAAAAGAGGAAAGCGGACTAGAAGCATTTATTAATGGGCTGGAAAAGAAAAAATACAAAGTCCATTTTCAAGTTCATAATGTTAGTGAATATGGTGTTCCTCAAAACAGAAAAAGATTTACACTAATAGCAAATAGAATCACCGATGATGAAATTATACCCTTAAAAAGAAAGGGTGAAAAATTGACAGTGAGGGATTTTCTAGGAGAAGAAAATGGTTTTGCTAAAATAAAAGCGGGTCATTTCGACGGAACTGATTTTGTACATACAGTCCCAAAATTGACCGATGTAAATTTAGAAAGGCTAAAACATGTTAAGAAAGACGGAGGAGATCGATCAGGGTTTGCGGACAAAAAACATTTGCAATTAAAATGTTTTATAGGAAAGGATCAATCATTTAAAGATACTTTTGGTCGTCTGTGGTGGGATAAACCATCGCCTACAATAACTACTAAATTTTATAGTATTTCAAACGGACGCTTTGTGCATCCCAATGAGGATAGAGCACTTTCATTAAGGGAGGGAGCTGTATTACAATCGTTTCCAAAAGCGTATAAGTTTCATGGGACAAGTATAGCGTCTATTGCAAGATTAATAGGTAATGCAGTACCACCTGAATATGCAAAAAGGATTGGCTTGGCAATTATTTCTGCAGCCAAAAAATGAAACTTCCCTTTTCCATATCCCCAAGAATTCTCTTTCATCTAGGTGAAGATTTGATTAAGAATGAAAGCATAGCTTTATTAGAGCTTGTGAAAAATTCTTATGATGCCTGCGCTAAAAAATGTTCAATAGACTTTCATTTCAAAGATAATCAATTAACAAAAATTACTATAGAGGATAATGGTTTCGGAATGAATCGCGAATTAATTGAAAGTGTTTGGTTGAAAGTTGGAACGGATTTTAAATTTAAAAAAATAGAACCCAATTCCTGCGGCCGGATACCTTTAGGTGAAAAAGGAATTGGGAGGTTGGGGGTTCATAAATTGGGCAATAAAATCTCCCTAATAAGCAAAAAAAGAGGTTCAAAGGAAGTTGAATTGTTCATCAACTGGAATGATCTCTTCGAAGCCAAAACCATTGACGACTTTAAAATTGAAGTTAATGAAAGTCCTTCTCCTGAAATCTTTAAAACCGGTAACGGGACTAAAATTATAATTGAAGATTTAAAGGCTAAATGGGACAGGCGTGAGCTAAGAGAAGTTCATAGAAATTTGAATTCTCTTAATAGTCCTTTCTCGGAAAACAATGAAGCTTTTGAAATTGAAATAACAAGTAATTCAGATTTCTTTGAAGGTCTGCCGAGTATTGACGATATCAAAGAAAGTGCGTTGTATTTCGGACACTGTAAAATGGAAGGGGATAAAATCACAGAATTCAAATATGAATTCAAGCCTTGGAAAAGTTTAACCAAAGTTGACGTCGGAAGAACAAAAAAACTACAAAATTTATTACCTGTTGAGCGTAATATTATTGATACTGATGGCAACCCTATTGATTTAAACTCTGCCAAAATCGGGCCGATTGAGTTTGATATTTTAATTTTCGAAATGGATTCGCAAGTGTTCAGCTTGGTGAATGCGGAGAAAAAAAGTATTAAAGATTATTTACATGATAATGGTGGCATTAGGGTTTATAGAGATGGAGTTAGGGTTTATGATTATGGGGAAAGAGATAATGACTGGTTAGGTATTGATCTAAGGAGGGTACATCGGGTCGGCGGTAATGTTAGCAATAATATTATTATCGGAGCAGTTAAACTGAATAGAGCGGACAGTCTAAGTTTAAGAGAGAAGTCAAATAGAGAGGGCTTTATTGAAAATAAATTATACTACTCTTTTGTTGAAGCTGTAAACTATGCTCTAGCTCTTATAGTAAAGGAACGGAATGTTGATAAACAATTGCTTACAACTCTTTATAAAAAGCATAAGGTAATAGAACCTGTACTTTCTGACCTAAATGAAGTAATTGAATTGGTTGAGAAAAAAGTTGAAGATGGCGAAACCAAAGGTGAAATACTAACATACTTAGGTCGTATTAATGACCAATATAGAGAAGTAAAATCGGTTTTAATAAAGAGTGCAAATGCAGGACTTAATTTAAGTGTTGTAATTCACGAAATGGAAAAAATTGTGTCGCAATTAACAGGTGCGATAGAAAGAAACGAAAATGAAAAAGCGACACGTTTATCTCTAATGCTCGAAAAAATTGTACGAGGCTATTCTGCTATGATTAAAAGTTCTCAAATTAAAAGAGATACTTTAGCCGAAGTTGTAGAAATTGCCTTAGACAATTACCAGTTCAGGTGGCTCGATCACAAAATAAAAGTACTTTCAAATTGGAAAGAGTCCAACCTTCAAGCCTATTTTGCCAAAGCTGAAACAATCTCTGTAATTACCAATCTGTTGGATAATGCGATTTTTTGGTTAAGCTATGCTCGAAAAGAAGATAGAGTAGTTTCAATTTTCATTACGGACCAAATAAAAATTGATGGTAAGCAGTTTAATAGTATAGTCGTATCAGACAACGGCCCAGGTTTCAACATTCCGCCTGAAGTCGCTGTAAAGCCCTTTATGTCTGGGAAACCGCATAGTATTGGTTCAGGATTGGGGTTGCATGTTGCAAATGAAATGATGGCGGCAATGAAAGGTAAATTAGATTTTTTAGATAAAGATGAAATCAAATTCCCAAAAGAGGTTCTCGTTCATGGAGTGGATAAGACAATTATTGCGCTCTGCTTTCCGACAGAAAAATAAATCAGTAAAAAAAATCATGGTGGAAGAATTTATTGATAGCGCATTGATAATCGATGACAAAACTACCGAAGTTGAAAAGCTCTTGGAGTTACTTGAGCAAAAAGATATTTGGGTTAAACATCATTTGCCCGAAGATCTTATAAAACAAACAACAGTTTTTAAAAACAGAAAAATAATTTTTTTGGATTTATATGTTGATGAAGCAAAGGAATTGGTACCCAACATTGCATTAATTCGAAATATTTTTTCAAAAGTCATTGGAAAAAAATTTGGAACCTATGGGATTATTTTATGGACAAAACATCTTGGGGAGATTGATGAATTTAAAAAAAGGATAAGTAACGATGCCGACCAATACGACCTTCCTATGTTTATAATTGGCCTTGATAAGTCTCCCTATTTGCAGTCTAATAATTATAGTGGAGTATTTGAAGAAATTAATTCAAAATTAAAGGAAAGCACAGCTGCACAATTTTTTATGGAGTGGAGTACAATAGTACGAACTGGAAAAGACGAGGCTATTAGTTCGATTTATTCATTAATTAAAGATTATAATATTCAAGAGGAAAATCTAAAATTCATATTATGTCAACTGGCTCAAAACTATACTGGCATCCCATATAGTAAAGCTGTCGATTACCCTTTACATATTGACGCTTTTAAAGCGTTTAATGATATGCTTCATTACGAGGTCGCAAACGGAGCTGAACCTGAGTCTAATTTATTTGATAATCTGGATGAAATATATTTCAGTGGGACTTCAGCGACTACTAATAACTACAAATACTCGGTTAAAAATTATATTAAAGGAAAAATGGATGACAAATCCATTAAAAAAGATAATGTGATCCTTTCCAGTGCCCAAAAGAAAGATAATACTAATAAGCCCAACATTTCCAGTATTGAAAATGAAATACATTCCATTTATTCAGAAGTGAATACAAAGCTATTACTTGAAAATTCACATATTAACCAGGAGTTTATTATTCCCGGGAATGTCTATAAAATTTGCAAGGATGAGAGCGTGTTAAAAATTGATGCTGCAGAGATGCCGCAAAATTCGACACCAATAGCGATTGAGTTAACACCGCCTTGTGATTTCGCGCAAATGAAAATGAGAGCTCCAAGGTGTATAGGTGGCTATCTTACCGACTTCGAAAACTTTGATATCGTTCCTACAAAGGATTATTTGTATAAAGAAGTTTGGCCTATAAAAATAGACGGTTACCAAAAGTCGCAAATGATTGTTTTTGACTTTCGTTTTTTTGGAATGGTCAACGAAAAAGAGTTGAAAAATCCAGCTGAGTATCAAATTCTATTTAAAACAAAGGATAAACTTTTTGCAGATATACTTCAAAAATTTTCTTCCCATATTGCTAGGTTAGGATTGGCAATTATTAAGTAATCAGTGATATCTTTTCTCAAGGAAGCGAAGTAATGGTTAGAATTTAAGGAAACCTAACCTGCAATGAAGTTAGTAAGACGAAGGTTTCTGGAAAATTGCAAAAAATAAATCCATGAGCCTAAGAAATTGATAAAATATTTGAGACTCAGTAAAAGTTCCTAATCCAGTCTAAAGTTTCATTTCCAAATTCTGCGTTTGAAATAATTTGTTTGAGCATGGCTGCTCGGATGAGTTTCCAGTCACAAGCTTTTATGCCATTTAACCAACTTCTCCTTAAGGGAGAAGTCGGAAGATGATAGAAATTCAGAAAATGAAATATCACGATGCAGATATGCCTTTTCTTTTAGTAATTGTAAATATCCATTGGGATATTCGTGTGTCAAATAAATCCATGTTTCGTGAACTCCCTTATCAAAGGAATGCACAATGTCTTTGACGTGAAAACTTGTGCCTCCATTTATTGGTTTGATAAACCAAAAGTGGAACGCCTCTCCAATACGAGGAATAACATCTAATCCTAAATTAAATTGAGCATGACTATCAATATAATTAAAGGATAGAGAACAAAGTTTCTGTCCATCTTTTTTAAATAGTTCGGGCGATTTTTCGTTCACAGAATGTATATCGTGATAAAGTAGTTTTATTTGCTTCGATACTTTTGTTGAATCTATTTTTAATTCCGCTGCGATATCTTTGACACTCGGTAACCGTTTATCTTCATCGGTAAGAACCGTTTCATTAGCAAGTAACCAATCGTACAACTGTTTGTATGGCTTGTTCTCCGGGTTTAATAATCGGGTGAAGCATGGCATATAAGCTAAGGCAACTGTAAGCTTCCCTCTTTTTCGTGCCAATCAAAAATAGAGATTTTCTTTCATGGCTTATTTATTTAAAATTCAGATGCTAATACTACTTTATCTTCTATTCTGTAAGGAACACCAAAGTTCTTGAAAATTATTTCAACTTGTCTTATAGTATAATACTGCCCGATACGTTCCCCAATATCGGATTCTATACTTTTTTTTATCCACTTTAAAAATGTCGGATGACTAATTTTGTAAATTCTACTTAATTCACCTGGCATATATGCCTGTACCATTATTCCTTCGTTATTTTTCATTTCGTTTAATTTAAGTTGGTGTTTGATTTTTCTGATTCCATGTTAAATGGCAACCCTAAATGCTTAAAAAATACTTCTACCTGATTTACATTATAGAATCGACCACGTATGATCCCGACTTTTTCTTTAATAGGCGGCATCCACTTTTTAAATGTTCTAGTCGAAACCCCATAAAGTTTACTTAATTGAGCGATACTGTATGGCTTTACCATAATTTCATTTTTTGTCTTCATAAGTTGTTTTTTAAAATTAGGGCGCAAAAGTCCGAATTTAAGACTTGAGTCTAAACGTAAAATGGGCTCTTAACCGTCAAAACGGTTTGGCTATGTGTCAAAACGCTTTGATTTTAACGCCTTGTTCCAAGCTGGGAGGGGCGTTGGGTAATTTGAAAAGAAAACCCCCGCAAAAGCCAAATTATTGGTACTTTTGCGGGGAAAGCTAAACTGAATCTGGAGGCCGTTTTTTTTAGTAGCCAAAAAGGTGCGTTTTTATGCCAAGGAAATCGGTGGTAAACCGTTTCGATGTCATGCAAACTCCCGCTACCAAAGCGGCATACGAAAGATTAAGTTCTGGTATGCCGTTTTTATTTTCACTTACTTCCTGCTGCTGACTGGCAATCCAAAGAAACAACGTATTATATTTATCAGTTCGAGCTCATTACTTTTCTTGTTATAGCGAATACAATTTTTGGGTTAACATCTTAATAATTCGATTTTACGAGTTTTATATTCTCGTTATTTTCTTCTTGTAATTGTAGTGATACTTGGGAAGGTCTATTCACTTAGATTATAAATAGAAATAGATACATAGAACCAATTATACAAGAGCAAAAAAAACATAGAACCCATAAGGAAAAATCGTAATAAAGAAAATATAGGTATTACAAAGTAAACAGTAAAATGAAAATAAAGAGGCATCAGACAAAGTAAGGTAAACGTTTTTTGCCTTAATGCAAAATACAGATCTTATCTTTTAATAAAAATCTTTTGAAGTACTGTCTTATCATTAATTGTGTTTTTAATAAAGTATAATCCATCGGGAACATCTTCATTAAAAAATATCTTTTCTTTGAAGAGACCATTTACTAGGTTTTCTTTAATTAATTCCTGTACAAGTTTACCTTCTATATTAATTAAGTCGGATTTAATTATGGAAGGCTTATTAAAAATATATGAAAGCGTTACAAAAGTGCTTGCAGGATTAGGATACACAGACACAGATATGCCTTCTTCTTCTTTGTTTTCAATCATACCGGTTGTAGCAGGATTTATTGTAATTTTAGTGTAATAGGTTTCATCGCCCGCATCGTTTGTATTATTATTATTAGCAGCTAAGAAACAAGCGTAAAAACTAATTTTTCCCTGGTTAAATGGAGGCGCAGTCCATTTATAAGACCATTGCCCGGTATTAGAGCTTGTTGGATAAGAGCCCGCTAAACGATGCATGGTAAAAATCCGATCTTGATAAGAACCCCAAGTTGGTTGTTGCATTCTTGTTTTATTTGTATCAATAAGGGTAATGGTGCCTACAAATAAATTAGTACTATCCTTTAAAGAAACGATTTGAAAACCAAAACGATTACGGGTGGGATGGGAAATAGTAGGGGTTATGGTATATGTTTGTCCGGGCACGTAGGTAGTTCCGCCGCTAAAAACAATAGAGGTAGTTGCCGGGCCAGAATTATCGGCTATACCACCACTATGGCAACCATTAGCCCCTTCGGCGCCGCTACATGTTTTCTCTCCCGGTGCATTTGTATTGTACGGAGGGCCGCCATCACTTTTCATTACCTTATTTACGTCTCCTATAAAAGCTAAACTCGCTCCTATAACAATAAAAAAAAAGGCTATTAAAACAATTTTTTTTGCCACTAAATTTTAATTATAAATAAATATTTTGTTGACTATCTTCTTATCATTAGTAGTAATTCTAATAAAATAAATGCTTCCTTTAGTAAGCTTGCTGGGAGTTAGGGATAAATTATAATCTCCCGTTTTTTGCATGGAAGATAACAGTTCTTCTATTTTTTGACCATTCAAATCGACAATATCTATTTTTACATTACTTTCTTCATTAAGAAAATATTTAATATTTATTTTATCTGTTACCGGATTAGGAAAAATAGTAACTACCGGGTTCGTATTATATACCACAGGTGTTTCTGGCATAATTTTTAAAGAAGTAGTGTAGCAATAATCGCCCAAATCATTGCCATCATTGTTAGCGGCTATACCGGCCACATAAAAAGTAACAGGGCCTTCATTAACAAGTGGCGCTGTCCAGTTAAACGTCCAGCTGGCTTTACCGGGCTTGGTGGCGGCTGTACTTTTAAATGTATAGGTCATGTATTTTCTGTTAGAAAATTTATTGTAACCACTTACTATTTGGTTTCTTGTGCCATCAATAACCTTTAAAGTACCGGCATTGCTACTGTCTGCATCTTTTATCGCAGTCATTTGAAAGCCAAAACGTATAAGTGCAGGTTGGGTAATTTCAAACGTAAGGGTGTATGTTTTACCGGGAATGTATGTGGTTATACCATTTTCAAAAATAATTGACGTATTACCCTGCCCACTATTAGTTAAAAAAGATTGATGACAGCCGCTTGTTGTACAATCTACTTCGCCCGGGGCGCCACTGGTAGAAGCGGGGGCACTGTTGCTATCAATATGCATAGCCATAGTGCCCAACAATAACAACGGTAAAATAAAAAGTAGTTTTTTAATCATGCAGCAGAGTTAAACAAATATAGTTTTTTTATCATTCTTTTACAAATTATTTCATTTATTAAGATTTATAAATTAGCTTTGTATAAGTTGAAGAAATTTTTCTGCATATTATTTTGCTGTATCTACGTTGCTACAACGATAGGTATTAATTTTAATCTTCATTATTGTGGTGGAAAAATAAAAAGCATTTCTTTTCTAAAGGCCCACGATGAGAAAGGATGTTGCGGAAATAAAAAGAAAAGCAAAAATTGCTGTAAAGAAAAGACAGCCTTCGTTAAGGTAAAGGATGATCACCAATCAACCAGCCTTCTTAAAGCCCCGTTCAGTAGTTTTAAAATAATAGATATTACTTTACCACAGTTATCATTAAATTTATTTAGTAGTCAATGTGAAATAATTAATCCAAATTATCACGCCCACCCCGTCTTTTACGACAATCCTTTATACCTGAAACATCGGGTATTATTAATCTGATTTAATTTATTTCAAGTCTAACCCTGCCAACATTATTGTTAGCATAGGTTTTTTGTGCTTGCTTTATTTTTGAGTTCTTTCGACTCAGGCATCTTTTATTTTATACATAAAAAATCAATAAAAACAAAAAATATGAAAAAACATTTCCTATCAATCGTTGCTGCAACCATAGTTTCGGTTTCAGCTTTTGCTCAAATACCAAATGCAGGTTTTGAGACTTGGACCAGTGTCGGGTCTTATGCAAATCCTACAGGTTGGGATAACTTAAATGCCATGACAACCAACATGGGTACTTATACCTGTATGAAAGGTACTCCAGGTAGCCCCGGAACTTCGTACTTAAAATTAGTTTCTAAAAACGTATCTATGATGGGTGTTATGCCCGGCGTTGCGGTAAGCGGAGTAATCAGTATGGCTACTTATCAACCAAGTTCAGGTTTTGCTTTTGCACAGCGCCCTCAATCATTAACCGGAAGCTGGCAACACATGGTTTACGGAAATGATACCGGATATGTAGCCATTTATTTAACCAAGTGGGATAATTTAATGATGATGCGCGATACAATTGCTATGGCAGTGCAAACTTTGCCGGATATGGTTATGATGTGGGCAAACTTCACCATTCCTTTAATGTATATGAGTGGTGGTATGCCCGATACTGCACTAATTACTTTATCTGCAAGCGGACCAAATCCGGTTGCAAACAGTTATTTATATGTAGATAATCTTGCTTTTGCTGGAAGTGTTTCGGGCATAAAAGAAAATAAATTTACAGCGGATGTAAAATTATTTCCAAACCCTGCTACAGATAAATTAGTAATTAACCTTACTAATACTAAAACAACCAAAGCACAATTAGAGGTTTATGATATTGTTGGAAGTAAAGTTAAATCTATTGGCGAAACAGATTTTTCTTCAAACTATACGCTTGATATTGCAGATTTAGCTAAAGGGCAATATATTATTAAATTTACTTCAGTTGACTGCATAATCACTCGCAAATTTTTAAAGCAATAACAAAACAATAAGTGCAGAGGAACACTCTGTCCTTTAATTTTTTTACCATGAAAACAATTTGTAAAATTCTGTTTAGTTTGTTTGCGGCAAATACATTTGCACAAAACACTTTACCTATCCCCGATACTTTATCGGGAACAAATATTTCGCTTACTATGCACACAGATAGTATGCAGATATTATCAGGTAAAAAAACGAAGACACTTGCTTTTAACGCGCATAATTTTTTAGGGCCTACGCTTATTTTAAATAAGTGGCAGCAAGTAAATATGTCTGTTACCAATCAAATTGGAGATACCACAACGCTTCATTGGCATGGTTTGCATGTGCCGTCAAAAATGGATGGAGGGCCACATACCCTAATAATGAATGGCAACACATGGAATCCATCCTTTACTATAATGAATAATGCTGCTATGTATTGGTATCATCCGCATTTTATGGGGAAAACAGCCGAACAAGCTATTAAGGGTGCATCAGGTTTAATTATTATTCGAGATTCTGCGGAAGCGGCTTTGGCTCTTCCAAGAAAATACGGAGTTGATGATATTCCGCTTATTGTAAAATGTTTACAACTTGACAGTAACAACCAGTTTATGCCTCGTGGCATGGTGGATAGTACCTTGCTTGTAAACGGGGTTATAAAGGCACAATATAATTTACCCGCACAAGTAGTTCGCTTACGGTTATTAAATGGTTCTGGCGAGCGTACTTTTAATTTTGGTTTTACAGGCAACAAATCTTTTTATGTAATAGGCAATGATGGTGGCTTATTAAATGCGCCTGTTGCTGTTACACGCATTCGTTTATCACCCGGCGAAAGAGCAGAAATTTTGATAAATCTAAACGGCATGAATGGGCAAACTCTTTATTTAATGAGTTACGCATCCGAACTGCCAAGTGGCGTGCAAGGTGGGCCAACTATGATTATGCCGGCAGGCAGTCCGCCAATGAATAGCCCGTTAAACGGAATTAATTTTAATATTTTAAAACTAAATGTTACGGCACAAACCACAAATCCTATTACAACTATTCCAACTACACTTGTACCTGTAACACCATATCCATCGGCACAAGCCAGCCTTAACAGAAACATTTCGTTTACGGCAGATAGCATGATGGTAATGGATGGGCCGTTTTATTTGAATGGTTTATCATTTGATATGATGCGGATTGATTATAAGATTCCATTAAATCAAACTGAAATATGGACGTTAATGGATTCTACAATGGTAGCACATCCATTCCACGTACACGATGTACAATTTTTTGTTCTTGACCGTGATGGCAACTGGCCGCCACCTGAAGAACGTGGATGGAAAGATGTTGTATTAGTGCAGCCCAACGAAACAGTACGGATAATTATGAAATTTACGGATTTTACAGACAGTATCGTTCCATTCATGTTTCATTGCCACATTCTTATGCATGAAGACGATGGTATGATGGGGCAGTTTGAAGTTATGCCGCAAGGTTATACAGGCATACATAGCATTATGCAAGAAGTAAATGGTTTTTCACTTTATCCTAATCCGGCAAAAGAAATGATAAACATTAATTTGAATGGATTTAGCGCTTCGCAAGACATACAAATAAACGTATGCGATGCCCTCGGTAAAAGTATGTATTCCGGCAGCGCTTCCAAATCAGATTTTAGTTTAAATACTTCCCAATGGGCTAAAGGTTTTTACACCATATCACTTTCACAAAATCAAAGCATTATTCACAAAAAACTTATAATTGACTAAAATGAAAAAATATATAATCTTATTTAGCATTGCTTTAGTAACGGCATCTTGCTCAACCGAAACTTCTTCAAACGAAAGCACAGCTGCCGCAAAAGAACAAACTATTGTGGCTGCAAACGGCATTTCTATCTCTACGTTTAAAGTATGGGGCAACTGTGAAACCTGCAAAGAAACCATCGAGGCATCTTTAAAAACAGACGGAATTATTAAGGCAGATTGGAATGTAGATTCAAAAATAATAACCGTTGAATACGATTCTTCAAAAATATCTTTAGACAAAATTGAAAAAGATATTGCAAGCGTTGGCTATGATAATGAAAAATATAAAGGAGATGATAAAGCGTATGCAGCACTTCCTGAATGTTGTCAATATGAAAGGGAAAAGTAAATATTCAACAAGCAAAAAACAATGACACATACATATCAGATAACCAGCATGACTTGCACAGCTTGCCAAGCAAAAGTGCAACATTTATTATCACAGGTAAAAGGAGTAAAAAATATAAGTGTTGATTTAACGAAAGGAGAAGCCGATATAACACTGGATGCCCATATTGCTACATCTGAATTAAAAAATGCGTTAAAGGATTACCCAAAATATCAATTAAGTGAAAATGAAAACTGAGCCGACTGCTCTCGAAGAAGAAAATAGAAGTTGGCTTGAGACATATCGCCCGATTTTATTAGTGTTTGGCTACATAACAGGCGTTTCTCTTTTAGTACAATTTGTAAATGGTTCTTTTAATTGGATGCAATGGATGAACCACTTTATGGCGGGTTTCTTTTTAGTGTTTTCGTTCTTTAAACTTTTAAACCTGAAAGGCTTTGCAGAGAGTTACGCCATGTATGATATAATAGCTAAACGATGGAGTGGCTGTGGGTATGTGTATGCTTTTTTATAACTCGCCTTGGGGATAGCTTTCTTGACAGGATTTAATCCGATGGCTACCAATATAATTACTTGTGTGATATTGAGTATAAGCATTATAGGAGTTCTCCAAAGTGTACTGAATCATAAAAAAATAAAGTGTGCTTGTTTAGGGGCTGTGTTTAACCTACCAATGAGTACAATAACAATAATAGAAGATGCTGTAATGATAGGGATGAGTGCTGTGATGATTTATTTGATGAATAATTAATATAAAATAACAAAATGGAAAATAAAGTTTTAAAATCTGTAATACTAAGTCTATTCAGTTTAATATTTATAACAGATGCAAAGGCTCAATTTATAAAAGCTGAATTGCAGGCAAGCGGCTTAACTTGCTCTATGTGTTCTTTTGCTACGCAAAAGCAATTAAAAACACTTGACTTTATAGATAGCATAGGCACAGACTTAGATCATACCACTTTTATGCTATATTTTAAAAAGGGCAAAGAGGTAAGCTTAGATATGATTAAAAAAAGAGTTGAAGATGCCGGTTTTTCTGTTGCTTCTCTAAAAGTAACTTATCATTTTGATAATATTAAAATAGAAAATAATTATCACTATGAATACCAAAAAAATCTCTATCATTTTATGGATGTAAAACCACAAACATTAAATGGAAATGTATTGCTTAAATTAATTGATAAAGGTTTTGTTACCGACAAAGAGTATCGTAAATTTTTAAAGCAGGCAACGCCTTGTTACCAAACAGGCAAAATGCCTGATGTAAACCGGGTATATCACGTAACGCTGCTATAACACATGAGATACTTTATTGCTTTTTATTTTTTATTCTTTTTAAGCAGGTTAAACGCTCAAGAGCTATATGTATCCACCGAACCTGCCAGTAATATGCCCTCTAAATCCATTGGCATTCGATTGAACAACGAGATAATGCCGCCTTATACAAATAAAGCACAAGGTGTTAATAATGCACTAATGTATAGGATTAACCCTGAAGTAATGATTGGGATTAGTAAAAGGTGGATGGCGCATATTAATTTATACGCAAGCAATATGCACCAAAACTCATATAAATTTGAAGGTGCGGAGATTTATGCAAAATTCCGTTTTCTTTCGTTCGATCAAGTACATAGTCATTTTAGGGTAGCCGCCTACGGTAAGGCTTCTTTAATTAATAATCGTATTCAGTATAACGATATAAACTTAACCGGAGATAATTCAGGAGTAGGCGGTGGAATTGTTGCCACACAACTTATACATAAATTGGCTATTTCTTTTACAGGAGGTTATGCACGCAGCATGAATAATACAGAAAATAGTTTGTCAAAATTTCAGCCTAAAGATGCGTTAAATTATTCTTTGTCTTTTGGGGTTTTAACCTTCCCCATTAAATACACAGGCTTCAATCAACCCAACTTAAATATTTATATAGAATTTTTAGGTAAGGCAAACCCGGCAACAAATGAGCAATACGTTGATATTGCCCCCGCTATTCAAGTAATTTTAAAAAGCCGAATGAGAATAGACCTTGGCTATAAAAAACAACTCGCCGGCAATATGCTACGCATAAACACACAAGAATTTTTTGTAAGGTTAGAATACAACATTTTTAATGCGTATTAGAAAATGAAAATAATGTATTCAATTACTAAAAAGTTTTTCCATTTACTAAGTTGTTGTTTATAATGAGCTGTAAAAAAAAACTGTTTTTACTGTTGGCATTGTTTTATATGCCTTTGATATTTGCACAAAAAGTAGTCAGATATGATTTATACGTTACAGATACCATTGTAAATTATACTGGTAAAAGCAAACACGCACTTGCAATAAATGGCAGCATACCTGCACCAACACTTTATTTTACCGAAGGAGATACAGCTGAAATTTATGTGCATAATAAACTCAATACTGAAACGTCTATTCATTGGCACGGCATTATGCTGCCTAACGAACAAGACGGAGTGCCATACCTTACTAGCGCCCCAATTAAGGCAAACACAACGCATTTGTATAAATTCCCCATTATACAAAACGGTACTTATTGGTATCATTCTCATACCAAATTACAAGAACAAAGTGGAATGTACGGAGCATTTATCATTCATAAAAAACAAGAAGAGAATATACCCGAATATGTAATGGTATTAAGCGACTGGACAAATGAAAAACCATCCGAAGTTCATCGTAGTTTACACAACGCTAACGATTGGTATGCTATTAAAAAACACAGCACTCAAAGCTACTCTGAAGCTATCAAACAAGCATACTTTGGGCAACGTCTAAAAACAGATTGGCTGCGAATGACACCAATGGATGTTAGTGATGTTTACTATGAAAGGTTTTTTATCAACGGAAAAACAGAATGTCAAGCCCCGAAATTTAAAGCAGGAGATAAAGTACGATTACGAATTATTAACGGTGCTTCATCTTCCTATTTTTGGTTAAAATATGCGGGTGGGAAAATTACGGTTGTTGCCAGCGATGGAAAAGATGTAGAACCCATTGAAGTGGACAGGATGATAATTGCTGTTTCTGAAACCTATGATGTAATTGTTACTATTCCTTCCGATAGCACATCCTTTGAGTTTTTAGCCACGCCCGAAGACCGTACTAAGCAAGCATCACTTTGGCTTGGCAAAGGAGTGAAAAAGTTAGCAACTCCATTGCCAAAACTAAAATATTTTGAAGGTTTAAAAATGATGAACGGCATGATGAAGATGAATGGCAGCATGGATAATATGGGAATGCCTATGGCCAATCAGCAAATGGACATGAACTCTGTTATGTATCCCGAATTATCTGCTAATACAGAAGATAAAAAGTCAAATGTCGATACTACCAACATGAAGGGGATGAATATGGGCAGCATGAACATGGCTTCTTCCGATATTACCACATTGAACTATTCCATGCTTCGCTCTCCGGTAAAAACCACTTTGCCTGCTGATGTGCCAACTAAAGTTCTTCATTTTAAATTAACCGGAAATATGCTCCGTTATTTATGGACTATTGATAATAAAACAATTTCTGAAAGCGATAAAATAGTAATTAAAGGCGGCGAAAATGTAAAAATAATTTTAGAAAATGCCTCTATGATGCGACACCCAATCCACCTGCACGGGCATTTCTTTCGTGTACTGAACGGACAGGGTGAGTATGCGCCATTAAAAAATGTATTGGATATAATGCCCATGGAAACCGATACTATTGAATTTAATGCGTCTGAAAAATATGGAGATTGGTTTTTTCATTGCCATATTCTATACCACATGATGAGTGGAATGGGCAGGATATTCAGTTACGAAAATTCTCCGCCAAATCCACAACTCCCAAACCCAAAGAAAGCCCAACGAAAAGTATTTATGGACGACAGGCAATGGCATCCAATGGCTCATATAGGCTTGGAAAGCAACGGAAGCGACGGAGAAATTATGTTTTCTAATAAACGAAACTTTATACAAACCGAATGGCGATTAGGCTTGGATAGTAGGATGGGTTATGAAAGTGAAAGTCATATAGGCAGATATATTGGCAAGAATCAATTTTTAAGGGCTTATGTCGGTTGGGATTACAGGTATAGAATTAACCCGTATTATAATCCTAATAATGGCGACAATATTTTTGGCACTACAAATACAAAAAACAATAGGCAAGTGATTTGTTTGGGTTTACAGTATCTCCTTCCCTTTCATATACTTTCCGATTTAAGGGTTGATAATTCAGGGTTAATACGTGTACAATTAAGCAGAGAAGATATACCAATCAGCCCTCGAATAAGACTGGATTTAATGATCAATACCGATTTAGAATACAAAATTGCACTTAGATATGTTGTAACAAAATACTTTTCAATTTCTACGCATTATGATAGTGATATGCGTTATGGTGCCGGATTTACAATTACTTATTAATTTATAACTGATACCCTTAAATTAAGTAAAATAATTATTCCCTTTATATTTTTTAAGCATAAAGTCCATTTATAAGATTTGATGTTAAGAAGGATTAAAAACTTAATAGTATTCTAATATTTTGTAATTTAACTTTTAGTAATAAATAAATAATGTATTCTCTAATTTAAATTATCTCGTATAAATCCCAAACCTGAGCTAAAACCCTTGTATCTTCAAGGATTGCGTTCGAGTTTTGTATCTCAGGGGCTACTAAAGGAAACCTCGTCAGCTAAAGCTTTCGAGGATTTTTTGTTTCAAAATAAATTCTTTCTTTACGAATCTTCTGTTTCTAGGTTAATTATATTCTTAACATAAGAAAACGGATTATAATTTTGAGCTAAGGATGTAAATATATCAAATACTATCAAAACTTTTATATGGAAAAAATCATTGTTGTCCGATAAAAGATTGTAAAAGAAGCCAAGCATAATGCTTAGGCTTCTTTGGTTTTTGTAGTTTTGGTTCGCTTAAACTAACCTACAATGAATAAAAGTAACTATTTTTTGGACACTCCGTTTACGGACTGCAGTTAAAATAAGAAATTAACTGCCTTTTATAAAAGGATACTTCAGTTTAAAACTAATATCTTTTTCTTCCAACGCTTTTTTAAATTTTAAAGAAGAATTGGTGTCGCCTTGCAAATCCCTATGTTGAAGGCTTTTTAAAATAGGTTCATAATCTGCTATAAAGTTTTTGGTTTCATCATCACAAACCGCATCAACAAATTTTTGCCATACATAATTGATGGCTAACTGATTTGGATGCACCAGGTCTTCTTTAAAAAAACGGTAATCGCGTAGTTCATCTATCACAATTTCATACGCCGGAAAGTAAAAACAGTTTTTGTTCAGTTCAATTAACGTATGAACTGCATCTAACAAAACACCTTTGCTGCGGTTATTTTCTACCACACCATCTCGCACATACCGTACCGGACTTACAGTAAATAAAATCTGCAATGCAGGATTAAACTCTTTTAAAACATCTATCTGTTTTTGCAAATCATTTACAATAAGTTCTTTGCTTAATAATACTTTTTTAAATTGAGAATCCGGTAATTTATGGCAGTTGGCAACTACTTTATCATTGTGTGTATAAGCAAAAGCGCTACCGAAAGTTAGCACAAGCCAGCCGACTTTTTTTAATTGATGATGAGCCTGAGTAATATTTTGATTGATATTTTCTAAACAAACACTCGCATCCACATCAGAGAATTTACCGTGATGATTAAAACTTCTGTAGAGTTCATTATTTAAAAAAATATCTTGTTCGGTATATTTTTTATTCTCTATATAATCTCTTATGGCATTACAAATGCTTATCGGGTTATATAAAATACCATGTGGGTTTACCAGCGCGTTAAATTTTCGTTCGGCCAGTTTAGAGCCAATTTCTTCGGCAAAGCAAGAACCATCCAAAAGCAAAGCTTGTTTTATATTTACCTGCGAAGTAAATTTTTTGATCGAAAATGGCAGAATAAAATTCATAACTAATTTGCTAATGTACAAAATGATTGTTTCTTCCACATTCTTTTGCCTTAACGCAAAGTATCAAAAATTCAAGAAAGTTCCAATCTTCTGCACACGGGCTAAACTGCCCCGCGAACTTTCTTACATCCCGCTGTTCCAATGTAAATAATTCCTAAAAATGTATAAAAACGTTCTATTCCTTATGTACATTTGTCAAGCATTTTTTAGGATGATAAAAAATACCTCCCATAAACAAATTATTTACTGGCTGTTAACAGGTTGCGTCTTGGTGTACGTTATGCTTATTATCGGTTGTATAACTAGGCTTACACATGCTGGCTTATCCATAACCGATTGGAGTGTTATGGGCACACTACCACCTTTAAACGAAATAGCCTGGATGGAGCATTTTACCAAATACCAGCAAAGCCCGGAGTTTAAAATCATTAATAGCTCTATGACATTGAGCGAATTCAAAAATATTTTCTGGTGGGAGTGGAGCCATCGTTTTATTGGCCGCCTAATAGGCTTCGTCTTTTTTGGTGGCTTTATCTATTTTATAACTACTAAAAAGTTTACTAAAAAACTTTTAATGCGAAGCCTAATTTTAGTTTTTGTAGGTACCCTGCAAGGCTTGGTAGGGTGGTGGATGGTTAAAAGTGGGTTGGTAAAAAACCCCAATGTTAGTCATTATAGGTTAGCTACCCATTTAATTACAGCTTTAACAGCATTTGCTTTTACCTTTTGGTTTGCCTTAGAAATTATTTACGAAACCCCTGCCGTAGAGCAACAAACCAACGAAGGAAATAAACTTTTCATCCTAACCTTAATTACCTTTTTAGCATTAATTTTTCAAGTAATATATGGTGCTTTTGTAGCTGGTTTAAAGGCGGGGTTAATATACTCAACCTGGCCTAAAATGGGTACCGATTGGTTTCCTAACGACACCATTTTAATGACCAGTTCATTTATCTATAATTTTACAGCCAACCCTGCCGGCGTGCAGTTTGTACACCGCACTTTTGCATGGATAGTTGTATTATTAATTGCCCTAATTTGGGTTCGTTCAAATAAAATAGCATTAAATAAAGCGCAATACAAAGGCATCACATGGCTTGTATATTTAACTACCATTCAAATACTTTTAGGCATTTTTACCTTATTATACAGGGTTCCCGTTATATTAGGCGTGCTGCATCAAACCGTAGCTTTTCTTTTAATAGCTACCTTTTTATTTCTGCTATTTCATTTTAGTCGAAAAAAAAGTAGTTAATGTCCTATTGAGCTTATGGAAATTTGGGCGTTCCGGCGTGCGACATGCTTAACCTATTGAAGCACGCCGTAGGGCTGCCTGCAGTAAAGCTTTTTAAGAGTTGGCTCATCATTTTGGTTTTTTATATTTTTATTTCGCCAAATGCTAAAAAAGCATTTCTTAAAAAGGCTTTCTTGCCGCATCCCTAACGCAAACCTATTCTACATATCATATTTTTTTATCTTTGCCAAATGACAGAAACAGATTTTGATGTTATCATTGTTGGCGGCGGTATTGTTGGCTTAGCAACTGCCTATAAATTAAATTTAAAATATCCCGATAAAAAAATAGCAGTCCTCGAAAAAGAGAGCCAGGTTGCCCAACACCAAACCGGTCATAATTCGGGTGTAATACATTCAGGTATTTATTATAAGCCAGGTTCTTACAAGGCAATTAATTGCGTGGCAGGTCGTAGAGAGCTTGTAAGTTTTGCTAAAGAGCATAAAATACAACATGATATTTGCGGTAAGATTATTGTAGCTACTGAAGAAAGCGAGCTAGCTCATATGAAAAAAGTTTTTGCAAACGGTGTAGCAAATGATGTAGAAGGAATTGAGCTGATAGATACAAAAAAAATTAAAGAAATAGAACCCTACTGCGAAGGCATTGCCGGTATTTGGGTACCCTGCACAGGTATTATAGATTATACCGAAGTTACTAAAAAGTATGTAGAATTAATACATGCAAAATTTGCGGGAAGTAAAGTTTTTACCAATCAAAAAGTAGAAAAATTTTTAAACCACCAAGATAAAATTGAAATTAAAACACAAAATAAAACCTATCATGCAAAACATGTAATTACCTGCGGTGGCTTACAGGCAGATAGGCTGGCAAAAGCCCAAGGCAAAAAAAGTGATGCCAGCATTGTAGGTTTTAGAGGCGATTATTATGACTTAACCGATAAAGGAATGAAGAAGGTGCGCAACTTAATTTATCCAGTTCCTAACCCTAAATTCCCATTTTTGGGAGTACATTATACCCGTATGATACATGGAGGAACCGAGTGCGGGCCAAACGCCGTTTTTGTTTTTGACAGAGAAGGATATAGCAAAACCTCTTTTTCTGCAAGCGATACTATTAAAGCCTTTACAAGCGCAGGCACCTGGAAATTTTTTAAAAAACACTGGCGCTTTGGCTTGGATGAATACCGCGGGGCATTTTCTAAGCCTTATTTTTTAAACAGGCTTCGTAAATTAATCCCAAGTTTAGAAAGTGATGATATAATTGCCAGCCGATGCGGAATAAGGGCTATGGCACTTGCCCCCGAAGGCGAAATGATAGATGATTTTAAGGTAGAATATGGGCACCGTGCGGTGCATGTTATTAATTCTCCATCTCCCGCAGCCACAGCGTCTTTAGCTTATGGTAAAGAAATTGCCAATATGTCTTCTGCTTATTTTAAGCTTGATTAATTATATAATTTATTTCTAAGTTAGTGCGTTAATTTTTGCGCTAATTTAGTGGCACAAATATTTGTGTAGTATCTTATATTAATACAATATATAATTATGACTATTCCGCAGCACAGCTTAGAAAATCAAAAAAATTATAAAAAGCATCATACTTCTTCCTGGAAAAATATGCATACCGATTGGCGTATGTGGGTAGGACTTGTAATAATAGTTGTTGCTTTATCTATTTATGTAATGAGCGTAGATTTTAGTATTCAGCCTGCCACAACTACCAATACCGTAACCCATTAATTTTTTTATAATGAAAACAATTTTTAAATTTAAGTCTTCTTACTTTATTTTATTTTTGGTAGGATTAATTTTTCTAAGTTCTTGCGTGGTTAGAAGAGGTCGCCGCCATCCAAGAAAAGAAGTTATAATAGTTAAACATCGGTAATTGATTTATTATTCCGTCAACTAAGTTTTTTTACTTCTTAAATAAAGAAGTATTCCAATTCATGTAGCAAAAGCATAATCAAATTCTAAACAAAATAACTATCTTTTATAATTTTCTTATAATTAATGTATTAAAGTAGTAATTGCAAGTGTCCTATAAAATTAAGCAATAAATAAAGTTTAATCATTTAATAACGCCTAAATTTTTATTTTCCCTTCAATAGAATCATCCATAGTTTTACCGATTACAGCACCAATTAGCATTTTAACACCTGCAATTGCACTGCCATGTTTGGTATCCCAATAATAACCTTCAAATGGAACTATTTTTATAACTGTTATACGGGGGTCGTTTTCACCTTCAGTAAACCATGTTTTTAAAATGGGTTCCCAAAGTTCTTCTATTTTTTCTTTCTCTTTAGAGATAAGTGCTTTGCCTCTTAAGTATAAAAAATCTGAATGGGACGAACCTTGAAAATATAATTTAACAAAAGAACTTATAGCTATTTCTCTGTTTTTATGGCTATCGCTGGCGCTTAAGAACCAAAGTACCCCATCATCATCCACCTTTTGCACACTCATTGGTCTAACCCCATTAGATTGGTTGTTAACCGGTTCTGTGCAGAAATAGCAGGTATGAGATTTATCTACTAGATCTTTAATTTTGTTTTCGGCTTCATGAGCCTGTAAATTTTTATGATTTTCTTCCGATTGATTTTTGTTGATGCTATCCATAAGTTTAGTTTTATGGTAGTAATAAATAAAATATTATGCCAAAAATGTTTATCCTGAAAATTTATAACAGGTTATAACAGGTTATAACAGTCATCGCCTACAAAAGAAAAAGCCGCACTTTTCAGTACGGCTCTTTCCTCTCAAAAAACTAAAAACCATCCTAGTTTTTAGTTAACCTTGCAGCTGGCAAGCCACAAGGATTTTCTTTATTAAACGCTTATTTTTTAGCGTCCATTTTATCTTTTAAGTCAGATAGCGCAGAGATATCACCTAATGTTGTTCTCTCTTGAGTATCTTTTACTTTTTTAACAGCCTTTTGAGTTTCTTCTTTTTCATCGGCTTTAGCAACTTTCTCAGCTTTTTCATGAGCGCGTTTTTCTTCTTCGTGCGTACGAGCGTGTGATACTACAATACGTTTAGAATCTTTGTTAAACTCGATCACTTTAAACTCAAGAACTTCTTCAACCTGCGCTTGTTTTTTATCAGCTTTGATTAAATGTTTGCTTGGGATAAAACCTTCAACACAATAAGGTAAGCCTATTACAGCGCCTTTATCGTTTACTGAAAGAACGGTACCGGTATGTACTGAATCTTCTGTGAAGATAGTTTCAAATACATCCCATGGATTTTCTTCCAATTGTTTGTGGCCTAATGATAAACGACGGTTTTCAGCATCAATTTCAAGAACAGATACATCCATTTTGTCGCCTACTTTAGTAAACTCTGAGGGGTGTTTAATTTTTTTGCTCCAAGATAAATCAGAGATATGAACTAAACCATCTACGCCTTCTTCTAATTCAACAAATACGCCGAAGTTAGTGAAGTTACGTACAGTACCTGTGTGACGAGAACCTTTTGGATATTTAGTTGTAATGAACGACCAAGGATCAGGCGTTAATTGTTTAACACCTAAGCTCATTTTACGCTCTTCTCTGTCTAAAGTTAAAACCACAGCTTCTACTTCTTGCCCAACTTTTAAGAAGTCTTGAGCGGTACGTAAATGCTGGCTCCAGCTCATTTCACTTACGTGAATTAAACCTTCAACTCCTGGTTGTACTTCAATAAATGCACCGTAATCAGCTAAAACAACTACTTTACCTTTTACTTTATCACCAACTTTAATGTCAGCGCTAAGTCCATCCCAAGGATGAGCAGATAATTGTTTTAAACCTAAAGCGATACGTTTTTTATCGTCATCAAAATCAAGGATAACTACGTTGATTTTCTCATCCAATTTAACAATTTCCTCTGGATGAGAGATACGGCCCCATGATAAATCTGTAATGTGAATTAATCCGTCCACTCCACCAAGATCGATAAACACACCATAAGAAGTGATGTTTTTAACGGTACCTTCAAGTACCTGACCTTTTTCTAATTTAGAAATAATTTCGCGTTTTTGAGTTTCTAATTCAGCCTCAATAAGTGCTTTATGAGATACTACTACGTTTTTAAATTCATTGTTTATTTTTACAACTTTAAATTCCATTGTTTTACCAACGTAAACGTCGTAATCACGAATTGGTTTTACGTCAATTTGAGAACCCGGTAAAAACGCTTCAATACCAAATACGTCAACAATAAGTCCGCCTTTAGTACGGCATTTAACGTATCCTTTAATAATTTCATCTGTTTCAAGCGCTTTACAAACTTTATCCCACGATGCGGTTGCACGTGCTCTTTTATGAGAAAGGATAAGTTGTCCACCTGCGTCTTCTTGTTGTTCTACAAATACAGGAATTTTATCTCCGGCTTTTAAATCCGGATTGTATTTAAATTCGTTACGAGGAATAACTCCGTCTGATTTGTAACCAATGTTAACTACTACTTCGCGAGCGTTAACGGCTACCACCGTACCTTCAATTACTTCAAGGTTTACAACGGTTTTTAATGTTTTTTCGTATAAATCTTCAAGGTGTTGGCGGTCTGTAGCAGAATATGCATCTTGCTTTTTACCAACCAAACTCCAATCAAAATCTGCAGTTGCAGTTTCAGTGTGTTTTTCTGTCATTTTATTTTACTTGTATCTGTGCTTCAGGGCGCAACAGAGGGGTTTATAATTATTGATTATTTAGTTCCACAATCCCTGTAAGTGGGGTACAAATATACCATAAAGCGACGTGGCAATAAAGTTATTTTTTTTAAATGATTGATTTTTAGGCTAAAAAGTTAAATTTTAACATTTTCTTAGAGATTTTGCACAACTATTATTATCTGTATAGATAAATATATATTGTACCTTAGTACACTTACTTACCTCCTTAATTTTCAATGAAAATGTCAGATCTAATTACGAACGATCTTCTTAATCAAACAACGTATACAGAAAGCCTGCACCTATCTTTAAAGGCGGCTGGTATTGGTATTTGGGAACTTCAATTAAATAAGAACCAGCTTGTGGCTTGGGATGAGCGGTGCAGAGAGTTTTTTGGCCTATCAAAAGATAATTTTTTATCGTATGAAAAGGCTATATCTTTTATTCATACAGATGACCGTGAGATGGCTGATAACGCCATTAAAGCCGCCCTAAAAGGAGAAAATAAAGGTAATTATGATGTTAAGTACCGTATTTTAGGTATTGATGATAATGTGCTTAGGTTGGTAAGGTTTATTGGCAGGGCTTATTTTGATAAGGCAGGTAATGCGTATCGTTTTTCGGGGGTGGCTATGAATGTTAGCGCTGAATTAGAAACAACAGATTTTAAATCTCAGATAAAAAAAGGTTCCGAAGATCTAAAGGAGAGTTATGAAGAATTGCAAGCGGCGGTAGAAGAGCTGGCAAATAGTAATGAAAACTTATTACGATCTAACGAAGAGCTGGGCCAATATGCGTATGTGGCCAGTCATGATTTGCAGGAGCCTTTACGTAAGATACAGGTTTTTGCGGATACATTATCCCGACAAGGAGGTTTATCTATCGAAAATAAATTAACGGTTAAAAAAATTGTACAGTCTTCAACCAGAATTACTTTATTAATAAAAGACCTTTTAGAATTTTCGCGCCTGCGGGATATTGATAAACTTATTAAGCCTATACCACTTACTTATATTGTTAGAGATGTGGTAGATGATTTTGAACTTTTAATTATAGAAAAGAACGCGCACATAAAAATAGGAGAAGATTTTCCAATTATAAACGCTGTTGGCCTGCAAATGAAACAGCTGTTTTATAACCTGCTAAATAACGCTTTAAAGTTTGTAGAAGAAGGGCAGGCACCCGATATTGAAATTAATGCAAAAGCATTAACAGGGGCTGAAGTAGAAACTTTTATACCAAGATATAATAAAAAAAATAATTATACTATCAGCGATAAGGGCATTGGCTTTGATGTAAAATACGCCACCAAAATATTTGAAATTTTTAAACGTCTGCATGTAAAAGATCTATATCCAGGTTCGGGCATTGGGCTTGCTTTATGCAAACGTATAGTTACCAACCACGGCGGGCATTTGCATGTAGAGTCTGAAATAGGGCAGGGTACAACCTTTCATATTATTTTACCTGATAGACAGTAAAAAAGCTTAACTATATTGTATAGAAGAATCAAAGGTTTCTGCATGGCTGTTCATCATATCTAATTCCCACCCATTAGGATAAGGCGCTTCTAATAAAGAGCCTTTTAAAATATGTGGATACAGCTCGGCATACGTTTGTATTTGGTTAGCGCTAACCCTGCGGTAAATATGAGATCTATGTAATTTATGAGAATGATTTAACCCCGCAGCAGCCATTAACTCAACGGCTGCTTTAATAGTTTCGTGGTGGAAGTTAGCTACCCGAACCCGTTTATCGGCCACGTTTAAACCTTTATAAAGTTTGGGATCTTGGGTTGCCACACCGGTAGGGCAGGTGTTGTGGTTACACTCCAAAGCCTGTATGCAGCCAATGGCAAACATCATAGCTCGCGCAGAATTACACATATCGGCACCTAAAGCAAAATTTTTGATAAGATCAAAACCTGTATGTGCTTTACCTGATGCTATAATTTTAATGTGTTTTTTTAAATTGAAGCCATGCAAGGCATCAAACACAAAAGCAAGCGCATCGCGCAAGGGCATACCAACCGAGTTACTAAACTCTAATGGTGCTGCGCCTGTTCCACCTTCGCCACCATCAACGGTAATAAAATCGGGCATAATTTTGGTTTTAACCATAGCCTTACAAATGGCAATGAATTGAGATTTTTGACCCACACATAGTTTAAAGCCTACCGGTTTTCCACCGGATAACTCGCGTAATCTTTTTAAAAATTCTAATAAACCTATAGGATTTGAAAAGGCAGTGTGGTAAGGAGGTGAAATAACATCTTTACCTACTTCAACCAAACGTATATCGGCAATTTCCTGACTTACTTTGGCGGCGGGCAAAATTCCACCATGCCCAGGTTTTGCACCTTGTGATAGTTTTATCTCTATCATTTTTACATTTTCTTTGGTAGAGCGTCTGGCAAATTCTTCATAATGAAAACTGCCATCGTTGTTTCTGCAACCAAAATATCCGGTACCAATTTGCCAAATAATGTCTCCGCCGGGTTCTAAGTGGTAAGAAGTTAAACCTCCCTCGCCGGTATTTTGCGCAAAGCCACCTATTTTAGCTCCGCCGTTAAGAGCCATTACCGCTGTTTTACTTAAAGAGCCATAACTCATAGCAGATACATTATATACACTTGCCGAGTATTTTTTTGTGCAATCGGGTCCGCCAACCAATACACGCGGACTATTATCTACCTGATCATGATGTAAGGGTGTAATGCTGTGGTTTAACCATTCGTAGCCCGTTTCATATACATTTAATTGGGTACCAAAAGGCATGGTATCATCCGTTTTTTTTGCGCGTTGATATATTACCGTTCTGCTTAGTCGGTTAAAAGGAGCCCCATCGGTATCGCTCTCAACAAAATATTGGTATATTTTAGGTCTAACCCATTCTGCCAGCCAACGTAATCTACCCAATACCGGGTAATTTTTCATTAATGTATGATGGTTCTGAATCATATCAAATATCCCCACACATATAAATGGTATTATGATCAAAAAACTCCAGATAAATGGATGCCAGCAATAGGTTATCATTGCCACTATGCAAATAAGCACTAGGCTTGTTAGTATAAAAAGTTTACGCATAAATTAATTTTTTACCAATGTACAAAAATAATCATTGAAAGTTCTTTAGTGTTATGCCAATGAAGAAATAGCGAAATAATGTATGTAAATAATGTTAAGAGATATTACCTTACTATAGTAACTGTGCCTGCTAAGCTATGTTGATTGTTGTTTTCATCATCCATATAGGTTGCTTTATAAACATACACATCTTCCTGGCATTTATTACTTTTATACATTCCATCCCAACCTGCATCAGGATCGTCCGATTGAAAAAGTAAAAGCCCCCATCTGTCAAAAATTAAAATTTTATAATTGTGAATGTGCATCCAAACAGGTTTAAACGTTTCGTTTATACAATCGCCGTTAGGGCTGAATGTGTTAGGAATATAAAAAGAAGATTCCATATCAAGTTTTATTTTTGCAGTGGTTGATGCGCTGCAACCAAAACTATTAGTAGTGCTTACGGTATAGGTTATATCTTCATAAGCAGTTGCAATGGTTGTGTTACAACCTGTACTACACGTCAACCAATTTGCCGGCCACCAATTGCAGCTATCGTGGGCTTGTGCTTGTAAGGTAACAACTTCTCCTTCAAGCAAAACGGTATATTTTGGTTTTACGCTTATTTGAGGAATTGGATTTACAAAAACTGTAATGGTATTAGTATTCATACAACTTCCGTTAGTTACAGATACTGTATAAATAATTGTGGTTGTTGGATGTGCTTTAGGGTTATAAATAGTATTGTTATTTAAATTATAAGGAGGAAGCCATAAGTAAGTATAATAGCCATCTATTACGTGTAATTGCAAGTGGTCTCCGCTGCAAATGGTAGTATCTTTTAAAGGTAAAGCAACTTTAGAGTCTACATGTACTTTAACACTATCTATACCTTTACATCCATTATTATCAATTGTTTGCACAATATAAGTTCCTGCCTGTAAAGCATCTATGGTGGGCGTAGTTTGCCCTGTATTCCATTGATAAGATACATAGCTTGCGTTAGTTTGTAGTTTAATACTGTCGCCTGTGCACATACCAATATTTCCACCGCTTGTAAGGTGCGTATGATTAGCTAAAACATATACTGTACTTATTTTATACGCCGTACAAGTTCCGTTTGAACTCCATACCGTATAATTGGTAGTTGCATTGGGATAAGACATAATAACAGAAGTTGTATCGCCAGTGTTCCAGCTATAGTTATTTGTGCTGCTTACTGCTGTAAGTGTAGCTGTGTTACCCACGCAAATACTTGGACTGTTTACTGTTATTGTAGGTGACGGATCGACAACAATAGTAGCAAAAGTTGTATCCATGCAGTTGTTATTATCAGCGCCAATAATAGTGTAAGTAGTAGTTACGCTTGGCGATACTGTTATGGCAATACCTGTAGCGCCGGTACTCCATATATACGAAGTTGCACCGGTAGCAGCCAATACAAAAGAAGTTCCTTGGCAAATGATACCGCTACCCACGCTTATTATTGGTAAAGCATGCACCTGTAAAGTAACGCTCTTTGTACTTATACAACCTAAAGTATTTGTACCTGTAACCGAATAATTAGTAGATACGGTTGGTGATATTACTATAGAAGGGCTTATACTGCCGGTATTCCAGGTATAAGTTATTGCCCCGCTTGCCGTTATAGTAGCTGTGCTTCCAATACAAGCATTAGCAGGCGGAATAGTTATGACAGGCGAGGGCGTAACAGTAACAGTAGTGGTTATTTTATTTTTACAACTATTATTATCAGTACCCGTTACCGTATAAATAGTGGTTATTACCGGATTTACTATAATTGAAGATGAAGTAGCTGTTGTATTCCATGTATAAGTAGTGGCACCACCCGCGGTTAAAGTTGCCGCATTGCCGGCGCAAATTGTTGGGCTGTTTACTGTTAAAACAGGCAATGCATTAATTACAATATTTGCAGTGGCTGTATTAACACAACCATTTATACCTGCTGTTACCGTATAGGTGGTAGTAACAGTAGGGCTTTGACTTATTGATGCTGTATGGTTACCCGTACTCCAGGTATACGTAGATGCTCCGCTAGCTGTTAAAGTAGCATTACTGCCAACACAAACAGTAGCATTACTTACAGTTATAATAGGTGGAATGTTTACGGTTATTACGGCAACCATAGTATCTAATATATTGCAAGTTGCGGTATCTTTAGCAGAAAGTGTTACCGTATAAGTGCCGGGCATAGTATATATATGAGCCGGACTTATACTGGTGGAAGTATCTCCATCGCCAAAATGCCAGCTGTACAAAGTTGCGTTTTGACTTTGATTAGTAAAAGAAACCGGGAAAGGCGCACAACCCGTAGCCGATGATGGATTTATAGCTAACGAGGCAACAGTTTGCACTAAATTAAAACTGAATTTTACCAAAGCGTTGTTACAATTGTTAGAGTTGTTGGTGGTTGACCAAGCATTGGGTGTGGTGGGCATATCAGAATTAGCACCACATCCTTCGCAAATTGCCTGGTATATTACACCTGTTTTATCAAACCTGCTTGTACCGCCATCCACATGTTCTTCACTTCCAAAATCGCCACCAAAATAAGTGGCGTACCATAATGAAGCGGCGTTTGGTTGTAATACCATAAAGTAAAAATCCATTCCATCGGTTGTTGATTGAAAAGCGTTAGAAGTTATAGGTAAACCGTTTGTAGTACTGTTGGCTCTGTTAAATCCACCTAAAGAGCCTCCCCAACCTGATATATAAATATTACGGCATTTATCAACTAAAAACGCTGAAGGTGCTATATCCGGTACCCCTTGGCCGGTTCCAAACACGGTAGAGAAAATAGTGCTTGATAAAGTAGAATTAAATTCATGAATAAATTGCCCGCTGTTTGCGTTTGAATAAACGCCTGCCGTAACAGGATAACCACCGCTTGTTTGCCCGTATATATAAACATTATTTGTATTATCTAACTGTACAAAATAAGATTGATCATAACCAGAAGTACCGATATAGGTAGATTGTAAAACAGCGTTGCCGGTAGATGAAATATGTGTAAGAAAACCATCTATATTTCCAATGTAAGATGAATGTAAGGCGCCCGGTGTTACCGGAAAATTGCTGCTTTCGGTACCACCTGTAACATACACGCTGTTTCCATTATCAACCGCTAGGTTATAAGCCGCATCATCATCATTTCCTCCAAGATATGTACTCCACATAAGCGAAGAAAGAGATGCGTTCAATTTAAAAACACAACCATCCTGCATACCATGATTGGATGATTGAAAGCAACCCGACGTAACTGGAAAATTAGTTGATTGCGTACACGATGCTATATAAACATTATTATTTACATCAAGAATAATATCTCCCCTTGCATCATCGGCATAATTATATTTTAAGGAACCTAAGGTCATTTCGTTAGCTGTAATATTAACGCCATCATCCGCGCTTCCTCCAATAAAGGTAGAGGCTATTAAAGCAGTTCCTGTTGGATTAAATTTAGTAATGATAATATCAGAGCCTCCGTTTAAGCTTACATCATAAGCGCCGTTTGTAACCGGAAAGTTTGATGAGTAAGATCGCCCATAAATGATAAGATCATTATTATTATCTACAATTATACTTTGAGGTTGTTCGTTGTCACTTCCACCCAAATAGGTAGAAAACAAAAGCTGACTTCCGGTTGGGTCAAATTTAGAGGTAACAATATCAAAGCCCATATAGGTATACGTATTATTAACTACACCGCCGCCAAACGTTTGTTGAAAGGCACCCGGTGTTAATACATAACCTGTATTTGATGTGGCAAAACAAATACCCGCGGTATAACCACCGCCTTGGTTATCGTAACTGGCCGACATACCCCAATTATCTGCCGTAGAGCCAGAAAAGGTGGCAAATACTAAAGTAGGATCTATTACTAATGGAAGGTTGTGATTATAATTGCCTGTTATTTTAATACATATTATATCTTTTTCAATAACATATTTACAGGCAATTTTTTCTAACCTGCCATCCGTTTGCTGGTAGGTATAAGGTGCTTCCTGTACCATATCGCCAACACTCGTGCCAATTATTAGTTTCCCGTCTTTTATAGATAAATTATTCTGGCCGGTAAATTTTAATTTAATAACAGAGGCATCTGCGTTGGGGTTTACAGTAAAATCATACCTTACATCATTTGCGCGGCTAAAGGTATTTAATGAAATTCCGTTATATAATCCGTTATATAAAACATGGGTACTAACCGGCACATGGCTAACCCACTTACTTTCATCTTTACCTAAATAATAATTATGATAAAAAGGTTGCTTGTCGGCCTGGCTGGTAGTGGCATTAGGTTCGCAACCTAAAAATTCCATACGCACAGTATGAAAATTTAAAGTAATACCATCTTTTGCAGAACTTTTTTGATTTGCTTGGGTATTTTTTTGATGCGGATGCAGTTTGTTTAAACCATCTTGCGGATAAAATAAATAAGTAAACGCATTCTTCTCAAGAAAAACTTTTCCGCCTTTAAAATTGCCCTCGTATAAAATTTTGCTATCCCACTGCCCGCTATTTTTAATATAATTAATATAGGTTGGTGTATCGTTAAAAGCTTGTAGGCTAAAGGAAAGATAAATAAAAAGTATAAAAAATATGAAATACTTTTTTGGCATAAAAAACTATATTATAGTAGTAAAAATATAACTTTTTTTGGATTTAGCACAATAATCAGTTAACTAATTTTAAAACTTAGCTTTTCATCATTACCGTTAATAACCTTAACTTTAAAACTTCTGTTATGTATTTAAATAAAAACTTCATATTTATTCTTCTACTACTTTTTTATCAGGGGGGGTTCTCTCAAAAAATATCTATGTACTTAGATAGCTTGTTACATGCCGGTATGCCTACGCATGAAAAGGTTTTAAACAACCCTAAAAAATACCGACTGCAAATAGTTTATACGCAAATTACCCGCAATAAAAAAAACGATCCTTCTTTTAAAAATTTTTATTGGAATATTGATAGTTCCAAATTCTTTTATCCTGCCAGTATTGTAAAATTGCCTGTTTCCATCATGGCACTTGAAAAAATAAAACAACTTAAAAAATACAACATAGATAAAAGCACTATCATGGTTACTGATAGTGTGTTTACCTGCGGAAAAAAAGTTTTAAAAGATACCACGGCAGAAAACAGGTTCCCTAGTATTGAGCACTATATTAAAAAAATGTTTTTAGTAAGTGATAATTACGCTTTTGCACGTGCATACGAATTTTTGGACGCTGATTATATTCATAAAACATTAGAAGATTGGGGTTATCCAAACATTAGGCTGGTTAATAGATTAGATGGCTCTTGTCGGGCCGATACAGCCAAAATAACTTCGCCTGTTTATTTTTTATCCGCTACGGGAGATACTTTATATAAGCAAGCGCTTACATTTTATACCTATAATAAACCGCATCCTTTGGTTAATACTAAAGTGGGCAAGGCACATAATAACGAATTTGGCAGGCGCATAAATCAACCAAAAGATTTTAGTACGCACAACTTTATAAGCTTACCTAATTGCCATGAAATTCTTAAAAACCTTGTTTTTTATAATCATGAAAGTAAAAAAAAGAAGTACGATATAAATGAAGATGATTGGCAATTTTTGATGAAATATTTAGGGATGTTCCCTAGAGAAAGCCTGTACCCTGCGTATGATACAAAAGAATATTACGATGCTTTTAAAAAATATATTTATTATGGATGCGAGCCAAAAACCATTTTGGCAGATAGCGTTCGCTCTTTTAATATTGTGGGTCGTGCTTACGGTTTTTTAAACGATTGCGCTTACGTAGTAGATGTAAAAAATAACATAGAATTTATGGTATCGGTAACTATGTATTTAAATGAACGCGATGTTGTTGGTACAGGTAAATATGAATACGATAAAATAGGTTTACCTTTTATGAAAGACCTTGGCAAATTATTATACGATGTGGAGAAAAACAGGCATGTAAAGAATAAACCGGATCTGTCTGAATTTGATCTTTTTAAAAATTAGTGGTTATTAATTCTAACAAAGCTACGCTTTCTACATGTAAGGTTTGTGGAAACATATCTACTGCCTGCACCTTAGAGACTTTATATTTTACAGCTAACAATGCCACATCTCTTGCTTGCGAAGCAGGATTGCAGCTTACATACACAATTTTTGAAGGAGCTATTTCTAAAATTTTTGCTACCACATCAGGGTGCATTCCAACACGTGGAGGATCTGTTATAATAACATCAGGCTTTCCGTTAGCAGAAATAAACTCATCATTTAAAACATCTTTCATATCTCCAGCATAAAAAGATGTATTGCCAACTTTATTAAAACGAGCGTTCTCCATAGCATCTTCAATAGCTTCGGGTACAGATTCTACACCCACAACATGTTTGGCATGTTTAGAAACAAACAAAGCAATTGTACCTGTACCTGTGTAGAGATCGTAAACAATTTCATGGCCTTGCAATCCTGCAAAATTACGGGTAATTAAATATAGTTGATACGCTTGTTTAGAGTTTGTCTGGTAAAAAGATTTTGGGCCAATCTTAAATTTGAGGCCTTCCATTTCTTCATAAATAAAATCGTTTCCACTAAAAATAGTTACAGGAAGATCGTAGATGGTATCATTTCCTTTTTGATTAATGACATATAACAAAGCGGTTATTTGCGGAAAGCTATCTTTAACATGACTTAAAAGAGTGTGTATTTTTTCAGTATCGTTATCATAAAAAGAAAACACGCACATAACTTCGCCTGTGGTAGAAGTACGTATAATTAGTGTACGCATTAATCCTGCTTTATCTCTAATATTAAAAAAATCGTAGCCTTTATCAAGCGCAAATTGTTTTACTTCATTTCTTATTTCGTTAGAAGGGGTTGGCTGTAAATGACAATGTTCTACATCCAGCACTTTTTCAAACGCACCCGATACGTGAAAGCCGCAGCCATTGTTGTTTGTGATGGTATCTTGGCTTTTTACTTCTTCTGCTGTTAACCACTTTTTATTAGAAAAACCAAAATCTAATTTATTGCGGTAATAATAAATGTCTTCGCAACCTACTATATCAAATGTTAATGCTACCTCAACTTTTGCCAAGCGTTTAAACGCATTTAAAACCTGATTTTGTTTGTATTGTAATTGCGCAGCGTAATTAAAGTTTTGCCATTTGCAACCGCCGCAAGTGCCAAAATGCCTACATGGTGCAGAAACACGATGAACAGAAGGGGTTATCAAATGTGTTATTTTAGCAAAGCCAAAAGACTTTTTCTTTTTATAAACTGTAAAATTACAATAGTCGCCGGGCACCGCCCCTTCCACAAAAACCACCCAATCATTTATTTTAGCTACTCCTAATCCTTCAGAAGATATGTCAACAATTTCAATATTTTCAAATAGTTGCTGTGTAAATTTTTTACTCATCTCCGTAAAATATAGGGCTTGGTTGTTTCTTTTTATTAGGTTGGTATAATGGTTGTTGCGAAGGATCTTCCTGCGGCATAGCTTGTTGCTTTCCGGTTTTTTTATATTGACGATAATAATACATCATAGGCGCATAAAGATCATAGCCATCATGCGTCATAATAAACTGATTATCTATACGCCAGGCATATCTTCTAAAAGAATCAAAATCTATGGTTTCATCTTCGGTTAACTGCCTTAATATTTCAGGATTGAATTTTTTAGCTACTTCTTCCTGTATTAAAATATCCTGAAATATTTGCTGTAGTTTGCGTTGCTCTTTTCCTTTACGGCTAAACTGATCGTATAGCGCGGTAATTGGGCTGTTAAACGCATCCAAACCTTTAGGCACCGCATGTTGCGTTATGTAACGTTTCATATAATCTATCTCGTTTGGTTTAATTCTATTTGCCACAACAGTAACACTTTGCATGTTAACCATTATTTGATGCATAATAATTTTTGCATTTTGTTTCATGCTATCATTACTGTTTTTAATAAGTGCCACGGGGTATTTGCGCCGAGCGTACCCAACATATTGAAATAGTAGTGTATCATTATTTTGCGCTATAATGCTGAATTTACCGTTAAAATCGGTTATGGTTCCATTGCCCGTACGGCCCTTTATTAATTAAACATACGGCATTACGGTTGTACTATCCTGTTCAAAAACAGTACCGCTTATTACAAACTTGCGCACAGGTTGTTGTGCAAAGCCGTAAAAACTTAGTAGTACAAATAATATAGTTATAATTTTCTTTATCAAAGTGGGGTTAAAAATACATTAAATCTTATTCACATCAGTTAAAAACTCGAAAGAAAAACAGCTTTTTAATCGTATCTTTGCCTACATAAATGGAAGATCGCTTTGTTGTATCGGCACGCAAATACAGGCCGCAAACTTTTGATACCGTAGTTGGGCAACAGCACATTACTACTACGCTTAAAAATGCCATTAAAAATAATCATTTAGCACAGGCGTTTTTATTTTGTGGTCCGCGTGGTGTTGGCAAAACTACCTGCGCGCGTATATTGGCAAAAACTATTAATTGTTTTAATATTACGGCAGATACCGAAGCTTGCGATAAGTGCGAAAGTTGTACATCGTTCAACAGCGGACAATCATTAAATGTGTTTGAATTAGATGCCGCTTCTAACAACTCGGTAGAAGATATTCGAAATTTGATCGACCAGGTACGATTTGCACCCCAATTAGGTTCGCACAAAGTTTATATTATTGATGAGGTACACATGTTATCCTCAGCAGCTTTCAATGCGTTTCTTAAAACCCTGGAAGAACCGCCAAAGCATGCTATTTTTATTTTAGCTACTACCGAGAAACATAAAATAATACCTACCATTTTATCGCGTTGCCAAATATTTGATTTTAATAGAATTAAGTTAGATGATATCTCTAACCACCTTGGGTATATTGCCAAAACAGAAGGTATAACCGCCGAGGATGAAGCACTTCGTGTAATTGCACAAAAGGCCGACGGCGGTTTGCGAGATGCTTGTAGTATGTTTGACCAAATGGTTAGTTTTGGCGGAAATAACCTTACGTATAAAACGGTTATTGAAAACTTAAATGTACTTGATTATGATTATTATTTTAAGATAACTGATGCACTTAATACACAAGATACGGCTACCGTTTTAGTAACCTTTAATGAAATTTTAGATAATGGTTTTGATGGGCATCATTTTATTGCCGGCTTAGGAGAGCACATGCGAAATTTATTGGTTTGTAAAGATGCCGCTACCATCCAGCTTTTGGAAGTAAGCGAAAACGTAAAACAAAAATACCAGCAACAAGCACAGGCCTGCAGCACACAATTCTTACTAAAATCTTTAGGTGTTATAAATAGGTGCGATACCAGTTACAAGGCGGCTAAAAATCATCGGTTGCAAGTAGAGATTGCACTCCTGCAAATTACTTACTTAAATGCTGCATCGATGGATGCAGAAAAAAAAAAGATAGTACAGAATTCGGCGTAACCCAATCTAAAAATATCCCCTTGGTAGAGGCGCAAGGGATGGATTTTACTTCATTACCAAAACCAATTACACCTATTGAAGTCACTCAACATAAAACCACTTCAAAACCGGTAGGAACCTTTAAAGATCTAAATTTTAATGATGGATTTCGTTTAAAACAGGCGCAACAAGTAGTTGAACCAACCAAAGTTTCAGAGGAAAAAGTTGGAATTAATTATAGCCAAACTTTTACTTTAGAACAACTGCAGCAAAGCGTTATTGATTACACTAAAAAAATGCAGGAGCAAGGCAAAAAACAAATTTCCGTTATGCTTCGCCCGGAAGTTGTCTCTTTAAATAACGAAACTGAAATTATAATTGATATTGAAAATCGTGCACAAATAGATGGTTTTGAACCTATGAAACAAGATTTTTTAGATTTTGTTCGTAAAGGTTTAAATAATCAAAACATTACCATGCGTATGCAGGAGAAAGCACACGACCCAACAAAAAAAGCTTACTCACCTGCTGAAAAATTTGAGACTATGTTGCTTAAAAACCCTGCTTTACTTACTTTAAAAAACAGGTTGGGGATGGAATTAGATTATTAAAAAAAAAACATCAAAATACCCATCCTAAATTATTTCCATAAGGAAGGACTTTTAGCCTTGATAATCTTGCCGTAAAAAAAATTAAAATAAAATTTCGTAATTGTATAGGAAGTTGAGTCTAAACAAATAAGTGGTTGCAATATAATTATATAATTACATTTGTGTGAGACTAAAAAAAATTAACAATAAATTTAAACGTATGAAGAGCATCAAAACTATTAGTACGGCTATAATTATCTTTTTTGCCATAAACTTAAATGCACAAGATTTAGGTATGCAAACGCCACCCACTAAAGTTAAAGAGTATGGCATCGGATTAAGTAACTTTAATAGCTTTTCATTACAATACCGTTGGGGAAACGAAAAAAGATTGTTTAGAATTAATGCTACAGTTGGTGGTTCTACAGGTTTTGGAAAAGGTTCTAACAATTCAACTACCACGCAGGATACAATCTATAATTACAATAATATAGGATCTACAAAACCAACCACACCTATAAATTTTAACACAAGCTTAGCTTTAGTGTGCTTAAAATAAAATATGTAACAGAAAAATTCGGACTAATGTGTGGGGGTATAACTGGAATAATCTATTCAACTACAAAAACACAAACAACCCAAACGGGTAATAACAAATTTTATGGCGGTTACTCTCATCCTAACAATGGAAGTTTTTTATATAACGAAACAAAGAAAAGTAATGCTCAAAATATACAACCATATATAGGTTTCATTTTAGGTGCAGTTTATAAAATCAGTCCTTCTTTTTTAGTATATATAGAAATTGCTCCTAATATATATTATGCTCGAACTAATACAACCTCTACAATAACCAAAACTAATCAACAACCAAATCAGAGTGTAACTAACGGCAAAACTAAAAATGCTAATAATACTATTGGTATAGCCAGCCTTAGTACCTCTGGGGCGATGCTTACGTTTGTTTATAGAATTACTAAATAATTATTTGTGCTTTAAAGCCCACTCTTTAGCAAAGTAAGTAAGTATAATTTTTGCGCCGGCTCGTTTCATGCTTAGTAAAATCTCATCACGGGTTTTATCGCCATCTATCCAGCCCTTTGCAGCAGCAGCTTTTATCATGGCATATTCTCCGCTTACATTGTATGCTGCAACAGGTAATGTAAAATTATCATTCAGTAATTTTATAATATCTAAATAAGATAAAGCGGGCTTTACCATTAAAAAATCTGCGCCTTCGTTAAAATCAAGTTCGGCTTCATGTAAAGCTTCCTTGCTGTTTGCAGGGTTCATCTGGTATGTTTTTTTATCGCCGAATTTTGGTGCACTTTCTAACGCATCCCTAAACGGGCCATAAAAAGCACTTGCATATTTTGCGGTATATGCCATAATGGATACATTGCTAAAACCGGCTTCATCCAACTCTTTGCGTATGTAACTAACTCGGCCATCCATCATATCGCTCGGGCCAACAATATCTGAGCCTGCTTCGGCTTGCGCAACCGCCATTTGTGCTAATATCTCTAAAGTTTCATCGTTTAATATCTCTCCGTTCTTTACAAAACCATCATGTCCATCGCTGCTGTAAGGGTCCATCGCAACATCCGTCATAAGTATAGCTTCAGGAAATTGCTTTTTTATTTCTTTGATAGCACGCAAGTAAATTCCTTTTTTATTCCAGCTTTCTGATGCGGAATTATTTTTTAATTTTTCTTCAATATTTGGGAAAGGAGCGAATGTATTAATGCCAAGCTTCATGCAGCTTTCAATTTCTTTTAATATCAGATCTAAACTCCAACGATAAATACCGGGCATAGATTTAATTTCTGTTTTAATATTTTTACCATCACTTAAAAAAACAGGAAATATAAGATCGCTTACTAATACATTATTTTCTTGTACAAGATTGCGGATGTTTTCGTTTTTACGGTTTCTGCGCGGACGATGAGTTATCATTATAAAATTCTAAATATTAATTTCTAAATTCTAATTGTTATTTTCTATTAACTATTTGCTATTACCTATCAATTAACTAATTACTCTTTCCTTAACTGCCTGTGCCGGATTGCCTTGATAAATTGTATAAGCATTCAGGTTTTTTGTTGCAACTGAGCCTACTGTAAGCACTGCATGTTCTTCAACAATAACACCAGGACAAACAACTGATTTAGCGCCGATCCAACTGCCTTTTTGTAAGGTAATATTCCCAATAATAAGATTGAAGGTTGTTTTTTTGTAATCATGATTGCCGCATAAAAGCATTGCACCTTGAGAAATGCAAACATTGTCTTCTATAATTACATCGGCCAAGTTATCTATCCAAACATGTTCGCCTATCCAAACATGGTTACCAATACATAACCGCCAGGGATATTTTATATTTATATAAGGTTTAATAATCACGCCTTTGCCTATTTTTGCACCAAATAGTTTAAGAATAATTATTTTAAGGGAATTAATTGGAAAAGCCGATTTAAAAAAACAAACGCTTATCAAATACCAAGCTAAGTTTAAAATAGCATTAGAACCGTTTTTGTACCAGCTGTTATTAAATAAAGAAAGGTCGGTTTCTTTTTGCATGCGTTACAAAGTTAGTTGATTATGGACATAAAAATGAGGCTGTCTCAAAAGTAAAATCTAATCGCCGCGAATTCGATATTTGAAAATCATTTCAGATAGGTATCCGAATAAAATGAAAAAAAAAGAGGCTGTCATCATTTTTGAGACAGCCTCTTTTAATTTTAGTAGAGGGAATTATTTTCCTCCACCTTGCATTTTTTTAAGGTCATCCATTTTCATTTCAGTATATCCTTCTGTTGAAAGTACAAATTCTGAATCTGGTACAGGCGTTGTACTTACTTTAGTAGCCGTCATACGCATTTTCATTGGTCCTTGTATGGTTTCAAATTCAAGTGGTGCGCCTTTTAAACCTTTAAACTGATTCATTCTTCCGCCACCGGTATAAGGTAGTTTTTCAGAATACCAAACGTTTACTTTTTGTGATTCTCCTTTTTGGTCTTTCACTTCAATAACAGCTTTTTTACATTCGTAGCCGGCAATTGTTTTCTTTTCATCCACGTAGGTAATTTTTGGTTCAGGAGATTTTTTGCTTTCTTTATCTAAATCAGCCTTGGTCATTTTAGTAAAAGTTTTCTGGCCCATTCCCTCCATTAACGTAATACTTCCATTATCATCAGATACAGTGGTTGTACTCATTACCGACATAGAAAAATCTGCCCTCGATTTTTTGTTTTTAAACATCATGGTAAGTTCCATACCTTTCATCATACTTGCTTGCTCTGGCGGAACGCCTTCTACAGCTACACTATATGTTACAGAACCTTCGGTTATTTGTGCAGATGCGGCAAACATACCTGCTATAGCGATTACGGTTAAAAAAATTTTTTTACGCATATTGTTTTTGGTTGTTAAATTAATGAATTTGTTAATCTTCGATTTCATATTAGTTTTTATTTTTTGTTTTTATAATTGAGGGTTAAATTACAATTAATGTGCCAAACTATTTGTAGGTTTTTTAAACGGAACTAAAAAATGATAAACGGTTATTATTGTATAGATTTAAAAAATTCATCCATCTCTTGGGTTGTGATTACCTTATAGTAAGCCGGCAGTTCAAATTCAGTATCGGCAATTTTTTCTTTTGTAACACCTTTTGCCGTAAATTCTAGCTCTAAACCCAATTTTTTTAACCTGTATTGCATCAACATTCCTTTTAATTGACTGTAAGGCGTGTTTTCATTAGGGTTACTTACATTTAATTCTTCGGTGTAATAAACATCAAATTTAACGCTTGGGTCATCCGGCATGGTAACAATAACTTTTTTGCAGTTGTAACCGCCTATTTCTTTGGTTTCACTAGTTTCTACAAAACTTAGTGTATAATTTTTATTTTCATTTATAATAGCGGCTTCGTCTTCAATGCAGGCCTGCTTTAGATCAAGCATTTTAACTAATTGTGTAAGCGTTTTTTTTGCGGGATTAAATATAAAAGTAGTGGTAAATATGCCACCCATAACACTCATTTCGGCAGCTAAAAAATTCTTTTTGAATTTAACCGTCATTTTACTAGGCGCATAACCTGCCATCGGATTGTTTTCATCAATAGGCTTAGCATCATATTCTATAATGCCTTCATCAATATATTTAGGATTGGCGTATTTGCACGATGATACAAACAACGCTATCAGAATAATACAAAAACAGAATTTTTCTTTCACCTGTTAATTACAAAGCTTGCAAGATAGTGTTTTTTTTGAAACTGTATATATCAACTTAATTTTCTTCTTCCAAAAAAATAAATAGGCAGCCCCGCCAAAACTATTAAAAGACCATACATAGATGATTCTATTTTTGAAGTGAACCCGTAATATAAAATCCAACCGTTAATTAAGAGAAACAAAATTGGCGTTACCGGATAACCCCATGTTTTGTAGCTCAACAAAGTTTCTGTGTTTTGCTTGCGTAAAATAAAAACACCAAAAACGGTAAGTGTTGTAAACAGCGTTAAAGTAAAACCAATCAACTCTAACACTTGGTTAAATTGCGCCGTAAGTATTAACGCAACAGCTATAATAGATTGAAAAATAACCGCCACATAAGGCACATTGTTTTTGTTTTTAGTAGCGAAGAAGTTAAGCGCTTTTACATCAGAACCAATGGCAGAAATAACCCTTGGCCCGGCCAATATCATAGCGCTGATAGATGAAACCAGCATTAGAGAAATTACCATGCTCATTACATTACCCATTTGTGTACCAAAAATGTGCGTGGCACTAATATGACCAATTTCTATTTGTCCTTTTAAATCGTTTACGGGTGTTGAGTATAAAAACAACATATTTAGTAAAATGTATAAAATACTCACTAACAATGTACCGACTAATAAAGATTTAGGTAAATTTTTTTGTGGATTCTCTATCTCGCCCGTAATGTAGGCTGCTGCGTTCCAACCGCTGTATGAGTAAGAAACCCAAAACAAAGAGATAGCAAATGCTGCATTGGCAAACACATCATTAAACGAATTACTATCAGGTAAAAATGAAATAACGTGTGTTGGCTTCGCAAAAATAAATCCGCAACTAATAAACAGACTAACAAACACTATTTTAAAATAGGTTGCATACCGCTGAAAAGCCGCACCCGATTTAATGTTTGTGGCATGAATAGCCGTAATAATCAACACCACTAGTAGTGCTATTAATGTTGGATTTACATTGGCAAAAACACTGTTTACATATTTGCCCAAAGCCATTGAGGCCAATGCCACCGGAGCCGCAAAACCAACGGTAGAAGAAACCCAACCGCTTAAAAAGCCTATTACCGGATGATACAATTTTGAAAGATAATTATACTCTCCACCCGATTGCGGAAACGCCGCGCCAACTTCGCCATACACCAAAGCGCCGCACAAAGCCATAATGCCGCCTATTACCCAAAGCAACACAATAGCAAAGGCAGATTGTATGCCTAATACTTGGAAACCCATGCTGGTAAAAACACCCGTGCCTATCATGTTGGCAACAACAATGGCAACTGCCGTATTAAAACTAATTTTGTTCAATTTATTTAATGTATTCAATTTTATCTATATAAACATTAATCAGATTGCTTTCTTCAATAGTTCTTTCAATTATGTTCCACATAGTTAAAATAGTGTTATGAAAATCTCTGATTTTAAGATTGCCAAATTTAATATGAATTACTTTTGGCGGCGTTCCTCTATATAAAACTTTCAGCGAAAAATCCGCATCTTTGGTTATGATAATTAAGTTATGTTGCCTGGCGTAATTCCAAATTTCATCATCATTCCAAGTATCACCAATATCTTTTTGCTGTATAAAATCGGGTGTGTTCCATAAACTAAAGTAATACGGCAAGTTGGCATCAATAAGATACTTGGGCATTAGGCAATAGCTTTTACTGAGTATTGATGCCCCATTAAATCGGCTGCAAACCTAAGGCAAGCATCAATATCTTCATTTTCAAGGGTGGGATATTGATAAAGAATTTCGTCTCTTGTATTACCGGCGCTTAAAAATTCTAAAATGGTTTGAACAGAAATGCGTTTCCCTCTAACAGAAGGTTTTCCGCTGCATATTTGGCCGTCAACTATTATTCTATTGATAAGTGTTTCCATCATGGCAAATATACAAAATCTTTTAGTCGAACGACTGCGTTGACTGCTGTGATGCCTCTAACATTTGTTGGTACTGCTCAGGGCTCAAATCGTTATAATAAAAATTAATAGGGTTAATTTTTTGGTTATTTTTAATTACTTCGTAATGCAAGTGTGGCGCGGTGCTTAAACCTGTACTGCCAACCAAACCAACCAACTCGCCACGTTTAATTTTTTGCCCCGGATGAACACTAATTTTACTCATGTGTCCGTAAAGTGTTTGGTAGCCGTAACCATGGTCTATTACAACGTGGTTTCCATAGCCCTGCATCATGGCATCAGCCTGTGCTACAACCCCATCGCCGGTTGCGTAAATGGGTGTTCCTTCAGCCGCAGGGAAATCCATGCCCGGGTGCATTTCTTGTGTTTTATAAATGGGGTGCGTTCTCCAGCCATAACCGCCCGGTTGGTGTATTAAGTTTTTGATATTCATAGGCATAATAGCCGGAATAGAGTTTAGCATTTGCTCTTTATTATGCGCCAGTTTCAATACATCATCAAACGATTTTGATTGGATATACAATTGCTTTAAAAGCACATCCAACTTTTTAGATGTTTCTTGCATAAGCTCTGTACTTTCAAAACCTTCTAAGCTTTTATATCTGTCGCTTCCTCCAAAACCCGCTTTGCGTATGCTGTTGGGTATGGGGTCGGCTTCAAAAATAACGCGGTAAATGTTATTATCGCGGTCTTGTAAATCGCCCAAAACAGTTTCGGCCATATTCATTTTCTGACCTAATAAATCATACTCTAATTTTAATTTTGAAATCTCACGGTTTAGCTGTTTCTCTTTCGGAGAATCTAAAAACTTATAAGCTAAAAGAATGGTAATGGTAGCAAATACAGTGCCGGTAGCGAAATAAGATAACAATTTCAGCCCACGTTCTTTCCACGTAGTATGCACCTTCTCGTACGTAAGGCTTTTGGTATTAAACTTGTATTTTATTTTACTCATGGTAAAAAAGCAGAGCAAAAATAAGAATAAAGGTTAAATTTGCAACACAATAAGTAAATGCCAACTACATAGCATAGTTGGGCGTTTCGGCTCTTCATCATTGCCAACAAAGTAAAGCATTCTCATGCGCCGTCGGGCTATCACTTCAATCTTTATGAGTACATAAAGGATTTTCATTCCATCCCTAACGCAAATACACTCCATAAAAAAACCGCCTTGTAATTTCTATTGTAGAAGAGAACAAAGCGGTTTTTATTTTTTACCGCAGCATTACAAAGTCAAGTAGGCAAGGGCATTACAGCCCAAGCCTCTCACAGAACCGTACGTGAACCTCTCGATTCATACGGCTCTTGTTATACAATCAACTATGTTTAAAAATAGTCCAATGATAAAACATAGTTGG
>JBBRAG010000005.1:0-159298 GCA_038206945.1 Bacteroidia bacterium | reverse complement strand
ATGTTGAGCGGAATTTTAAATAGCGATAAGGCTATTAATATGAACATTGCCATTATGCGGAATTTTGTAGAAATTAGGAAAATTTTATTGAAACAAAATAGCATTGCGGAGCAATTAAAAGAAATAAAAGAGCGTATTAATGAACACGACACACAATTAAATCATATTTACGAAGCCTTAGAAAACTTGATAGACAAAAATATTTCGCAAAAATAAGTGGGTCGAAAGACAGCCAATAGGATTTAAAACAAATAAAAAAAGTAGCAAATAGAGGTTGCAATTTGCAACCTCAAAAGAAATGAAACCTTTAAAAGTCATATTAAGTGGTGGTGGTACCGGCGGGCATATATTTCCGGCGGTGGCTATTGCTAATCAAATAAAAAAACAAGTGCCCGATGCCGAAATTTTATTTGTTGGCGCCTTAGGTAAAATGGAAATGGAAAAAGTTCCTGCTGCGGGTTATAAAATTATTGGTGTGCCTATTGCCGGTTTGCAACGCAAATTTACGTTGGCTAACTTAAAACTTCCTTTCTTAATTATTCGCAGTCTTTTAAAAACAAAAAAAATAATTAAAGATTTTCAACCTGCTGTTGTAGTTGGCACAGGTGGTTATGCTTCAGGGCCTTTGTTGAGAGCTGCTTGTAATAAAAATATTCCTGCTTTGATACAAGAACAAAATTCGTACGCGGGTATTACCAATAAAATACTTTCTAAAAAAGTAAATAAAATTTGCGTGGCTTATGAAGGAATGGAAAAATTCTTCCCCGCAGAAAAAATAATTCTTACAGGAAACCCTGTCAGACAAGATTTGCAACAGGTAGCCAATAAAAGAGAAGAAGGCTTGAAGTTTTTCAACCTTGATGGGAATAAAAAAATAATTTTAGTTGTTGGCGGAAGCCTTGGTGCTAAAGGCATTAACGAAGCAATGGGCAAAGGTTTGCAACAACTGATTGATAATGATATTCAATTGCTTTGGCAAACAGGTATACTATATATCGAAACTGCCAAACAGCAAACGGCACCTTTTGCAGATAAAAATATGAAGACCGTTGATTTCATTACAAAAATGGATTTGGCTTATGCCATTGCTGATGTAGTTATATCTCGCGCAGGTGCAGGCGCTATTTCTGAGTTGTGCATTATTAAAAAGCCTTGCATTTTAGTCCCGCTTCCAACGGCAGCAGAAGATCATCAAACAAAAAATGCCATGTCGCTTGTAAATAAAAATGCAGCCATTTTAGTAAAAGATACCGAAACACAAAGCAAATTAATTACCGCGGCAATTGAGTTAATGAAGAATGAAACAAAACAAACAGAATTGAAGCAAAACATTTCAAAGCTGGCTTTACCAAATGCTGCTGAAGTTATTACAAACGAAATTTTAAAATTAGTAAAACAACAGCCCCTCTAAATCTCTCCAAAGGGGAGACTTGTAGAACTTATGATAATAAAAAACAACATACACACTAACACAACTCCCTCCCTTGTGGGAAGGGAGGGGGTGGGGTTTGTATATTTCCTTGGCATTGGTGGCATTGGCATGAGTGCGCTTGCTCGTTATTTTAATCATTACGGAATTAAAGTGGCAGGTTACGATAAAACACCCACCGCACTAACTAGCGAATTACAAGCCGAAGGAATAGATATTCATTTTGATGAAAACGTTGAATACTTAAATTACCTGCTTGCCGAATTTAAAAAAGAAGAAATACTTATTGTTTACACGCCTGCCGTTCCAAAAGAACATGCCGAATTTATTTTTGTTCAGAAAGAAAATTACATCCTAAAAAAACGTGCCGAAGTATTAGGGGAGATAACCAAGAAGTTTAAAACCATTGCTATTGCCGGCACACATGGCAAAACGACTACCGCGTCTTTGATGGCTCATATTTTAAAAACGGCCGGTTTTGATTGTTATGCTTTCTTGGGCGGCATCACAAAAAACTACAATACCAATTTACTTTTAGGAGACAAGCAACCAAATGAAAACACCTATGTGGTTGTAGAAGCTGATGAATACGACCGTTCTTTTTTGACTTTATACCCTTACATAGGCGTTATTACCAGTGTAGATGCCGATCATTTGGATATTTATGGCGATGTGAGTTATATGCATGAGTCGTATACGATGTTTGCCAATCAGGTAAATGCAAACGGACATTTGATTGTTAAGAAAAATGTTGATAACACATTATCGCTTAACGTAAAGAGGCATACATACGCCACTAATTTAGAAGCAGATTTTTGTGCCCAAAATGTAGAGATACATGATGGCAATTTTTATTTTGATGTAAAAAGTTCTTTGTCGTATTTAAGTAGTGCTGTGTTGGGTGTTCCGGGCTTGCATAATGTAGAAAATGCAACAGCTACAGTGGCCGTGGCGCAATTGCTAAACATTGATAATGCCGTTATAAAAGAAGCCTTACAAAGTTTTAGTGGTGTAAAACGCAGATTCGATTATCGCGTAAAAACAAACAAAGTAATTTACATTGATGATTACGCCCATCATCCCGAAGAGCTGAAAGCAGCCATTGGTGCGGCAAAAGTCTTGTATCCCAATAAAAAAATTACAGGCATTTTTCAACCGCATTTGTTTACACGCACACGCGATTTTGCAGCCGGCTTTGCCGAAAGTTTAGATATGCTGGATGAATGTTTATTGTTAGATATTTATCCTGCACGCGAAAAACCCATTGAAGGAATTACATCTTCGATGTTATTGAAGATGATGAAATCGAATAACAAAAAGTTGTTGCAAAAAAATGAAGTGCTTGCTTACTTAAAAGAACATAACACAGAAGTGCTTTTAACATTGGGTGCGGGAGATATAGATACGTTGGTAGAGCCTATCGAGGCTTTATTAAAAGAGAAATATAAGTAATAAAAAAGATGTCATACTGAACTTGTTTCAGTATCTCATTTAGTAAACAGATTCCGAAACGAGTTCGGAATGACAGAAGATGAAGAAAATTAATTTTAAAAAAATAGGAGTAATTGTTCTTTGGTTTCTTGGAATTGCAGGATTAGTGAGTTCGTTGGCTTTTGTAACCGCCAGCGAAAATAAAGTAAAAGGTAAAAAGGTTGATGTTGTTATTGAAAAAGATGACGACAATAGTTTTATTGATGAAGATGATATTTTAAAATTCTTGAAAGATAGAAACGATACGTTCGTCAATCAACCGATGAAAGATATCAATGTCTTCCAGATAGAAAGAGCTTTAAACACGCATCCGTCTATTGCCAGTTCGGAAGTTGCGGTTACCGTTAATGGCGATGTAAGCATCAATATTAAACAACGTAAACCCATTGTACGCATCATCAACTCGCGTGGAGAAAGTTTTTACATGGATAACAGAGCAACCGTTATGCCTTTGGCAGATCATTACACGGCGCGCGTACTTATTGTAAATGGATTTATACCAGAAAAATATTCTCAGTTTTATAATATTTCGGTGGCACAAATAGAAAAAGATTCGGCCTTTAAAGCCATTACCGTTATAGATGATATTTACGAAGTAGCTAATTACATTAAAAATGATTCGTTGCTGAACAGCTTGATTATACAGGCATACATCAACAACGACAGAGAAATGGAATTATATCCAGCCATAGGAAATCAAAAAATAATTTTTGGAGATGATAATGATATTGCAGAAAAATTTGAGAAACTAAAAACATTCTATACGCAAGGGTTAAACAGTGTAAATGGTTGGAATAAATATTCTATCATTAATTTAAAATATAAAAACCAGGTTGTTTGCATTAAAAAGTTTAGTGATGAAAAGAAACCTAAACTTGTTGTTTTACCTGTTGTAGTTGAAGAAAAGAAAAAAGAAGAAACTGAAAAGAAAGAGCCAACCGTAAAAGAAACGGAGAAACCTGAAGCGAAGGCAGAAGCAACTAAAAAGAGTGCTGAAACGGAGAAGAAAGCCAACCTAAAAGCAAACGATAAAGAAATTAAATCCAAAGAAAAAAGCAATTCCAAAGCTGGCGAAACCAAGAAGAAGAAATTAGAAGGTTCAAATAAAACTGACAGTAAAAAAGATAAAATTAAAAATAAATAATCATGGAAGCATCAGACTTTGTAGTAGGCTTAGACATCGGAACAACCAAAATTGCGGCGATCGTAGGTCGTAAAAACGAATATGGTAAGATTGAAATTCTTGCTATTGGTAAAGCACCTTCATTAGGTGTTAAACGTGGTGTAGTGTCTAACATCGAAGATACCATTCGCTCTATTAAAGCGGCTGTGGCTGATGTAATGACTAAAGATGTTACGCTTAAAAACGAAAAAGGCGAAATGCAAACGTTTAAACTTGAACAAGTTTGTGAGCTGAACGAAGTTGTTGTTGGTATTGCCGGCCAGCATATAAAAAGCTTACAACACCGTGGTATGATTACCCGTCAGCAAAGCGAAGATGAAGTTGCACAACGCGATGTAGATAATTTAATTGATAACATGCACCGTTTGGTTATGCAGCCAGGTGAAGAAATTATACACGTTATTCCGCAAGATTATATTGTAGATCACGAGCAAGGTATTCGCAACCCCATTGGTATGGCGGGCGTTCGTTTAGAAGGTAATTTTCATATCATAACCGGACAAGCTTCTGCTATTAAAAACATTTACAAATGTGTTGATCGTAGCGCGTTAAAAGTAATTGATATGAGCTTAGAGCCACTTGCGTCAGCAGATGCTTGCTTAAGCGAAGAAGAAAAAGAAGCCGGTGTGGTATTGGTTGATATTGGTGGCGGTACCAGTGATGTAGCTATTTTTTATGACGGCATTATTCGTCATACAGCCGTTATTCCTTTGGGTGGAAACATTATTACCGAAGATATTAAAGTAGGTTGTTCTATCATTACAAACCAAGCTGAATTATTAAAAACAAAATTTGGTTCTGCTTTGGCAATTGAAAATCATGAGAACGAAGTAATCTCTATTCCGGGTTTACGTGGCCGTCCGCATAAAGAAATTTCTGTAAAAAACTTAGCGCATATTATACAAGCGCGTATGGAAGAAATTCTTGCCTTTGTATTGTATGAAATTAAAAACTCTGGTTACGAAAAGAAATTAGCAGCCGGTATTGTTGTTACAGGCGGTGGCTCTCAATTAAAACATTTACCGCAGTTGGTAGAGTACTTTACGGGCATCGATTGTCGTATTGGTACACCAAACGAACATTTAGCAAAAAGCTCCGAAAATGTTACCAACCCTATGTTCTCTACCGGTGTAGGTTTAGTAATGATGGGACTTAAAAAGATGGAAGACGATATGCGTAAATCAAGCAAAACGTTTGAAGTTAAAGCAGAAGTTAAACCCGAAGAGACTGAAAAAGAAAAGAAAAAAATTGCCAATCACTCAAACAAAGTACGCGGTAAATTTTTTGAAACCTTTGGCAACAAAGTAGCCGATTGGTTACGTGATGATGTTGAGTAAACCCTGTACGTCATGCTGAACTTGTTTCAGCATCTCGCTTTATTATAACATTGTAATACGATATTATTTGTATTTTTTTTATTTTTAAAAAGTAAGCCCCTACCTAAAAGAGCGTATTTCGGTATCTGTTGCGTTATGTATGGCAACATGCAATTCTTTCTTTAAAACTTTTGTATTCATAAACAATGAGTTATACGAACAAATATACTAAAAAAAATTCTTCACTATTTCTAACGAAGGATGGTAATTATTCTGTGCGTTAGGGATTGCAGCAAAAACCCACAGGCGTAATCGCCGAGGATTTGAAGCGTAAAGCCCGCCGCTTGTAACCAAGCGGAACGCCCAAAAATTAACAATAACAATTAACAATGCACAGTTTAAAAGTTAATAACTCAAGCTGTAAAATGCGCCTTATATATAAAGAAATTAGCCAATTAAATAAATATATCATGATGCAATTTGAAATACCACAAGAACCAGGCTCTATCATCAAAGTAATTGGTGTAGGCGGTGGCGGCAGCAATGCAGTTAACCACATGTTTAAGCTTGGCATTAAAGGTGTAGATTTTATTGTTTGCAATACAGATAAACAAGCGTTAGAAGTTAGTCCGGTGCCTAACAAAATACAATTAGGTATTGCCTTAACAAAAGGTTTAGGTGCAGGTTCAATACCAGAAATGGGAAAAAATTCTGCGATAGAAACCATCGAAGAAATTCGTAGTTATTTATCAGACGGAACGCAAATGGTATTTATTACTGCCGGTTTAGGTGGTGGTACAGGTACAGGCGCGGCTCCTATTATAGCTTCTGTAGCACGCGAAATGGGTATCCTTTCGGTTGGTATTGTTACCATGCCTTTTGTATTTGAAGGTAAGAAACGTAAAATGCAAGCCGAACAAGGTTTAGAAGAAATGAAAAAGTATGTAGATACTTTATTGGTTATTGGCAATGATAAATTACGCGATATATACGGCAACTTAAAAATGAGCGAAGCATTTGCTCACGCAGATAATGTATTGACAGGTGCTGCAAAATCTATTGCAGAAATTATAAGCATTAACTTACACATTAACGTAGATTTTAATGATGTAAAAACAGTAATGAAAGATAGCGGTGTTGCTATTATGGGTACTGCCTCTGCATCGGGCGAAAGACGCGCTATACGTGCGGTTGAACAAGCTTTGAATTCTCCGCTATTAAATGATAACAACATACGTGGGGCACGCCATGTGTTGTTAAACATTATGAGTGGAACAGACGATATTTCTATGGATGAATTTGGTGAAATTACCGATTACATCCAAGAAGCAAGTGGTTACACAGCCGAGTTAATTACAGGTTACGGTATCGACCAATCTTTAGGAGATAGCGTTGGCGTAACTATTATTGCTACCGGTTTTGATAGCAATAAACCAAGTGGTTTTGAAACAGCTAAACAACCTGAAAAGATTGTTAATGTTTTAGAAGAACACAAAGCAGAAGTTGTTGAACTTCCTGTTAACGTAGTTGTTCAAACAAGTATTGTTGATGTTATTAAAGTTGAAGAGAAAAAAGAAGACGAGCCTTTTTTAATTACAAAATCGGAAGAGGTTGAAGTTGAAACCGGTTTCTCTATCATTGACGAAGAAGCTAATGAGGTTTCTTTTCAAGCGACTGAAAACGAAATGGAATTTGTAGTTACAAGCGAATCTTCTTCAAGCAATATTGTTAACGAAGAAGAATCTACTGTTACAAATAGCTTAGATGAATCAATCGATTCTTTAGAAGAAGAAATGCACCTAGAAATTAAAATGGTTTCTTCAACTACTGAAACGCAAGCGGTAAGTCTTGAAAACATGAGTGCTGAAGATATTCAGAAACTGGAGCGTGAAGAACGCATTCGTATGGCACAAGACCGTATCAAAAAACTTAAAGATATTACCTTCAAATTAAAATCTTCTGAAGGATTAAATGAATTGGAAAAAGAACCATCATTCGTTCGTCAGAATATTAAATTAGATAACGTAAACTATTCTACCGAAAGCAACGTATCTCGCTATACACTTACCGAAGGAGATGATAAAAAAATGGAGATCAAACCAAACAACTCTTTTTTACACGATAACGTTGATTAATTAAGCCATTAGCTTTTAGCCATAAAAAGTTGGGCAGATAACTTAAATAAACTTACACATAAATCCTCGGAAATATATTTTCGGGGATTTTTTGTTGAATTTCTACTCCTATTTACTTATAAGAACAAAAAAAACCCCATATTACTATGAGGCTTCTGTCTTTTTAAGAAGAAAATTATTTTTTTCCGCCTTTTTTACCTTTGTTAGCTTCTTCGGCTTTCATCATAGAATCAGCTTTAGCAACCTGTGCCATAGAATCTGCTTTAGCAGCCATAGAAGCTTGTTCTGCTTGTGCCGCTGCAGCTTGAGCCATAGAATCTGCTGTAGCAACTTCCATTAAAGAATCTTGCTTTGCTTTTTCTCTTGCTTCAATTTCAGCTTTGCTTGGTCCGCAAGCTACAGTAGCAACAGCTAAAGAAGCAATTGCAAAAAATGATAATACTTTTTTCATGTGGTTTTTGTTTTTTTAAATTATGGGGCAAAAATATGTGTTTTTACATGATTGCCAAAAAAAATTATAAAAATTATAAAAATTAGTTTGTTCATTAAATTATAAGGTGTTGCCTGTATGGCATCTTTATAATGTAAAATTTTACAGGTATGCAAGCCGAAGAGATAAATCATATAAATACCGAGCCTAAACTACCGACTAAAAAAACAAAAAAAATAGTACTTTGGGTTTTAAGTATTTTGCTTCTACTAGTAACGACACCTATATTATTGGTTATTATTTATCAAAAAGAAATAAAAGAAAAAATTGTTAGTGAGCTTAACAAACACTTAAAAGCCAAAGTATATATTGATCCTGATGATATTGATTTTACGTTTATAAAAACATTTCCTAAAGCAGCTGTGTCTTTTAAAAATGTTACCGTTATGGGTTGCTTGCCCGATATGCAAAATGATACTTTACTAAAAGCCGAAAGTATTTACCTGTTGTTTAGCATAAAAGATATATGGAACAAGAATTATGTGGTTAATGAATTAAGTATTAAGAACGCCGCCCTAAAAGCCTTTATCAATAAAGAAGGAAGCCCGAATTACGAAATATGGAAAAGTGCTGAAAAAACGGATAATGCCAAAGGAAAAACAACAGACTTTAAACTGAATAAAATTGTGCTTGATGATTTTATTTTTACGTATAAGAATCAAAAAAGTAAATTAAAGTTCGCTTCTGTTTTTAAGCAAGTTACTTTCTCCGGCAATTTTACAGAAGCTTCGTACGAGCTTAACTTAAACGCAAAGGGTTTTATCTCTACACTAAAATCCAACAAAATTACTTATGTAAAAAACAAGAACATTACCATTGACCTGGCAGCTTTGGTAAACAATACTACTTATACCATCAGTAAAGCGGATATAGCGCTTAACAAACTTGTTTTTTCGGTTAACGGCAACCTTACAAACGCTGATACTACCATGCAAGGCAGGATATTTTGTAAAGGAAAGAATATAGATATACAATCTGTTTTATCCTTATTGCCCGAAACGCTTCATCATAAAATAAAAGATTACGAAAGCAACGGTACCTTTTACGCCGAAGCAAATATAGAAGGCAATTTAATGAATTATAATGATCTTGCTATCAAATCATCTTTCGGTATTAATAATGCAGGCATAACGTACACACCTTTAAAAACAAAGCTTAACGAAGTAAACTTTAGCGGTTCTTTCGAAAAACAAAAACAAAAAACAGAAATCTTAGTTCTTAAAAATATTAGTGCCACGCAAAATAAGAATTATGTTTCAGGTAATTTAACCTGCAAAAATTTTAATGATCCACATCTTACTTTTAACGCTAAAGGAAAATATAATTTACAGGATCTGTTCTCGATGGTACCGGTAGATACACTGGCTTCTTCCAAAGGAATTATAGATTTTGACCTGCAGGGAGAAGTAAACACACGCGATCTTTCTTCTAAAAAAAATGATGCCGGTTTTGTTAACGGCCAGATACGTTTAACCGATGTTGAACTAACTTTTAAAAACGGCAAAGACATACAAATACCAGAAGGCTTAGTTAAGGTTGAAGGCGAAACTGTTTCTACCGAAAATTTAAAGATCATACACCAATCATCTTCACTTTTAATAAGTGGCCAGGCAAGCAATTTATTAAATTATTTATTTAAAGAAAATCAAAATTTAAATATAAATGCCAATATAACTTCGCCTTTAATAAACATAAACGACTTTTTATATAAATCTGCTGAAGGCAATACGGGCCAAGTTTCTCAAAAAAATAAAAAAATAACTGTTATCAATAAAACTATTTCGGCAAGTATTAAATTAAATATAGATAAGATATATTTTAATTCATTTACAGCTAAAAATTTTATAGGCCTGCTTGAATTAAATAACCGCAAAATATTGGCACGCAATTTTTCTTTCGCCGCTTTTAACGGAGATATTACCCTTAACGGAATGGCCGATGTAAGCGATACCAATTTCCTTAAAATTAACTGCGCTACCAATATTATTGATGTCGACATTCAAAAAATGTTTAGCCAGTTAAACAACTTAGGGCAAAGCACCATTAGCGATAAAAACCTGAGAGGAAGAGCTACTGCGCAAATAGATTTTTCAGCGGTATGGAACGATCGTTTGGTATGTAATGAATCGAGTATTTTAGCCGGTGCCGATATAGCCATTACCAAAGGAGAATTGATAGATCTTACCGCTTTAGAAAGTTTATCTAAATACATTGAGTTAAAGGAATTAAAACACATTAAATTTTCTACCTTAAAAACTCGTGTAGATATAAAAAATAAACTGCTTTCTTTTTCAAAAACAGAAGTAATTAACTCTGCTTTAAATCTCGATGTTTGGGGCACGCATAGTTTTAACAACCAAATAGACTATCATATAAAATTATTATTGGGCGAGTTTTTAGCTAAACGCCCGGGCAAAAGCAAACAGTTGGATGAAGAGCTTTTAGAAAATGAGAACGACCCTGAATCTAAACGAAGCGTGTTTATACACATGACAGGTACTACAGATAAACCTATAATTAAATACGACCGTAAAGCCATGAAACAAAAAATAAAGCAAGACCTTAAAGACGAAAAGAAAAGCCTTAAGCGAATGCTGAATGAAGAGTTTGGCTTGTTTAAAAAAGACAGTACTCTAAAAAATAATACAACCAACGATCAAAATTTTAAGATAAATTTTAAACAGGATACCAAACGCGAAAAACCACTTAAGCCAAAAACTAAGGATGAGGATGATGACTTTTAGTCGGTTTACCGTATTTTTTAACACTTATCATTTTTTATTGCTTATTTTTATAGTGTTGTTTTAAGTTTTTTTAGTAAATTCGTGGATAGCTGATTCTTTATATATGAAAATATTTTTACGTAGCCTTTTACTTACAATCACTTTAATTATAAGCAACCCTATATTAGCCCAAAAGCTATACTGGGTAGGCGGTTCGGGTAATTTTAATGACCCTGCGCATTGGAGTTATACCAGTAACGGCCTTGGCGGTGCCAAAACACCTGCCCTTACGGATGATGTTTATTTTGATGAATATTCATTTAAAAGTAATTCGGTTATCAATATTATTAGCGGTGCTACTTGCCACCACCTTATTTTTGCTGATAACACGGCGCCTATAATTTTATCAGGCACACAAAATGAAAAGCTTACTATTAGCGGGGATGTTAAGTTTAATCCCTATATAGATAATCAGTTTTTAGGTGAAACACATCTTACCTCGTCTTCTGCAAATACTTCGGTGTTATTTAGTTCCTCTAAAATTAAAGGCAATTTATTTTTTGACGGATTAACAAACTGGAATCTAAAAACATTGTTAGGTTCTGATAATTCTATTTTTTATTTTAATAACGGTAAAGTAATTCTAAATAACTCTTCCATATTTACAGGAAGCATTATTGTAAAAGATAATGTGGTAATAGATGGAACTCAAACAGTTTTAAACGCAAAAAATAAATTATGGTTAAATGATGGAGCTGTTTTAGTTAATCATGGAGTATATATTGAAGCACCCATAGAAGATGCAACTAAATTTAATTTAGGAAATAATCAAATACCCGCTAATAGATTAGCAGGTAATAATTCAACTTTAGCCTGCGCCTTTACTTTCACCGTACAAAGTGCCCCTTTATGCGCCGCCTCATGTGATGGTATAGTTTCTTTTACGATACCGGCTTCCTGTGCCGGCCCCTTAACTTATACAGCAACATGGATAGCTGCCGCGGGATGTTCCGCTCCTGCTGGTACCCCTGCAACAATTTTATCTTTTGGAACATACACTCAAAGTAATGTATGTGGTTGTGGGTCAAATTACACTGTGCTTTTTGCAGATAATCTTGGTAATTTTGCGGGTTCCGCATCAGTTCCTGTAACAGCTCCTTCAGTTATTACAGCTTTTCTTAGCCCTGTAAAACCTCTTTGTAACGGTGTTTGTAACGGAAAAATAAATGCTATAATAATAGGGGGAACGCAACCTTACACAGTGCAATGGAACCCAGGCCCAGTGCATATTAATAATTTTGGCAGTGATTCTGTTACGGGTCTATGTGCGCCTCTTTCGTATTCTGTTACAATTACAGATAATCATAACTGTACATACACTAATAGCGTTAATTTAACACAGCCTACAAGTATTAGTGTAAATGGAAATGTAAAAGCTCCTTTATGTGCTGGAGTTTGTAACGGTTTAGCTATGGTAGCTCCAAGCGGAGGCACACCTTTTGCAGCTAACCAGGCTAACGGTATAAAATATACAACTGTTTGGGATGCAAACCCGGCTTTAAATAATGATAGTTTAGTTGGTTTATGCGCAGCTAGTACACATACCTGTGTAGTTACAGACAAAAATGGCTGTACTGCATCCTATATAGTAACAGTTCCACCGGCACCATTGCCCATAACCTTTACACAAACAAATAACTCGCCGCTTAATTGTAGAAATGTTTGTAACGGCATACTTTCTGTTAATAGTGTGGCAGGTGGTACCAGCCCTTACACCTATAGCTGGACACCTATCGTGCCAACAGCCACTACAGCTACCAGCGCAACAGCATCTAATTTATGTTCAGGTAATTATACAGCTACCATTAAAGATGTTAATGGCTGCACAGCCATAGCTACTTTTACTATTACCGCGCCAACAGCTATTACCCATACTATAACAACTATTAATCCACTATGTAACGGAGGATTTACAGGCAGTATTAAAGATGTTATTTCGGGAGGAACACCTCCTTATACATCTTTTGGATGGAGCGCTCCTTTAGGTACAATAACTACTACTACTTCATCTTCTACAGATGCTAACTTAGGTTTTGGTACTTATTCTGTTGTTGTAACCGATAATAAAGGTTGTAAAGATACAGCTATAGCCACGCTTTTTAACCCGCCTGTTTTAAACGCAGTGCTAACCTTTACCAACCCAAGTTGTTTTGGTGGCAGCAACGGGCAAATATGTGTAACACCAAGTGGCGGCACAGGCGCAGATACTTATAGCTGGTCTCCCGCTCCGCAACCCACTACCCCTTGCATAAGCGGTTTAGGCGCGGGTGGTTATACAGTAGTGGTTTCTGATAGTAACAATTGCAATAAAACAGTATCCACTACTTTAATATCCCCACCAATTATAAATGTTGCCGTAGTAAAAGTAAACCCAAAATGCTTTGGCGTATGTAACGGTTCTGCTACCGTTACGGCAAGCGGTGGCAGCGGGGGAGGTTATACCTATAATTGGTCTTGCGCGGCAGGAAATACCAGTACTATTTTAACCGGGCAATGCGGCGGTACAAGTTGTACAGTAACCGTAACCGATGGTAATGGTTGTTCTGTCTCAAAAGTTATCAGTTTTATAAATCCTAACCCACTTTCAGTTAGCATCAGCGCAACATCTTTGGTTTGTGCTAACCAATGTAATGCACAAATAACCAGTAATGTAATAGGCGGTACACCTACTTATACTTATAACTGGAGTGGCACAGGTGCAAACCCGGTTTGTGTGTCATGCCCTAACCAAACAAATATGTGCGCGGGTTCTTATTCGCTTATCGTAACAGATTCTAATAATTGTACTGCTTCGGCAAGCGTGGTAGTATCAGCGCCAAACCCACTTATTGTTTCTTTAACGCCTACTAACCCAAGTTGTGCTGGAAGTTGCGATGGATCTATTAGCTCAGCAATTTCAGGGGGCTCCCTTCCTTATGCTTTTAGCTGGAATCCTTCTACAGGTTTACCACTAACCCCTACACCAAATAATTTATGCCCTGGCTCTTATACCTTAACAGTTATAGATGCCAATGGATGTTTAATTTCTCAATCAACCACCTTAACCAGCCCTATAGCTGTTACAGCCGGTATAATCAGCATGAATATAACCTGCGCAGGCAGTTGTAACGGCACGGCAACTGTAACTGCAGCGGGCGGAACAACCCCCTATTTATATAGCTGGGATGGTGCCGCCTATACAGCAAGTACCAGTACATTAAATTTATGTGCAGGCACACATACCGTACAAGTTAAAGACAGCAAGGGTTGTGCTGCCGCGCCAGTTATTTATGCCATAACCCAGCCCCAAGCTTTAACAGCTAACGTAAGCAACATTACCAAAAGCTGTTTAAATATTTGTAACGGCACAGCTTCCGGCTCTGCTAGCGGCGGAACACCGGGTTATACGTATAGTTGGGATGTTGCAGCAGGACCTTTTGGCAACGTAACTAACACCAGCACACTATGCATTGGCACACATACCTTATATGTAAAAGATGCAAACGGGTGTATAGCTTCTACCATATTTAATGTACAGGTTATTATTAACGTTAATATTTTAGCAAATGCTCTTTCAGTATCTTGTAACAATGTTTGTGATGGAAGCGCAAGCGCTACCGCATCAGGTGGAGTTGGGCCTTATACTTTTTCTTGGACACCGCCACCTAATCCTGTACCTAATTGCACAAATGTAAATTCGTGTACAGCTTTTTCTTTATGTCCGGGTACATACACGGTGTTAGTAACCGATCAAACCGGTTGTGCCAGCGAGGATAGCATAACTATTTTAAACCCTCCTATTTTAACGGCCAATACCGCTGTAACACCGGCTACTTGCTTTGGCAATTGCAACGGAAGCGCTACCGTTACCCCATCAGGTGGAACAGCGCCTTATACAGAGCAATGGAGTAATAACGGAATAATTGGCCCTAACCCGTGTTGTTTATGTCCGGGCACCTATACAGCAACCGTAGTAGATAACAGGGGTTGTAAAGTTGTGAAGCCAGTTGTAATAACTTCATCCCCGCAGTTTACGGTGGTACCAACGGTTTCTTCGCCAACAGCTTGTGTTTCCAGTACGGGTAGTATATCTTTAGCTATATCAGGCGGAAGCGGAAGCTATACGGTAACGTGGAGTAATCCTCCGGGAGGAACAGGTATGATTAAAAACAATTTAGCGGCCGGAATTTATACAGCAACCGTAACGGATGGCAATGGCTGCGATACAACCTTAACTATTGGTGTAAGTGATCCTACAGGCCCCACAACTAGCGTAGTTATAAATAATAATGCGACTTGTTTCGGATCTTGTAACGGCTCTGCTACTGTTAGCGGTTCAGGTGTTAATCCTATTAATGTAAACTGGAGTACAGCTCCGGGCACGCCAAGCGGGCTTTCTCCTGTATCTGATAATGCTTTGTGTGCCGGAAATTATCCGGTAAAAGTTACCGATGGAAACGGATGTATAACTATAGCACCCGTTATAATTACGGAACCAACTAAAATTTTAGATAATGTTATTATAACTCCTTTAACCTGTAGTTCCGGTAATACAGGAAGTATTTCATTAAGCCCTTCCGGCGGAAGCGGGCTACCGTATACATTTACTATTGATGGAACGGCAACTTCAAATCCTATCACAGGTTTATCTGCAGGTATTCATACGGTTGTTATAACGGATGGTACCCCCTGCTCTGCTACCTATACCTACAACATTAATGTACCAACTACCATTGTTGTAACTATTAATAAAACAAATGAATTATGTGCAGGCAGCTGTAACGGCACAGCTCAGGCCGGTATTGTAGGCGGTACCCCACCTTATACCTATTTATGGTCAAGCACAACAGGAACTGTTTCCATTAATCCTAATGTAGCAGGTTTATGCGCTGGCACTTATACGCTTTTTGTAAATGATGTAAATAATTGCAGCATACAAACCACGGTAGTTATAAACGCAGCAAACCTTATCTTACCTAACCTTGTTCAACAAAACAATAACTGTAATACAGGGTGTACAGGCGCGGCTACAGTTACCCCAACAGGGGGTGCGGGCGGCAGCTTTACATATAATTGGAATGCACCTGGTAATCCCATAACTACTAGTGTAAATTCTTTATGCCCTGGTAATTATTTTGTGACGATCACAGATACCAACCGTTGTTCTATCACAAAAACGTTTACCATCACAACGCCTCCAACCGTTACTGCAACAGTAGTATTTACACGCCCAAGTTGTTTTGGATATGCCAACGGATCTGCAACGGTTACTCCTTCAGGAGGAACACCAACTTATACAGTTACATGGAGTGCGGGCGGATGCATCGGCTGTGTTACAACCAACAGTTTAATAGCTGGTTCTTATGTTACAACAGTTACCGATTCTAAAGGATGTTCCGGCTCCACAACTTTCACCATAAATGATACTACTAAACTGAATGCAAACACACTCCCTACCAATCCTTTGTGTAATAATAATTGCAATGGCTCTATTGTTTCTTCGCCTGTGGGGGGAAACGGAAATAATACTTATCAATGGTTGGGTGTAACTCCTTCACCAGGCAATAGTCCCACGGCTATTAATTTATGTCCCGGTACTTATACATTAATAGTAACCGACAGTAAAAATTGTAAGGATACATCACATGTAACGTTAACTAATCCGCCGGCTATAACATTAACTGAATCTCAATCGGCAGCTACCTGCGGACAAAACAACGGAGCTGTTACCATAAGTACAGTAACGCCTACCGGAACATTAGCTGTTAACTGGCTTTCTGGATCTTGCGGAACAAATCCTATTTGTAATAACCTTTCGGCAGGCATTTATAGTGTTACTTTAACCGATGCCAATAACTGCAAAGATACTTTCCAAATAGGCATCACTAACTCTAACGGGCCATTAACAAATACAGCCAGCACTAATGTAACCTGCTTTGGTTCTTGTGACGGAACGGCTTCAATAACAAACGTTACGGGGAACGCGGCTTTTAGTTATAGCTGGACTCCTTCGGTTACTTCTTTCTCCACAGCTACTTCATCGGTTGCTTCAGGTTTATGTAATACACCGCCCGGACCTGCCTATATTTCAACAATAACAGATGCTTTAAGCTGTAAAACCTTAACTACGTTTAGTATAAGCAGCCCGCCTAAAATAACTGACAATCCTAACATCATAAATGCAACCTGTGCCGGTTTAAATAATGGTTCCATTACAAGTAATGGCTCGGGCGGAACACCTTTTGCAGCCGGGTATTTATATTCATTTAACGGAGGGTCTTTCTCTGCTATTAATACATTTATAAATCTTGCCGTAGGAACTTATACCGTATGTATAAAAGATTCGTTAGGATGTACTAACTGTTTTAACTATACCATTAGCGGAAGCACTATTATTTTATCGAGCTTAACCTCAACCAATAATAATTGCTTTGGAGTTTGCAACGCCACAGCTACTTTATCTAACGTTGTAGGAGGAGCACAACCTTACCTCATTACATGGAACGATCCTAACGGGCAAGTTGGCCCTATTGCTATAAATTTATGCGCCGGCACTTATACCGCTACTATTAAAGATACAATGGGTTGCAAGGTTACTCAGGTTGCTATTATAACAGCGCCAACAACATCGGTTAGTCCTAATTATACGGTTAGCCCACCTGCCTGTGGCTTATGTAACGGCACTATTAATTTAGCACCAAGCGGTGGAAATGGCGGCGCTTACACTTACACATGGAGTACAGCTAACACCACCCCTAATCTTACCAATGTATGTGCAGGGGTTTACCAAGTGGATATAGATGACGCTTTTGGTTGTAAAACAACCTATCAAATACCGGTTAGTAACAGCAATGCACCTACTGCTGCAATAACAAGTACCAACGTAACCTGCGGCGGGTTTTGTAATGGCTCGGCAAGTATTACTGCTTCGGGTGGAACAACCCCTTATACATACAACTGGGTTTCTCCATCGGCAGCTACTCCTTCTATAAGTAATTTATGCCCAGGCACTTATTTTGTTCAAGTTAAAGATGCCGCTAATTGTGTGCAGACACAATCGGTTAGCATTACCGCACCTACGCTTATTGTAGTTAACCAAACAGTAACACCAACCGATTGCGGAAAATGCAACGGCGCATTTAATTTGTTAGCTACGGGTGGAAGCGGCCCTATAACATATAGCGTTACCGGTCCATCCGGTGCTTTGCCTTCTCTTCCAATACAATCAAACTTATGTGCGGGTAGTTATACTCTGGTTGTAAGCGATGGTTCTTGTTCTCAAACATCGTTCATAAATATAAATAGCAGCAATGCGCCTTTAGTAAGTATTTCGACAACAAACCCAACATGCTTCGGCTTAAATAATGGAACAGCAAGCGCTACTATTATTGGTGGTGTACCAGTCATTACTACTGTATGGAGTAATGGGGCAACTACAAATCCGGCTACCGGATTGAACAGTGGAACCTATAACCTGGTAGTAACCGATAACAATGGTTGCGCTTCGGTAAAAACATTTACCATTACTTCTCCAACGCAAATTGGTTTATCATTAAGCAATACACAATTACCAAGTTGTACCAGTGTTTGTAACGGTTTGTTAACCGCTATACCAAGCGGTGGAACGCTTCCATACACATATACATGGACTCCGATTTCTTCTAATCAGCCTTCCATCAATAATTTATGTGCAGGAAATTACACAGTAAATGTTACGGATGCTAATGGCTGTGCAATATCTCAAGGTTCGACATTGATAAATAATCCTTTCTTAATAAATCCTAATCCTACTATTGTGCAACCTAGTTGTGCGCAGTGTAATGGAAGTATAACATTAGCGCCTACAGGCGGAAGTGGTCCTTATACTTATACGTGGTCAACAGGTATTGCCAACCCTCTTACAAATGTATGCGCCGGTATTTACCAGGTTGCTATAACAGATGGGGTTGGATGCCAACAAAATATATCCATACCGGTAAGCAGCAGTAGTTCGCCAACATTAACTGTAAATAGTACAAATGTAACCTGCAATGGCTTAAGTAATGGTAGTGCTACGGCTACCGCTACGGGTGGAATTTTACCTTACATATTCAGCTGGCCTTCTATCCCGTCAAATAGCGCTACGGTAACAGGATTAAATGCTACTACCTATTTTGTACAGGTAAAAGATTCCGCGGGCTGTATCGCTACGCAATCTGTAACCATTACTCAGCCAACTGCCCTAAATGCAAATGCAACTATGGTATCGCCCACTTCTTGTACAGTTTGCGATGGTTCTATAAGCACAGCTGTAACAGGTGGCACGGGTCCTTATACATATAGTTGGAGTCCAAGCGGAGGTAGTGGTCCAATAGCAAATAATCTTTGTGCGGGTATTTATGCATTAACTATAACCGACCAAGGAACTGGATGTACAAATACGCTATCAATATCATTGAATAGTATTGCCGGGCCTACATTAACGGTTGCCTCTACCAATCAAAAATGTTTTGGTGTTTGTAATGGATCAGCTACTGTAACTGCCATAGGCGGAGCAGGAGGTTATACGTATACATGGACGCCTTCCGGAGGAAATGCCGCCATAGCAAGTGGGTTATGCTCAACTATGTCTCCATTCATCGTTGAGGTACAAGATGCCGCCGGTTGTATCCAAACACAATCAGTAACCTTAAACGAGCCTTCTCAATTAATAGCTAGCTTGCCAACCATAACAGATCCTAAATGTTTAAATAATACCAATGGTGCTATTGCTACCGTAGTATCTGGCGGCACCCCTGCTTATACGTATAGCTGGTCGCCGCCTGCATTATCAGGGCCTAATCCGCAAAACTTAGGCGCGGGTGTTTATACCTATACGGTAACAGATGCCAATGGTTGTACTATTTCTCAAACTGCCACCTTGGTAGATAATCTTCTTGTAATAAATGCAAACGCAACGATTACAAAACCTACCTGCGCACAATGCGATGGCCAGATATTATTAGCCCCAAGCGGTGGAACAGGCACTTATACATATACCTGGCCGACAAGTAACGCCAATCCTCTTACAAATGTATGCGCCGGTATTTACCAGGTTACTATTACAGATGCTATTGGTTGCCAGCAAATAGTGCAAATACCGGTAAGCAGTAGTAACTCGCCAACAGTAACCGTAAATACAATTAATATAACATGTAACGGCTTCAGCAATGGCAGCGCTACCGCTACGGCTACGGGCGGAATTTTACCTTACATATTCAGCTGGCCTGCTATCCCGTCAAATAGCGCTACGGTAACAGGATTAAATGCTACTACCTATTTTGTACAGGTAAAAGATTCCGCGGGCTGTATCGCTACACAATCTGTAACCATTACTCAGCCAACTGCCCTAAATGCAAACGCCACAATGGCATTACCAACTTCTTGTACAGTTTGCGATGGTTCTATAAGCACAGCTGTAACAGGTGGCACTGGTTCTTATACATATAGTTGGGGAAGTGCTTCAATGAGTAATCTCTGTGCAGGAGTTTATACATTAACTATTACCGATAACGGAACAGGTTGTAAAGATACTTTATCTTTAGCCTTAAACAGTCCGAATGGCCCCACATTAAGCATTGCTTCAACCGATGAGAAATGTTTTGGGGTATGTAACGGATCGGCAACAGTAACCGCAACCGGAGGAGCAGGAGGTTATACGTATACTTGGACTCCTAACGGAGGAAATAACGCGGTTGCGAATAACTTATGCATAAATACTTATTTTGCTGAAGTAGCAGATGCCGCGGGTTGTATTCAAACACAGTCGGTTACAATTAATCAACCAAATAAATTAATAACAAGTCTTCCTACCATAACGCCGGTTAAATGTAATAATGAGGGTAACGGAGCTATCAATACTGTAGTATCAGGCGGAACACCAACCTATACATATAGCTGGAATCCGGCAACCGCCGCAGGTTCTAATCCACAAAATTTACCAGCCGGCCTTTATACATTAACGGTAACCGATGCAAACGGTTGTGTAAACTCAAATGAAGTTGACACGTTAACCAACCCAACCCCAATAATTTTAACAGGAACTACCACACCGGCAAGTTGTAACAATACCCCTGATGGTTCTATAACTACTACCACTTCAGGAGGAACACCTGGTTATACGTGGCTTTGGAGCAGCAACGCAGTAACTCCAAACTTACCGGCTATACTTCCAGGCAGTTATTCTGTTATGGTGATGGATTCTCACGGTTGCATGAAAGATACCAGTTTCACGGTCATATCAACGGTTACCGTAACCGTTAACACAGGCAGCGATACTTCATTATGCAACAACTCATCCGTAGTGCTTACAGGAACCGTTATCGGCGCTACTACTTATGATTGGTCAACCGGTGGAGTAAATATTCCTCCCGCAAATACACTATCTATAAGTGTTAACCCAACAAGTACCACGCAATATATTTTAACGGCTACTAATTTAGGTTGTACAAATAGCGATACGGTAATTGTTTCTATCAGTCCGGTTGCATTGGCAAACGCTGGGCCTGATCAATCAATCCTATCAGGACAAGGTATTAATATAGGCGGTAATCCTACAAACCCGGGTGGAGGTTCTGTAGTTTGGGTGCCATATAGTAATCTTACAGATACCTCAGCAACCAACCCTGTAGCATCCCCTACGCTTACAACAACATATATAGTAACTGTTACCAATTCATCAGGTTGTATAGCAAAAGATACTATGGTTGTTATTGTGCTTCCTCCATTTGATATACCGAATGGATTTACACCTAATGGCGATAGCAAGAATGATACATGGATGTTGGATAACCTGTTTAAATTTCCGAATGCCGAGGTAGAAGTTTATAACCGTTGGGGCGAGCAACTATTCTATTCAAGAGGAAACTATCACCCTTGGGATGGTACTTATAATGGTACCTTAGTACCGGTTGGCACTTATTACTACATCATAAAATTAAATGATAAAAATTATCCTGATCATTACGCGGGCCCATTAACCATATTAAGATAATAGTATGATAAAAAAATATGTAAAAAATTTATTGTGGGTGCTATGTTTTTGGCAAGAAGCAAACTTAGTAGCGCAGCAATTACCACAGTACAGCCAATATATGCTGAATGATTTCGTATTGAACCCTGCCATTGCCGGCCGCAACAACTATTGGGAAGCAAAATCTAACAACCGTTACCAATGGGTTGGCATACCAGATGCGCCGCGCACCTATATGTTATCTATGCAAGGGCCGTTTAAAAGTTTAAAGATGGGCATTGGCGGCACTTTATATACCGATATTGTTGGCCCTACTCGCCGCACTGGTATAAACCTCTCTTACGCGTACCATATTAAAGTAAGTAAGAATTATAAATTATCATTAGGTATTAGCGGCGGCATTGTTCAGTACGCGGTAGATGGTTCTAAAATTACTACACACGATCCGGGTGACCCTATTTTGTCTGCCAATTATCAATCGGCTATTGCCCCAGATATTGGCGCGGGCATTTATTTTTACAGCAAAAAATTATCTGTTAGCTTAGGCTTGCCACAAATTTACCAGGCAAACTTAAAATTCTTTGCTAATCAACCAACCGATCAAAGCAAATTAGCACAACACTTTTATGGCTTGGTAACGTATAAATTTAATTTAGGACAAGATTTTATTTTAGAACCCTGCGTATTAGTTAAATATGTTGCACCCGTACCTGTTCAGGTAGATGGCGGACTTAAACTTACCTATAAAAATACCGTATGGATAGGTGCTAATTACCGCACCAACGATGCCGTTAGCGCTTTGCTTGGCTACATGTTTAAAAACTGGTTAATGGTTGGTTACTCATACGATTACAGCATAACCCCTATACGTAAATACAATAGTGGCACGCACGAAGTAATGCTAGGCATACGTTTTTTACCACCGAAGAAAAATGTAGCCGACGATAAGTAATTTTATTTTTTTGGCGTTCCGACGAGCTCGCCGTCGGGCTTTGCGCTTATAATTTTTTAATTTAGCTCATCGTTTTATTTTTTTAATTGCATTCGCAGAATGCAGAAAAGCATTTCAAAAAAGGTATCCGCTGCGATCCCTAACGCAATTACAACTAAAAAGTATTTACAATACCAAAGTTTATTTTTCCGGTTCGCAAGCTAAAGTCGTTATTAAATTGGTGGCCAATAGCATAATTTAATTGAAATACACCCGCCTTGGTTTGAAACATTACTCCTGCCCCAACGCTATAAGGCATATCATGCTTCTTTGCATTGGGGTTAAGTACATTAAAATTATAAGAAGCGTTTTCATACCAGCCTCCATCTGCAAATAATAAAAATGCGGAGTTTTGTTCAAACAAAAAACGGTACTCAATAGTACCAATTCCATAAGTGCTGGCGTAGATAGATTGCTCGTCAATACCGCGTATGCTTTTAAAACCTCCAATGCGGTAAAGCTCGTTGGTAAACAATTGCGGACTATTTAAACTTCCACCCTGGAAAGCCATTCTAATGGTACTGTATTTTAATAAAGGAATGAAAAAAGACATACTGGCATCTGTTTGGTATTGTGTAGTGCTTAACTGAATGCCATCATATAACTCCGCATCCAGCTTAACATTTTTATGTATCTTCCTGCTTCCCGCGCTGGCACTAAGGTAGATTGATACGCCACTTCTTGGATTAAATTTGTAATTCAACTTCTCATAAAAAAAAGCAACACCATATGCACCGGTACCTATATCCGCATAATCTGCCAGCGTTGTTTTACCTACAAAAGAAGCCGTTGATAAAAGATTAGTATTTCGTTTCCGGAAAAAAACCTTAAAATAATTTAATCCGCTAAATAAATATTGAATACCAATGTTATTCTGAATATCAATAAACGTGGTATCTCTTTTATAAATGGATAAAGAATAATCCACACCCAAAGGCGAATTAAAAATGTATGGATAAACTACATTCGATTTAAAATCTTGTGTTTGGTATTGCAAGCGTTGCCAGTTAAGATTAAACAATTCGCCACGCCTAAAAATACTGTTATATAATTTTATATTAATATTTCCCGTCAACACCGTTTTACCACTGGTTTGCGGCTGTAGACCAATAATGCCATCAAACTGACTGGCACTTTTTTTGTCGAGAAACAAAATTAGCTTAGTATCTTTATCAGTAATTTTTACAATTTGCTGTTTGGTCTGTTTTACAAATGGCAACTGCCTGATGCGCTGCTCTATCTGCCTTATCTGATGCTCGTCATATAAACTACCTTCTTTAATGTGCAGGTACCGGTATAAATATCTTTTTTTAATGTTGGCATTTCCTACAATAATTAAACTATCGATTTTTATTAAACGATGCTTGGTTATTTTTAGTTGTGCGCTAATAGCATTATTTTCTACCTCAACGCTATCAAGCTTAACACGCGCAAACGGATAACCATTATCATCGCAATATTTAAGTAATTTTTCCAACAAGCTGCTAACTTCTTTAGGTGTAAAGGTTACATGAGCATACAAGCGCTCGTTAAACCCGGTATTAGCTAATATTTCAATATCAACATTGCCTTTGCTAAGATGTGCCCATTTATATTTTGCGCCACTGTGTAAGCTCGCCTTACAAAGCAAAGAATCGTATTTTATAGAATCTATATCCGCTAATAAAAAACCTTCACTTCGCAAAGAAGAAACAATATTGTTTACTTCCTCTTCCGCCATTTTTTTTGATTCATAAAAAGGCTTGATCTTTAATTTTTTTATGAATGAATGATTATCGCTAATATCAACCATAAGCGCAATTTTTTGTTGCGCCTTAGCGTGAAAAGCAAGCATGCCAGTTACTAAAATATATAAAAAAAATGGCTTCAATACTAATGTATAACGCACTTTTAAAGTGAATATTTTGTTTGCTAAAATTACGCTTAACAAAACTAATAATAGTAGCTTTGTTCTCTAAAAATAACATATAGATATGAAACCTCATAATTTTAGCGCCGGCCCGGGCATTTTACCGGAGGAAGTATTAAAGCAAGCATCTGAAGCTTGTATAAACTTTGATGGTCTTAACCTTTCTTTATTAGAAATTTCACATCGAAGCAAGAACTACGAGAAAGTAATGGAAGAGGCCCGTTCGTTGGTAAAAGAACTTTTTGAAGTGGGTGATGAGTATGAGGTAATTTACCTGGGTGGTGGTGCAAGCCTGCAGTTTGCCATGGTGCCTTATAATTTAATGAAAGAGAATGGTACAGCTGCATATATAAACACAGGTGTTTGGGCAAGTAAGGCTATTAAAGAAGCTAAGATCATCGGCAATACCAAAGTAATCGCTTCCTCTGAAAATAAAAAATTTAATTATATTCCTAAAGGATTTGAAATTCCAACAGATGCTGATTATTTGCACATTACATCAAACAACACTATTTACGGAACGCAGATAAAACAATTTCCTAAAACAAATATTCCTTTGGTTTGCGATATGAGTTCTGATATTTTTAGCCGTAAAGTAAACGCTAAAGATTTTGCTTTGATATACGCAGGCGCGCAAAAAAATATGGGTGCTGCGGGTTCTACCATGGTTATGGTACGCAAAGATGTACTTGGGAAAACAGGAAGAAAAATGCTTTCTATGCTTGATTACCAAGTGCATATTAAAGGAGATAGCATGTACAACACACCGCCTGTTTTCCCAATTTATGTTACGCTGCTTACCTTACAATGGTTAAAGAAAAATGGCGGCATTGCTTGGATCGAAAAAATTAACCAACAAAAAGCAGATTTTTTATATAATGAAATTGACCGCAACAGTTTATTTTTGGGAACCGTTGAAAAAGAGGACAGAAGCAATATGAATATTTGTTTCTTAACCAACAAACCTGAATTAGAACCTGAGTTTGATAAGTTATGGAAAGACGCTAACATAAGCGGTATACGCGGACACCGTGATGTAGGCGGTTACCGCGCATCATTATACAATGCTTTGCCTTTAAGTAGCGTGCAGGTTTTAGTTGACACGATGAAAGAATTTGAAAAGAAACTTGCGTAATTTTTAAATGTCATGCTGAATTTATTTCAGCATCTTTTGATAAGTACAGATTCTGAAACCAGTTCGGAATGACGAAAATAATATTTGAAAAGAAAAATGGATAAAAAAATTTTAGCCAATGATGGCATTGATGCAGTAGGACAACAAATGCTAGAACAAGCAGGCTTTACCGTTGTTACCGAAAAAGTAGCGCAAGAAAATTTAGCCAAAGAACTTAACGATAAAGGTTACCTTGCTTTAACGGTGCGTAGCGCAACCAAAGTGCGTAAAGACTTAATTGATGTTTGTACAAACTTAAAAGTTATTGGCCGCGGTGGCGTTGGTATGGATAATATTGATGTTGATTATGCACGCAGCAAAAATATTCAGGTAATTAATACACCCGCTGCATCATCTAACGCAGTTGCAGAATTGGTATTTGCACATTTATTTAATGCAGTTCGTTTTTTATATGATAGTAACCGTCAAATGCCTGCAAACGGTTTAGGTAAATTTGATGAACTGAAAAAGAAATACGCAAAAGGCATTGAACTAAAAGATAAGACCATTGGTATTATTGGCTTTGGGCGCATCGGACAACAAGTAGCAAAAATTGCTTTAGGTTGTGGCATGAAAGTTTTGGCCTTCGATCTTTTTGTAAAAGAAGCAAAACTGAATTTGGAAATTCATGGTTTGGCTAATGCTGAGGTAACTATTACTACTGTTACTTTAGATGATGTATATGCAAAAAGCGATTTTATTACGGTGCACGTTCCTGGTGGAAAATTAATTACGGACACAGAAATTGCAAAAATGAAAAGTGGTGTAATATTAATAAACACAGCACGTGGTGGTGTGATTGATGAGGTAGCTTTGCTTAATGGATTGAACAATAAAAAAATTGCTCATGCTTGTTTAGATGTTTTTGAAAATGAGCCTAAGCCAAATGAAGCTTTACTACATCACGCACAAATATCGTTAACACCACACATTGGCGCAGCCACTAACGAAGCGCAAGAACGTATTGGCGTTGAACTGGCGGAGAAGTTAATAGCTGCGTTGAAGTAAATTGTTTTTGCGTTAGGGATTGATAATGAAAACCTTTTGTGAAATGCGTTTTTAGCATTCTGCGAAACCATTAAAAAAACTATAACGATGAGCTAAATCGCAAAAGTTTTGCTTATAAAGCCCGACGGCGTATGAGATTGCCTAAGGTTGTTCGCAAGGACGAAGAGCCGGAACGCCCCTAAAATTTATTCTGTCCAAATTTTCCAGGCCTCATCAGCCTGAAAACAAAGCATATTATACCCATTGCTAATTAACGCACCATGCTCTTTTGCCTTTTTTAAAAACAAAGTTTCGGGTGGATTGTAAGTAAGATCGTAAACCAAATGTTGCGCAGTTATTGCATTGTAAGGTATGGGCAAGCACTCATTTTCGTTTGGATACATGCCTACCGGTGTGGTATTTACTACTAGTTTGCAGGCAAAAAGTATATCTTCATTTAACTCTTCGTACGTTAAATTATTAGCCGTCTCGTATCTCAAATCTCTTGTCTCAAATCTTTTTCGCGTTACAAACCAAACATCTATGTTTAATTTTTTTAATACATGCGCAACTGCTTTAGAAGCACCTCCACTACCAAATACCAATGCTTTGGTATGATTGACATCTAAAAACGGACGGAGACTTTGTTTAAAACCCAAGGCATCTGTATTGTAGCCTTTCAGTTTTCCATTGTCGATTTTAACGCAATTAACCGCACCTATTTCTTTAGCTGTTTCATCTAACTCGTCTAAAAAAGGAATGATAGTTTCTTTATGTGGAAGTGTTACGCTTAAGCCAATAAGGTTTTTATTTTCTTTAATTAGATTAGGAAATGTATTGATATTCTCCATCGAAAAAACATCAAAACCATAATCTGTAAGATGCAGTTTTTGAAATTTCTCGTCGAAATACTTTTTAGAAAAAGAGTGGGAAAGCGGATAACCCATTAAACCAAGTTGTTTACTTGCCATCACGTTCATCCACAATCTGGTCTGCTTTAAGGCTTTTGGTATCAAATACAAAAACGTTATCAGCAAGTGGTGTATTAGGTACTAAACTTTTTATTTGATAGGTCTGCGTGCTGCCATCTTTCATCTGCATTTTAATTTCGTGTACTTGTTTTTTTGCTTTATCCACATATAGTTTTATGATAGAAAACTTTTTCTTTTCAGGTTTTATGGTTGGATATAAATTAATTACATGATACGTAACTGCACCAACTTTTTCTTCTTTATCGTATTTATATTTATAGCCGGTTTCATACATCGTAAAAATGTTGGTTGGGTTTAAACCATCTTCATTGTTTGGCTCAAAGTTTTTAATAGTAACCTCTTGTGCATCTTTATTATGTGTCCAAACAGTTTTGCCGTCACATACAATTGTATTACCCGGAATTTCAAGTTTAAACTTATTGCCTTTAACTTGTATTTTTCCAGTTTGTTTATCGGTTTGCTTTTTTTCTTTGTTTAAAAGAACAAGCTCATACTCGGCCGAAATTGTTTTATAGGATTTAGTTGTTTTACTCAAATCATCTAAAATGCCTTTTGCCTTTGGATCTTGTTCGGCAGCAGTAGGCTGTTGGGCTATACAATTAACAATTAGCAATGAGCAGCAAACAGTTAAAATGGAAAGTATTTTTTTCATGTTATAGTTGTTTCAAATTTCGTACCAATTATTATTATCGCACAGATGCTGAAACAAGTTCAGCATGACGAAGGGTTATACCGCCAGTTTTTTATAACGTACGCGCTTAGGTTCTACATTGCCCAAACGTTTCTTTTTATTTTCTTCGTATTCGCTGTAACCGCCTTCAAACCAATAGGTAGTGCTATCGCCTTCAAAAGCTAAGATGTGTGTACACACACGGTCTAAAAACCATCTATCGTGACTAATAATTACCGCGCAGCCTGCAAAATCATTTAAACCTTCTTCTAAGGCACGCAAGGTGTTTACATCTAAATCGTTGGTAGGCTCATCTAATAAAAGTACGTTGCCTTCTTCTTTTAATGCTAAGGCTAAGTGTAAACGATTACGCTCTCCACCCGAAAGCACCGAACATTTTTTACCTTGATCTGAACCTGCAAAGTTGAAACGAGAAATGTATGCACGTGCATTCATTGGTTTACCGCCCAAAATAATATTTTCTAATCCATCACTCAACACATCATAAACTGTTTTGTTTGGGTCTATGGATGCGTGACTTTGATCTACATAAGCAATCTTAACCGTTGGTCCAACTTTAAAGTCGCCGCTGTTTGGACTTTCTTGCCCCATAATCATACGGAACAAGGTTGTTTTACCTGCACCATTTGGCCCAATGATACCAACAATACCCGCAGGAGGTAATTTAAAGGTAAGGTTTTCGTAAAGTAATCTGTCGCCAAATCCTTTAGAAATATCAATGGCTTCAATAACTTCGTTACCCAAACGTGGACCATTAGGAATAAAGATCTCTAATTTATCTTCTTTCTCTTTCACGTCTTCGTTCATCATTTTATCGTAGTTAGCTAAACGTGCTTTTTGTTTAACACCTCTGCCCTTAACTCCCTGACGAACCCAATCTAACTCGCGCGCTAATGTTTTTTGGCGCTTGCTTTCTGTTTTCTCTTCTTGTTTTAAACGCGCACCTTTTTGTTCTAACCAGCTAGAGTAATTTCCTTTCCACGGTATACCTTCGCCGCGGTCAAGCTCTAATATCCAACCGGCTACGTTATCTAAGAAATACCTATCGTGGGTAACCGCAATAATAGTTCCTTTATAATTTTGTAGATGCTGCTCTAACCAATCAACGCTTTCGGCATCTAAGTGGTTAGTAGGCTCATCTAATAATAAAATATCAGGTTCTTGTAAAAGCAAACGACACAAAGCAATACGCCTGCGCTCTCCGCCCGATAATACTTTAACCGATGTATTACTTTCCGGACAACGAAGCGCGTCCATAGCTTGCTCTAAGCGGTTATCTAAATTCCATAAATCAAGTCTATCAATTTCATCTTGTAAAACAGCCTGGCGGTTAATTAATTTATCCATCTCCTCGGGCGTCATCTCTTCGGCAAACTTGTTGTTTACTTCTTCGTATTCGGCCAGTATATCGGTATGTTTTTTTACGCCCTCGCGCACTACTTCAATACAGGTTTTGTTATCGTCTAACTGAGGCTCTTGCTCAAGCATACCAATAGAGTAGCCCGGCGATTGATGTATCTCTCCCAAATAATCTTTATCCATACCGGCCATAATGCGCAGCAGAGTAGATTTACCCGAACCGTTCAACCCCAGCACGCCAATTTTAGCGCCATAGTAAAACGAAATATAAATATCTTTTAAAACCTGTTTTTGTGGCGGATGGATTTTACTCACATTTACCATACTGTAAATTATTTGCCTTCCTTCTGTGCTCATTTGTTGATTTTATAGTTTTTGAATTGTAGAATTTAAAGAACTCAATAATTCTATAATTCACCAAATCAAAATTGAATTGGGCGACAAATATACGATTTTGATGGGGAAAATAATAACCAATTAGCGTATTTGATACTTTGTATATTAGTAGGTCCAAACTTTAAATTTTAAAAATGAAACTAAAACTGTTTTTTTTAAGTGTTGTATTTACGTTAAAAGCTTCTGCGCAAGTTACTATAGTTACACAACCTGAAACGAATAAATATTGTTTAGAGGTAGCTTATGACTTTTATCCCAGTACGGTTGTTTATGGAGGATGTTGGACTACTAATCCAATGAGCACTATAATTCAATCCGGACTATCTAATTACGGGGCAACTATTACCTTTACAGTAACTGGCACATACACAATAAATTTATTATATACCACTTCCTATTCTGGTGGAAATCAACACGGTGTCAAAACTGTAATATAGATTGATACGTCGGGTAGTTGCAGTACCACAGGCATTACATACAAAAAAGCTGAAAATGAGGGTATTAAAATTTACCCCAACCCAAGCACTGGTAATTTTGTTGTTGAAAGCCCAAATACATTGTACAAAGTACGTTGTATTTTGTATGATGTAAATGGCAGAGTTGTTTTAACCCAAACTATACAACCCACCCCTAACCCCTACAAATAAGGAAATACCATAGCCATAGATGCCTGCAATTTACCCAATGGCATTTATAATGTAAGCCTTACAAGTAGTGATGGCGAAGTAAATAAACGTTTAGTTATTGTTAGGTAATTTATCCATATGGTAGAATTATTCAGTGGGTTCGCCAGGCTATTTAGCGAGTTCGCCAAATCACTCAGCCCCTTCGCCAGACCACCCCGAGAATACGCTACAACATCTATCGAGTCCGCTAACCCTCGGACGAGTTCGCCCGATGACGCAGCTGGTTGGTAAAATCATCCGTTGACCCCATGCGATGGCACAGCTTATCCGCCAAGCCGCCTAGCGGGTTCACCCAATCACTCAGAGGGGCCGCTGAATGATTTAGCGGGTTGGTAAAGTGTTTTTACCGTATGGTAGAGCAAGCCGTTGAACCCACTCTATTTTCTTCTTCTGTTCTCAAATCTAACATCTCATTACGCGCATTTTTTTAAGATTTTAACGTCTAACAAAAATTCATCTTCCTAAAACAACAGTTAAGCTATAATAGTGTACAATCATTTTAAGAAATTGTTACATTTGCAGGCAAATTTATGTTAAACTAAAACAAAAAATATGTCTGCACAAGCTGCCGCCTCTCAAGTAGTTCACGAAAGTATGTTTGATTCGGTTTTAGCGCGCTTAGATGCGGCTGCCAAAGCCATGGGTCTGTCAGAAGATGTATCTCTGGTGCTTAGAAGTCCACAAAAATTAGTAAAGGTTAGTTTGCCGGTTATGATGGATAACGGCAAGATCCAAATATTTGAAGGCTACCGCTGCGTACACTCTACGCACCTTGGTCCATCTAAAGGCGGTATACGCTACGCCATGGATGTTAATGAAGATGAAGTAATGGCACTTGCTGCCTGGATGAGCTTTAAATGTGCTGTTGCCAACCTGCCTTATGGTGGTGGTAAAGGCGGCGTTAAATGCGACCCACGTAAACTTAGTATTGGTGAGTTAGAGCGTGTAACCCGTGCTTATGCCAAAGCCATGAAAGATGTTTTTGGTGTTAATAAAGATATACCTGCACCCGATATGGGCACCAGCGGTCGCGAAATGGCCTGGATTTTAGATGAATTAAATAAAATACACGGAGAAGATTCTCCGGGCGTTATTACCGGCAAACCAATTGTATTGGGTGGTTCTTTAGGCAGAGATGCCGCTACTGGCCGTGGGGTAATGATCTCTACTTTTTGTGCTTTAAAAAAACTTGGTTTAGATCCTAAAAAAGTAACCGCTGCCGTACAGGGTTTTGGTAATGTAGGCTCTCATACTGCACGATTATTAGCTCAAAAAGGCATTAAAGTTTGTGCCATTGGCGATCATACCGCTACTTTCTGGAACGAAGCAGGCTTTGATGTTATCTCGGCTTTAAACTATGTAAAAACAAACGGCGGCGTTTTAAAGGGCTTTACCGGCGGTGTTGAAATTAAAAGCGAAGAATTACTTACTGCTAAAGTAGATGTATTAGTACCTGCCGCTTTACAAAATGTAATTACCGAAGAAATTGCGCATAAGATACAGGCTAAATTAATTGTTGAAGGTGCCAACGGACCAACAACACCAGAAGCAGATGTTATTTTACAAGAAAAGAATATTATTGTTGTACCCGATATTTTAGCGAATGGTGGCGGTGTTACTGTTTCTTATTTTGAATGGGTACAAAACAAAATGGGTTATTACTGGACCGAAAAAGAAGTGAACGAAAAACATGACCTTAGCATGGAAACCGCTTTTGAAAATGTTTGGGTAAATGCACACGAGTTTAACACAACTATGCGTTTAGGAGCTTATATATCTGCCCTTAAAAAAATAGAACAGGCTGTTAAGCTTAAAAGCTTTTTTTAAACATTGATTGAATATTTATAATTATAAAAAAAACCGCTTCTAAATAAGGAGCGGTTTTTTTTATGTGATAAAGTTAGTATTAAACAGTTTCGCTTAACACATTATTCATGCTTCTAACAGCATCGGCACTTTTTGCAAAGGCTGCTTTTTCTTCATCGTTCAATTTAACATCTACAATATTTTCCCAACCTTTTTTACCGATGGTAACTGGAACGCCAAGGCAAATATCTTTTTGTCCGTACTCGCCATCTAAAGAAACGCAGCAAGGAAATAAACGTTTTTGATCATTTAAAATACTATCTACTAAAGAAGCTACCGCTGCACCCGGTGCATACCAAGCCGAAGTACCTAACATAGAAGTTAATGTTGCTCCACCAATCATAGTATCAGCAGCTACTTTTTTCAATCCTTCAGCAGCCATAAATTGAGAAACCGGAACACCTTTATAAGAAGCCATACGTGTTAAAGGAATCATCGTAGTATCGCCGTGTCCGCCAATAACCATACCTTCTAGATCATTAGCCGAAGCATTTAATGCCATTGATAAATAACATTTAAAGCGTGCGCTATCTAAGATACCGCCCATACCAATGATGCGGTGTTTATCAATTTTACTTTCTTTTAAAGCAAGGTAAGTCATAGTATCCATAGGGTTAGCTACAATAACAATAACTGCATTTGGAGAATGTTTCAATACATTATCAGTTACACCTTTAACTATGCCTGCGTTGATGCCTATTAATTCTTCGCGTGTCATACCCGGTTTACGAGGCACACCACTTGTAATAACAACTACATCGCTGTTAGCTGTTTTGCCATAATCGTTGGTGCTGCCAACAATTTTAGTATTAAATCCATTTAGCGTGGCGGTTTGCATCATATCAAGTGCTTTACCTTCGGCAAAATTCTCTCTAATGTCTAATAAAACTACTTCGCTTGCTATGCTTCTAAAGGCAATTGCATCGGCACATGTTGCGCCTACATTTCCGGCTCCTATAATTGATACTTTCATACTATATGTTTTTGTTTAATTTTTTGCTCTAGCAAAATTAAGGCTATTTTCTTAGTTAGCCCAATTTTGTATGAATATATTCGGTCAAAAACGGTTAATATCCTCCACCCATGCCGCCGCCTTGGTCATCACTACCCCCTTCTTTTTTCTGTTGCTTCATTTTTTTGAAGAGGCCCGAATCCATTTTACCAAACATATACATTACGGTTAGTTTTACATAGCGGGTTTCGCGCCTGCGAGATAAAGTTTGAATATAATCGGTTGTGTTATAATTAGTACCCATACGTTTGCTGTTAAAAACATCGTTTAATAACAAGGTAAAAGTAAGTTTTTGCTTAATGGTTTTAGATAGCGTAACATCCATATACTCTACAACACGTGTTGTTCCTTGCGGAATAATTTGCGGAGCCTGGTAATTTCCGTTTACCTGAATGATCATAAAATTTTTAGGCAGCGTGTATTTAATACTTGCTTTGCCTGTCCAGCTAAAACCATTGTTATTAATAGTTTGTGCGCCGTTTTGATAGCTGATAGTTGTGTAAAAAATATTGGCATTTGCCATTAAATCTAAACTTTTAAAGGGCGTAAATTTTAGGGTATTATCTAATCCTTCTACTATTTTATCTTTTCCGTTTTGGTAAGTATTGACTAATATGTTAGGATTACCGGCTTCGGGATAAGAAATATTAGTAATAGGGTTTTGTGTGTATCTAAAATAAAAAGAGGTTAAAAAATTTATTTTACCCCAAACAATGTTGTAATTCAATTCGCCCAAATTTAAAAACTCGGGTGCAAGTTGCGGGTTACCAATTTGTATGTTAGCATTATCCGAAGAAAACACAAAAGGCATTAACTGAAAAAAGTTTGGGCGATTTATTTTTCGCGAAAAATTTATTTGTATCTCTTGGTTATGAGGTAGTTTTTTAGAAAAATATACCGCCGGAAAGAAGCAATATTGTAGTTTATTTAATTTGGCATCGGGATACATATATGAGAAAGAAATGTCTTTATTGGTAATATTCCCTTTATAATAGCTTTCTTCAAAACGTAAACCCGCTTGATAATCTATACCAAATAGTTTGCTGCTGTAATTTACATAAGCTGCGTTGGTAAGGTTAGTAATATTATAATTATTAGTTAAGTCGATAGAAGGATTATAAATACCACTGCCCGTTGAATCATTAAAGGTTTGTTGTTTACTAAACGAACGTTGCATATAACTACGCACACCCATTTCAATTTTGCTGTGATCGTTTATAGTATTTACATAATCTGCCTGATACGTGTACATCCAGCTGGGTGTACCACCTTTAGCTGTTTGCAAAATGTGTGGAAACGGTTGCGCCTGATAGGTTGTGTAAGTATAAGAGGTGTTCATATCGCCTCCATTTAGCGTTAAACTGGTGGTAAATTCTTTGCCTTGTTTTGGATAAGTATGCTGGTAATTAATTTGCCCCGTATAGTTATTAAACGAAGTGCGTGTGCTGTTTATACGGTCTCCGCCGGTAATAAATGTGTTATTAACGTTGTTATATCCATAATGCTGAAAATCGTTTCCATTAAAAGAGCCATGCACATAATTGCCTGAAACAGTAAGGGTACTGCGGTTGTTGATATAATAATCAATAGCCAAACGAGCAAACTGAAAGGTGTTTTTCATTCGGTTAGTATCTGTTTGATTATAATATTTTTCTGTTACCCCATTTATGGGCGGCGGTAGCGTAATAGAATTTCTATTAGTAAAACCATCATTATTATTAGTTTGTGTATTAAAATTATACATAGTCGAAACGTTAAACTTACCTTGTTTAATGTTTAAACTTCCCATACCGTTATATCTATCGTTGGTGCCAATACCCCCCATAATCATTCCATTATAACCGGGTTTGGTATTTTTTTTAAGGATGATATTTAAAATACCGCCTGTGGTTGAAGCATCAAATTTTACGGATGGGTTAGTAATAATTTCTACCCTGTCAATTTGGTCAGAAGGTATTTGTTGTAGGCTTAGTGTAGTGGGCCTTCCGTCTATATAAATAGCGACTGAATTATTGCGCAATGAAACATTTCCATCGGCATCAACGGTTACACTTGGTATATTTTTTACCGCATCTAAGCCCGTTCCGCCTCGGGTAGAAATATCTTTATCCACATTATAGATCTTTCTATCAATGCTCATTTGCATGGTAGATTTTTCTTCGGTAACGGTTACTTCTTTTAATAATTCCTGGTCGGGTTGCAGCATAATATTACCAAGATCTTTATCAATGTTTTGCATATTGATAAACATTTTTTGTTCTATATTTTTATAACCGATAAAAGAAATACGTAAACGAAACGCCCCAAAAGATAGGTTATCTAATGAAAAGTCTCCATTAGGTTTAACCAGCACACCCGCTACGGCACTATCTTTATCAAACCACAAAAGGGCAACCGAAGCAAATTCTACAGGCTCTTTAGTAGTTGCATCAAGCACTTTGCCGTATAAATGTGCAATGCTCGGCATTTTACCTCCGCCCCCACCCCCACCCGGAAATTGCGCTTGTGCATATTGAATACTTAATAAAGCAATAATGGCTAAAAAAAATCTTTTCATGTTGTGTCTTAATACTTTTGCAAATTTATATGGATAAATTATTTCCACCTATCTTAAATAGGTACAGTACCTTTATTTGTAGGTAAAACCTTTTAATTTTCGGCGAGTTTACTTTATTGTTGAAAATTTGGGTGCAAAGTTACATATTCAACTTAATTAGTTTGTTACTTTTGATGAACGGTATTGTAGCTGTGTAAGCTGCGTTTATTTTTGTTAAAAGAAATTGCTTAAACCCTATCATAAAAAAATTAATACAGAAGCCGGTTGTGATGAAGCCGGTCGTGGCTGTTTGGCAGGGCCTGTGGTAGCTGCTGCTGTTATTCTTCCTAAAAATTACCGTAACAAGTACATAAACGATTCTAAAAAAATACCCAAAAAACTGCGGTATGAATTAGCACATGAAATTAAACACAAGGCTTTGGCCTGGGCAGTTGCAGAAGTTGATCATCTAGAGATTGATAAAATAAATATTTTAAACGCGTCTATTTTAGCGATGCATAAAGCGGTTGAAAAGCTACATCTTGAACCAAATTTTTTATTGATAGATGGAAACCGTTTTAAAAAGTATAGAAAAATAAACCATTTATGTGTTATCAAGGGTGATGGCATTTATTTGAGCATAGCAGCGGCATCTTTATTGGCAAAAACACATCGCGATGATTTAATGTTGGGTATGCACAAAGAGTTTCCGCATTACGGGTGGAATACCAACAAAGGATACCCAACTATTTTACACCGTGAAGGAATTAGCCGGCACGGCGATTGCATATACCACCGTAAAAGTTTTACCTTATTAAAAGTTGAGCCTTCTTTATTCGATTAGATCTTCACACCCATTGTTTCATAACCTTTTTTCTATTCTTAAATCTTGGCTTTAATGTTTGCTATCTTTACCTTATACTGTGATTAAAAAAATTGCTTTTGTCGTGTTGTTATCTGCCGCTGTTTTGTGTGGCGTTTGGGGTTATTTGTATTTAACTAAATTAAAGCAGCCAACTAGAAGTCCATTAAGTGCATTGCCCGCAAATTGCTATATGCTTCTTGAAACAAAAGATCTGCACAAACTATCTGAAAAATTAAACCAAGGTAATTTATTATGGGAAGAGCTTTTAAAAGCTGATTCGATTAAAAAGTTTAATGAGGTTCTTCAAAAAACTGATTCACTGATAAGTGTTGCGGCAAACGGAAATCAATTTAATATACAATCTGTTTTTGTGGCTTTATATGAAGTAAAACAAACAGAATTACTGCTGGCATTTAATGTTGCTGATATCAATACCAACGAGCAGTTTATTTCTTTTATAGAAAAGAATTTCTCTGCAAAAAAGGCAGGCAATATTTACACTTGTAAAAACCAAGATTATACTTTTTATATTTCAGTAAATGCAGGTTTAGTAATGCTTTCAGTAGATATGAATTTTTTACAAAATATTTTAAAAAATAATATAGATGTTTTAGCACAAAACAAATATTTTACGCAAGCTTATCAAACAAAAGATAAAGAGAGTGATGTGAATTTATTTATACACCTACCCGAATTTTACCATAAAGGCTGGAACAACTTTTTTAAGCCGAAAGAAGAAAATAAAAACTATGGTTCTGAAAAAGAAGCGTGGGTTTCTGTAGATGTAAATATATCTCCCAATGAACTAAATACCCAAGGCTTTCTGTCTAATGATTCATCGGCATTTTACAACATATTAAAAGACCAACCTACGGTAAATTTTAAAGAAGTTTTTGGTTCTTTACCTTATAATATCTTGCAATTACAAGCGTTAAGCATTAGTAAATATGTTGATTTTATAAACCATTCATATAATGGAAATAACGTAAAAAGAACGAAAGAATTACGGGTTTATTCAAATAAAATAAATGCTGACGCACAAAACGAAATAGAAAAATTTATTAGTGAGTACGCAGTTTTATTTTCTGCCGGTTTTGATGATATTACAATCGATTACGGCTTGGTAAATATTACCGAAGAAAAACTCTGTATTGATTTTTTAAAACATGTCTGCGATTCTTCTTTCCTGAGTTCAGATTCGCTTATTATTTATTATGATCTAAAGCAAAAGCTATTCTCAAATTTATGCGGAAATTTTTTTACTAAAGACTTCAAATATGTTTCAATTATAAATAACAACCTGATTTTTTATAACAAATTAGCAGACATAAGGGAATATAAAAGATCGGTCTCCGAAATAAATAATTTACAGCTTAATGAACGTGTTATTAACTTTATAGATAAAAATTTGTCGTTAGAAAGTGCATATTTATTTTATACCGATATATTTAAGTCCAAAGAAACTATCATAAACTGCTTATCTAAAAACAGTCAGTTGTTATTAAAGCAACTTCCTGAAATGCTTGATAAATATGAATGTGCGGCGCTAACTATAGAAAAATTAAAAAACAATTTATTCTTTAAAGCTTGTGCAAATTTTAATCCTAAAACAAAACTTTACCAAAACACCTTATGGGAAACACTGGTGGATACAGATCTTTATATGAACCCTACGGTTGTAAAGAATCACCTAACAAATGAAACAGAATTAGTCTGCGCGGATGTTAAAAATAATTTATACCTCTTATCTAACACAGGAAAAATTTTATGGAAAAAAAATATCGGCGAAACTATTTTAGGACAAATACGGCAGGGAGATTATTTCAACAATGGAAAACTTCAGCTTGTTTTTAATACAGAAGATCAATTATTTATTATAGATAGAAACGGCAATAATGTTAGCGGCTTTCCGGTAAAATTAAACATTGCAGCAGCAGGCGCGTTAACTTTATTTGATTACGAAAATAACCAAAACTATCGTTTATGGATACCATTAAAAAACAACACAACTGTTTGTTACGCTATAAACGGCAAGCAATTAGTAGATTTTAACCCTGTTAAAAATGCAGGTAAAGTAATACGCATTGTGCTTCAGCAAAAAGATTATTTTATATTGACAGATACCTTTGGTAATATAGATATAGTTAATCGAAAAGGAGAAAACCGTGTTAAAATAAGTTCTAAAATTGCCAAGGGTAATCGATCTATTTATATAGAAGAAGGTAAAAATTTAGAAAGCACTTATATATGTTATATCAATAACGTTGATAAAAAATTATATAAAATTTCGTTAGATAATAAGGTGCAACAAATTTCCATCCCCGAAGAAAGTAACATTCAATACGCTTTTATAGATACACTGCAAAATGCCATCAACCCTTTATTGCTTTGTGTGACAGAAGAGAAGATTGATGTATTTGATTTTTTTGGCAAGAAACTTTATGAAATAAAGATAAACATTCAAATGGAGAAAAAAATGAAGCCATTGATTTGTAAAGAAAAGCATGTGTATGCTTCACTTGAAACCAGTAGTAATAAATTATTTTTATCAGATCCTTTTCAAAATAAAATAATTGATACAGAAATAAAACTTAGTAAATTACCGGAGACCTGTATACTGATAAATAATGAAAAACCTTACTTGGTTGGCTTTTACGGCAACAAGGTTTTTTGCATCAAACAATAAAAATTACTGGTGCGTGGCAGGCAAGCTACTTCCTGGTTTAACATATAAATAAGCAACTTTTTTATTAGCCGGTCTTAGTATTTTTACACGCACATAATTATCATCTATGCTTGTAACTATTTTTGTGGGCTTTAATTTTTTACCAAACTCATAAGTAGTTTGTTCAATAAATCTATAATCATGCCCTACCTGTTTAATTTCATATATTTTATGAAACCAATGTTTATTAGGATAACGAATCATCCAATCTATTTTTTCATATCGCGCACCGTTTTTATAAACATTTACTTTTTTAGAAATTCTATAGATCAATTTATCGCCTTTAAACTCCACAAAAGAAATATGCTTCCGTTTATGTATTTGAAAATAACTTCCAAAAGGTTGTTTTTTTTCAATCGAATCTATAAACATAACATAATCACTTAAAAGTTGGGTATGCTCTTGTTCAAACATAGAAATGTTTTGCGCGGTAATGCTTTTACTAAATACAAATAACATTACGATAAAAAGCCTAAGAACAATTTTTGACATATAAATTTTGGTTTAATTTTACGCCAAATTACAAAATTATGGCATACATCATATCGGGTATACAGCAATTGGGCGTAGGTGTTCCTAACGTTCACGAAGGTTTTAAATGGTACCGTCAAAATTTAGGTATAGATATTCCAATTTTAGATGAAGCATCAGAGGCCAATTTAATGCTGCCGTACACCGGACAAAAACCGCATCAGCGCCATGCTATTCTTGCTATTAGTGGCAAAGGCGGTGGTGGATTAGAGATTTGGCAATACACAAGTCGCACGCCGCAACCTTGCATTTTTAACATTGAGTTAGGCGATTTAGGTATTTTAATCGGTAAAATTAAAACTCAAAACATAGAAGAAAGTTTTGCATTCTTTAACAAAAAAGGACTTACTGTTTTAAGCACAATAGCGCAAAACCCCATCAAACAGAAACATTTTTATATAAAAGATTTATATGGAAATATGTTTGAAGTGATAGAAAGCACTGAAATGTTTGGTAAGAGTTATCAGGCAACTGGCGGGCCAATTGGCGCGGTATTGGGCGTTATGGACATGGAAAAATCAATGAAATTTTATGCCGATATTTTAGGATACGATAAAGTTTTATTTGATAAAGAACAAACCTTTGATGATTTAAAAAATTTGCCGGCGGGAACAAATAAATGTCGCCGAGTTTTACTAACGCACAGCAAACCTCGCCAAGGTAGTTTTTCTAAAATGCTGGGTACTAGTTTTATTGAATTGATTAAAGTGTACAACAAAACACCACGCAAAATTTTTGAAAACCGTTTTTGGGGAGACCTTGGCTTTATTCATTTATGTTTCGATATAAAAAATATGAACGATTTGCGAGAAAAATGTGCTCAAGTCGGGCATCCATTTACCGTTGATAGCGGTACTACTTTTGAAATGGGCGATGCTGCCGGACACTTTAGTTATATTGAAGATCCGGACGGTGCGCTGATAGAGTTTGTTGAAACATTTAAAATACCAATCTTTAAAAAATTAGGTTGGTATTTAGATCTGCGTAAACGAAACCCTGAAAAGGCCTTGCCAGATTGGATGCTAAAAACATTGCGTTTTAGCCGCGTGAAAGATTAATATATTTTTTTATCTTTATCCGATTAAACTTAGTTTTCTGAAACAACGTTATTTAATAATCCTTACAACAATTATCTCGCTGCAAATTAGCTTTGCACAGGATATTCATTTTTCGCAATATTTTTCTACGCCTTTAACTATTTCTCCTTCTAATACAGGTAATTACGATGGAGATTACCGCATTATAGGTAATTTTAGAAGTCAGTGGAAAGAAGTTTCAAAACCCTACACAACCGAATCTATTGGTGGTGATAAAAACTTTTACCTTCATAACGAAAAAATTTCTGCCGGATTATTAATTATTAACGATAAATCTGGCGGCAATTTACAAGTAAACAAATTTCAAGCATCCTTAGCTTATCATAAAGTTTTTGGCAAGAATACATTTCATATTGGCATACAACCGGGTTATACTATTAAAGGCATCAACAATAACGAAACTTTTCCCGATCAGTTAGATTGGGGCACCGGCCAATTTAACGGCACGCTTCCTAACGGAGAAACTAATTTAAAATATAACCTCAGTTATTTTGATTTGAACTGGGGCGTTGGGTATGATAGAAAATTAACCACAAAGCTCCACCTGTTTTCATCCTTCGCCATGTACCATGTAAACGCGCCAAGAGAAACTTTTTTATCTTTCAGTAATAAGTTACAGGCACGCGAAATTTTATCTTTAGGTGTTACCTGGTATGCATTGCCTAAGCTAACGGTGCAACCTTCGTTATGTATGATGGGTACTGAAAAAGCATCTGAATTTTTGTTTGGTTCTCGTTTTTTCTATTCGCTGGGCGATAATTATTCTATTAAAAAAGCCGTATTTGTTGGGGTTTATGCCCGCAAAGGGTTTGCCAATTTAACCGATGCTTTTTTTGGTGTGATTGGCGCTAACTATAAAAATTATTATGGAGGTGTAAGTTACGATGTTAATATTTCTCACCTAAAAACCGCCAGCAGCTACCGTGGCGCGATAGAACTGTCTTTTATTTATACCGGGTTGAGTACGCGTCTAACAAAAATTCAAATTCCTTGTGATAGATATTAAGCAAATACATATTCTAAGTCTTTTATTTTTGATACTTGGATTTAGCATCCAGGCACAAGATACCATTGAAATTAAAAACCTAAAAGCCGGGCAGGCAAAACGTTTGGGTAACGGGGCTATAACGCAGGGCGATTATCACGCGGCAGAAGAATATTATACACAATACACAAAATTAAAGCCTAATAACGCTAAAGGTGCTTATAAACTGGCAGAAACTTATCGTATAAACAGAGATTATGTAAGCGCGCAAGAGTGGTATGACAACGCCTATAAGATAAATCCGGATAACAGCATGGCTTTGTATTATTATGGCTTAATGCTTAAAATGAATGGTAATTGCGATAAAGCTAAAGAACAATTTGCCAAATTTAAAAAACAAGCCGGCAGAAGCAAAGAAACAGCTGATCTAAAAAAGCACATGAAAGCCGAAATTACCGGTTGCGATTCTGCCATTGCGTTTACCAAACAGTTAAATAAAGTAAGTGTTACTCATTTAGACAGTACTATCAATAAAATACATGTAGAACATTCTCCTTTAATGCTAGATACAAATACTTTGCTTTATTCATCTGTTCGTACTGATAAAAAAGTTTATACCGTTCAGTCAAAAGAAGACACAGCTGTAGGAGCCTATAAAAAATTCTATACCGCTAAAAAAGTTAATGGCAAATGGACCTTTAACGGTGAGTATGATGCTGATCTTAACAAAGAAGGCTTTAATAATACCAACGCCACTTTTTCGGCAGATGGCAAGCGTTTATACTTTACCCGCTGTAAACCAAACTGGAAAAATAAAATGATCTGCGCTATCTATCTTTCTACCAAACAAGATGATGGAAACTGGAGCGAACCCACAGCTTTAGATGCTACCATAAATAACCCCAAATATACGTCTACACAACCTGCAGCCTCTATAGAATCGGTTAAACAAAATGAGGTAATCTATTTTATGAGCGATAGGCCGGGCGGACGTGGCGGCTTAGATATCTGGTACATTATTTATGATTTTAAAAAGAAAAAGTATAGTTTGCCTAAAAACGCCGGAAGTAAAATAAACACCACCGGCGATGAGATGACACCTTATTATGATGGCAATAACCGCACCTTATTTTTTAGTTCTAACGGTTGGCCTGGTTTAGGTGGTTTAGATATTTTTAAGGCCAAAGGCGAAATGAAACGATATTCGGAACCTGAGAATATTGGCGCACCCATCAATTCAACTAACGATGATATTTATTATGTAGAAGGAAAAAACAAGGAAGAAGGTTTTTTTGTTTCTAATAGAAAAGGTGGTGTGGCACCTAAAAAAAGTGCGACTTGCTGCGATGATATTTACGCCTTTAAAAAACTTCAATACTTAAAATTAAACGTAGAAGGTTTAGTTACTGATGAAAAAGGTAAGCCGTTAAAAAACACCAAAGTTTCTTTATACACCAAAACGGGCGATGCCGATCCTATCTTTATTAAATCGGTTGAAACGGATGCCGAAGGAAAATATTACACAACCGTAGAAGCAGGCAACGATTATAAACTGGTGTATGAAAAAGATAAATTTTTAAATACCGCTAATGCCTTTACAACTAAGGGAATTACAACATCACAAGCATTACCACAAAGCACAATTGCACTAAAAGAAATTAGTGAAAAACCATTTGTGCTAACTAATGTACATTATGCAACCGATAGGTTTGAACTAACATTGGAATCTAAAAAAGATATAGATACAACACTACTTACTTTTTTAACTGAAAACCCCGATGTGATCGTAGAGATAAGTTCGCATACAGACGATGAGGCTAGTGATGCGTATAATAATAGTCTTTCTAAAAAACGTGCGGAAGGTGTTGTTAAATATTTGCAGGAAAAAGGCATTGCCGCAGAACGTTTACAAGCCCACGGATACGGAGAAACCCAACCTATAGCAGATAATAAAACCAAAGAAGGTAGAGCAGCCAACCGCCGTACCGAATTTAAAATACTTGGTAAAATAGCGCCAAAAGAAAAAGAGTATAACGAGAAGGATTAACCTAAATTACAGAATAATAAAAAACCCAATCCTTATAAAGAATCGGGTTTTTAGTTTGGTAAAATTTTTAAACTACTTCAATAATTCTCTGGCAATAACCAGCTTTTGAATTTCGCTGGTACCTTCACCAATGGCACAAAGTTTACTGTCGCGGTAATATTTTTCTGCAGGAAAATCTTTTGTATAACCATAGCCGCCAAATATCTGCACGCCCTCTGTAGATACACGTACCGATGCTTCAGAAGCATAATATTTTGCGTAAGCGCTTTCTTTGGTTACTTTTTCGCCGCGTTGTTTCATCTCTGCTGCGCGATACGTAAGCAACTCAGATACTTCTATATCAGTAGCCATATCTGCTAATTTAAAGGCAATACCCTGAAATTGTGAAATAGCTTTTCCAAATTGTTCGCGTTCTTTACTATATTTAAGCGCGGCTTCAAAAGCGCCACGTGCAATGCCGCAAGATAAAGCCGCTATAGAAATTCTTCCTCCATCTAATACTTTCATAGCTTGTACAAAACCATCGCCTTCTTTGCCAAGCATTTGATCTTTATGTATTTTACAATCGGTAAAAATAAGTTCCGCCGTTTCGCTGGCACGCATGCCTAATTTATTTTCTTTTTTGCCCGGTTTAAAGCCAGGGGTTCCTTTTTCAATCACAAAAGCTGTCATACCATGACTATCGCCTTTTTCGCCGGTACGAACGATAACTACGGCCACATTTCCTGTAATGGCATGAGTAATAAAATTCTTGCTTCCGTTAATAATAAAATGATCGCCGTCTTTTACAGCCACCGTGTTCATTCCGCCGGCATCAGAGCCTGTACCTGTTTCGGTTAAGCCCCAAGCGCCAATCCACTCGGCTGTAGCTAATTTTGGAAGGTATTTTTTCTTTTGCTCTTCATTACCAAACATTAAAATATGGTTGGTGCAAAGTGAGTTATGTGCCGCCATAGATAAACCTATAGAACCACAAATTTTAGAAACCTCTATCAGCGCGGTTACATACTCAAGATAACCAAAACCAGATCCGCCATATTCGGTAGGTACAACAACACCCATTAAACCAAGTTCGCCTAATTTTTTAAATACCTGCACGGGAAATTCTTGCGACTCATCCCACTCCATCATTTTTGGAGTAATATGTTCTTTACCAAATTTGCGGATCATATCCGCTATCATTAGTTGGTTCTCGGAAAGATGAAAGTTCATTCCTGTTTTATTTTCTGTTAATACGGCTCCGGACATGCTATTATAATTTTAAATATTCATTTCTAAAAAGGCAAATTTATAGTAATTATTCTATGTTAAGGAGTTTCGCTTGTTTTTTCTTCCAAACTGAGTTTTAAGTCGCTTAACATAGGTTCATTAGGATGTTTTGTTATATTTTTTTCATTCAACTTTTTCAATATTTCTTTCATAGCACTTACTTCCATATTGTCAATAGTATCCAAAACTGTAATAGCTTCCAGGGATATGAAAAGATCGGCATCTAAAGCTAATTCGGCAAAAACCAATTCATGGCCTTTAAAATCCAAACCACTTTCCCAACAAGCAGCAATAAGCGTGGCTTTATGATTTTTTTGTTCGGTTTCAGCAATGGCCTCTAATAGAAAATCGATGCTTTTTTCGTTTTTAAGCAGTTCCAAACCTGCATCTTTATGCTCGCTGTTATGCGAACCCAATAGCTCTATCAATTGCTTAACAGCAGCTTCCTCCTTGGCAGATTTTTTACCTGCCTTGGCCGAGGTTATTTCACCTTCCTCTTCTTCACGTAATTTAGCCGCAATTTCTTCCACGCTTGGTATTTTGTTGTTTTCGTTTTCCATTAAATTATTTATATAAAATCCCTTAAAAATAAAAATATTTTTTATGTTTATAGAATATTTATTTTGAAAGATTTACTGCGTATACTGCTTTGGCCTTTTTCGCTTATTTACGGCGCGGTTACCTGGCTGCGAAATACTTTATATGACACTAAAATATTTAAACAAACCTCTTTTGACCAAGTTAAAACCATTTGCGTGGGAAACCTTATTGCGGGCGGCGCGGGTAAAACACCGCATACCGAATATCTTTTAAAACTATTGCAAAAAGAGTTTAACTCGGCAACTTTAAGCAGAGGTTATAAAAGAAAAACATCAGGATTTTTTGTGGTAGATACTGATACAAACCCTGATCAGTGCGGCGATGAGCCTTTGCAGATAAAACAAAAATATCCAAATGCTTTAGTTGCAGTAGATGAAAATCGTGTAAAAGGAGTAAAAAAAATTCTCGCTAAAAAAGAGATAGATGTTATTTTGTTGGATGACGCTTTTCAGCATCGTAAAATAAAATGCGGCTTAAATATTTTATTGACAGAATACGATAATTTATTCACGAATGACGAATTGATTCCAGCAGGAAGGTTGCGCGAAAGCAAGAAAGGTTACTTACGCGCCGATATGGTAATTGTTACCAAAACACCGGAACATGCTACGCCTATCGATTTACGTGGCATTACGAAAGAGGTAAATGTGCGCCCGTACCAAAATTTATTTTTCTCTTATTTAAAATACGGACACCCATATAATATATTCGATAAAAAAGAAACCATTAACATTCCTATGCAACTTTTTAAATGCAATGTGCTTTTAGTAACCGGCATTGCAAACCCAAAACCTATGCTTACCTATGTAAAGGAATACGCTGAAGGGGTTATACACAAAGATTTCCCCGACCATCATCACTTTACAAAAGATGATGTTGCTCAAATAAAACAAGCTTATGATTTGATAGAAAATGAAAATAAATTGCTCATAACTACGGAAAAAGATGCCACACGGTTAATTTCTTTTGTTGATGAATTGAAAGAGGTTTCTATTTTTGTGCTCCCAATTGAAATAGACTTTAAAACCAAAACAGAAGAATTTAACCAACAAATTATAAAATATGTTAGAGCAAATAAAATACACCACAGCAAATATTCTTAACCTAACAAATAATTTTGTTCCAGAAGTAGGCATTATACTTGGCACAGGCCTTGGCGGCTTGGTAAAAGAAATTAATGTAGAATACACCCTCTCCTACGAAGACGTTCCAAACTTTCCATTAAGCACTGTAGAAGGCCACGGTGGAAAATTAATTTTTGGCACCCTTGGCGGCAAAAAAATTGTGGCCATGCAAGGTCGTTTTCATTACTATGAAGGGTATACTATGCAGGAAGTAACCTTCCCTGTACGTGTAATGAAATTTTTGGGTATTAAAACCCTGTTTTTATCTAATGCAAGCGGCGGCGTTAACCGATCGTTCGAAATAGGCGAGATCATGATCATTAACGACCACATAAACCTTTTTCCAAACCCATTAATTGGCCAAAATATTAACGAATTAGGTACTCGTTTCCCTGAAATGAGCGAAGCGTATGATAAAGGCTTAATTAAAAAAGCGCAGGATATTGCAAAAAGAAACAACATAAAAGTATCTGAAGGTGTGTATGTTGGCTTAACCGGCCCAACCTTAGAAACGCCTGCTGAATACGGCTACATATTTAATATTGGCGGCGATGCCGTTGGTATGAGCACCGTGCCCGAGGTAATTGTTGCCCGCCACATGGGCTTACCTTGCTTTGCCATAAGTATTTGTACCGATTTAGGAGTACCCGGCAAAATAGAAAAAACTACGCACGAAGATGTGCAACGTGTGGCCGCTACACAAGAGCCAAAGATGACACTAATAATGAAAACACTAATCAGCGAAATTTAATAGAAATTAAAATCTTATTTATTTGGCGTTCCAACGCCAAGCATCAAAATGCGTCGTCGGGCTTTATAAGCAAAACTTTTGCGATTTAACACATTGTTTTAGTTTTTTTAATTGCTTCGCAGAATGCGGAAAAAGCATTTTACAAAAGGTTTTCATTATCAATCCCTAACGCATTAATCTCATAAAGTGCGAAAGATTTAATACTTTTGCAGCATGATTTTAAACGGCAAAAAAGTAGCTTTTCATACCTTAGGCTGCAAATTAAATTTTGCCGAAACATCTACCATTGCCCGTAAATTTGAAAATACCGGTTATACTAAAGTTAACTTTGAAGATGAAGCAGATGTTTATGTACTTAATACATGTTCTGTTACTGAAAATGCAGATAAAGAATGCAAGCAACTTATACGTAATATAAAAAAACTTTCGCCACAAGCTATCGTAGCCGTTATTGGCTGTTACGCCCAATTAAAAGCCAATGAGATTGGGCAAATTGCCGGCGTGGATTTAGTATTAGGAGCCAAAGAAAAATTTAACCTTCCGCATTACGTAAATAATCTTTCTAAAAAAGAAAACGCCGAAGTGCACAGTTGCGAAATAGATGAAGCAGATACCTTTATATCTTCTTACTCTGCAGGAGATAGAACACGTTCGTTTTTAAAAGTGCAGGATGGTTGTGATTATACCTGCTCTTATTGCACCATTCCCTTAGCACGCGGTAAAAGTCGTAGTGATAGTATTGAAAACGTTGTTGCACAAGCAAAAGAAATTGCCGCACAAGGCATAAAAGAAATTGTACTTACAGGTGTAAACATTGGCGATTTTGGTTTCACACAAACATCCAACACTGAAAAAAAGCAAGAAACATTTTTAGAGCTCATCCAAGCTTTGGATAATGTAGAAGGTGTGGAACGTTTCCGCATTTCATCTATCGAACCAAATTTATTAAAAGATGAAGTGATAGATTTTGTGGCACAATCTAAAAGATTTGTCCCACATTTTCACATTCCCTTACAAAGTGGCAGCAATACTATTTTAAAATTAATGCGCCGGCGTTACATGCGCGAGCTTTACGTAGAACGTGTTGCGCGTATTAAACAAGTTATGCCGCATGCGTGTATTGGTGTTGATGTTATTGTTGGCTTCCCGGGCGAAACAGATGCCGATTTTTTAGAAACGTATAATTTTATTAACGCCTTGGATATTTCTTACCTGCATGTATTCACTTATTCCGAAAGGCCAAATACATATGCGATAGAACTTATAGGTGTGGTGCCGATAGTTGAAAGAAAAGAACGCAATAAAATGCTTCGTATATTATCCACAAAAAAACAACGTAAATTTTATACACAACACATTGGCAGTACGCGTAAAACTTTATTTGAGGCGGAAAATAAAAATGGATTCATAAACGGTTTTACCGATAATTATATCAAAGTACAAATGCCTTTTTCGCCTGAGTTAATTAATAACATGCAAGATGTTTATTTGCAAAACATTAATGAAGTAGGGGTAATTAGCGCAATACCTGTGATTACATCATCCATTTTAGTCGTTAAGTAAAATGAGCTTAGGAAAAGTGCTAACCTATTTCGCGGTAATTTTTAGTGTGTTGGCGGCTTTATCAATTGTTTCAATTTCATTACTAAAATGGGGTATGTTCTGTGCAATCGCAGGTATAATATGCTCTGTATTTGTCATTTTTAGGCGTATGCAATATATGTTAGAAATTAAATGGTATCATCCTGCTATAATAGCTTTATTACTCAGTTCTGTACCCATTATTTATTTAATTACCATTATTTTTATTTTTAAAGATTAAGATCATGCTAAAAAAAATAAATCAATACTTGTCGCTTGTAAAGTTTAGCCATACCGTATTTGCTATGCCGTTTGCTATGATAGGTTTTTTGTTGGCTTATAAGCACGAACATTATTTTAACAGCAAAATTTTTGTCTATATGATCTTCTGCATGATATTTGCCCGGAGCGCAGCCATGGCATTTAACAGGTATATAGATAGGAAGTTTGATGCCTTAAACCCACGTACAAAAAACAGAGAAGTGCCGGCAGGCATTATAAATCCTTCCTCTGCATTAGCATTAACTGTTATATCTGCCGCGGCTTTTATAATTACAACTTGGTTTATTAATGATATATGTTTTTATTTATCGCCGGTTGCGCTAGCTGTTATTTTAGGCTATAGTTATACGAAACGTTTTACACCCTTATGTCATTTAATTTTAGGCGTTGGTTTAAGCCTGGCTCCTATTGGTGCTTATCTTACTGTAACGGGCGCGTTTAGTTTACTACCTATTATGTTATCATTTGTGGTTTTTACCTGGAGTGGCGGTTTTGATATTATTTATGCGTTGCCCGATGCTGAGTTTGATAAAGCCCATCATCTATATTCTATTCCGGCATGGCTGGGCATTAAACGGGCTTTAAAATTTTCAGAAATTATACATGTAGTTACCGCGCTGCTCCTTATTTCAGTTGGTATTTATGGGCACTTTAGTTTTTTATATTGGATAGGCACAACTTGTTTTATAAGTTTATTGATCTATCAACATCGTCTGGTTAAGCCCAACGACCTTAGCAGGGTTAACTTAGCTTTTGGAACCGTTAACGGTATTGGCAGCCTTGTTTTCTCTTTATTTACCATGGCCGATATTTTTTTAAATAAATAAATGCAGGACAAATATTCTATACGTAAAATAGAAAACCTGCACATACCACTTTGGCTGCTTAAAGATACTTGTTGGATGCTTGAATGGAAATTGCTTGGCATTATCATGATATTTCCAACGGTATTTGTAGCCTTTTTAATTACACACATAACTCAAAAAACTAACGAAGTTTACATTAACATGGCTATATGTTTTTGGATAATGGCCAATGCTTTTTGGATGTGCTGCGAGTTTTTTGGCCATGTAGAGTTAAAATTTTATGCGGGTATTCCTTTTGTAGGTGGCCTTATAATAACCGCTTATTTTTATATCTTTAAAAATAAATTTCATGAAGAAATTAGCTAACATAGTATCCTATCTTTTTCATCCTATGTTTATGTTAACGTATTTAATAGCGTATTTTTTATTTACCAATAATTATTTTGCCTTTTTTGTCAGTCCGGTTAAAAAAATTTTTTTAATGGCGGCAGTGGTAATTTTTTCCGTGATATTACCCTTGCTAAATATGCTTCTTTTAAAAAAACTTGGATATATAAAAAGTATTCACGCCAGGCAAGCTAACGAGCGTTTTATGCCTTACGCCTCTACCATAACTTTATATATAGGTTTAATTTATATTCTGCACGATCTTTCCATTCCTTATTTTTTTAAACAGCTTATCATCGTTTCTTTAGTAGTTATTTCTATAGATTTTATTATAAATTTTTTCAGCAAGGTAAGCGCGCATACATCCGGAATTGCAGGTTGTTTTAGCGTTATTTATTTTTACCAATTCGTTTCCGGTAGCGGAGACATTACACCTGTTTGCATTTGCCTGCTACTTGCAGGCCTCATAGGTTTTTCACGTTTATATTTAAACGAACATACCCCAAAGCAAGTCTATTTAGGTTTTATAGTTGGCTTGTTTACATCGATAGCTTGCTTAACTTTGTTATTCTTAGTAAATTTTAATCTGTGATTTTAGTAACCGGCGCAACAGGCTTATTAGGCAGCCATCTTACGGCAGCCTTGCTTATGCAAAATAAAAAAGTGCGTGCTCTTTATCATACCAAATCTAAAATAGAAAATACAAAACAAATACTTTCTTATTATACAACTGAGGTAGAAAAATATTTTTCGCAGATAGAATGGCATCAAGCAGATGTTACCGATTATTTTTCCCTTCAAGAACCTTTTACCGATGTAACTGAAGTTTATCATTGCGCAGGCTTAGTTTCTTTTGATGAAAACGACAGCAAAAAATTATATGCTATTAATGCCGAAGGAACCGAGCATATTATTAATACCTGCCTTGAAAAAGGTATAAAAAGATTTTGTCACGTAAGCTCTGTCGCAACTTTACAGGTAGAAGCAAATAAAAAATACATAGATGAATTTTCTGTCTGGAAAACAGCTTCCGGAAACTCATCTTATGCTATAACAAAATACCGCGGCGAGTTTGAAGCGTGGCGCGGTGCTGCCGAAGGCATAAATGTATTGGTAGTAAATCCATCTATTATTTTAGGCGCCGGTTGTTGGGACCAAAGCAGCTCACAACTTATTACCCGCTGTTATAACGGGCTGCCCGTTTATACCGAAGGCGTTACAGGCTATGTGGATGTGCGCGATGTAGCCGCCTGCATGATTAGGTTGATGGATGAAAATAAATTCGGGCAACGATACATTTTAAATTCAGAAAATTGTTCGTTTAAAGAAGTTACACACCAGCTTCAACAAAATTTTCATAAACCAATCAGCAAGATCAAAGCGGGCAAATTACTTTTAAATGCTGGCTGGGTCATTTCTTCCTTTGCCCAATTATTTTCTAAAAAAAGATTTGTCATTACTAAAAGCGTTATTCAGTCGGCACAAAAAAAGACCTACTATACTAACTCTAAAGTTTGCACTGAATTAAATTACAAATTTATTCCTGTAAAAGATAGTCTGGCTTATATAGCTGACTTGTATAAAAAAGAAAAATAATATAATCCCTCTTTTGTGGAGAGGGGTTGGGGTGAGGCTTTGGGCGTTACGGCGTGCCATGCTTAGCCTGTCGAAGCACGCCGTCGGGCTTTACGCTGCAATATTTTATTGATTTAGCTCATCGTTTTAGTTTTTTAAATTGTTTTGCAGAATGCTGAAAAAGCATTTCAATAAAATGATTTTCGCTACAATCCCTAACGCAAATAATTAAAATAAGTTTACTTTATTTTTTTTACTACATTTGAATAAACCAAATAAAAACCTTTTATGAAAAAAATATTTGCATTTTCAACCGTTTTAGTAGTTGTTATATTAATAGGCTTTGCCTGTAAAAAAAGTTCTACCACTACAACCCCACCAACCACAACAACAACCTCTACTACGGGTAGCACCACCTCAACTACAGGTAGTACTACAGGTTCAACAACATCAACCACCGGTAGTACAGTCGTTAACAGCGTTACCCTTACCACGTCATCAGGGCCTTTAAGTGCAAGCGTAACCAGCTCATCTTGCGGTACTAATTCTATGTATGGCAATACTAATATCCCTACCCAAGTTGGGCAGTTACATGTTAGCTTTCCTGCGGCTACTGCCGGCACTTATAACGTAGTAAGCAACGCACCAACTTCATCTCAAGCCTTAGTTGCTGTAGGAGGTAATAATGCCTCAAGCGGTAGCATTATCATATCAGTAGTTAGCGGTAAAAATAAAGTTGTATTTAATAACGTTATTTGCACCTCGCCAACGTATACATTAAACGGAAGTTTTTCTTGTCCGTAATAAATTTAATATCCATAAAAAAAGCCGTAAGATTTATTTCCTACGGCTTTTTATTTTAGAGATGCTTTTTTATTTTTTAGTAACGTTTGCTCCAATATATTCTCTGTTCATGCGTGCAATGTTTTCTAATGAAATTCCTTTAGGGCATTCCACTTCGCAAGCACCGGTAACGCTGCAAGCACCAAAGCCTTCGTCATCCATCTGACCAACCATACTAAGTACACGCGCTTCTTTTTCAATTTGACCTTGAGGTAACAAAGCCAACTGAGAAACTTTTGCCGATACAAATAACATGGCCGAACCATTTTTGCAAGTTGCTACGCAAGCGCCACAACCAATGCAAGCCGCTGCGTTAAATGCATCATCGGCATCATCTTTATTGATTAAAATATTGTTGGCGTCTTTTGCGTTGCCTGTATTTACAGATACAAAACCACCTGCTGCAATAACTCTATCAAAAGCACTTCTATCAACCGCTAAATCTTTTACAACCGGAAATGCAGCGCTGCGCCAAGGTTCTACCACAATGGTATCTCCATCTTTAAAGCTACGCATATGCAATTGGCAAGTTGTAACACCTTTAACGGGCCCGTGTGGGCGACCATTAATATACATACTGCACATACCACAAATACCTTCACGGCAATCATGGTCAAATGCAATAGGATCTTTAGCTTCGGTAATTAACTGCTCGTTAAGAACATCAAACATCTCTAAAAAAGACATATCCGGAGAGATGCCTTTTACCTGATACGTTTCTAAAGCGCCTTTTGCAGCTTTATTTTTTTGTTTCCAAACCTTTAAGGTCAAATTCATATTTCCGTCCATGCAGTTATTAGTTAATAGCGAATAGTTAATAGGCTATGCCGCTTTAGTTAATACTATTTTTTGTTGCACACTTTTTATTAATCCATGAAGAATTTTCCCCACTTCATCAATTTGTTTATTTACTTCTAAAAAATTTTGCTCGTTTATATAATTTAAATTTCTTGAGATAATCATCAATGTTTCTAACTCCATTAAAGAATCTCTTGAGATACGTAAAAACTGCAAATAGTTTTTAGAAGATTCTCTTCCCCAGCCTTCAGCAATATTTGCAGGAACAGAAATAGCCGCGCGGTTAATCTGACTTACAATACCAAATTTTTCATCAGCAGGAAACGTTTTGGTAATAGCGTATAACGATGTAACCAAGGCAATAGATTTTTGCCAAACAATTAAATCTTTATATGTACTTTTTTTATCCACTACCAAATCCTATTAACTATTTCCTCTTGCCTATTTACTACGCATAATTACGTTGTGCTAATTTAATACTCTCAAATTTCAATTCTTCTTTGTGAAGTTCCCAAGTGTTGTTTCCTTTATTTTCCCAAGCAGATACGTATGCAAAATTATCATCATCGCGTAAAGCTTCTCCATCTTTGGTTTGATATTCTTCGCGGAAGTGACCACCACAACTTTCGTTACGGTTTAATGCATCCATACACATTAACTCACCAAGCTCTAAAAAATCGGCAACACGACCTGCTTTTTCCAATTCAGGATTAAATTCGTTTGCATCACCCGTAACACGTACATCTTTCCAAAAATCTTCACGCAATTTTTTAATCTCTTCAATAGCTTCTTTTAAACTGGTTGCGTTACGCGCCATTCCGCATTTTTCCCACATAATTTTGCCTAATTGTTTGTGGAAATAATCTACCGATTTAGTTCCTTTAATAGTCATCAGTTTAGTGATGCGTTCTTGAACTTCTGCTTCCGCTTTTACAAATGCTTCATGATCGGTTGGAATAGATTTGGTACGAATTTCTTCCGATAAATAATCTCCAATAGTATAAGGAATAACGAAATAACCATCAGCCAAACCTTGCATTAAGGCAGATGCACCTAAGCGGTTAGCGCCATGATCTGAGAAGTTAGCCTCGCCTAAAGCATATAAGCCCGGCACGGTTGTTTGCAAATTATAATCAACCCAAAGACCACCCATGGTATAGTGAACCGCCGGGTAAATGCGCATGGGCACTTCATACGGATCTTCGCCTGTAATTTGTTTGTACATATCAAACAGGTTACCGTATTTTTCTTTTATAACAGCTCTTCCTAATTCGCGAATTTGCTCTTTAGTTGGGCTGTGTAAGTTGTTTTTGTTGGCTTCAATTTGTCCGTAACGCATCATGTTAGCGGTAAAATCTAAATACACCGCCAGTTTGCTTGAACCTACGCCATAACCTGCATCGCAACGCTCTTTAGCGGCACGAGAAGCTACATCGCGAGGAACCAAGTTACCAAACGCAGGGTAACGACGCTCTAAATAATAATCTCTTTCTTCTTCAGCAATATCGGTTGCTTTACGGTTATCATCTTTCTTTTTAGGAACCCAAATACGACCATCGTTACGAAGTGATTCTGACATTAAAGTCAGTTTTGATTGATGATCTCCCGAAACAGGAATACAAGTTGGGTGAATTTGTGTGTAACAAGGGTTGCCAAAAAACGCACCTTTTTTGTGAGCTTTCCAGGCCGCAGTTACGTTACATCCCATGGCGTTGGTAGATAAATAAAATACGTTTCCGTATCCACCCGATGCAATTAAAACTGCGTGACCGAAATGTCTTTCTAATTTACCGGTAATTACATCGCGGGCAATAATACCACGGCATTTGCCCTCAATATTTACCACGTCTAACATTTCGTGTCGGGCGTGTAATGTTACTGCACCCATACCAACCTGGCGTTGCAAGGCACTGTAAGCTCCTAATAATAATTGTTGCCCGGTTTGGCCGGCTGCATAAAAGGTACGTTGTACCTGCACACCACCAAATGAACGGTTACTTAAAGTTCCGCCGTATTCGCGGGCAAAAGGTACACCTTGCGCAACACATTGGTCTATGATGGCACCTGAAACTTCTGATAACCGATGTACGTTGGCTTCGCGAGAGCGATAATCACCCCCTTTTACCGTATCATAAAATAATCGATAAACGCTATCGCCGTCATTTTGGTAATTTTTTGCCGCGTTGATACCACCTTGTGCTGCAATACTATGCGCACGACGAGGAGAATCTTGAAAGCAGAATACTTTTACTTTATAACCCATTTCGGCCAAAGAAGCCGCAGCCGATGCACCTGCTAAACCCGTACCTACAACAATAATCTCAAGACTACGTTTGTTGGAAGGATTAACTAAGTGTACCGTTGAGCGATAGGTATTCCATTTCTGGTCCATCTCTCCCTTAGGGATTTTAGCGTCTAATTTTGGTGAAGTTGCCATATTTATAAAAAGTTAATAGTTATTAGATAATAGATAATAGCTAAGGTTTATTTAATAATTCCTAAGTACATAGTTATTGGCATAGCTGCAAACAAGGTGCAAACAATGATAGAAAAAGCAGCCCCAATATTCTTTAAAAGAGGTGCGTATTTTTTATTACTTAAACCTAGTGTTTGAAATGCCGATGGAAAGCCATGTAGCAAGTGATAACAAAGAGAGATCACACCAACCATATAAATAGCTACAAAGATTGGGTTAGCAAAAACTTCTTTCATGTGTGCAAAAGTATCGTGCTCTTTACCTTCAAATACCGCAATTTTAGTCGGTATCCAAAAGTTAGCCCAATGAACGATGAAGAACATTAACAACAAAGAACCTAAAACACCCATAGAACGGCTGTACCATTTACTGTTAGCGCTTCCGTTATTTACGGCATACGCTATAGGGCGCGCTTTTTTGTTATAAAGGGTAATAATTAAAGCCTGTATCGCGTGGGAGAAGATGCCTGCAAAAAGCACAATTTCCATTACACGGATAAAGAAGTTATGCGACATAAAATGCGCGCCTTCGTTAAATAGTACCCCACCATCATTTACAAAAATGCAGGCGTTAAGAGATACGTGTACTATTAAAAAGGTTACTAGAAATAAGCCTGTTACGCTCATTACTAATTTTTTACCTAAGCTTGATTTAAGGAAATTTTCTTTACTCATAATTTAAAATACGTTAACGAGTGCAAATTTACGCACGGAAAGTCATACTATCAAACCTAAATGTTAACAGGGTTAATTTATATTGTTTCTAAATAGAGATTTATCTTTCTTTATTTATTTTCCCACTACGATATTGGCATGAACATAAAGCCCTGAATAGGGGGTAGTAGCCACAATGTTATACGATATGTGAAAGCCGGCACCAAAGCCATTGTAAAGTTTGATTATATTGAGTTATTATCTTTTTTGCATTGTGCGTGTAAACAAGGTATCTATTTTACCCAGTTTATTAATAGAGAATTTTTTTGCATCAATACTTCTTTTCCAAGTGACGGGTGTTTCTTTACCCAGGCTATCACAGGTAAACGATTCTTGAAACCAGGTGTTTTTATATCAGTCGATGAATTAATAACTACACTATCCCAACAGGTGTACCACAATCTCCACCACAACTGTTTGAAATTGTTGCCGAACTTATAAGTTTTTCGGTTTTAGTATAAACTTGTAGTATGGGCATCCATGTAGATGCTGCAACGCCAATAACTAATGCGTAATAGTTTGCTGTATCGGGCAACATGCCAATTGAAATTCCCGCGCTTATATCATACTCGCCAAAAAACGTAGAATCATTATCTCGGTCAAGACTTTTACACACACTTTTATCTGCATCTTAGTTACCTACATTAATTTTAAAAGGCAGCTTAAGCATAGCAAACTTGCCAATAAATTTTTTACACTTTACTGTGCTATCTACTGCATTTTGTGTTATTGAATTTTCTTCGGTTTTGTTAGCCTTATTTTGATTGCACGAAACTAATAAAATAACCACTAAAAAAACAAGATTAATTCTCGCATATTATATTTATGAATAGCAAATCTAAAAAAAATCCCCATCAATTTAATGATAAGGGTTTTGAAATTTAACAACCTTATACAATTTAATTTAATGCTTGCAGTGCAGTTGTAAATGTGCTTGTTGTTGTTGAACTTAATGTAAATGTAACGTTTTGGTTAGCGCTACTTATTATTAAACATAAAACATTTTTATTTCACAACTTTATATGCCTATTTAATTTAAAAAGTTAGTTAAGTGTCTTTAATTTAACCTCTGTACTTTTATAATCAGATAAGACTTCGATGGCATCATCAATTTTTTTAATCCATGCCTGTTGCTCATCATGCGCCATAGAATAATGGCTTTCTTTGTCATATTTATCCTGGTAAGCATCCATTTCATCATCGATTGTTTTATGTAAATCTTCTAATTTTTGGCGTGCATCTTCTTCATTCTTCACTTTAATTTGTGTAAGCTGCTTTCTTAATTTACGCGCATACAATTCTACAATATCATAATGTTTTTGTTCGTGCGCCAGCAAAGCATCATCTATATACCTTCCTTTCCAAGAATCTTTTGGATAGAATAAAGCTTGTACAGTGGCTATTATATTCCCAATACTATCGGTAGAAATAAACCTGTACATACTGTAAACGGTTGAAGCCGCAGCAAAACGATGTTGTGGTTTGCCTTGATAATCATTCCAGGTTAGCATACGATTTTTTTGCCATACCATAGCGCTGCTTCCATCATCTTGAATAAAAGATGTGTTGGTGCATCCTACAAATAACAATATGATAAAATAAATACGCATTTATTTTTTTCTAATTAAAGTTATGCCATCCCTTAAAGGCAACATTACCTTTTCTACTCGTACATCTTTGACCACTTTTTCGTTAAAGGCTTGCATAATTAGGGTATCTTTATCGTTATTAGTTTCTAAGTCGAGCACTTTCCCTTTCCATAAAACATTATCGACTAAAATTAAGCCTCCACTTTTTAGCTTATCAAAAACCAAATCGTAATACAGGGCATAGTTCTTTTTATCAGCATCTATAAATACCAAATCAATTTCGTTTGGCAACGTAGAAATACTTTTTGTGGCATCGCCTTCTATAAATTCTATTTTATTTTTGTATGCCGAACTATTAAAAAAATCTTTAGCAATGATAGATGTTTCCGCGTTGGCATCTAAGGTAATTAATTTGCCTGCTTCGGTTAAACCTTTTGCCAAACATAATGCAGAATAGCCAGTAAATGTACCTATTTCTAAAATATAGCTTGGTTTTATAAGTTGAGAAATAAGCGACAAAAAACCACCTTGTAAATGCCCGCTAAGCATATTAGGCTTCATGGTTTTTAAATGCGTTTGCCGATTTAATTCTTTTAATAGATCGTCTTCGCTATCGCTATGATGGGTGCAGTAGGCTGTTATATGGTCTAATTCGGCATTCATTATACAAATGTACGTTGTACAGTATAAAATGCACAATGTACAGGATACAAATTTTACTATATCTTTGCACATGCAAGCCGGAAAACTCATTATATTTTCTGCCCCATCGGGCTCGGGTAAAACCACCATTGTTAGGCATTTGCTATCGGTTATGGCTGATAAATTACAATTTTCTATCTCCGCTACCAGCAGGCCACAACGTGGCGTTGAACAAAATGGAAAAGATTACCATTACCTAAGCATTGAAGAATTCCACCAAAAAATAAATAACAATGAGTTTTTAGAGTGGGAAGAAGTGTATGCCGGCACACATTACGGCACTTTACGCAGTGAGGTTGAACGCATTTGGAAAACCGGCAAGCACGTTATTTTTGATATTGATGTGCAGGGTGGCTTAAACTTAAAACACCAATTTGGTTACCAAGCTTTAGCTGTTTTTGTAATGCCGCCATCTATAAAAATTTTAGAAGAGCGTTTAAACTCGCGGCAGACGGATAGTCCGGAAAGTATTAGGCTACGTTTAGAAAAAGCCGAAAAAGAAATACAAACAGCCAAACTTTTTGATTGCTTTATTTTAAACGAACATTTAGAGCTTGCTTTTAAAGAAGCCGAAGCTGTGGTGAGCGATTTTTTAAATTAAAGAAGTAGATTTTCACGAAAGATTTTAAAAATTGATACAGATACTGAAACAAGTTCAGTATTAAGAAGGAGTTGATTTGCGTTAGGGATTGCAACGAAAATCCTTTGCTGTAATCGGCAAAGATTGAAGTGAAAAGCACGCCGCTTGAAATGCTCTTTTAGCATTGATGAATTCTATTTTCAAACAATAAAAACGAATGAATAAACCAAGCGGAACGCCCATATTTTAGAATTTATAAAACTTAAAGATTGTTAGCTTTTACAATTAACTCAGCTACATCAAGCACTTTAGTTTGATCTTCTTTGTTAAAGTGTTTTACGCCATCCGTCATCATGGTATTGCAAAACGGGCAACCAACCGCAATAACATCCGGGTTTTTTGATAGGGCTTCTTCGGTGCGTTCTACATTTACTTCTTTGTTGCCTTTTTCGGCTTCTTTAAACATTTGCGCACCACCAGCACCACAACATAAACCTTTGGCTTTGCTGCGTTTCATTTCTGTAAGATCAACATCTAAACTTTTTATTACATCGCGCGGTGCTTCGTACACATCGTTAGCCCGTCCTAAATAACATGGGTCGTGAAACACAATTTTCTTTCCTTTAAATTCTCCCCCTTGTACTTTTAATTTCCCGCTATTAATAAGCTCCTGTATTAGTTGGGTATGATGTATTACTTCGTATTGTCCACCTAATTGCGGGTATTCGTTTTTAATGGTATTAAAGCAATGCGGACAACCGGTTACAATTTTTTTAACGTTGTAATTATTAAGCGTAGTAATGTTTTGCATGGCCTGCATTTGAAAAAGAAATTCGTTGCCGGCACGTTTAGCCGGATCGCCGGTGCAGCTTTCTTCCATACCTAAAATAGCAAACTTAATTTTTACATGATCTAAAATACGAACAATAGCTTTGGTAATTTTTTTGGCTCTGTCATCAAAACTACCCGAGCAACCTACCCAAAATAATATTTCAGGAACCTCGCCGCTGGCCATCATTTCGGCCATTGTATGTACTTTAATTGTATCGCTCATAAAAACGGTTTATTTATAGGATTACAGCTTTTAGAAAATTTCTTGGATTTAGACCAATATGGTTTTTCAGTTTCATCTGAACCTCCTAAATTGTTCCAAAAGGATGCCTTGGTTTCTATATCATTAAACAAATAATAAAAATGCCATTGAAACAAATAAATAGCTTGGTCTTTATCTACTTCAAACTCTTCTGCATATAAAGCAGCTTCCTCGAGTAAAGCCAAAAATTTTAATTTAGTTATTGCAGGAAAATTATTTATAGTTTCATTATTATCAGAATCAAGTAATGTAAAAAGTTCCATCAAATCATCATTATTAATAAATTTTTGCCAAATAAAACTCAAGTTTTGTAATCGTTTAAACTTTTGTTGGCGATTATACTGGTATAAACCCACAAACAAACCAATGGCCGTTATTAACCCTCCAACTATTATTGCAACTATTTTTATAAGTTCCATCATACTTGTTTTAGTTTTCGTTTACCCAATTAGCTCTATCGGCAGGAGAAAATTGCCAAGGCGCACCGTTGTTTTCTATATTACCAAACATGCCGTTTAATTCTGTTGGCGCAGCGCTTTGTTCCATTACTAAAAACTGGCGCAGATCCATTATGATAGAAAGCGGGTCTATGTTTACCGGGCACTCTTGCACACAAGCGTTACAGGTATTACATGCCCAAATTTCTTGGTTGGTAATGTAATCTCCTAGTAAAGATTTTCCATCATCTACAAACTTACCGTTCTTGTCAATATTTTTCCCAACCTCAACAAGTCTGTCGCGCGTATCCATCATAATTTTACGTGGAGATAATAATTTGCCCGTAATGTTTTGCGGACAAGAAGATGTGCATCTTCCGCACTCGGTGCAAGTATATGCATCTAACAATTGTTTCCAATTCAAATCAAAAACATCCTTTGCGCCAAAGCGTTGCGGATTGTTTGGATCTGTAACAGGTTGATAGCTTGGGTCGAAATTTGGTTTAACCACATCAATAACGCTTTCTAAATTTTTAAACTTTCCTTTAGGATCTAAGTTAGATAAATACGTATTTGGAAACGCCAGCAGGATATGAAAATGTTTTGAGTACGGTAAATAATTTAAGAAACCGAAAATGCCGAAGATGTGCAACCACCAGCAAGAGCGTTCTATAATGATCAAAGTGCCATCACTCATTCCACTTAAAAGAGGCGCCATAAAGTGAGAGATAGGAAAGTTTCCCGCCAAATGATAATGTTCGTTGCCTCTTGCCTGTAATGTTTGATCGGCTGCGTTCATTAAAAACAAAGCACTCATTAAAATAATTTCTGCACAAAGAATAATGTTGGCATCCATTTTAGGCCAGCCGTTCATTTCTTTCATCACTAAACGTTTTACATGCACAACATTTCTTCGAATAAGAAATACAACGCAACCAAATGTTACTAAAAATGCCAGTATTTCAAAAAAGCCTATCAGGAAATTATAGAAACTTCCCAAAAAATAAAATACCCGGTGTGTATGAAATAAACCATCAACCACCATTTCCATTACTTCGATATTGATAAGTACAAAACCTACATAAACAAATAAATGTAATATAAAAGGTACTGGCCGAGTTGCCATTTTACTTTGGCCGAATGCTACACGCAGCATGGTAGCTAAACGTTTGCCGAGATTATCTTTAATAACAACATCTCTTCCTAAAAAAATATTGCGATGTACTTTTTTACTATTATAAATAAAAAAGCCTGTAGCTGCTATTGTCAGAATAATAAAGATGATGGATGAGATCATGCGCGATTATTTTTTAGATTTGCTTGGTTTGTCTTTCCTACCAAAAACTGAAAAACTTACATAATGTTTCGGATGTTCTTTAACATCAACCAATAATTTATCCAAATCATCGCTGGCACGATTTAAGTTGTTATAGATAGAATCGTTCTTCAGCAATTTACCTATGGTGCCTTTACCACTACTTATACCATCTAACAGGCCATTAACCTGCGCAATAGCAAGGTTAGCATGCTCTATAGTTGTTTTAATGTTTGATTTTGCAAGCGAATCGCTAATGTTTGAAAAATTATGCAATATGTTGGTTATCTTGCTATTATTCTTTTCGAGGTTAGCGGCTAAAGATTCTGCTTTGCTTAATATCACGCCAACTTTACTCTTTTCGGTGGTCATTAAATTATCTAAACCTGATGCGGCATGCTCTAAAGAGATCAAGGTCTTTTTTATATTATCGAAAGATGTGATGAGGCTTTGTTTTACATTGGTGTTTAACACTTCCTGCAACACTTGCACAACCGAATCGATAGAAGAAACCAAACCTTCTGTTTTTCTTTGCAAAGGCCCAAACTGTTTGCTTAAACTGGCTTTCAGATCATCTTCATAATCCGTTAAAATAGTATCGTTGTTTTTAAGATATTCTTTACTATCTGTAGGCATTATAATATCTATGGCTTTAGAGCCCAACAGATCTGATGAAATAAGTTTGGCTGTACTTCCTTTGGGTATATTTATGTTTTCGGTCATTACAAAGGTAACCAGTACCTTATATTTTCCGTTACGCTTAATTAACTTGGTTTTATACACCTTACCTACATTAACCCCATCAATCTGCACGGGACTTGCTTGTATAAGCCCGTCGGTTTTATCGTAAATAGCATATAAATTATGACTGCTGTGCAGGATATCGGTACCGCGTAAAAAATTAAACCCATATATTACAATAGCAATAGCTATTACAACAACAATACCGGTTTTTACTTCTTTACTTATTTTCATACAGATATAATCGAAGCAAAAATAACATTTATATTGGCTTTAACCATATTAGCAGGCTTCATTATTTAAAAAAATAAAATTACATTTACCGCTATTGTTTTAAACAACCATTTTAAATAAACGCTGAAACATGGATAGATTTACCGGATTAATAGGTGTTGTTGTAATTTTTGCAATAGCATTTATATTATCTAACAACAGAAAGGCTATTAACTACCGGCTTGTTTTTAGCGGTATTGGTTTACAAATTGCCATAGCTTTATTAGTTTTAAAAGTGCCTCTCATTACTCATTTTTTTGCTATGCTTGGTAAAGGTATGGGCAAGATAGAGCAATTTGCAACTCAAGGTGCCAGTTTTGTTTACGGCGGCATTATGGTTGATACACACGATGGAACTGCTAAAAGTTTTGGTGCGCCACACACCTTTGTTTTTGCTTTTAGCGTAACATCAACCATTATTTTAGTTTGTGTGTTGGTGGCTATTTTATACCACATTGGCTTTATGCAGCGCGTGGTTGCTTTTATTGCAAAAATTATGAATTTTGTTATGCGCGTTAGCGGTGCCGAAGCTTTAAGTAACGTAGCATCTGCTTTTGTCGGCCAGGTGGAAGCACAGGTTATGATTCGCCCCTATTTAGCCACCATGACTAAAAGCGAACTCCTATCATCTATGGCAGGAAGTATGGCTTGTATTGCCGGCGGAATTTTAATTGTGTATGTAAATATGGGGGCGCGCGCCGAGTATTTGCTAACCGCTAGTTTAATGGCTGCGCCTGCGGCGTTGGTTATTTCTAAAATTATTTATCCCGAAACAGAAGAGCCTGTTACCAAAGGTAAAGTTTCTTTAGAGGTAAAAAAAGAGCATACCAATTTAATTGATGCCATTTCTCATGGCGCGGCTGATGGAATGAAAATTGCCATCAACGTAATTGCTATGCTAATTGGCTTTATTGCTTTGATTGCTTTTGTAAACTATGGCTTAGGAAAAATTTACGCACCTTTATCTTTAGATTATATTTTTGGGAAACTATTTTACCCCCTTGCGTGGTGCATGGGCGTGCCCGAAGTAGATGTACAGCAAGTAGCTACCATTATGGGACAAAAACTAACTATTAACGAGTTTGTAGCTTTTGATACTCTAACCCATAAACTAACCACTCCATTAACTGATAAAGGCTTATTAATAGTTAGTTTTGCTATTTGCGGTTTTGCTAATTTTAGTTCGGTAGGTATGCAAATTGGGGGTATTGGCGCTTTGGCTCCTGAACGACGAGCGGATCTTGCTAAGTTAGGAATACGGGCTTTAATAAGCGGTACGTTGGCCTCTTATCTTTCGGCTACCATTGCAGGTATGCTAATTTAAATTATTTTTTATCAGTATCTAAAACCACCGTGCTAAGGTTTTGGCGCTTAATACTTTCTAACTTCTTTCTATTTAATAAAGCCACTTTTATTGGCCTTACCTGCCTTGCTTCGTGCACAGGCTTTTCCACCTCAGAATTTTTTACCCATTCTGTTTTTTTGTCGGTAATTCTTTGTTTTCCTCAGCGGGTATATTAGGCGTTGCAACAGGTTCAGCTTGTGGCACAGCGGCTTCTTTTATAGGCGCATATTCTGCATGCGTTCTTATGGGTTGAGAAATTATTTCTTCATGAGGCTGAACCTTTACAGGTTGTTTTACAAGCGATGTAATTTCTTCTTTAATAATTCTTGTTTCGCCTTTATGTATCGTTTGCGCAGTAAGCAATTGCGTACCTCCTGCTATAAGCAAGGTAATTATAAGTAAATTATTTTTTTTCATGGCCGGCTTAGTTAGTGTAAAGATAGGCTTATTCATGGTTTATAATATAAATTTAGAATTAATTCAGATTTCAAACCCGCTTGCTTAAGTAATTATGCATGCATAAAAACATGTTAAATTTATTCATCGACAAAAATTGTTAATTGGTATAATATTTACTTTTTAATCCTTACTTCTTTCATATTCGCATAATTTTTATTATATCTTTACGTTAGAGTATATAAATAACCATTGATTTTAATCTTATTCAAACTATATAAACCATGAGTGCAACACTTGAGTTATCACTGCAAGGTACCCTTAAAAAGTTTTTCGGATTCGGAAAATTTAAAGGCAACCAAGAAAAAATTATTACAAGCATATTAGATGGCAAAGATACCTTTGTTATTATGCCGACCGGCGGAGGCAAATCACTTTGCTACCAATTGCCTGCTATTGTAAGTGAAGGAACGGCTATTATTGTTTCTCCACTTATCGCCCTGATGAAGAACCAAGTAGATGCCATCAGAGGTTTTAGCAACGAAGATGGAATTGCGCATTTTTTAAACTCATCGCTTACCAAAGCCGATATTACGCAGGTTAAAAAAGATGTATTGGCCGGAAAAACTAAATTATTATATGTAGCACCAGAAACTTTAACTAAAGAAGACAACATAAAATTCTTTACCGAGTTTAACGTATCGTTTTTTGCTATTGATGAAGCGCATTGTATTTCTGAGTGGGGTCATGATTTCCGTCCTGAATATCGCCGCCTACGTCCTATTATAGATAAGGTAAGCGAACGCATGAAACGTAATGTGCCGGTTATTGCCTTAACGGCAACCGCAACGCCAAAAGTGCAGTTAGACATTCAGAAGAATTTGGGTATGTTGGATGCCGATTTGTATAAATCATCTTTTAATCGCGGTAATTTATATTATGATATTCGCCCAAAAACCAACGTAAACAAAGAAATTATAAAATACGTAAAACAAAATGCCGGCAAATCGGGCATTATTTATTGTTTAAGTCGTAAAAAGGTGGAAGAAATTGCCGAAGCCTTAAAAGTAAACGGTATTAAAGCCGAGCCGTATCATGCAGGTATGGATGCTAAAGAGCGTGCCAAAGTGCAAGATGCTTTTTTAATGGAAGACTTAAACGTAATTGTGGCTACTATCGCGTTTGGAATGGGAATTGATAAGCCCGATGTTCGCTTCGTCATTCACCATGATATTCCAAAATCCTTAGAAAGTTATTATCAAGAAACCGGGCGCGCCGGGCGTGATGGCGGCGAAGGTAATTGCGTTACTTTTTACAGCTACGACGATATTGTTAAGCTAGAGAAATTTTTAAAAGATAAACCCGTTGCCGAAATGGAAATTGGAAAAAGCCTTTTACACGAAACGGTTTCTTTTGCCGAAACATCTTCTTGTCGCCGTAAAGTTTTACTACACTATTTTGGCGAAGAATTTGAAGAAAAAAACTGTAATTCTCTTTGCGATAATTGCCGTCATCCAAAACAAAAAACTGAAGGTAAAGCAGATGTGGCACTTGCACTAGAGGCCGTACTTGCTGTTAAAGAAAAACATAAAACAAAAGATGTTATCAATGTGTTAATGGGTTCATTAACCTCAACCGGCAAAACTTACAAACACAACGATTTAGATATATTTGGCGATGGTGTACAAGACGATAAAGATGATCGTTACTGGAGCGCTGTGTTCCGCCAGGCATTGGTTAATAGCTTACTTTCTAAAGATATTGAAAACTACGGCTTATTAAAAGTAAGCGATAAAGGGAAATCATTTCTTAAAAAATCATACTCTATTATGGTGGCCCGAGACCATGATTATAGCGGCGCAGAAGGCAGCGATGATGATGATATTGTAACGCCAACCGGCAAAGGCTCTGGTGCTACAGATGAGTTATTGTATAGTATGTTAAAAGATGAAGTTAAAAAAATATCTAAGCAAGCTAAATTACCACCGTATGCTATTTTTGCCGAAACTTCTTTAGAAGAAATGGCTATTCAATACCCAATAACTATTGAAGAGTTAACTCATATTAACGGCGTTGGCCAAGGCAAAGCAACCAAGTTTGGTAAATCTATTATCGCCTTAATCAAGAAGCATGTAGATGAAAATGAGATTGAACGCCCAATGGATATGGTGGTAAAATCGGTGGCCAATAAATCGGGAAATAAAATTTACATCATTCAAAATATCGATCGTAAAATAAATTTAGAGAATATAGCTAAATCAAAACAGTTAACATTCAATGATCTGTTACATGAAATGGAAACTATTGTTTTTTCAGGTACCAAGCTTAACATTAAATATTATTTAGATGAGTCTATGGATCCTGAAAAACAAGAAGAAGTGATTGAATATTTTCGCGATTCTGAAAGCGATTCGGTGGAAGCTGCGCTTAAAGAACTTGGTGCTGACGATTATACCGAAGAAGAGATTCGTTTGATGCGTATTAAATTCTTAAGCGAATACGCTAACTAGATCAATCAAAATTTAAACAAGAAGGCCTGCCGTATGGTAGGTCTTTTTTATTAACAGCAAACCAATGGCAACCACATTTCATTTAGAGGATAAAGTAACTTATTTGTTTGGAGATGCGCCCGAATATAAAGTGGTAGCAACCAAAGAACAACCTAAAGTAAGAGATTCTGGTTTATATGATTTTGGTGAAGAATTACCCGAAGGAAGTGATTATTTAATAATACGTTTGCCTGTTGTTGAAGGCTTACCAAACCCCTTTCTACCTGTACGAGAAGCCCACATTGAATTGATAAGAAATTAGTTAAAAAATGGATTCTACCTGTTTACGTTAGGGATTAAGAAGGAAAATATTTTTTAAAGTACCCATAAAAAGAGTGTACTGAAAAGCCTACTTCAACGCGCTTAGTATAAACTTGGCGCATAAAATTTATCGACTTCGATCGAAATGACATTAATTCATTGTCAAACCATACCCATCCTACCCCCACAAGGGAGAATAGTTTCCATTACTTAGCCATTAAAGCCTCAATATCGTTGGCTTCAATAGGTATGTTGGCCATCAAATCTTTTGGCCCGTTATCTGTAATTAAAATATTATTTTCTATACGAATACCAATACTTTCTTCACGAATATAAATGCCGGGCTCGCAAGTATAAACCATTCCAGCTTCAAATTTTCGATATCGATTACCCACATCATGCACATCTAAACCCATGTAATGCGAAGTGCCGTGCATAAAATATTTTTTATAAAGCGGTGCATCGGGGTTTTGCTTTTTTACATCATCAGCACTTAACAGATGTAGTTTTATTAATTCTTCTTCCATTAATTGCCCGACTGCTTTTTGGTAATCAGCCATTAATGTACCAGGAACTAACATTTTTGTAGCTGATTTCATAATACGTAAAACCGCATTGTAAACTTCTTTTTGGCGAGGCGAGTATTTTCCATTAACCGGAATACTACGTGTCATATCTGAATTGTAATTGGCGTATTCTGCTGCCACATCTAACAATAAAATATCGCCGTCTTTGCACTGTAAACTGTTATCAATATAATGCAACACGCACGAGTTTAAACCACTTGCAATAATGGGTGTATAAGCAAAACCATTGCTGCGATTGCGTGTAAACTCATAAATTAATTCAGCTTCAATTTCATATTCCCAAACACCGGGTTTTATAAAGTTAAGCAAGCGCATAAAACCTTTTTTGGTAATGTTGCAGGCTTGTTGTATTAATTCAATTTCTGTATCTTGTTTTATAGCACGTAAGTTGTGCATAAGCGGCGCACTGCGTTCGTATTTATGTAATGGATATTCATTCATACACCATTTTACAAAACGGGCTTCGCGGGTTTCTGTTTCAACAACCGCACGCACATGTTCGTTAGTGTTTAAATAAATATATTCTGCTTCGGCTAACAAAGAACGAAGCACGGTTTTAAATTCGCTTAACCAATAAACCTTTTGAATGCCGCTTACCGTAAAGGCTTCAGCTTTAGTTAATTTATGTCCTTCCCAAATAGCAATATGCTCGTTGGTTTCTTTTAAAAATAAAACTTCTTTATGAATGCCATCTTTTGCACCAGGATACAAAACCAAAATACTTTCTTCCTGATCTATTCCACTTAAATAAAACAGATCCGAATTTTGTTTAAACTTTAAACTTCCATCGGCGTTAGTTGGCAATATATCATTCGAATTAAATATAGCTATCGAATTTGGTTTTAGCAGTGCTGCAAAACGCTTTCGATTATTAATGAACAACTGGTTATTAATTGGCAAATATTTACTCATAGTGAAAGTTTTTAAGTTCAATTAAAAATCAAAATTTATTAAGAAGCGTCGTAATCTAACACTAGTGTTTCTGTTAATGGATGGGCCTGGCAAGTTAATATATAACCTTGCTCAACTTCTTTATCCGTCAAGGCAAAATTAGCATCCATACTTGCTTTACCTTCTAATACTTTGGCGCGACAAGTACAACAAACCGCACCTTTGCAACTGTATGGTGCATCAACTCCATTTTCTGAAGCGGCATCTAAAATGCTATGCCCATTGGTGGCTAAATCAAAAGTAGTTTCAATTCCATATAACAGTACTGTAACTTTAGAAATTCCTTTTGTTGCCGTTGAAGCCGGTTTATCGGCAGCAGCTAATGTTTCTAAAACAGCGGTAAAATATTCTATATAAATTTTTTCTTTTTCAATTTTTAATTCTTCTAAAACTTGCTTTACGTTTTCCATCATTGGTCCCGGACCGCAAACAAAAAAATCGTTATTCAATTTTAAATCAACATGTTTTTCTATAATAGCTTTTACTTTTTGTGGAGTTAAGATACCCGTGTAAAGCTCTTCTGAGGCTTGTTTTGGCGCATCGTGTACAAAAACAACATTTACTTTATCTTTATTATCTGCTACAATTTTTTCTATTTCGTTTTTAAAAATCGTGCTTTCTTCATTTCTATTAGCATAGATAAGCGTAATGGTGCTTTGTTTTTCTATATACAAAACACTTTTTAAAATGCTCATCATAGGTGTAATGCCGCTTCCGCCTGCAAACAAAACGTAATTTTTTTTGTTGGCACCCGATAATGGTGAGTGGAAATTACCCATCGGTGTCATCACCTCCATCATATCGCCGGCTTTTAACTGACGATTAATAAATGTAGATGCTCTGCCATCTTTTACTTCTTTAATAGCAATGCGCATTTCTTTTTCGGCAAACGGACTTGTGCAAACACTATACGAACGACGAAGTTCTTCGCCATTGTGTTTTAATTTTAAGGTAAGGTATTGTCCTTGTTTGTATTGATATTCTGCCGCTAACTGCACCGGAATTTCAAATGCTACAGAAACCGCATCAGGCGTTTCTCTTTTTACATCACTAACTTTTAACTGATAAAATTTTGCCATACTATTTATTTGTTGAATTTTAATTTGCAGAATGGTTGATTATTTTAATCTATAATTCTACAACTCAATCATTCTATAATTGGTTTTTAGTATGCAAAAATAGCAAAGAGTTTAAATGAGGCGGCAAAACATTACAATAAAAATGTATTGTTTCGAAATAAAAAAACTATCTAGGCCTAAGGATTAGCAGTTCCATCTGCAGGAGTTGTATTTTGATGTTTAAATGCATCAAAATCAAACAACAAGGTAAAACGTAACGTATTTTGCAAAGGGTTACGCTGTGTAAGCGGTGCTAAATAACTCATATCAATACTAAACACACTATATTTAACACCCAACCCAAAAGTTAAATACTGGCGATTACCTTGGTATTTATTCTCATAATAATAACCCGCTCTAACAGCTAATAAATTATTGTACCAATATTCCATACCCAGACCTGATTTAAGCAACTGAAGCTCTTCTTTTGCCCCACCGGGCGCATCGGTAAAAGAGCCAAACATGCCAGCTGTTGTGCTTCGGTATGGATCTTTGCCTTTTTCAATTTCATAGCTTCCGTTACCATCCGGTATGCGGTTTCCCTGTGCATCTAATTTCCATATAGGCGGTGTTGGAACCATCAGCTTGGTTACATCTGCTAAAAAGGTAATGGTATTATATTCATCTAAATGCAATTTAAAGCTGCCGCCAATACGCAGGTTAGTAGGCAAAAAACTTTTAGAAGAGGCATCTGCGTTATCGGTATAAGAAATTTTAGTGCCTATGTTAGAAATATTTGCGCCAAAGCCAAACTCGCCTTTCTTTTCGCCAATGTCTTTCTTTTTACCGTGGTAATAGCAAGATACATCTACCCCTAAAGCTCTGCCCGGGTGCGTTACTGTAGAGCCAGGAAGCGGAATGCTATTGGTTAAGTTAGAATTGATATAACGTGCCGCAATACCCACAGAAAAATGCTGAGATAACTTTTGGCTGTAGCCAACATCCAACGCAAATTCGTTTGGCTTGTAAAGGCCTATGGCATTGCCTGAATTATCGGTAAACTGCACGCTGCCTAAACTAAAATAACGTAAAGAACCCGCTATAGCAGCCATTTTACTTATTTTGCCGTAACCGGAAATGGAGGCTAAACTAATATCGGGTACTAATTGGCGCAACCAAGGTGTGTATGACATAGAAAAACCGAAAGCTTTTTCGGCAAATGCAAATTTGGAAGGATTCCAATACATGGAGTTTGCATCGGGTGAGGATGCTACACCTGTTTCGCCCATGCCGCCGCCGCGCGCATCGGGGGTTATTAATAGAAAAGGCACAGCGGTTGTAACCGTGCTAATACCGCCTTTATTGTAATTAACGCCCTGGGAATAGGATTGGAATACTAAAGCACATAGTCCGACTGATGTAATTATTTTTTTACTCATCTTTATAAAAAGTATGCGAATTTAATTTATTTAATTTAAGATAACTAACTTCTCCACCTTCTGGGCGTGGCTTCCTTCACTATTTTTAACAATAACCTTGTAAATATAAACGCCCCTGCCTAATTTATCTCCAAAATCATCTCGGCCATCCCAGGCAATACCCTCGGTTCTAAAGCCTTGGTTTTGCACGGTTTGTAAAATTGTTTTTACTACTTTGCCTGTTATGGTATATACCTGCACTTCTATTTGCAACACATCGCAAGATTGGTTGTGCTCTATAAAAAATTTAGTGGCTGTTGTAAACGGGTTAGGATAATTAAGTACGTGCGTTAAGGCCATTTGCGCATTGGTAGCCACCACAAAATCAGTTGAGGTAGTGCTAGAATTATCCAGCACATCCCACACCTTTAAATTTAAGGTATGATTGCCCGTTGGAAGATTTTTTAACTGGTATAATATCTTACCCGATTGGTATTTGTTAAGATCTGCTTGGTAATAATCATTCAATACAACTTCATGCGGGGTATTGGCATCTAATATGGCGGTTATATCGTGGCCCAAACCATTACTGGTGGTATTAATACCCGAAGAATCTGATAGCAACGCGTAAATGAACGGATTTTGATTGGTGGTGCCGCCTGTTACAAAATGATTATCATTCATAAAAAGATTAATGCCCGGCCCTTGGTGGTCTATGATGGGATTATTACTGGTACCACCTACAATTATTTGGGTATTACAGCCGGCCGCATCGGTATTATCGCTTTGCGCGTAATAGCTTATTTTAGCATTGCCAAAGTTATAGGCAATATCTTTTGGCACGATGAATGTATAATTAAAATCTCCGTTAATGACCGAAGCTTTTCCTTTATACAAAACACTTTTTTGTTGGTAGAAGTTTTGGATACAGGGGCCATTACAATTATTGCCGTTATTAGAATTATCGAGTGTACTAAGTAAAGAAGGTTTATCAAAAACGGTAATATACATATTGCCATTAAAAGAAGTTAGTTTATTACCCAAGGTATCTGTTACAGAGCCCACTACTTTATATTTAGCCAAGGCACTTAATGTATCATTAACCGTAAGCGAATATGCATGCGTATTAATACTTGTGTTTTGTGTATATTCTTTTGGATATGATAAAGTAAGTGCGGGATCTCCCAGCAAAGCAAAATGAAGGTAATTTGCCCTTGTAAATTTGGTAATACGCATGATATCACCTAAGGTAGGGCGTTTATCATGATTAAATTTAAGGGCAGATCCATAAAATGTAGGACCCAAATCATAACCATCTTGTAAATAAGCAAGCCTGGTGGTTGTAAATAAACCTATACCCCCTCCTTTGGGGTTTAATAAAACATCTTCGCCGGCTGATTCCATGACAGGGTCATCATAACGGCTGAATTCGCAGGTGGCCGTAAAAAATAAAGGCATGTTGTTAATGTTGGTCCAGCTTAGTATTTGGTTTATATCAATAATATTTTCGTGCGCCAAGTTAAGCTCGCCTCCATGGCCAGAATAGCCCATAATTAAGGCGCCTTTGGCAATACGGTCGTTAATAGCGGCATTCACATCGGGATATCGGCTGCCACCCGGCACTGCCACTTCCTTATAAGCATCTTCATAAATTTTATCAACATTATACCTTCCGTCAACCCCTTGTATAATACCCGCATTACCCTGCTGTTGATTAAAAAAACCGATCTCACCACCCGAATCCTTGTTTTCATCATCTGCTATCAGGCATATCCAGTTACGCCAATCGGGTGTGTTTTGTGTGGCCTGGTCGCAGCAGCTTGAGGTAGGTTCTGCGCGGTTATAATATTGTTGAATTTTTGCTGCCACCCCTTCTGCTTCGCCCACATTTTTTACGGTTAAACGACCAATGCCAACATCAATTCTTCCATTACCAGGATCTCCATTAGCATTTAATAATCCTTCGTTATCATCTAAAAAGCCATAAAAATCATCTCCTGTTCTTGAGTAAATGCGGCTCCATGAATTATAGGTTTCAAAAGCAGGTACAAAAACGGTGTTAGAGGGGTCGTAACGGTTTTTTTGCAGGTAAGAGCCTGTGCCGTATAAAAGTAAATATTGGGGCGGTGTATTAGATTCTTTATACAACATGCGTACAAATTGCCTGATAGCCGTAATATCCTGTACACCCGAAGAAAATTCGTTATAGATCTCATCAGGCGTAACGATCAATGCTTTTAAATTTTCATTTTTAGGATCGGCATGCAGATCGACCAGTTTTTGCGCAGAAGGAAAAAAGTTTTTAGGCGCTACTATTACGTAATCAATGTCTCTTTTAGCATGCAGGTTTTGATTTTCTATTTTACCCGCAAAAACAGGCGTTTTAAATGCAGAGCCATCAAAAGCTATAAACTGTTTAAGGCTATCTGTGGCGGCTATAAAAGAGTATTGGGTGCCGGTTAAAACAGGTTGCTGCTCTTTTACGTTAAATTGATCGCTAACATTCCAAATGCGTAAATTTTGCGCGTTGCTTTGAATGTTAAATTGCGTGGTATTATTTATGCCAATGTTACGGTAATCTCTAAACGGCATTTGGCTGCCCTGCATAGTTAAAGCGCGGCGTACAACAACTAATATATAATTTAACCAGCCGCTTTGGCTGCCAACAGGGTTATTAACGCCAATGGTGATGGTATTATTGGAGCCGGGAGCACCGGGGTTGTAAGTAAAAGACTTAGAACCATGCCCTTGCTCGGCTACATCGCTCTCAAAATCAGAGCCGGTAGCATTAAAAGTTATCGGGTACTGGCCGCCTGGGTAAGTTACATTAAAGCTACTGGTGCCCCCCCCTATATACCTGCCCATAAGATCGGTGGTTAGCCAAACGGTATCGGTTTGCATATACGGAAAATTAAAATTGAACGAATAACTGGAGGTGTTTTCAAAGCTTTCGCCGTACAATTCTCTGCCTGAAGTAACCAACGTAACCACGTCTTTTTCGTAAGCGGTATAATCATCAAAAGCGGCGCTTGTATAATTAACCGTGTTTGAAGAATTAAGTAAAATGCTTATTCTTTTGCCGGTTGAGGAATTATCTACGGTTAAAAAATAAAAGACCGAATCTGAATAATAATGTTTGTTGCGGGTATATCTTGTATCTACATTACTGCCGGCATTATATTTCCATTTGTTAGGGTTTTGGCCGTAAAACAAAATATAATCTCCGTTATCAATAAAGTTATTCCCATTAATATCGGTAACAGAAATAGCGTTTTCCAAAAGATCATCATAATGAAAATCGCTGTTGGCTTCTGATAATATTTCGCCGCCATTGCCATATAATTTAATGTTACGCACATCAGTTGCCGAAAGATCTAATCCTATATGTTCAAGAAAATTTTTATCTAATTTATAAACTGCGTTTTCTGCCGTGCTAATTTTATACCAGTTGCCTGTTGCCAAAACCGATGAGTTTGCATAACTTTTTGTGCTGTTATGCTGGGTGCCGTTTCTTTCCATAGCGGCCTGGCCGGTTGGCTGCCATTGTAACCTATAGGATACTAATTTTTCGAGCTTGCCGGTTGTTTTATTCATCCTTACCGGTAAAATTTTACAAAACATATACGTCTTTTTTTGCGCTATACCAGCGGCAGATTCAACAACTTCAAAATCATTACTTACATATTTGGTGTTTATAGAAGTTTCCTCAACAGCAGTAAGGCTTTCGGTAGCTACTTCTTGTATAATTGGTTTAAGTTTTAATCCCTGCGGACAAACTTCTTGCAGTAACAACACCGGTAAATGATCTTTTTCGTTTATGTAGGATACACCAATAAAAGATAAAGTTTTAATAGTTTTGCCTTGTTGTACAAAGGTTATAGGAGGATTCCATTGTATTTTAAGAATACTGGGATCTTCAACCACTAAATTTTTTTGCAATTTAAACGACTGAGAGAACAAATCAGCAAAGCAAACGCTTATTAAAATTAAGAAAGAAAGCTTTTTATTTAAAATCATTTTTTAAAGTTAGGAAACAAATTTGGTACATAACGCACAAACCTAAATATTATTGTTTTTAATATTTTTTTGCGATTAAAAAATAAAAACACTAAATTTGTGGGTAAAACCGGATAATTGCATTCTATGATGAAAAATATTACGATACTTTTTTTGATGCTTTTTAGTGTTTTCCTAATGGAAAACGCAAATGCACAAGATGCACAATTTACGCAATTTTATGCTAACCCTTTATATTTAAATCCAGCTTTTGCAGGTACGGCACGCTGTCCCAGGTTTTGCCTCAATTATCGTAATGAGTGGCCCGGCCTTAATAAAACATATATTACTACCAGCGCTTCTTACGATCAGCATATTGATGCCATATCTGGTGGGTTAGGTTTGTTAGTTGTGCAGGATAGGGCCGGAAATGGAACTTTAACTACGCTTGATGCAAGTTTAATATATTCTTATCACCTTAAAGTAACCCGCGAATTCTCAATTAATTTTGGTTTACAAGGTACATATCATCAAAAAACGTTAGATTGGACAAAGCTTACTTTTGGCGATATGATAGACCGCCGCCGTGGTTTTGTTTATAACACAACCGAAAACCCTGGTAGCTATCCAAACCAAACAAATAGAAATGTAGATGTATCTGCCGGTATTTTAGGTTACAGCAAACGTTACTTTTTTGGGGTAGCCGTTAATCACATCACGCAGCCTAATGAAGCGTTTATAAACACCGGTGCTGGAAGCCCGCTTCCATTAAAATTAACCGTGCATGTTGGCGCAAACATTCCGTTAGCAAAAGGTGGAGAGACTTATATTAGTCCTAATATATTATATCAATACCAAGGGCAGTTTCAACAGCTAAATATTGGTATGTATTTTGTTAAAGGAAGTATTGTGGCTGGTTTATGGTATCGTAATCAAGATGCTATGATCGCTTTAATAGGTTTTCAAACAGCCCACTTTAAAGTTGGATATAGTTATGATGTAACGGTTTCCAAACTATCTAATGTATCAGCGGGTTCGCATGAAATTTCGGCACAATTTCAGTTAGCTTGCCGTCCAAAACACCGCAAATTCCGTACAATTAGTTGTCCTTCCTTCTAAAAGATAAAAATAAATGTAACTTTGTCTCCCTTTTTACGTCTAAAGAAATTATATATAAGCAAACATGGCAAAAACAACCAAATTATTAAAATCCTTAGCGCTTTGCACCGCCGGCGGGTTAATGATATTTTCTTGCAGCCAAGAAAGATCTCCTATAACCGGGTGGGCTTACAATTCGCCTGAAAACGGTGGTTTTGAAAAAGTGCCTTACGAAGAACAGGAAACCGGGCCGGGCTTAGTTTTGGTTGAAGGTGGTACCTATACTATGGGTCGTACCGAAAACGATGTAACGTACGATTGGAACAATACACCACGCCGTGTAACAGTTTCTTCTTTTTATATGGATGAAACCGAAGTTACCAACTTTGGATACCTTGAATATTTATTTTGGACCAACCGTGTTTTTGGCCCAAGCTACCCCGAAGTTTTTGTAAAAGCACTGCCTGATACATTAGTTTGGAGAGAAAAATTAGCCTATAACGAGCCTTATGTAGAGTATTATTTACGTCACCCGGCTTACCGTGATTACCCCGTAGTTGGTGTTAATTGGTTACAAGCAAACGATTTTTGTACTTGGAGAACGGACAGAACTAACGAATTTATTTTAATTCGCGAAGGATTATTAGACCACGTTCCTACCCCTACTGATGCAGATTATTTTAGCACCCAGGCCTACTTATCAAATAAATGGCAAGGACAATTAAAACAAAAATTACCTTCTTTCGATGATCAACAGCCAGAGCGTGATGTACGTATGGAAGACGGTATTTTCTTGCCAAACTACCGTTTACCCACAGAAGCTGAGTGGGAATACGCTGCTTACGGTTTAATTGGAAATACTATTGGAGAACGTATCACCGATCGTCGTATTTACCCTTGGAACGGACATGGAGTTCGTAACCCCGAAGAAAAATATATCGGGCAAATGCAAGCTAATTTTGTACGCGGCGCCGGAGATTATATGGGTGTTGCAGGTTGGTTAAATGATAACGCCGATGTTACAGCGCCGGTTTACTCCTACTGGCCAAACGATTATGGTTTGTATAACATGGCAGGTAACGTATCAGAGTGGGTAATGGATATTTATCGTCCGCTAACGTCAACAGATGCTGATGAGTTTCGCCCGTTCCGTGGAAATATCTTTAAAACACAGGTTAGAGATTCTACCGATAATACAATTGCAACAAATACAGAAGGCATTTATAGAGATTCCTTAGATCACTCTAAAAAGAAAGTAAACATACCCACCCAACATGGTGTAAGCGGTGCAGAAACCCAAGAGCTTCGTGATTCAAGCGTTTTGGCTTCGGTACCGGGTCGTGTTTTGTGGAGAGATGTTAACATTGCAAAACCTGAAGATAAATTAGATGAAAGAAGGAATTATAAAACCCACGATTATCGTGATTATTTAGATGGTGATGTTAACTCAAGTTTATATGCTGTTGAAGGTGAAGATGCTTACACATCAAGAGCCGGAAGCATGATGTATGAATATGCTAAAACATCTTTAGTTAATAATTGGAGCCGTGTTTACAAAGGTGGTAGCTGGCGAGATCGTGCTTATTATATGAATCCGGGCAGCCGTCGTTTCTTAGATGAAAAACAAGCAACCGCAACCATTGGATTTAGATGTGCTATGACCCGTGTAGGTAGCCCAACCGGTTTAGGCAGATAATAACCTTGTTAATAAAATTATACCAAGCCCTGAGTTTATAGCTCGGGGCTTTTTTATTTTAACCTTCTAATAATCTCATTTATGGATATAGATTTTTTATACAGTAAATTTTTAACTTGTAATCAAAATATTACAACCGATAGCCGTAAAATAACCCATGGGTGTATTTACTTTGCCTTAAAAGGAGATAAGTTCGACGGAAATATTTTTGCAGAAGAAGCTCTTGAACAAGGCGCTGCGTATGCCGTAATTGATAAGCCTTCTTTAAAAAAAACAGACGCTTATATTTTAGTGGATGATGTTTTAAAAACGTTGCAACAGCTTGCCAATCATCATCGCAAACAATTACACATACCTGTTATTGGCATTACCGGCAGTAACGGCAAAACAACCACCAAAGAATTAGTATATGCCGTGTTATCAAAAAAATACAATACACAATACACACAAGGTAATTTAAACAATCATATTGGCGTGCCCCTTACCTTACTTACTATTACATCTCAGCACGAAATGGCCGTTATAGAAATGGGCGCAAACCATCAATTAGAAATTGATATGCTATGTAGAATTGCAGAACCAAATTACGGCATTATTACCAATATTGGCAAAGCGCACTTAGAAGGTTTTGGCGGCATTGAAGGTGTAAAAAAAGGTAAAAGTGAATTATATAACTATCTGAAAGAAATAAACGGCATCGTTTTTTTACATGGAGATGACGCTGTATTAGCCGATCTATCTAAAGAAAACAATAAGGTTACTTATGGTACCAACAAATTATATGATGTAGTAGGCAAGTGTAATAAAACAAGCCTGTTTGTAGAGCTTGCCTGGCGCACGCGTTACAAAGCCAACGAAATTAAAGATGCTGTTTTTATAAGAACAAATTTAGTAGGTGTTTACAATTATAATAATGCTTTATGTGCGGTGTGCATCGGTAATTATTTCAAAATTGATGAAACGCTTATTAACCAAGCCATTCAAAATTACCACCCCACTAACAACCGCTCTCAACTAAAGCAAACAGCCAATAACAGTTTGGTTTTAGATTACTACAACGCCAACCCAAGCAGTATGCAAGCTGCCATCGAAAATTTTTATGGTATGCAAGCAGAAAACAAAATGCTTGTATTAGGAGATATGCTGGAACTTGGAGAAGAATCTATTGCAGAACATAGTGCTATCATTAATTTATTAGATGAAAAAAAATTAGACGATTATATATTGGTCGGCCCCATCTTTTCATCCCTTCAAAAAGAAAAAACTTTTCTAAACTCAAAACAAGCGCACGATTTTTTAAACACACAAAATATAAAAAATAAAACCATACTCATTAAAGGTTCGCGAGGTATTGCTTTAGAAGAAGTTTTAAAAGTTCTATAATTTTTTCCGTCAAAAAAGTAATTCTATAAAATGATTGTACTTTTAGGGCGATAAATGAAACATAATTTAATTCTTACCTGTTTCCTGCTAATTAACCTAAGCTTATTTTCTCAGGTTGGCGCAGAGGCACAAGGCGGTAAGGTAAGTATGTGGCTGGCGTTGGGCATAGATCAAAAAATTTCTAAACATTGGGTATCTGTAACCGATATAGGGTATGGCAGGCATAGCGATCCAAACGATCTTTTATTGGTAAAACGACAAGGTTTAAACGTTCTCACACAAGATCTTATTTATAAGATAAATAAGCATTGGCATTTTTCAGCCTGTTTTGGTTATTGGCGAAGAGATTTTTATACGGATGATATACCCTATAATGCACGTTCGTATCCTTACCAATTTAGAAACGAAATTAGGCCGTATCAAAAAACATATTATCATCATCAACTTAAAAATATAGATATCACTCATGTTTTAAGAACCGATTACCGGTTTTATTACGAGCAAACCTTTGCCACAAGATGGTCAACTCTATTCGAGTTCAGGCTACGGTATCTTCAGGTTTGGAAAATTCCATTAACCAAAAATAAAAAGAATTTTATCATACCCATTGATGAAATTTTAACCGCTATAGATAAAAATTCAAGCGCAACAACCACACCTAAAAATTACAAATGGTCGCCTTACCAGTTTACTGAAAACCGGTTTTCGCTTTATTACCGCCGAAGCTTATTTAACCAAAAAGTAGATATAGACCTTGGCATTATGTATCAATATTGGCGAGATAGGCCAGGCACGAATACCTTCAACACATCTTACAACTTAATGATTGACATAATTTTTAAAGAACCCTTCGAAAGAAAAAAGAAAGCAGAACCAAATACTGAAAATTAACTAATGTTTGGGCGTTCGTACGAGTTTATCTGGAAAAACATTAAAAAATAGACGTTATTTCGAACTTAGTTGAGAAATATCTACCTTCTTTCCAAATTTTCTAACACAAATTTACTGAAATTAAAATTTTATACTACTGAAAATCATACAGTTAAATATATTTTCTAAAAACAGCATAATTGGTAGGTTACCTTTTACTTTTGCCGGTATATATGCAGTACAGTTTGTAAATAGTTTATGAAAAAAGTAACTTATATAGCTTCTCTTATTTTAACAGCAGCATTTTTTGCTTCTTGCGGCCCATCAGAAGCCACGCAAAAAGCCGAAGAAGATAAGCTTAGAATGGAAGCAGATTCTACCAAAAACAGCATTAAAGAAGATATTGCTTCCCAAATGGACAGCCTTAAAAAAGATAACAGCAAAACATCTGATTCTTTAGTTAAAGTCGAAAAAAAATAAAACCAATAAAAAACCAATAAAAAACACAAACCATGAAAAAATCAATTTCAATTTTAGCAGTAGCAGCATTAGCTACAACCATGTTCGTTGCTTGCGGTCCTAGCAAAGCAGAAATCGAAGCAAAACAAAAAGCAACTCAAGATTCTTTAATGGAAGTTGCAAAAGCAGATTCTATCATGAAAGCAGAAGAGTCTATGAAACAAATGGAAGCTATGAGAGCAGATTCTATCTCTCAGGCAATGAGAGCTGATTCTATGATGAAAGCTGAAGAAGCTTCAAAAGACAAAAAAGGTAAAAAATAATTTGTTTGTGTAGTTAGTTGATGAAAAAAGCCCCGTAGCGTAAAAACTTCGGGGTTTTTTGTATAAATAATTTCGCAAAACAAAAAAAAACACTAAATTTGCCACCCTTAAACAAAAATATAACATGCTGATAGTACAATTAAAAGAAGGCGATACTTTAGAAAAAGCGCTTAAAAAATTTAAAAAGAAATTTGAAAAAACAGGCGTTGTGAAAGAATTACGCGAACGTCAAAAATTTACTAAAAAATCTATTAAACGCCGCCAAGGCATGATAAAAGCAGTTTACAAAAACAAGCTTCAAAACGGTTTATTAGAAGATTAATCTTCTTTAATATATATATTTACAGGCTTAATCTAATACCAGAATTATTTAGTAACTTCGGTAGTAGATTAAGCCTTATTTATTATGATGGGTTGGCATATAGAAGAGTTTATTAACTACATCACTTTTGAAAAAAGATATGCTCAAAACACGTGCACCGCTTACCAAAACGACCTTTTAGAATTTAAAGATTTTATAGAAACACAATTTGAAACAGCTTCTCCTAAAGAAGTTTTGCCAGAATTTATCCGCACATGGATACATTCATTCATTACTCATAAAACCAGCGCAGTAACTATACATCGCAAAATATCATCGATTAAAAGCTATTACAAATATCTTTTAAAAAATGGGTTAGTTTCTAAAAGCCCTTTGCTTACTATTTTGCTGCCAAAAAAACCAAAACAATTACCTGTTTTTGTGGATGAAGTAAAAATGAATTTACTGCAAACCCAAGAAAGAAATTCAAACCTATCTCCTTATCAACTACTATTGCATAAACTTGTTATGGAATTATTTTATCAAACCGGTATAAGAAGGACAGAATTGACAAACCTATTTCAAAAAAATATTGATCTATATACCTGCCAGATAAAGGTGATGGGCAAACGCAGTAAAGAACGTATAATTCCTTTTGGCGATGATATGAAAAAATTGCTATTAGCTTATATTTCCGAAAAAGAAAAAAAAAGCCTTCCTTTAGAATATCTTTTTTACCAAGAGAACGGAAGTAAGATTTATGATAAATGGATCTACCTTTTAGTGAAAGATGAATTAAGTTCTATTACTACATTAAAGAAAAAAAGTCCGCATGTATTGCGCCACAGTTTTGCCACGCATTTATTAAATAACGGTGCCGATATTATGTCGGTCAAAAACTTATTAGGCCATACAAGCCTGGCGGCCACACAGGTATACACACATAACACCATAGAAAAATTAAAATCAACCTATAAAAAAGCCCACCCAAGGGCGTAATTAATAACCATAAAAAAAAGAGGAAACCATGACAACTAACATCCAATCAGTGCATTTTGATGCAGACAAAAAGTTAATTGATTTTATTAACGAAAAGGTGAGTAAGCTTACTCAATTTCACGATGGAATTATTGGCACAGATGTAACATTAAAGCTTGAAAACTCGTCTGATCACGCAAACAAAACTGCCGAAATTAAATTGCATTTAAGCGGCAACCCTTTGTTTGCCAAAAAACAATGCGCAAGTTTTGAAGAAGCAATTGATACCGCTATTGATGCTTTGCGTGTGCAGGTAAAAAAGCACAAAGAAAAAAGCCATAGCTAATTAAGTTAAGCTAAAATAAAAACCCCAACCAATAAAATTATCGGTTGGGGTTTTTTGTAATATATACTAAACTATTCGATAACGATTTTCTTAGAGATCTGCTCGCCGTCCACATTAATATTTACAAAATAAACACCGGCTTGGTAGGCAGCTTTATTTCCAATAGTAACAACAGTTTCTCCGCTTGCATATTGCTGCGCAGGAACTGTTTCTACTACTCTTCCTAACATATCTACTACATTTAAAGTAATGGTATGTTTTTCAGGTAAATTAAAGGCAATGTTAACATTAGCAGATGATGGGTTGGGATAAATAGCTAAATCAATTTTTTCAGCAATATTTTTAATACCGCTAGTAGTGTTGCGTACGTTAATATCATCTAAATAAATATTATTACCGGTTGAAGCAGTACCTGCATAAAATACATATTTAAACATAACATTGGTAGCTGATGCTACAGCAGCAATACCCACGGTATAACTCATAAACTGAGAAGCAGTTGGTACAAAAGGCGAACTACTTGTACCGCTAACCGTAGTTGGCTGTAAAGCTGTACCGGTACGGGCAAAACGTGAAACCCATGTAGCGCCACAATCTGTTGAAGAATATATCTGAAGCTTATCTGTATTAGAAGTAGCCTGTTGTTGATAAGACATTTTAAATACTAATGAAGGAGAGCCAATAGCTGCTAAGTTATACGATGGGCCATATAAAGTGGTAGTATCGCCCGGTACATTAGAGATATTGTTTATCATTAAAGATTTTACTCCTGTTGCAGCTGCACTTGATGTAACAATCCAGTCAACATTGGCCGTGCTAGCGCTTGTCCAGTCAGTACCCGGAACAGCAGAAGTTTCAAAACCTTCTGTAAAATTTGTATTATAGGTAGCGGTTGAAGATAAAATGGTTATGTAAGAAGTTTTGGTAATAGAAGCGGTACCTGCTGTAGTACTGGCCGTATAAGAAACCGCATACGTACCGGGTGTAGCATACGTTACTTTTGGCATAGAATCGGTAACTGTGTATGGATTAACTAATGCCCCGCCCGGAAAACTCCAGTTGTAGGCAGAAACTTTTGTATTAGTTGTGCTATCACTAAAAGTAATAGGGGCGCCAGAACAGGCAACCTTCGTGCTTGCATGAAAATAAGGAACAGGAATACAAGGTGCAGGGTAACGAACCCCTGTGGCAATTTTATTTGCGGCGCTTATAACTGTGCTTCTATTGCCAGTGGTAGAATTCATAATGTTATGCATTCTTTTAACCTGACCTACTGTAAAGTTTAAAGGGCAAGAAGAATAATCCATAATATTTTGAACGTTTGCATGGTTACTTGGATCGCAAGCATTAGCAGAACCTTGTGCAGGGCATGTACTAAAAGCACCCTGATATTTAGGGGTATCATCTGTAACACCAACGTAAGCTAATGCCGGAGGAGCAGAACTTAAATAATCATCACTATTGCTCATACATGTTGTTGGGTTGTTTGTGTTTCCAAAAGTATGGCTTAAACCTAACCAGTGGCCAAACTCATGCGCCATAGAACGGGCATTTGTACCTGTTAAAAATGATGCATTATAAACTACGGCATCTTCTGGCATACCCGTCCAAGTGCCTGGTAAATACGTATATCCTACAATAGTGCCTCCTGTGGTGCTTGTAGGAGGGCAAGGCTGACCCGAACAAATATTTTTTACAATATATACATTCAGATATTTTTTAGGACTCCATAAATTAGCGCCTGTACCAGAATATGCATAATTTGAATATTGTGATTGATCCCAGTTTGTATTAGCATCGTAATGACGAATAATACCATTAGTACAATTTCCGTTAGGATCTTTTGTAGCTAATTGAAATACGTAATTATTTGCCGCATATACGTTGGCAAAATAAGGATCAATAGTTGCACTATCTGAAGTTTTTTTGGTATGTACCCTGTTAACCTCCGCTAAAGCCTGCATAATTAATGCATTTGAAACGTTTTCTGGCCCGCCTTGGTGTAATATATGAAATACAACAGGTATAGTATCCATCGTAAACGGAGATAAAGTTGAATTAACCAAATTTTGCCCGTTACCACGATTATTCATCAGGTTATTTTGATTAAGATATTCGGCAGAAAAAGTAGCCTCCTGCATTTCCTTCTCATAACGCGCTTTAACTTCCGGACGTTCCATAGCTTTTTTCATAGCCTCATCCGTAAAGCAAGGCTTGGTTTGCTGTGCAAAAGATACCGTTGCCGTTAACACAGCGGCAGCAACAAGTTTGTATGATTTTTTCATTTACATTAGTTTAGTTGATTATTCAAAGTTACGATAATAAAAAAGCAATTGCAATATTTTAACAAGAGAGGCGGTTTTTTAGCTTAACCGGCAAATTAGTAAGATAAAGCCTGTTTTATATCTTCCAGCAGGTCTTCAATATCTTCTATTCCTACACTTAATCTTAGCAAATTATCTACCACACCTACTTTTTCGCGTTCGGCCTTTGGTATAGAAGCATGCGTCATAATTACCGGGTGATTTATTAAGGATTCTACTCCGCCAAGCGATTCTGCCAAAGAGAAAACTTTAAAAGAAGATGCAATTTTAAATGTATCCTCTAACGAAGCTCCTTTTAAAACAATGGAAATCATTCCGCCAAAATCGCGCATTTGTTTTTTAGCGATAGCATGGTTTGGATGATCTTCAAAACCCGGCCAATACACTTTTTCTATTTTAGGATGTGTTTTTAAATATTCGGCAACAATTTTTCCATTATAGCAATGGCGTTCCATACGCACATGCAAGGTTTTTATGCCGCGCATTACCAAAAAACAATCCATTGGCCCCGGGTTTGCACCGCATGAATTTAAAATAAAGTATAAGTCTTCGTGTAGTTTATCATCGTTCATTACCAGAGCGCCCATTACCACATCGCTGTGGCCGCCCAGGTATTTGGTAACCGAGTGCATTACTATATCTGCCCCTAAAGCCAGCGGGTTTTGCAGATACGGCGAAGCAAAGGTGTTATCTACCGCCAATAAAATACTATGTTTTTTGGCAATAGCGGCGCAGGCTTCAATATCTACAATTTGCATGGTTGGATTGGTGGGGGTTTCGATCCAAATTAACTTGGTATTTTTATTTATATGTTTAGATATATTATCTGCATCACGCATATTTATAAAATGAAACTTAATACCATAATTGGCAAATATTTTAGTAAACATTCTATAACTTCCGCCATACAGATCATCGCCCGTTATAACCTCATCGCCCGGACGTAGTAATTTCATTACAGCATCGGTAGCACCCATACCACTGCTAAAACAAATGCAATGTTTGCCGTTTTCGAGTGCGGCTATATTTTCTTGTAAAGCTGTGCGGGTGGGGTTTTTACCACGCGCATAGCCGTAACCCTTATTTTTACCCGGACTTTCCTGCACGTAGGTAGAAGTCTGGTAGATGGGTGTCATAATTGCACCCGTGGACGGATCGGGCTCTGAGCCTGCATGTATTGCTTTGGTGCCAAATTTATAGTTGGTTTTACTCATTTTTATTTTTGATGCAAGTTTAAGTAATTAAGTGCTTTATTTATATAATTGTTTAAAAATTGAGCTATTTGAGTAAAATTTATAAAACTCATAATAATAGTTAAAATAAAGTTTTATATTAGCGAACGAAAAATTAAAAATTTCATGAAGAAAAATTTACTTTTAATTGCTTTTATTATTGTTTTTACAGGAATTAAAGCCCAAACGGAGCCTATTGAGTTTCCGCGAGAATTATTAACCGAGCAATCTATTTCTAGTATGCTTAAAGAATCGCGCAAAAGCGGTGTTAAGGAATTTGAAATTCAAATTCAAAGTGATATGCTACATAAAATTATGCAACGCCAAAAAATAGGCAATTATAATGAAGATGGAAGTGTACAAAGAGGGGCAACACCGCCTTTACAAGTAAATACAAGCGGTTGCACAAATCCTGGTTTTGAAAACGGGTCAACCAGTGGGTGGACCTTTCAAAGTGGAACAAATTATAATTCATCTACAGGAACAACTTATAATTTACCATGCCCCACTTGTATTACTAGTTCAACCGGTATTGTTGACCAAGTAGTTAATTCTACTTCTACGGCAACAGTTAATCCTTCCAGTAATTGTACGGTGAATAATACAACTCCATCTACAAACGGAATTGATAATTATGGAGGTTTTAGCGTATTAGCCCCAGGAGGCGGTAATTATTCATTATTACTAAACAATACCTGTGCAGGTTATAAAATGCAACAGGCGCAATATACATTTGTAGTAGGCACCGCTAATGATGTTTTTATTTTTAACTATGCAGCTGTATTGCAAGATGGCGGTCACCCACCAAATCAATCACCCTATTTTAGTGTATCTACCACCGATATAAATACTGGCTTACAACCTGCCTGCGCTCAATACAACGCTATAGCTACTTCTGGTAGTTTAAGCGGATTTAGCGCATCAACAACATCTGCGGGTAATTCTGCCGGTGGCGTATCTTATAAAGCATGGACTACGGTTAGCTTAGACCTTCAAGCATCTATAGGCCATACCGTTACTGTTAAATTTACTGTAAGCGATTGTAACCAAGGCGGCCACTTTGGCTATTGCTATATTGATGCAGATTGTTCTAACCCTAATACAGCTGCGGGTGCAGTAGGTTTATGCGGAACAACCGGCGGTTCTTTATCTTTAACAGCCCCTCCGGGCTACTCAACCTATCAATGGTATGGGCCAAGTCCAAATAATACTACTCCTATTGCGGGTGCAACTTCGCAAACATTAACAACAACAGCCGCAGTTAACGATACATTTATAGTTAAAACAACTTCAGCAGCCGGATGCGTTTCAACATTTAACATTGTAGTGAAGCCATCTGTTATAAATGTTACCACAAGCTCTGCTTCTACTTGTAAGGGTGGATCAAATGGTAGTGTATCTGCCATAGCCGGCGGAACGGGCAGCTTTCAATACTCTTGGATGAGTCCTACAGGGCCAATAGGCACTAATACCACAACAACTATAAACAATTTACCCCCGGGCATTTACTCTGTTTCTATAACGGATAATGTTGCACATTGCCCTCAAAAAGATACCACCATTACTATATTAGCAATTAATCCCACTCTACAAACAGCTAATGCTCAGTTATGTGGTACTCAAACGGTATTAAACGGCCCCGCAGCTTTTCCTGCTACCGGATATAATTGGTATGATAATGCAAATACATTAACGCCTGTAACCACGCAAACTTATAACGTAACAAATGGATCGAATAACCAGCATTATACAGTTACTTATTTAAATTCTGCCCATTGCGAAGATTCTCTACAAATAACTTTAAATCAGGTAAATATTAATTTTACCGCACAACAGGTAAACCCATGCGTTGGCGGAAATTCAGGTAGCTTAGCGTTTAACGCATCGCCTAACAACAGTTTTACTACGTATGATTGGGCTATAACAGGCGGTACTACCGGAAGCGCAACAAATACAATACCTCCTTACAACTTTCCTAATTTAGCGGCAGGCACCTATACCATGGTTATTACAGCACCGGGTAATACCACTTGTTTTTATACCGACGTTCTTACTTTGGTAGCATCTAATACTGTAATACCGGTTACTACAGATCCTAACCACAAAGTATGTACTGCCGATGTTTTAGTTTTAAACTCAGGTGCGCCTGGCACATCTTCTAATAGCTGGACAGGTACCGGATTAACATATGGCGCCAATACTACCAGCACATTAACTATTAATACTGCCTTTACTAATACAGTTAGCGGTTTTTATACCTATATAGATACCATTGCCACAAGCCAGGGATGTAAAAGTATTTATATAGCTACAATTACCGTAAAATCTTTTACCGCCAAAATAACAGTTGTTGAGCCCTTGCATTGCTACCATGATTCTACCGGTAAATTAAAGGCTACTGTTTCAGGCGAAAAAAACGGTCCTATTGGCACACCTGATACTTATACATTTAATTGGCAGCCGGCATCTTCCTTTACAAACTCTGCTAACCCATCCACAGCTACAGGCCCCACCGCTTCTAGTACAAAAGGCGGCATGTTAAAAGCAGGTAGCTATACTTGTGTAGTAACTAATGGTAATTGCATTGAAACCGCTACTATAACCTTGATTGATGGCCATAAATTACCAACAGATAGTTTTTACGCCTATTACTGCCCTAAAGATTCGCTAGCATTATTAGTAGCTGATACCGGCAATACAAATTATGCATGGCATTATTATGGTACGGCAGGAAGCGGTTACAATGGCCAGGATTCTATACAAATACCGGTAACCGATATTAATAAAGTGTATGTAACGTATAAACATAATGGTTGCGCAGATACAGCTAAAGTTATTATAACGGTTAGCACTTTTAACGCCTTTAGGCCTAACGACCTGGTTAATATCTTCTCTCCAAACGGCGATGGTAGAAATGATTTATTTTATCCTTTTTACCAAGCTAACTTTAACCAATCTCAAATAAACAGGCAAGAACAGAGTTATGAATTAAAAGTTTATAATCGTTGGGGTCTTTTAATGTACGAAACTACCGAGTACAATAAACCTTGGGATGGTAAAACAAAAGGGGGCAGCGATGCGGCCGATGGTTCTTACTTTTTTGTGGTAAAATACCAATCTAACTGCGGCACCAAAGCCGATTTGATAGAGAAAAAAGGCTTTGTAGAATTATTAAGATAATAATTTTCGTAAAAAAAATAGAGTAAAAGAGCTGCTTTGAAAAAAGCGGCTCTTTTTTTGCATAAAAAAAGCTATCTGTTGTAGATAGCTTTAATTTTTTAACTCAATATGCAAATGATATTATTATTTAAAGCATTCCGTAAATGAAGTGTTTTCTTGCTTAGTAGTCTCGCTAGGAATCGAACCTAGATCAAAAGTTTAGGAAACTTCTATTCTATCCATTGAACTACGAAACCAAATATAAATCTATATTAGATAATCAACATCGCATCGCCGTATGAATAGAAACGATATTTTTCTTTGATAGCTTCTTTGTAAGCTTTCATAATTAAATCGTATCCACCAAAAGCACAAGTCATCATTAATAAAGTAGATTCCGGCATGTGAAAATTTGTGATCATGCAATCAGCTACGCTAAAATCGTATGGCGGAAAAATAAATTTATTTGTCCAACCTTTGTATGGGTTTAAATGCCCCGATACACTAACCGATGTTTCAACACCGCGCATAACCGTTGTACCAACAGCACACACACGCTTTTTAGCATCTTTTGCTTTGTTTACAATAATAGTAGTTTCTTCCGGTATATTAACCTCTTCACTATCCATTTTATGCTTGGTTAAATCTTCAACTTCAACCATTCTAAACGTACCTAAACCAACGTGTAACGTAACATATCCAAAATTTATACCTTTAATTTCTAAACGTTTCATTAATTCTCTACTAAAGTGCAAGCCTGCTGTAGGAGCGGCAACTGCGCCTTCATTCTTTGCAAAAATAGTTTGGTAACGATCTTTATCGCTTTCTTCAACTTTACGTTTAATGTATTTTGGCAGTGGGGTTTCACCTAAGTTGTATAACATCTGGCGGAATTCATCATAAGGCCCGTCAAACAAAAAGCGCAGCGTACGGCCACGAGATGTAGTGTTGTCAATTACTTCGGCTACTAACGAATCGTTATCACCAAAATAAAGTTTATTACCAATACGTATTTTACGCGCAGGGTCAACCAATACATCCCAAAGGCGACTTTCTGTATTTAACTCGCGCAATAAAAAAACTTCAATTTTTGCGCCCGTTTTTTCTTTGTTACCATACATACGTGCCGGAAACACCTTGGTATCATTCATAATCATTACATCACCTTCATCAAAGTAATTAATAATGTCTTTAAATTTTTTGTGGTGTATTTTTCCTGTTTTTCTGTCAACCACCATTAAGCGACTTTCATCGCGGTTTTTCGACGGATACTCTGCTAATAATTCCTTAGGCAGGTTAAATTTAAAGGCTGATAATTTCATTTTTTATGTCTTATTTTTTAGCAAGACACGAATTGCCGTGAGGCGACAATTTCATAATCTTACGGGATTAATTTAAAAGTGGGCAAAGATAGTGTTTAAAACCAAAAGTCAAGTGCAATTTTCGCATTCTATGTTTAATTCCTAACGAAGCCTCCTGCCTCTCTTGCACCACGGAGCTTTATAAAAGCTACATATACCCTTTCTATTCTGTTTAACATTTCAAATAAAATCCTGCATTTAAATATTTACCTTTGTCTGTAAACTATTTTTGTGATGAGAAGCAGCTTTTTTTTAAGAGAAATTATGGTAGCGCCTATCATTGGGCTGGTTATTTTTTCATGCCATACTAATTCACAAGAAGAAGAAAAAAAAAAAATTCAAACAAATAGTACATATTCGGATTCTATAGCCTCTATACTTTTTAAAAATTGTACGCCTTGTCACCGCCCTAATCAGGCCGGGCCTTTTAGCTTACTAACTTATACGGATGCCAAACGTAATGCCAATAAAATAAAATTTGTAACCCAAACACATTATATGCCGCCTTGGCCTGCTGATGCCGGCTATACACATTTTATAGATGAACGCGTTTTATCTAAAACACAAATAGAACAAATAAAAAACTGGGTAGACAATGATTGCAAGCCCGGCGACACCTCAAAAGTAACGGTACCTATTTTTTATGAAGATTCTTTTTTTGGCAAACCCGATGTGGTTGTAAAAATGCAGGAAGCCATACCTATAAAAGGAAACGGAACAGATCATTTCTATATGATTAAAGTACCATTTGAATTAACACACGATACATTTGCGCGTGTAATAGAGTTTGTACCCCAGCAACGTAAACTGGCACACCATGTTAATGGTCATTTACTAAATTACGACGACCAAAAAAAAGCAACCGTATTTAAAGGCAAATCTTTTTACCTTGATATTCCCGGCGGCAGTAATGATCTTTATAAACTTATGGGTTTATTAAATGATGATGGAACCTATCCTGTGCTAACACCTAATGTTGTTTATTACCTGCCTGGCTATACGCCACCTATTTATCCTGAAAATATAGGTGGCATTAAGATAAATAAAAAAGGTTCGTTCTTTTTAAAGAACATGCACTATGGCCCATCAGCAAAAAATTGCTTAGACTCATCTACCATAAATATATTTTATGGTCCAAAACCCACAAGACCAATACAAGAAACACAGTTAGGCACCTTTGGCATTGCGCCTATTGAGCCTGCCTTTAATATTGAAGCCAATACCGTAAAAACGTTTAAAAGTCAATGGGTTACACCTGCCGATATATCCATGCTTTCTGTAAATCCACACATGCATTTACTAGGTAAAACATTTTGGGCTTTTGCTATTACACCCCAAAAAGATACCATACGTTTAATTAAAATAAATAAATGGGATTTTAAATGGCAGTATTATTACACCTTTAAACACCCACTTAAAATACCGGCAGGTTCTACCATTTATGCGTATGGTACGTATGATAACACGGATAAAAATCCCTATAACCCTTTTCATCCGCCAAGGGATATTAAGGAACGAAATGATTTTGAAAGTATGGCTACTACCGAAGAAATGTTTCAATTTATTTTTACCTACCTACGCTACCAGCCTGGTGATGAGCAGATAGATCTAAGCCCACCAAAAAAAATTTAATAAAAACATTCGCATTAAAACAGGGTTTTTGATAACAGGTAAAAACATATTATATTTTTTTGCTAAGCAAAAAGCTCCGACAGAATTGCCGAAGCTTTAATTTGAAGATTATTAAGTTTTATTCTTTAATAAACTTTTTAATACTGCTTTCTTGTTGCGAATTTATTTTTAGCAAATAAGTTCCCTTGTCTAAACTTGAAACATTGATTGATTTACCCTCTAAATTACCTTTTAAAACAACTTGTCCAATAATATTTACAACTTCAAACGTAGCTTTTGAATCTGTTAGTCCTTCTAAAGTTATTTTATCTGAAGCAGGGTTTGGCATAACTCTAATTTTAGATGCGTTTACTGTTTGTATGCCGGTAGTTGCAGTAAAATTAACCGTAGCATCTGATGAGCCAATTGGAAGGAAAGCGCCTGAATTATTTACTGCTTTAATTTTACTAATACTAAATGTTCCGGCTCCTGTAATTGAAGAATTAGAAGAAATTAAATTTATACCAACTAAATTACCTGAGCTTATTACATCTTGGTGATCTTTTCTTACCATACAATAATCAATATAACCTAAGTTTACAAATGGCTTGCACATAACAATCATATCTGTATTATTAGTTCCCAAAAATGATGTGTAATCATTCGAATTCAATGTATTAATGTATTGAGTTGGCAAATTTAACCTAAAGGCTACGCCATATAAATTATCCGGGCCGGCTGCACTGGCAGGTAATGATATAGTAAGCGACAAAGCCTGATTATTGTTAACCGATGTTGCACTTGGTGTTATTTGCAGGTTACGGTAATTGGTTAAAGCACTTGTACTGTTAGCATTTGTAAGTCTATAAGTATGCGTTTGCGAATAATTTAAAGAAATAGCCGCTGTATCGTTTATATCAATAACACCATCTCCGTTACAATCGGCAAATTTAAACTCTGTGCCATAGACTGTATTTTGTCCCCAATTTGCAGATGGTTCTGCTTGCCAGTTATTAGTTGCATTAGCCCTCGTAGTACCTGTAGCACCATAAGCCCAACCTAAATAAAACAGGTCATTTAAATCAACTACCAAATCGTAGTTAGCATCACCAGGCCAAACATTTGGCGTTGTAGTTAAGCTATCCATATTTGCATCAAAGTAACCGTAGCCACTATGTCCTCCATAAATACAATCAGCACCAGTAACTTGTATAGTAACATTCTTTCCAACAAAGGCCGTAAGATCAACACTTACCGGAGTCCATGGTTTGTAATAAGTTGCACCAGAATTTCCACCTAAACAAGGATAAAAACCGGGAGTGGTTCCGTTGGCTGCTTGCATGTAAACAGAATCGCCTGCAATACCTAATAAATGACCTGTAGAATCAAGCATTTTAACCATAAAATAAGCTTGCTCGCCCCATGCGTGACCCCCATCTTCTAAAATGGTTGCATAGGTGTAATTTAAAATAGGTTGATTAGCCGTAACCATAAATGTTTGCTGTAAAATAGATGCTTCACAGCTTGTACAGAAACGATTTACACGGGCAATATAATTTCCGCCTAAAGTAGATGAAAGTGGAATACCCGATATAGGATCGTTTCCATATAAATTGGTCATAAGTCCTTGACGCATAGATGTATCACTTAAGTTGCAGCCACCACTTGTAGGTAATGAATCTGTCGGGCCGGCACTTACAGGTAAAACGTTAACCAAAGGAGTATTAGAATTAACATTGTTATTTGCTGAAAACAATTGCCATCCCGTATAATTACCTGTTTCAAAATCAATATTTGTAGCTGTACTCGAAACTGTATTATGCGAATGCTTTGAAACCGCAGGAGATGTTTTTACAATTGCTTTTTGAATTCCGTTTTGAATAAGCCAAGCATTGTATTTGTTTTTTACAAAGCCTGCATAATCAGTTGGATCAAGACCGCGAGCTTTAGCTTCTTGTAAAGCTTTGTTATTATCAAAAGTTAATTTGTTGTTTTGGGCAGAAAGGATACCTGCGCATAACAATGAAATAGTAAGTAAGGTTTTTTTCATGAGTTTTGTTTTATCTTTTAACAAAGATAAGATAATTTTTGAGATAAACAAATAAATTTAACTGTTAAAGAAACAGTTACGCCACCTTGCTCCAATTTATGTTGGTTTTATTTTGACGAATTAATTGCTTGTTCAAAATTTGATTTTCGGCTTTTGCTAATTGCGGATCTGCATCTAAAATTTCAATCGCTACTTGTCGTGCAAGCTGTAATATTTGCTGGTCTTTGGCAAGGTCGGCAATTTTTAAATTTAGTATACCGCTTTGTTGCGTGCCTTCAATATCACCCGGACCACGTAATTGCAAATCTACTTCGGCTACTTGAAAACCATCATTTGTGCGGCACATGGTTTGCATACGCACTTTAGCATCTTGCGATAATTTAAAAGACGTCATTAATATGCAATAGCTTTGATCTGCCCCCCGCCCTACTCTGCCGCGTAATTGATGCAATTGTGATAAACCAAAACGTTCGGCATTTTCTATAACCATAACACTTGCGTTGGGCACATTTACGCCCACTTCAATAACAGTTGTGGCAACCATCATATGTGTTTGGTTTTTAACGAAAGCTTGCATTTCACTTTCTTTTTTATCGGAAGCCATCTTGCCATGTAAAATACTGATGCGATATTGGGGTAACGGAAATTGCTCTGACAAAGAATCATACCCTTCCATTAAATTCTTAAGATCCAGTTTTTCTGATTCTTCTATTAAAGGATACACCACATATACTTGTCTACCTAAAGTAATTTGTTCTTTCATAAAACCATATAAACGCAAGCGCTTAGCATCCGTATAATGTATGGTTTTAATGGGTTTTCTTCCGGGAGGTAATTCATCAATAATGGATGTATCAAGGTCTCCATACAAAGTCATGGCAAGTGTGCGTGGAATAGGCGTTGCACTCATAACCAACACATGCGGCGGATTTACATTTTTATTATGCAAACGAGCACGTTGCGCTACCCCAAAACGGTGTTGCTCATCAATAACAACAAAGCCCAGGTTTTTAAACTGAACAGGGGGTTCTAACAAAGCGTGTGTGCCAATTATAATTTGAATAGTTCCATCCGCAAGATCTTTTAAAATTTCTCTGCGGGCTTTTGTTTTTACAGAGCCTGTTAGAAGCGCGCATTTTATATTGAGCGGTTTTACCAATTCGCTAATGGTAACAAAGTGTTGTTGCGCAAGTATTTCGGTAGGAGCCATTAAGCAGGCTTGAAAATTATTATCAAGCGCCATGAGCATGCACATTAATGATACGATGGTTTTGCCACTACCAACATCGCCTTGCAATAAACGATTCATTTGTTGTCCGTTGCGCACATCGTTTCTAATTTCCTTAATCACGCGTTTTTGCGCGTTGGTTAATTCAAAAGGAAGATGCTCGTTAAAGAAAGTATTGAAGTAATGTCCTAGTTTTTCAAACACAAAACTTTGTATGCTGTGTTTTCTAAATTGTTTTGTTTTTAATAGTTTTAGTTGAATGTAAAATAGTTCTTCAAATTTTAACCGAAGTTCCGCTTTCTTTAGTAATTCAGGGTTTTCAGGAAAATGAATTTGTTTAAGAGCCAGTTCTTTACTAATAAATTTATATTGATTGATGATACTTTCGGGAAGCGTTTCATCTATTTTATTTTGCAATTGCGGAATTAGAATTTCTTGCAGTTTTAAAATGCCTTTGCTATCTAAACCTTTACTTTTTAATTTTTCAGTGCTTGGATAAATGGGTTGCAAAGCCGAATTTAGTTTGATGCTTTCATCACTTGCTAAATCAACATCAGGATGTGCCATGTTGTATTTGCCTCTAAACTCAGATGGTTTGCCAAGTACGATATATTCGGTATCGGGTTTAAATTTCCCTTCTAGCCACTTAGCGCCTTGAAACCAAATTAATTCTATAATGCCAGTATCATCTTTTAAATGCGCCACAAAACGTTTGGTAAATTTTTCGCCTAATAATTCAGTACGAATAATTTTACCTTTTAATTGAACATACGGCAAATCTTCGCTAATGTCTTTTATTTTATAAAACTTACTCCTATCAACATATCTAAAAGGATACAATGTAAGTAAATCGTTAAATGAAAATATTTGCATCTCTTTTTTTAGCACATCACCGCGATGCGGGCCAATGCCTTTAAGGTATTCGATAGGAGTATCTAAAAAGTTGTTCATCTAAAACTTTCTAAAATTAATTTATAATTTTTAATTATCTATATGTTAGAATTTGTTTAAAAAAATTGTTTTTATAATTAAAAAAAAAGTATGGTAAACCCTTAGATAAAAAATGCAGTAAGTTCAGAAGGGAAAAGGATTTCTTTAGCTGATTTTAATAAAGCGGTAACTTCAGATAATATGTGTTAGTAGATTACAACGCAAAACAGTGCAAGCCTTGCGAAAAAATGGTGCCTATGTTGGAAAGTATAGCCAATAAGAAAAAGATAAGTTAATTTTTATAAAGATTGATGCCGATGATAATAAAAAGTTACTGAAAGAAAAATAGATTGAAACAATTCCTTTTTTTGAATTATATAAAGAAAGTAAACTTTGGAAACATCAACGAGAAATTGAAGATACTACACTTTTGAAAGAAACAAATTTGTAAAAACCAATGAGTATGTTAACCAGAGTACTTGTTAAGGTTATTGGTTTTGCGGTACTTTAAATTAAAAAAAGGGGGAATAGATATGTCTACTCCCCTTTTTATTTATAGCTTTTAATTAAGCTGCCGCGTGCGACATTGTTTCGCAAGCATCAGCACATTTGCGGCATGCTTTTGCACATGCCATGCAACACTCCATTTTGTGTGTTTCACATTCTTTTGCGCATTTGTTACAAATGTTGGCACATAATTTACAAAGTGCTTCAGCAAAGGCCGAGCCTCTCGCAGAAAATCTTGCGCATAAGGCGCAAATATCTGCACAATCGCGACAGTTAGCGATACAGGTTAAATGAGTTTTGTCATTTAATTTAATACAATCTGTTGCGCATTTTTCACAATCTACACAACATGCTAAACAAGCATCAATACATTCTTTTACGTTTTTCATTGTTTCTGATTTTTTAATTTCTTCAGTTCCGCTGTTGCTCGGTTCTTCAGTATTGCTGTCGCTCAATTTATAATATCAATATTAATGAGAACTTGCCGTTTCCATTTCAGGTTTATTTTTTGGTTTAATTGCTGAAACAGATTCCTCAGTTGCAATTACCATTTTTGCATCTATAACAAGAGCCCCTTTATTTTCTTCTAATACTTTTATAGGATTCATATCTAATTCTTTTATAATAGGGAAATCAGTTACCAATTGAGATACCCTTAAAAGATAATCTACCACAGCATCTATATCATAAGCCGATTGACCCCGATAACCTTTTAGCATTTGATAGCCTTTTGTTTCCATAATCATATCCAAAGCACTTTGTTTGGTAAGTGGAGCTAAACGAAATGCGACATCTTTAAATAATTCTACAAATGTGCCACCGGAACCAAACATAATTAAATGCCCGAAACCTTTTATAGATTGCACACCGGCAATAATTTCGATGCCTTTTGCAGTAAAAAATTTCTCAATAATAAACCCGTCAATTTTTGCGTCGGGTTTTTTGCTTTTTACACTTTCGGTGATTTCCTCAAATGCTTTTTGTAACGCAACTTTATCTTTCAAATTAATTTTTACACCACCCACATCAATCTTGTGCATTATATCTGGCGATACTATTTTTAAAACTACCGGATAACCAATCTTCTCTGCTGTTGCAATTACATCATCTAGTTTTTTGGAAACTATATGTTCAATAGTCTTCAATCCATAAGCCTCTAATACACCATAAGATTCAGGCTCTGTTAAATGATTTCGGTTTTCTTTTTGGAGATCGGCAAATATTTTTTCAGCCGCTTCCTTATTCACTTTAAAAGTAGTTATACTCGTTTTAGGTTGTTTTATCCACGTATAATATTTAACCATAGCAGCAAATACACGCACGTTAATATCGGGGAAATGAAAGTTTGGAATACTTTCTTTATCTAAAATTTTTACAAACGAAGGATCTGCATCAAACGATAACAGATTTCCTAAAATAGGCAACTTAGGATTTGTTTTTGCATAATCACAAAGCGTAGAAGCAATAGCGTTCATATCTGTTTTTACGGTTGGCGAAACAGAAACAATTACCGCATCTACATTTTTATCTTTTACAATAATGCCCAAGGCTTTACCAAAACGTTCAGCATCCGCATCGCCTATTATATCAACCGGGTTATGAATATTTGCTGTGGGAGGTAATGCTTTTTTTAAGGCTGTTAATGTCTCGGCTTCAAAAGTGGTCATCTCTAAATGGTATTTTTCGACCGCATCGGTAGCAATAATTCCCATGCCACCGCCGTTAGTTAGCACAACAATTCTATTGCCTTTTGGTTTTACTAAACAAGTAAATCCTTTTGCATATTCAAATAATTCTTCTAATGATGATACACGAATAACACCACACTGTCCAAAAAGAGCATCATAAGCGGTATCAGAACTTGATAGTGCACCTGTATGCGAATGTGTTGCCACTGCACCACGCACCGATGTGCCAGTTTTTATAACGATGATAGGTTTTTCTTTAGCTGTCGCTTTCTTGGCCATTTCTAAAAAACGTGCCGGGTTACCAATATCTTCCAAATACATGGTAATTATTTTTGTTTCGGCATCATCAATTAAATATTCAAGCACATCGCTTTCATCCAGTACAGCTTTATTGCCAATAGAAGCAAATTTAGAAATACCTAAATCTTGTTGATGTGCATAATCAATAGCAACAATACCAATTGCACCACTTTGAGACACCAACGCAATATTGCCTGCTTGTGGCATTTTACAAGCAAAGTTGGCATTTAGTTTTATTTTAGAAGATGTGTTTATAACGCCCAAACAATTAGGACCAATTAAATTGATATTGTTTTTTTTGGCAGTAGCAATAATATCATCTTCTAGTTTTTTTCCTTCAGCGCCTATTTCTTTAAAACCGGCCGTTATTAAAACCACTCCTTTTACACCTTTTTTTGCGCACTGCGCAATAACCCCTTCTACCACATTTGCCGCAACACATATAATGGCCAAATCAACACCATCGGTAATTTCGGTAACATTACCATAAGCTTTATGGCTCATAATGTTTTCATATTTTGGGTTTACCGGATAAACCGTGCCGTTAAAATCAGATTCAAGAATGTTTGTAAGTATAGAGTTTCCTACTGTATCTTGTTTTTGACTGGCACCAATAATAGCGACAGATTTTGGTTCAAAAATATATTTTAAGTTTTTCATGATTCGATTATTTTATAATGCGTTATGATGTTGTATTGTTTATCAATTATTATTTATTTTAAGTCTACAAATTCTAAGGCCTCATCCATTTGAGAAATATCAAAGTAACGCTCTAGCCTGCCTTCTGAAGCGCGTTTAAATAATACATTTTCAATGGGAACTAAGGTCTTTAATACACTTGAGTGGGCAACGATAGCAAGATGCCCTAAGTTTTTATAATTTTTTAAAACCCAAATAATATGTTCCATAAAAGACTTAATCTGGCTATAACTAATTTTAACCTCATCTAATTTTACTAAAATATTTATATGAGAGTAGCCCTCCTCCATTTTTTGATTAAAAAATTTCTCACAAAGTTTTTGATCTGTTTCCGTAAAACCATCTATTACCTCAATGACTAACGTATTTTTTTTTGTTGTTTGAAGTTGTTCTATCATAATTTTGTTGAACTAATTTGAAACTTCTTCAAAAATTGGCGATGAAACTTTGCTACGATTTACCGTAGTTGTTTTCGCAACACTTTCATGACATTTCTCCACAACATAACTACCCGGAGCTGCTTCAATAGTGCTGTATTTTTCGTTGCCCACTTTTTGTTTTGCGGCAATTTGTTTTCCAGAGTTTGCGAGTAATTTTTCGCTCCAAGCTGTCCACCAACTACCTTCTTTAAATTTGGCAGTCTTTTTCCATTCTTCAAAACTTCCACCTAATTTGCCATTCAAATAATAACCGTATTTCTTTTTAGAAGGAGGATTAATGGTGCCCATTACGTGACCCGATTCGCCATATATAAATTCAACCGGACCGCTTACCAACTTAGTAGTTTCAAAACATGTTTTTGCGGGCGAGATATAATCTTCGCTAAAGCCCAAAACAAAAACCGGACAATCTATTTTGCTAACATCAATTTGAGTATCGCAAATAGTTAAGGCATTTTTACGGCTGAGTCTATTTTCATAAATCATTTCACGCATGTAATAAATATACATTTTTGCCGGAAGATTGGTATTGTCATTTGTCCAATAAAGAACATCAAAAGAAGTGGGTGTAATTCCTTTCAAATAATTATTTACAGCATATTTCCAAACTAAATCATTTGCACGAATAAGGTTAAAAGCTCTTTCCATATCATACCCATGTAAAACACCATCTTTGATTAGTTCGCCACGTTCTAATTTTTTCATCAGGCTTTCATTAATAACATCGCCTATAGAGCCTATGTCAGAAAAATCAACCATGCTGGCAAGAAAAGTTGCTATATTAACCGGGTTAGTTTTTTTATTGGTTGAGAGAATTGAAAGAGCAACACTTAACAAGGTGCCGCCCATGCAATAACCTAAAACATTTACTTTCTTTACAGAAGAAATTTCTTTAACTATTTCAATTGCTTTCAACGCGCCTTCCTTTACATAATCATCAAAAGTTAAATACCCCATGCCGGGTGAAGGGTTTCGCCATGAAGTAACATACACGGTTATACCTTGATCTATCAAAAATTTTACAAAGGAGTTTTTGGCCTGCAGGTCTAACACATAATATTTATTTATCCACGATGTAACAAGTAATAAAGGAATTTCATGCACACTTTTGGTGGATGGTGCATATTGTATCAACTGCATTAATTCATTTTCAAAAATAACAGAACCCGGAGTTGTGGCCAGGTTTTTTCCTACTTCAAAAGCAGATTCGTCACATTGTGTAATCTTTCCTTGCTCAATGTCATGTGTAAAGTTATTAAGGCCATTCCATAAACTTTTTCCTTTGGTATCAACCGCTAATTTTAGTGCTTCGGGATTTGTTGCCAAAAAATTTGCCGGACAAAGCAAATCCATGTATTGGTTATTATAAAAAGCAAATTGCTTTTTTACTTTCTCATCTAATTCTGCATTATCAATTATTTTATCTGCTAATTTTTCGAGCAGTAAATAGTTTTGTTTAATAAAATTAAAGTAAGGATAGGTTGTCCACTCTTCTGCTACAAAACGTTTATCATCTTTATCCGGACTAATAAGTGGAGTGCTTTCATTACTTAAAATACTCGTTAGTAACTTTTGCTGATTTTTAAAAAAATCAGTATAAAAATTCTGAATCTTATAAACTTCCTGCGGGTTTATCTCAACCTTAGAAAAAAAATTGAAATACGAACGAGCTATATCACGATTATCATGATTGTAAGCCGAAAAATTTTCAAAGTAATTTTTTGTAACCTTTGTAACTATCTTGTTAAGGTCTTCCATCCAATTGGTAAGCGTAAATTCTTTTGTAGTTTCCATATCTTCTTAATTTTTAAACCAAGGTTCTTAAATAGTTTGTTCTATCCAACTTGAATATTTATTTTCAATGGGGTTTTCTATCATAAAATCAATATCCTCAAAATAACCTTTTTCAAAAGTGGTAGTCATATTAACGTTGGTAAACGTATCCAATATACTCTTCATTCCTTTAGCAGATGTATGTTTAGAATGAGTAATATGATTATTAATTAAAGACTGTAACTCTGCATTATCAGTAGGGTATGCAAATCCAACTCCTTTAATAGCTTTCAACGAATTAATTTCAAAATCTGTTATAATAAGAGCCTGGTCGTTAAAAAAATCTATAATGGTGTTTATACGCTCTTCGGCAATCGTTAAATGAGTACTTGTTTTATCATTTCTATTTAAAGCAAAATTTTGTGCCTTAGCTTTAATTACTTCCGCATTTAATTTTACACCTTCTTTATGCGCACTCCTTATAAGACTAGGTTTACCGCTTCTTTTTTGCTTTACAACTTGTTTCATGTGTAGATAATTTATTTTTTAATTACTATATAAAATACTCATGTTATCTTCATACGTGCTTGCATTTCAGAAACATGGGTATTTCATGATATATTATTTTAAACGTTTGCATTAGCTCTAGTTTGTTTTTTATCGCCGGCCGCTCCGTCTTTAGAAAAATTTTCAATTACGTGTGGTAATTGTTCTGCATTGTTTACAGCCCCTGCCCAAAAATTTTGTGTAAGTTTAAGCAACTGATTAAATTGTGCATTCATTTCTTCATGCAATTTTTTATTATTCTCTATAGTGAATTCCATTTGCTTGTGATAAGCTTCCACTAACGAACGCATCATTTTTTTAGATGTCTCCATTTCTTTTTCAACTATATTTTTATAGTTTTCAGTTAAAGCTCCTAAATCCTGATTACCGTTTCCAAAAGGTTTGCCAAATGAGGTTAGCAAATTTTGGTTGAAATCTGTTAACTGTTTTATAGCTTTTTCAAATGGGTTTGAAAAACTACTATTCATACCAAAAGCATTAAAAGGTGAAAACATATTTTTCATCATATCGTTGTCCGAAGAGAATGGATTACTAAAAACCGAAGTGAATGGATTATTGAAATTTGCCATAGGGTTAAAACTGTTTTTATTTGCTCCTGAAAAGGAATTAAATAAATTGCTATAAAAACTTGAAGACATCTCCGCTTGTTTTTTAAACATGTCCATCATGGCAGATGATGCATCGTTCATCCATTTGTTGGTTGTTTGTGCACCTTCTAAAAGCGTTTCGTTTACCGGGTTTGTTTTGTTTACTTCCATTTTTTATTTGTTTTAAGGTTATTACGTTTTTAAATTTATAAGTGCGTTACAAACGTAATTGATGTTTAAACTAAAAGCCTTACATAAGTTGAGACATTAGTTATATAAATCACTTATTTTTATTTAACTTGGCAAAAGCACAACTCGTAAAACAATAAGGAGTTAAAAAAAATTAAATACGTGAATTGTGTAACATATTGCAAGTAGGATGCAAATAGTTTTGTTTTGCTACCTCCACCTTTGTAGCCAATCAATTAAAAAATAAAAATATGTTTTACAGCGATTATCATTTTTTGGCATGCACCTTGGGTGGTGGTTTATTTGGATTATAGTAATGGTTTGGGTTTTTGCCACACCTTATTATATTCCTTTTCAATAACAAAAAAACAACTCGCCTCTTAATTTTTTGAAACAGCGGTTTGCGGCAGGAGAAATAACAAAAGAAGAATATTTAGAACGTAAAAGATGGTAATTACAAGGGTTGGCAAATAGCTCGTGCCTTTTCGGTTTCCACTCCTTATTCCGCTAATTTTTACAGGTTGGATGTATTTAAAGATAGCAAACATAAAATCGAAATAACGTGTCTATTTTTTGATGATAAAGGACAAATCCAAAACCTACCTCCAAAATAAAGGGTATACTAAATAATAATTAGTCTAATAAATAAATTAAATAACATGAACATGAAAAAATTAGAAAACAAAACGGTATTTATTACCGGTGGATTATCAGGCATTGGAAAAGCATGCGCTCTTGAAGCAGCTAAAGAAGGAGCTAACATAGTGGTTGCCGACCTTAAATCAGACATGGTTGAAAAAACGATGGATGAAATAAAAAAAATAAACCCACGCGCCATTTTTGTAGAATGTGATGTAGCGGATTTTAAACAGGTAGGCACTGCTATTGATAAAGTAATAAGCACTTTTAATACACTTGATGTTGCCTTTAATAATGCAGGCATTGGTGGTAAACCAAGCAAGGTAGGCGAAATGACAGAAGAAGCTTGGCAAAAAGTAATTAGTATAAACTTAACCGAAGTGTTTAATTGTATGAGGCATGAGTTAGCTCAAATGGCTAAACAAAAAAGCGGTGTAATTGTAAATACATCTTCTGTTATGGGTAAAGTCGGCATTCCGGATTCCGCACATTATGTGGCTGCCAAGCATGGTGTAATTGGACTTACAGAAACAGCCGCGCTTGAATATGCTACCGAAGGAATACGCGTTAATGCTATTTGCCCTGGTTTTATTGATACGCCTCTACTTACTAAAGCGCATGTAAACCAGCACCCCGAGGTAAAGCAACATATTATTGATCGGCATCCTATGAAAAGATTAGGTACTGCTCAAGAGATTGCAAAAGCATTTATTTTTCTTGCTTGCGATGATAGCTCATTTGTTTCGGGTACTGCCCTTGAAGTTGACGGAGGTTCTTTAGCAGAATAATGGATAAATAAACATACTTCATATAAAGCATGGTAAGTTAATAAAGCATAATTAAAAAAACAGCTCGTTAAAATTGCTTAGTCTTACTAACCTAAGGTTATCATTAAAATGAAAAAAGTCATTTTAAAAACTGATTTTTGTCATACTTATAAGACGTTGAAATACGTTAGTTTGTATGAAAGAATTTTTTAATGAATAGAGTAATTTAAACCTTAAAAACAAAAGCTATGAAAAAACAAATAGGAATTTGGATAGACAGTAAAGAAGCAATAATAATTAACCTTGGCGATGAAGCCAATAACACAATAAAAATCGAATCGAATTTAGAAAACAGAATACATCACGATAAAGAAGGCGATAAAGGAAGTTTTATGGGCTCTCGCCATATTGATAACGAAACAAAATTTAATGAAAGACGAGAAAATGAAATGAATCATTTTCTTAAAGAAGTAATGACAAAAATTAGCGATGCCGATGAAGTATTTGTATTTGGTCCTGCTGAAACAAAATTAAAATTAAAGCATGAAATGGAAAACAATAAAACCATGCAAAAAAAAGTTGCCTGCTTTGCGGCAGCCGAACGTATGACGGCAAATCAAATGGTTGCTAAGGTTAAAGAACATTACGCCGCTTAAATAGTAAATGAAAAAAATACCCAAAAATAAACCCGCTGTTGTTAACTATGGAAAAGTAGTTTCTGTGCGCGGTGGCGTGGTAGATGTTTTTTTTGAAAAAGATTTGCCTTCTATCAACATCCTTCTTCATACCGGAAAAGATAATGAAATAGCTATTGAAGTGCTTACGCAGCTTGACGAAAATCGAGTTCGTGGCATTGCATTAACTCCTACGCAAGGTCTTTCGCGTGGCATGCAGGTAATAAGTAATAACAAACCTTTAATGGTTGGCGTTGGTAAAGAAACCCTGGGCCGAATGTTTAATGTATTTGGACAGGTAATAGATCACAAAGAACTGTTAAGCAAAAATGTTGAATACAGAAGTGTACATCAAAATCCTCCATCATTAGCAAAGCGTTCCTCTAAATCAGAAATTTTTGAAACCGGAATTAAAATTATAGATGTGCTAATTCCTTTAGAACGCGGAGGAAAATCAGGTTTGTTTGGTGGTGCTGGTGTTGGTAAAACAGTTTTATTAACTGAAATGATACACAACATGGTAGGGCATCATCAAGGCGTTAGTTTATTTTGTGGTATTGGCGAACGTTGTCGCGAAGGGCAAGAACTCTATCACGATATGAAAGAAGCCGGCGTATTAGAAAATATGGCGATGATGTTCGGGCAAATGAATGAACCACCCGGTGCACGTTTTAGAGTTGGACAAGCGGCGCTTACTATGGCAGAATATTTTAGAGACGATGAACATAAAGATGTTTTATTGTTGATTGATAATATTTTTCGTTTCATACAAGCGGGTATGGAAGTATCTGGTATGATGGGGCAAATGCCATCTCGTTTAGGTTATCAGCCAACATTAGGAACAGAACTTTCAAAATTGGAAGAGCGGATTGCAAATACAGATACTGCTGCCATCACCTCTATACAAGCAGTTTATGTTCCCGCCGATGATTTAACCGATCCCGCTGCGGTGCATACTTTTTCGCATCTCTCGGCATCGATTGTTCTTTCGCGCGAACGTGCAAGCGAAGGATTATATCCTGCTATTGATGTACTTCAATCGGGTTCTAAAATGACAACACCGGGTATTGTTGGCGAAAGACATTATGCCCTTGCGCAGCAAATAAGAGGAACACTTTCTAAATACGAAGACATAAAAGATATTATTGCCATGTTGGGTTTAGAACAATTATCGCCCGAAGACCGCAAACTAGTAAATAGAGCCAGGCAACTTGAGAGATTTCTTACCCAACCTTTTTTTACAACAGAAAAATTTAGTGATTTGAAAGGGAAAAGCGTGAGCCTAAATGATGCACTTGATGGCTGCGAACGAATATTGAAAGATGAATTTAAAGATTATCCCGAAAGTGCTTTTTATATGATAGGCACAATAGATGAAGTGAAAGTAAACCCAAAGGATAATAAAGAAAAGAGCGAAGACGGAGATAATAAGACAGAAGATAGCAACGACAAAAAAGACAACATAAAAAATAGTAAAGAAGATATTGATAAAGAAAAAGATACTAAAGAAGATAACAGCAAACACAAAGATAATAAGGAAGATATCGATAGCAAAAAAGACGACAGCGGCAAGAAAATTAATAAAGAAAAAAATAACGAAGATAATTCTGATAAAGAAAAAAGTAACGAAAAGAATACCAAAGAAGATAATAATAAAGAAAAAAGTACAGATAAAAAATAAACATGTCTGACGAATTAAAATTAAAAATATTATTGCCTTATAAAGTGTTCGCAGAACTACAACATGTTACGGATATAATAGCGGAAACAAAAGAAGGTTCGTTTGGTATTTTGCCAAATCGACTTGATTGTGTGGCTGCTTTAGTGCCCGGCATTCTGGCTTATAAAGGCGAGGGTGGAGGAACTAATTATATGGCTGTAGATGAAGGTATTTTAATAAAAACTGATTATGATGTTGTTGTTTCTGTGCGTAATGCCATAAAAGGTTCAAGCCTTGAAGAGTTACGTAAGTCGGTTGAAACTGAATTTAAAAACTTAGATGAAAAGGAAAAAGATGTTCGTAATGTATTAGCAAAGTTAGAGGGTGGTTTTGTTAGAACGCTCGAAAAATTTAGGAGAGATTAAAATGAAACAAATTAAAAATACCGATAACAAATTTAGTAGTGAGGTTGGCACAAAAGCAAACCGAATGCTAAAAGCGCAACGCAAAAATAAACTCAGTACATGGGCTGGTTTTGGTCTGTTTGGTATTGTAGGTTGGTCAGTTGCTGTTCCAACACTGGCAGGTGTTGCTGCCGGAATCTGGCTTGATAAAACGTATCCGCAAACTATTTCATGGACATTATCTCTTTTAATTGTAGGCATTGTTATAGGCTGTTTAATTGCCTGGAATTTTATAAGTAAAGAGAATAAAGCCATGAATCAAAATAATGAAGATTAAAAATGAATGACATCATCTACATAATCATCGTATTTATATGTGGTATTATACTTGGCATAATCTTTTTTGGAGGTTTATGGCTTACCATTAAAAAAAGTGTCACTTCCAAAATGCCCGGCTTGTTGTTTATCGCAAGTTTTTTTATCCGCACCGGAATTACTTTGTTGGGGTTTTATTTTCTCGCTGCCAACAATTGGAAAAATATGGCAGCATGCCTGGTAGGTTTTGTAATCTCACGTTTCATTATTAAACAATATACAAAACAAGAAACGCATACAATAGCAAAGGAGGTAACACATGAAACTTAGCCCCGATGAAACAGTTTTTTGGCAATATGGTTTTGTTGTGATCAACGCTACTCTTATTTGGACTTGGATAATTATGATTGTTTTGGTAATTGGCGCAAAACTTATTACGCGAAAACTAAAAACAGGCCTACATATATCGCGCTGGCAATGTTTTTTAGAAATGATAGTAACCGGCATCATCAAACAAATAAAAGATGTGGGTTTAAAAGATCCCGAAAAATATATTGGTTTTTTAGGTACTCTATTTCTATTTATAGTAACATGTAACATCTGTATTATTTTTCCGTTTTACGAGCCGCCTACAAGTTCGCTTTCTACAACAACTGCTTTAGCTATCAGTGTATTTATTGCCGTCCCGTTTTACGGAATATTGGCAGGAGGTTTGGGAGGTTATCTTAAATCGTATTTAAAACCATCTTTCATTATGCTTCCGTTTAATATTATAGGCGAGTTTTCGCGCACGCTCGCCTTAGCTGTTAGGTTGTTTGGTAATATTATGAGCGGTGGTGTAATAGTAAGTGTGTTATTAAGCATTACTCCATTTATTTTTCCTATAGTAATGAATGTTTTGGGTTTACTTACAGGCGTAGTACAAGCTTATATTTTCAGCATACTGGCAACTGTATATATTGCAGCAGCTACAACAGAATCTAAAAAAACAAAAAAAGTAACCATTAAATTAAAAACAAATAAAAAATAAAACCATGGATAGCAAAACAATTATTGCCGCCGTTTCAATCATGACCGCAGGATTAACAATAACAGTAGGCGTTATTGGCCCTGCATTAGGTCAGGGAAAAGCCATTGCAAATGCACTAACTTCAATTGCACAACAGCCAGATGCAGAACAAACCATTACACGTACTTTATTTGTAGGATTGGCCATGCTTGAATCATTGGCTATTTATTGTTTTGTTATTTCGATGATATTAATTTTCGCGAACCCTTTCACTAAATAAAAAATTATGTCGATTAATTGGTTTACAGTAATTGCCCAAGTCGTCAACTTCCTCATATTGGTGTGGTTGTTGAAGCGCTATCTCTATAAACCTATATTAAAGGCTATAGATGATCGCGAGAAAAAAATAACTTCTAAAATTGAAGATGCAAATAAAAAAGATGCTGACGCAAAAAAAGAACGTGAAGAATTTGAAAAAAAGAATGCCGATTTTGATAAGCATAAAAAAGATTTAATGGCTAAAGCTGTTGAAGAAGTTAAAACAGAACGACAAGATCTTTTAGATAAAGCAAAAAAAGATGCCGAGGACTTACGAAAAAAGTTAGAAGATATTGTAAAAGAAGAACAAAAGCATTTGGGCGATGAAATTACCCAAAAGGTAAAGACCGAAGTGTTTTCAATTGCCGAAAAATTGTTGAAAGAACTTGCTGATGCTAGTTTGGAAGAAAAAATAGTTACGGTGTTTATAGAGAAGTTGAAAAATTTGGATGATGAAGAAAAGAAAAAACTGATAGATACTTTTAAAGGTTCTAAAGAAGATATTATTGTACAAAGCGCATTTGAGTTAGATAAGTCGCAGCACACAGAAATTGAAAAAACTGTAAAAAAGATTCTACACACAACATCAGATTTTAAGTTTCAAACAGCACCCGAATTAGTTAGCGGTATTGAACTAAATGCAAATGGATACAAAGTAGCTTGGAGTATTTCAGAATATTTAGCATCCGTTAAAAAAACAATTGAAGAAGTAATAGACTCTAAAACAAAAGCAAGTTCAGCACATAAAAAAGCACATAAACATGCAAAAGCATAGTCTTGATAAAATTATTGAAACTACTTTCGGACAGATAAGCCAAGGATTGGAGCAATATGTGCCCGTGTTAGAAGTGCAAGAGGTAGGCATTGTATTAAGCATTGCTTCGGGTATTGTAAAAGTATCGGGCTTGCCGGGTGTTGGTTTTGAGGAGTTACTAAAATTTCCAAACAACATGTCGGGCATTGCATTTAATATTGATGAAGACGAAATTGGCGTTATCCTTTTAGGAGATGATACAAAATTAAATGTTGGTGATAAAGTAGAGCGTACAGGGCGTGTGATGGATGTACCTGTTGGAGATTTATTAGTCGGACGCGTGGTAAATCCTTTAGGAGAACCGCTTGACGGGAAAGATGCAATTGCTTTTACCCATCGTTTACATATAGAACGCGAAGCGCCTGCTATTATGGATCGTGGGCCGGTAACTACGCCTTTACAAACAGGTTTAAAAGTAATTGATGCGTTGATTCCGGTTGGTCGTGGTCAGCGTGAATTAATTTTAGGTGATCGTCAAACAGGAAAATCTTCTATTGCTATCGATACTATTCTCAATCAAAAAGATAAAAATGTTATATGTATTTATTGCGCTATTGGTCAGCGTGCTTCTTCTTTAGCAAAAGTAATTGCGCGCCTTACTGAAAAAGGGGCGATGGAATATACTACCGTTGTTGTAACAGAAGGCAACGACCCTCCCGGCTTATTATATATTGCTCCTTATGCAGCAACAAGTATGGCTGAGTATTTTATGGAACAAGGTCGTGATGTATTAATTGTATATGATGATTTAACAAATCATGCAAGAGCTTATCGTGAATTATCTTTATTATTAAGAAGACCACCGGGGCGAGAAGCTTTTCCGGGAGATATTTTTTATATCCACTCCAGGTTATTGGAAAGATCAACCCATTTAAGCAAAGAAAAAGGAGGCGGATCGCTTACGGCTTTACCTATTATTGAAACAGAAGCACAAAATATTTCTGCTTATATCCCTACTAACCTAATTTCTATAACCGATGGGCAAATTTATCTTTCACCTAAATTATTTGAGTTAGGAGTTCTTCCGGCAATTGATGTGGGCAAATCAGTTTCACGTGTTGGAGGTAAGGCGCAGTTGCCCGCTTATCGTTCGGTAGCAGGTAATTTAAAACTGGCTTATGCGCAGTTTGAAGAGTTAGAAGCGTTTGCGCGTTTCGGTACAAGATTAGATGAGCAAACAAGAAAAACAATTGAACACGGACAAAGAATACGAGCTTGTCTTAAACAATCAGAATCTGAACCCTTATTAGTATCAGAACAAATTATTGTATTACTGGCATTAACACATGGTTTATTAGATACTGTTTCTATTGATAAAATTAAAGAATGCGAAACGGCACTTTGCCAATCGAAAGAAAAACTATCTGCGGATTTAATTAAAAGATTACTATCTGATAAACCATTGAGTGATGCCGACAGAGATACCATTTTAGATATGGCTAAAAAAATAGTTGAACCATTTTTAACGCCGGATAAAGAAGAAACACCAACTGAAACTGATAAAGAAGAGAAATCAACCACAACTCATAAAGAAAAAACGCCAACTGAAACTGATAAAAAGGATAAATCTACTGAAACTCATAAAGAAGAAAAACCAACCAAACCTGATAAAAAGGATAAATCCACTGAAACTCATAAAGAAGAGAAATCAACCACAACTGATAAAGAAGAAAAACCAACCAAACCTGATAAAAAAACTGCTAAGGACTAATGGACACGCTGGAAAGTTTACGCAGAAAAATAGGAAGTGCAGGAGAACTTGAATCTGTTGTTAAAACTATGAAAGCCATGGCTGCCGGAAATATTTCGCAATATGAAATGGCTACTACCTCCTTAAATGATTATTACCAAAATGTAGAGTTAGGGATGATTGCTTATTTGATGCAGAAAAAAGAAAAGACTGTAAATGAAGAAATTGTAAACAAAGAAGAAAAATCAATTTGTGCTATTGTTTTTGGTTCTGACCAAGGACTTGTTGGTCAGTTTAATAATTTAGTTGCTGATTTTACCATTCAATCATTAAAAAAATTAGATGGAAAAAAAGAAATTTGGTCCGTTGGAGAGCGTGTGCAGGAAAGATTATCGGATTCAGAATTTAAAGTTACAAAATTATTTTCTGTGCCAACTTCGGTAAGTGCCATTACTTCTTTAGTTGGGCAATTATTAATTAGCATTGAAGAAGCCAAAGAGAAAGATAAAATAAATGAGTTTTATATTTTTTATAATCGCCCAAAAATTGGCGCGGGTTATGAATCTGGTAGTCAGCGATTATTACCATTAGATAGTAATTGGAAGCATGAGTTGGATAAACGCAAATGGCCCACCAAAAAATTACCACAAGTAATTGGTAGCTTAGATTCTACGTTAGCTGCATTGATAAGAGAATATTTATTTGTTTCGATTTACAAAGCTTCCGCCGAATCGCTGGCAAGTGAAAATGCAAGTAGGTTAGAAGCCATGCAGCGCGCCGAAAAAAATATTAATGAATTATTAGGTGAGATGAATAACAAATACCATCGCCTGCGCCAAAGTTCAATTGATGAGGAATTGTTTGATGTGGTATCAGGTTTTGAAGCATTGAGAAAAAGATAGTTAATAATTAAAAAATAAAAATCATGATTAAACAAATCGAAAAATTACCGAAAAATGTTATTGGTTTTATCTATACAGGTAAAGTAACCGGCAAAGACTATGAAAAAGTTATATTTCCGGCCATTGAAAAAGCGGCAAAGGAGAAAGAGAAAATTAGAATGATCATTCAATTTAGTAAAAGCTTTAATAAAATTAGTTTTAAAGCTATGCTAGAGGATGGCGCTGTTGGTTTAAAATATATTAAGGCTTGGAAAAAAATAGCTATTGTTTCTGATCATAATAAAATAAATCATTTAATAAAAGCCTTTAGCTTTATTGTGCATGCAGATTTAAAAATATTTGCTTTATCTGAAATGGATAATGCCGTAGTGTGGATCTCAAAAAAATAAAACCATGAAAAAAGAAAAAAAACATCATTTACATAAACTTTATATAGAGTTGGTAAAACTTCAAAAAGAAATAATTTCTTCCGGTTTAAAATTATTAGTCATTTTTGAAGGCAGAGATGCCGCAGGCAAAGACGGTACTATAAAAAGAATAATTGAACATTTAAGCCCACGCGAAACAAGAGTTGTCGCCTTAAAAAAACCATCCGACAAAAAAGAGAACGAATGGTATTTTCAACGATACAGTGAGTATTTACCAACCAGCGGAGAGTTTGTTATTTTTAACAGGAGCTGGTATAACCGCGCCGGCGTTGAAAAAGTAATGGGCTTTTGTACGGATAAACAATACAAAGAATTTTTTACAGATGTAGCCTTGTTTGAAAGATTACTTGTTAACGCCGATATTAAAATAATAAAATATTACCTCGATATTAGTAAACAAGAACAAGATAAGCGCTTGGAAGACAGAAAGGATAATCCTTTAAAACAATGGAAAATTAGTCCTATCGATAGTCAGGCGCAAAAATTGTGGAAACCTTACTCGGTGGCTAGAAATGAAATGTTGCTTAAAACAAATTTTAAATATGCTCCTTGGCATATAGCTAATGCCGAAGATAAGGATGATATACATATTGACTTAATAACCCACTTGCTCAATCAAGTTGATTATAAGAACAAAGACAAAAAACTTTTAGAAAAGAATGATAAATTAATTTATCCTGTAACGGTTCATAACTTAAAAGATAAACTGTATCAATAACTGAGCTAACCAAGTTATTTAAATCCGTCCTTAAAGTAGCGATTTTTGCTAACTTTATTTCAGCATCTCAAATATTTTGAAACATGTTGTCATGTCCTATTTTGTTTTTTTTAAGAACTTTAAATAACTTCTATCTTTAATTCATTTACTAAAACAAAATAAATGCAAATCACCATCTTCATTCTGTTTATACTTTTTGTACTATTCATAATATATAGTCTTACAAAAAAGAAAAAACCGCTATTGCAACCAGTAGCCAATGTAGAACGAAAGATTTTGCAAGAACATGTGGTTTTCTATCAAAAACTAAATGAAGATGAAAAAGTAGAGTTTGAAAAACGAGTGCAAGGTTTTCTTAAAACAGTTCGCATAAAAGGAGTTGAAACTGAGATCGAAGATATGGATAAGGTTTTTGTTGCCGCGGCTGCCATCATCCCCATATTTGCGTTTAAAGATTGGGAGCATAGAAATATTCATTACGTGTTGATTTGATACAAAAAGGAAAATCAGACATTAACCCTTACGCAGCAAAAAACGAAGCAGAGTTTTTGGCTGTAGCATCTGAGTATTTTTTTAAACAGCCTGAATTAATGCAACACAAACATCCTCAGTTATTTGATCTGTTAAGCAAATATTCAGTAAATAGGAAAAAGCTCGATAGGCAGCTTAAAATTCCACCAAAGAGAAAAAATAACGCTTTTCATTGTTAATTTACAATTAATAACGTGTCAAATGAGTGATGTATGTAACTTTTTTAGTATATTATATAACTCTTACATGTTTAATGTAAGGAAATTTGTCTAAACCTATCCGCAAATAAACTAATTGAAACTTTATATTAAATACATGGTAAGTAACCGCTGTAAGATGGCGGTAAAAGATGAACTCCAAAAACTTGGACTTCATTTTGTTATTGTTGATTTAGGCGAAATAGATATCATGGAAGATATTTTACCCGAGCAACGCGAAAAATTAAAAGCAGCGCTATTATTATCAGGGCTTGAATTAATGGATGATAAGCGGGCGGTTTTAATAGAAAAAGTTAAGAACGTAATTATTGAAATGATACACCATGCTGATGAACTGCCAAAAACAAATTATTCTGATTTTATAGCTGATAAATTAAACTTTGATTACACTTATTTATCCAATATGTTTTCGGAAGTAAAAGGTATAACCATTCAACAATTTATTATCATTCATAAAATAGAAAGAATAAAAGAATTGATATTATATGGAGAACTTAACTTAACAGAAATTTCTTATAAATTAAATTATAGCAGCGTTGCTCATTTATCCAACCAGTTTAAAAAAATAACAGGCCTTTCTCCTTCGCATTTTAAGCAATTAAAAGATAAAAAAAGAAACCCGATAGAAGAAATTGGAAACCCAGTTTTAAAGAACAATTAATATGGAAAGGCAAACATCTAATTATGCGCGCAGCCTTATAGAAGCCAGTTTAGACCCTTTGATTACGATAAGTGTGCAAGGCAAAATAACTGATGTTAATAAGGCTACCACCAATATTACCGGCCTATCGCTTGAGCAACTTACCGGGACTTATTTTTTTGATTATTTTACCGAATCACAAAAGGCGCGCGAAGTATATCAGGAGGTTTTTGCGAAAGGCTTGGTAATCGATTCGCCCAATACGATCAGGCATAAAAATGGCACTCTTACTGATGTGCTTTTTAATGGCTCTGTTTATAAAAATGATAACGGAAATGTTTTAGGCATTGTAATTGTTGCCCGTGATGTTACCGAACAAAAAAGAATAGCTACCGAATTATTAGAGGCCAAAATATTTGCCGAATTAGCTACTGAAATTGCAGAAGTAGCTAAAGCTAAAGCCGAAGATGCTGTAAAGGCCAAGCAGCAATTTTTATCAAATATGAGCCACGAGATACGTACCCCTATGAATGCTATTATAGGCTTTACGAAAGTGATCTTAAGAACTGAATTATCTGACAAACAAAAAGAATACCTGGAGGCTATTAAAACAAGTGGCGATACGTTGATCGTACTTATCAACGATATTCTTGACCTTGCTAAAGTAGATTCAGGAAAAATGACCTTTGAGCAAACTCCTTTTAAAATTACATCTTCCATATCTTCTATGCTGCAGTTATTTGAAACAAAAATTCAAGAAAAAAACCTTCAGCTGATAAAAGAATACGACACTAATATACCCGATGTTTTAGTTGGAGATCCTCTTCGTTTACATCAAATCATTATAAACCTTGTTAGTAATGCGGTTAAATTTACAAACAACGGGTCTATAACAATAAACGTAAAATTACTACACGAAAATAATGAAAAAGTAACCATTAAATTTTCGGTTACTGATACCGGCATAGGCATACCTAAAGATAAAATAGATACAATTTTTGAAAATTTTCAACAAGCCTCTAATGGTACATCCAGGTTATATGGCGGCACGGGTTTAGGGCTTGCCATCGTTAAGCAATTAGTTGAAGCTCAGCACGGCAGTATTTATGTGAGAAGCCAGCCGGGTAAAGGCGCTGAATTTAACTTTATATTGCCTTTTCAAAAAACCAAAGCAAAAGTTGAATCAGAGTTGGAAGTAATTACACTCGAAGCTGAAAATAAAGATATTAAGGTATTGGTAGTAGAAGATATACCGCTTAACCAATTATTAATGCGAACGCTCTTAGATGATTTTGGATTTAACAGTGAGATAGCTTCTAACGGAAAAATAGCTATTGAAAAACTTAAGCTGCATAATTTTGACATTGTTTTGATGGATTTACAAATGCCCGAAATGAATGGGTTTGAAGCTACCGGATATATTAGAAATATAATGAAATCTACCATTCCTATTATAGCCTTAACAGCTGATGTTACTACAGTTGATTTGGCCAAATGTAAAGCCGTAGGTATGAATGATTATATAGCCAAACCGGTTGATGAAAAAATATTGTACAGTAAAATAATTGGTTTAGTAAAAAAACCCACAGATCAAAAAAAAGAAACCGAACTGCAAAAGCATATTTATATAGATTTAGATAATTTAAAGAAAAGAACAAAATCTAATCCTTTATTAATGCTGGAAATGATCTCACTTTATCTACAACAAACTCCACCGCTTATTTATGCAATGAAAAAAAGTTTTGCCAACAAAGATTGGGATGCATTACAGGCGGCGGCTCATAAAATTATTCCCTCCTTTTCTATTATGGGTATTAGCGCTGATTTTGAAAATATGGCAAAAAAAGTGCAAGAGTATGCTAATATGCAATTGCACTCTACCAACTTACAAGATATGGTTTTACAACTTGAAACGATTTGCATGCAAGCTTGTAAAGAATTAAAGCACGAGTTTAACGTTATTAAAAAGATAGAAGATGGAAAACAAAAATAAAATAAAATTATTTTTAGTTGATGATGATGCTTTGTTTTTAAAATCCTTAGAAATAGAATTTACAGAACAGGCAGATCTTAGCGTTGAAACATTTGCAACAGGCGAAGATTGTATAAAAAATCTATCCCATAAGCCTGATATAATTATTTTGGATTATCACCTGGATGGAATTGATAAAGAGGCCATGAATGGAATGGAAACATTGGATAAAATAAAAGCGTATAATTCCACTATTCCTGTCATCATGTTATCCTCACAAGATAAAATTGAAGTAGCTATAGATTGCATGCACCATAAAGCAATTGATTATGTTGTAAAAAGTGAAACTGCTTTTATGCGTTTAAAGCAAATTATTAGTACAGTATTACATTATCAAAAAATGGAAAAAACTTTAAATTGGTATATGGATAGAATATAAATGTCAAGTTCATTATCAAAATTTATATTATATAAATCCTTGATATGCAAAAAACAATATTAATAATGCATGAGGTAAATATTACTTGATAAATTTAACTTTAACATAAAATAAAACACGCATGGAAATTAAAAAACTTAAAATTAAAAAAATATTGGTGCCTGCATATTTTTCGCAAACTGCATCTTATGCCCTAACACAGAAGGCAACTTTAATAATATTTTCACAAGCCTTATATACCAATTGAAACACATGTTCAAAATCTTTTTCAGTTCCATAATATGGGTCGGGCACGTGCTTGTTTTGTTTTGGTTCTAAAACATTTAATAAATAATCTATTTTATTTTTTTGCGTATTGGTTTTAGCAAGCGCGGTAACATTTGTATAATTACTTGCATCCATTATATAAATTGTATCAAAAGCATCAAAATCTTTTGCATTAAACTGCCTTGCCCGCAAAGCGCTTATATCAACGCCGTTTTTTTTAGCATTGGCAATGGTGCGGTGGTCGGGTGCTTGGCCTACGTGATAATTTGCCGTGCCGGCCGAATCTACGCTAAAACGCGATTCTAATTTATTTTCTTTAATAAGGTGCAGCATGATGCCTTCACCTAACGGTGAGCGACAAATATTACCAAGGCAGACAAATAAAATTTTTTCCATATAAATAAAAAGCAAAGATGCTTATTTTTTGTTGAACTAAACGCGCGTTAGGGATGCGGCAAGAAAGCCTTTTTATTTTAAAAAAGCTTTACTGCAGGCAGCCCGGCGGCTTAGTAAAATTTTTAACGTATTTAAAATGCCAACGCCGCAACGCCAAACAATTTTTTTATTATTTATTGAAATTGTTTTTAAAAATTTTACTTTTTATAAATCCCCGGCAATATGTTTTTTCTAAAACTAATTGATAAGGTAAAAAACAAGCATGTATATTGGGAAGTTGATTAGCCTCTATATGACAACTTATTTTAAAAAAGAAATACATGAACCGTAGTAAAGCTTTTTGCCAAAGAGGGCTAGTGCGACTACAATAAAAATCGCTGTATAGCCAAAGGCCGTTTGGTTTAAAACAGTTGTCTAATTTTTTTACGATGGTTTGGCATTTACTTTCTAAAAACATATCAAATAAAAACGGCGTAATAATAACATCATATTTTTTTGATAATTCTAATTCTTCAATAAGGGCTGTTATAAATACAACTTTGTTGGCGCCGTTATTTTTTTTTTCAGCTAATGCAATCATACGTGAAGAACTGTCGATATAGGTAATGCACAAACCGGTTGGCTGATTTTTGCTTATCTCTTCCACTATCCAGCCAGTGCCGCCGCCAACAATGAGTATAGCAGCACCCGCAGGTATGTAAGAAAGCATATCTATCTGCGCACTCCTGATAACGCGTCCATACACCAAATGAGATAAGGCATCGTAGCACCAGGCTATTTTATTAAAGTTACCCGGCATATAATAAATAGATGGCGGGGAGGTAAAAAATGGCATCACCCAAGGCCCGGTACATATCATTTCGCTTGAAAAAATTATTGTACTTGTATATAAAAGCAAGTATTAGAAACATGGCTATAAAAATTAGTTGCATAATTAGCGTAGGAGAATGATAATTAAAAAATATAACGACACAACAAGATAAAATTGCCAAAGCAACAATTGTTTTTAAAACGCCTTGGGTTAGGCACGCGCCCCAATGTATAGACATGGAGGCATGCCCATCTCGCCTGTCTTTAAACATATCGAACCAAGAAAACAATAAAAGATTGGCGAAGGCCAAAAAAAATACCTCTGGTATAAGCATCCATTGCATGGTATAAATATGGTTATAGGATAAAGATAAAGGGCCAATAAAAACGCCGATGGTATAGATTAATGCAACAGAAATTTCTTTAGCCCAGAATATTGTTTTTTGCAACATTAATAAATAAAAGGTGGTAAGCGCACCAAGTATTAAACCACTTATCAAAACAATGGCAGGCAAATAGAACATATTAATAAACCCTATTATAAAAAATAGTACGCAAATTATAAGTAATTGTTTTTGATATTGCTGATGAAACCTGTGCCTATAGGTTGATGCTTCTTTCTTTATTTTTTGCGCGTCCAGCAAATGATCTACCGTATAAATAAGCCATATAGCAATAGAACGCCCTACTATTATATGCCATGAAACGGGTACCCCATAATATTTACTAATTGCCAAAGAAAATATATTAATTCCTAACACCACATCAAGCGAGAGCACCTGAAAAGTAGCATATAACTTTAAAACAAAGATTTTTTTTACTTTGTTGTGCACCTTATTTAAACGCTGATGAGTTATATTTAACGGCAGCATGATACTTATTTTATTCTTCGCTTTTAAAAGGAAGAATAAATATAGGTATTATTGTAAGAGCGCATCAATAACCTTAAGGCTGATTTTTAATATTAAGTTTATTTAATAAAAACATGAATAAATAAATGAGCGATGCAATTCGGCTAAATTTAATTTTACTTTTATAAACGAAAGTTAATAGAATGCCTATAAGAAATAAACCTAAATCGAACATGAATTTTATATAATTAGTTTGTAACAGAAATTTAAATTCTATTCCAAACTAAAAAGTATAAAAATTTATATGTGGTAGGTTGTTTCATACCTCGCAATGAGGAGCAAAGCAATGAAAATAATTAATCGTTGAAGCTGCGCTTAGTTCTTGGTCTTGAACCACCAGCCGGTTTTTCAAAACTTTTTTTGAAACCACCGTCAACCGATTCTTTCTTTTTAAAACCACCACCGCTTGATGAAGATGAATCAGAATCTCTGCGTTTAAAACCAGTTCCGCTTCCTTCCGAAGATTCTTTACGTTTGTAACCACCACCGTTGCTTCCTTCTGAAGAAGATTCTTTACGTTTATAACCGCTGCCACCACCTTCAGATTCTCTGCGTTTGTAGCCTGTAGGAGCTGAATCGCTGCTGCGTTTTGGATATGCGCCGCCGCTTCTGCCTTCGCTTTTACCTGCGTAACCTCCACTGCTACTTCTTCCGCTTCCACCACTACGGCCGCTGCTGCTACTTCCGCCACCTTCTCTGCGTTTGTAACCACCTTCGCCCCTGCTTTCTGATGATGATCTTCCTGTACGTTCTCCGCCAGAGGATGCTTCAATTTGTACTTTACGATCGTTGAATTTCAATTCTTTGGCATTTACATCTAAGAATTTTTGAGCATCTTTTGTTTCGGATTCAAAGAAAGAGAAGCTCTTTTTAACGTCCACATTAAAAATATGTAAAGCGCTGATACCGGAAATATCGGCTAAATAATCTTTTAAGAATTTCCAATGTAAACCATCTAACTCGCCAAGGTTAATAAAGAAACGACTCATTTTACTGTTAGAGCCTAAGCCTGCGCCGCCTTTTTGATTTAGATCGGGAGCTTGTTGATAGTACTCTAAGAAACGATTAAACTCTTCAGATACAAAACGTTTAATAAGATCTTCTTTACTAATGTCTTTTAACTGCTCGAAAATTTTTGGAAGATATTTGGCAATTTCTTCTTCGTTTACTTTTGCATTTTCAATTTTTTCGGCCACGTGAAATAATTGTCTTTCGCAAACCTCAACACCTGTAGGTATAATAGCTTGTGTAAACTTTTTATTAATGATCTTTTCAATATCACGAATTTTGTACATATCCTTGCTGGTAACAAAAGCAATACTTACGCCTGCTTTACCTGCACGGGCAGTACGGCCGCTACGGTGCGTGTAATTTTCAACATCTTCGGGTAAGCTGTAATTGATAACGTGCGTTACATCCTTTACATCCAATCCGCGCGCTGCAACATCTGTTGCAACAAGCATTTGCAAAGCACGACCACGGTAGCGTTTCATTACAAAATCGCGCTGACCTTGAGAAAGATCTCCGTGCAACGCATCTGCGCTATAACCATCCTTTATTAAGTTATCGGCAACTTCTTGTGTTTCGATACGTGTACGGCAAAAAATAATTCCGTAGATATCCGGATTGTAATCCATCACACGTTTAAGCACTAAATATTTTTCTCTGCTTTGAACTTGATAAAATAAATGCTCAATATTTGCAGCACCTTCATTCTTTTTACCAACGCTAATTTCTGCAGGGGTTTTCATGTAAGATGATGCAATACGTGCAACTTCTCTTGGCATAGTAGCCGAAAACAACCACACGTTTTTTTCTTCCGGTGTTTTTTCTAAAATTTCATCAATGCTATCTTTAAAGCCCATGTTAAGCATTTCATCTGCTTCATCAAGAATGACAACTGAAATGTTTTTTAGATCGATAACTTTACGTTTCATCAAATCTATTAACCTGCCTGGTGTTGCAGCAATAACGCCCGGTGTACCTTGTTTAATGGTACGTATTTGGCCTTCAATGCTTGCGCCGCCATATACTTCGGTAACTTTTACGTTAGGCATGTATTTGGCAAACTTTTTTAAATCGGCACTAATTTGCATACATAACTCGCGCGTTGGTGCTAATATTAAGGCTTTTGTGTGTCCGTCAGAAAAATCGGTTTCTGATAATAGAGGCAAACCAAATGCGGCAGTTTTACCTGTACCTGTTTGTGCAAGAGCTACTAGATCTGTTTTTTGTTTTTGTAAAAGCGGTATTGTTTGGGCTTGTACGGGAGTTGCTTCAGTAAAACCTAAGTCTTTAAGTGCTTTTAATAATTTTTCGGGTAATCCTAATTCTTCAAATGTTTGTGGTGTGGGTGTTGTCATTTATTTATTTATATAAGTGGCAAAGGTACTAATAAAAACGCAAACAAGGCTCGGTTGTTCGCCGAGCCTTGGTTTAAGTAAGATAAGAAATACTATTTTAAAAGTGTAACCGTGCCGTGAAAATCGTGCTTTTTGCCGGTAAAATCATTAAACTTAACTTTCCAAACATACACATCTTCTTGTAAAATAGGCTTATCCGTATTCCCTTTCATGTGTCCGTCCCAAGCTTTTTCCAGTTCATCGGAATAGAAGATCATATTACCCCAACGATCAAACACCCAAAGATTATAAGTGCCGGTTTTTATACCAACCCCTGTACCTTTAAAGCCTTCGTTTGCACCGTCTCCGTTAGGAGAGAAAGCGTTAGGAATATAGAAGGTAAAGTTTGGTCCTATATGAACTGGTTTTTCGATAGAATCTTTACAACCTAAGCTATTAATTACCCATTGTGTTACATGATAGGTAGCAGTATCATAATACTCATATACATGGTTAAAAGTAGTATTATTATCTACATTGTTAGAGTTTGGCACTACGGCGTAAATATCACCTAAGTAATAATGAACGCCATACTGCCCATAAGTAACCGGTACATAAGGCCCCGCACCTATTGCCTGGTTAACAAATTGTATAGAGGGGTCATCTATATCTGCATTACCCGGCCCCCACGAAAAATCTGCAATGGGAGTAGGAGATACATTGATGTAATTAGATTTTACTTTAGTTGCAACACAACCTTTATCTGTTGTAACAGTTAGGGAAACTGTGTAGGATTTGATGCTGGTAGCTGAATTATTAGTATAAGAAATGGGTCCTTCTTTTAAGGGCGGGTTTGCCGGTGGTGTATTTACATTTGCCGTTTGCCCATTTCCAAAGTTCCAGTTCCAATTGGCTATATAGGCTGGTGGGGGATTAACCATTGACATATCAGTATACGTAACAGGTAATATAGGGCAACCGCTTAAAATATCTCCTACAAAATCTGCTGTCGGGTTTGGATATACGTTAACACTTACTGTAGTAGTAGCAAAACAAGACGGATTAGAATTTGTATAAACAATTAAACCAACAACATCTGCTCCTACCGGAGTTATTGTATAGGATGGGTTTTGAGTAGACGCATCGTTATAAATGCCATCGCCATTCATATCCCATCCCCACTGATTTACAGTAATAGAACCACTGTTTGGAGTTGATAGGTCGGTAAAGGTAACAGCTTGTCCATCACAAACACTTGTAGCGCTGAAACTTGCTATTGGCGTAGGGAATACATATATATTAAAGTTACCCGGTAAACCAGCACAACTGTTTAAAGTTGGTGTTACTGTTACAGCAGTTACTAAAGTGGTCATCCCAGGATTAGAAGTAGGCAATGATGGGAAAGGATTTGCTGTGCCGGTGCTTGGTACACCGCCACCAGTATTATAATTCCAGTTATACGTAGCGCCGGCAGGATTAGTTGCAAAAAGTACCGTACTGGTATTAGAACCAGGACACCAAGATTGATCTTGAAGAGCTGCAAGAACCGGAGTTGGTTTAATTGTTATAGTTTCTGTAGCGGTGGGGCCAACACAACCATTTAAAGTGGGCACATACGTAACAACACCCACTTGATTAATTAAACTTCCGTTAGCTGGTGCGGTATATGGTGAAGGAATTACTGTTCCTGTTTGTGCCATACCAATATTGGCAAAGTTAGTAGCTGTCCATACTAAAGTAACTCCGGTGGCGGGGTCTGTATTTATAGTTGGAGAAGGTATATTATCGCCCGGGCAATAAGGGGCAGACGTTGTTATCGTCATAGTTGGTAACGGACTCACTACAACATTAAAGTTTGATACCGGACCTGAACAACCGTTAGCCCAAGGTGTAACTGCTACAGATTGTGTGGCAACCAAATCAGTAGTATTTGCTCCGTTAAATGAGCCTATATTACCAGATCCACTTGCAGCAAGCCCTACATTATTACCGGATGTTGTCCAGCTAAATGTTTCAGGCGTTGGGCAACCGGTAAAGGCAGGCACGTTAACCTGCTGGTTAGCACAAACTGAAATATCGCTGGTTGGTGTTACCGTTGGAGTTGGATAAACGCTTATGGTAAAAGTTTGCAAGTTACCTACACAACCCGCCTGCGTCGTATTTGTATTCGGGTCGAAATACGGCGTTATAGCTATTCCATACACAGTATCTACTAATAAACCGCAGGATAAATTTTGTGCAATTGCATTATAATTCGGAATAAAATCAAGACCTGTAGTATCCGCTAAAGGCATACCGCCATGCGTGGTGGTGGTATTGGTAGCAAAGCTTGGATTATTTACAAAATATACAGTATGGGGCGGGGCAAGAGTTGGTGTTGCACAGGTTGTTGTAAAAGTGGTTTGAGCACTGGTAACAGCAGTAGTTGGGCATACATTTATGTTTGCAGGCGCTGTTGTAACAGGTAAACAAAATACAGTAGCCGTTCCTGTGGCTGCTACAGCACAGTTAAAGTTGGTTGAAACAGTATAAGACACGTTATAATTACCACAGTTGGCGTAAATATGCAAGGCAGAATCAATAGCCGTTGTTGGCGTAAAACCATCACCAAAATCCCAGTTCCACGTTGTTAACGCATCATTTATACCGGAAGGATTAGTAATAGTAGATAAATCATACATACCTAACTGAGTTCCTAAACAAGCCTGACTAATTTGTCCGTTAAAATCTGGATTAGGATGCACTACGGCGGTGGTTGTAGTGGTACCACTGCAACCGCTTGCAGTAGTTGCGTTTAAAGTAACCGTATAAATACCAGGGGCCGGATAAGTGTAACTGCCCGGAGCAGCCGCAGCGCTTGTACCTATATTATCACCCATTGTCCATGCCCAAACCGTAAATGTACCTTGGCTTGGGGTATTATTTGTAATAGCAACCGGAGATAAATCGCAGGCAGGTGCAGTTGTAATGCTTAAAACAGGCATTGGGCTAACAACCGCATTATGTGTTGCGGTAGCGGTACAACCGCCAACCGCCGTAATATTTAATGTTACCAGAAAAGTACCGGCAGCCGAATACGTAAACGTAGGCGAACAATTTGAAGTCATAGCAGCTGGATTTCCGGCGCCACCAAACGCCCAGGCACACGTATTTGCTCCTGTAGATGTGTTATTAAATATAGAGCCCGTTCCAAGACAGACTGGTGCCACACTAAACGCCGCTGTTGGTAAAGGATTAACGATAGCGTTTGTTGTAGCCGTTACCGTACAACCACCTACAGCGGTTACCGTTACCGTTACCGGGAATGTATTTGCCGAAGCATACGTATGAGAAGGTGTACCAGTTCCTGCAACCGGTGGCCCATCGCCGTAATTCCACATAAATGTTGAACCAGCCGCGGGGGTAATTGTACTGGTAAATACAGTAGAACTTCCTAAACATACCGATGGAGCACTTATAGTTGCCGTAGGCGAAGTATTTACAACCACGTTTAATGTTTTAGTGGCCACACAGGTACCGGTACCCATAGCCGTTAAAGTAACCAAATAAGTACCTGAACCGGCATAGGTATGCGTGGGGTTCGTGGCTCCTGATGTATTAGCTGCGCCGGAAGGGGGTTCTCCAAAATTCCAACTATAGGAACTAGCACCTGATGAAGTATTTGTAAAAACTGTTGGATTGCCCGGACAGACCGTAGATGCTGAAAAAGCGGCTGTAGGACCTGTACCTATAACTATAGAAGTTGAAAAAGTAGCCGAACAACCTGCTGATGAAGTACAGGTTAATGCCACATTAAAACTACCTGTACCCGCATAAGTATGGCTGGGATTTTGAAGAGCAGATGTTCCTCCATCACCAAAATTCCATGACCAGCCTGTTATAGTAGCACCGCCACTAACAGTGGATGCATCTGTAAAAGGTACTGTTTGGTTACATGGCGTAACCGTACTGGTAAAATTAACGGTTGGTGTTGGGCTTACATTTAAAGTATAAAACCTGGTGGGTGCGGGGCATTGGCCCGTACTCGTTAAAGTATAACTACCCGGGGTAGTAGTGTTTAAACATACGGAATTACCTGTTACGGGACCAGTCCAATTATACGTAGTATAACCTGCTTGCCCGCATAATTGCGTACTGCCGGGGCAAATGGTTACAACATTTGTTGTAGCTTCCTGATCGCAACTTGCATCAATATAGCAATAGCCAAAATGCCCACCCTGGTTACAATCACTAACTAAAAAATCAACCGTAACGTTTGAACCAATATATGAAGTCAAATCCAAGGTAACAGTAACCCAACCTTTATAATTTGTACCTAAACAAGAGCCACTTGCTGTCCATCCGGTAATAGCGCTTGATGCACTTTGAAGAACTTTTGTACAAGGTATAATACTATTACTTGGCGCTACAGTTACCTCACTTGAAAAGTAAGGCTGATCAGAAGCGGCGTGTCCTCCGTCTTCTAAAACAGCTAAGTATTGATACGTAAATATATTATTAGATGCTGAAACTAAAAAGGTTTGTTTTATTTCCTGCATTTTACCACCTGTCGAATTATCATTTAATAATAACGAATTTGTCCCGCCTCCTGGCGCAACTACAGATTGACCACTACAATTATCAATTCCTCCTGAAAATGTAGATCCTGAACCTCCTGCAGTTGTAATAGTAGATAAACCACCTGCCGAAGAAGCACAGGTATTACAAGGCAAGGTAGTGCCATTAATGTCTCCGCTGGTTAAAGTCCAACCACTAGTGGTTCCATTTTCAAATCCAATATTAGTACAAGGTCCATTAATAACATTTGGTGCAGGAGGTAATATTTTTTGACCAAACCCGGATGCGATGTTTTTTCTTTGAGTTTCTAAACGTTTATATAAATGCTCTTTTAATTTTTGGATTTCCCAATCTTGGGTGCCACTTTTTTTAGAAGCATCAAGTATTGCAATAATTTTTGCCTCATTAAATTCATCGCTATGATACTCATACGCTTTAATTTGTGCCTTTGCAAAAACACTAACTAAAATGAATACAAACAGAAGGGTAATTTTTTTAATCATAATGTGGAGTATTTAATTATATCAAATTTAGTTTTTAAACAAATAAGAAACAAATTTATTTTGTTACTATTTTGCACCTATCAAATTAAGAGTCAGAAAAAGAAAAATTAACTAGCGTACTTTACTAAAATGTCGAGGTCATTTGCTCTAGCAGACTTTCCAATACACCAAATTTATATTTAGGAAACAGTAAAAGCAAGTTTTTAATGTTAAAAAAACATCAGATTTGCGTTTTGCACTTAAAAAAAGGATTTAAACGTTGTTTTTATGCCAATTGCCTAAAACTACTATGGGCCAAATTCTACTCCAGGTAATTTGTGGGTCGCCCTTTAAAAATGATAGCCACAAGCTATTTACGGCATTTGGGTTAAAGCCCATAGTTTCTAAATGCCCCAAATTTTCTTCGCAAAACGTTTTTAATTCGTTTTTCATCCAAATTTTCCACGGAAAAACAAAACCCATTTTTTTGCGGTCAATAATTTCTGGCGGCAATAGATCTTTTAAAGAATCTGTCAATAATTTTTTAGGCGTGTGCGGAAACTTATGTTTATCGGCCACACCCAAAACATATTCTACCAATTTATAATCCAAGAAGGGAACGCGTACTTCAAGCGCAGAAGCCATGCTCATTTGATCTGTATCGCGCAGCAAAACATTTTGCATATAGGTAGAAATTTCGGCTATAGAATATTTACTTAAACGATGTTTTTTATCGTTAAACTCTAATAAACGTAAAAACCGATACACGGCATTCATAGGCAAATCATCTCTTTGAAGAAGTTTTTTTACCTGTTTATCCATCAATACCTGGCGCGATAAAGGATATGCGTAATTAAAACTTACCTGAGGTTTAGAAAGAATTTGCGCCAGTTTTTGCGAAGCTATATTTTTATTGAACGAAGTTAATGCCGCAGCCCCAGAAACACGCAACAAACGCGGCACGAAATTAAGCCATGCCTGTTGTTCTAATTTATAGCTGCGTTTAAAAACATCATACCCCGCAAAAATTTCATCACTTCCTAAGCCTGATAAAGCCATAGTAATGCCCGCCTGTTTGGTAACTTTAGAAACAATGTAGGTATTTGGCCCATCTCCACTTGGATGATCCATCGCGTTAAGCGCTTGCGGCAATTGTGTTAGAAAATCCTGCGGATCTAATTTTATTTCGTGATGGTCGGTATTAAATTTTTTAGCTACTATGCGTGCATAATTTTCCTCCGAAAATTCGCTTTCATTAAACACAACCGAAAACGTTTTTACTGGCTGAGAAGAAATTTGCGACATGGCTCCAACTATAGCGCTAGAGTCTATTCCGCCTGATAAAAAAGCACCAAATGGCACATCAGCAATTAACCTGCGTTCTACCGCTTCATAAAAAAGCGTGCGCACATCTTTACAAATATCGTCATACGGCTTTCCTATGCTTGCATAATTTATTTGTTTTTCAATTTGCCAGTATGCCTGTATGTTAACTTCCGTATTATCAAGGGTAAGAAAATGACCTGGCAGTAACATTTTTACATCATTTATAATGGTATTAGGTGCGTGCACTGTTTGGTATTGAAGATAATCTACCAAGGCATCCCGGTTAATTTTTTTATCGATCAATCCAGATTGAAGTAAAGCCCTTATCTCTGAAGCAAAAATTAATGTATTGTTTTGAAAACTGTAATACAAGGGTTTAATGCCCATTCTATCACGCGCGATAAATATTTTTTTTTCTTGCTTATCATAAACCGCAAAAGCAAACATGCCGTTAAAATGTTGTAGGCATTCTACGCCCCAGCGCATATAAGCCGCTAATATGACTTCTGTATCGGTTTGCGTTTTAAAAAAATAAGGTTGTTGATTTGTGCCTTGTATGGCGCGTTGTAATTGCAATCTAAGCTCTTTATAATTATATAATTCGCCATTATAAATTAGTACATACCTATTATCATACGAGTGCAAAGGTTGTGTGCCACTATCTGATAGATCTATAATAGATAATCTTCTATGTCCGAGATATGCGTACCGATCATCCCACGTTCCTTCTGCATCAGGCCCGCGATGCGCAATGGCATTGTTCATTCGATGTAAAGCAGAAACAGCTTTATCTGGCGGAAGATTAGAAGAAATTATACCCGCAATGCCACACATTATAAGCCAATAGAATTTAAAAAGCGTTTATCATTCAGCATACGTGCCACACCATCTTCTAAAGAAATCAGATCCCGATCAAGCAGTTGCAACATTTTTTGATTATCGGGCTGACGGCGGGTCATATCGCCATCCTTCAATGGTGGAAGGTGTACCAACTTTGATTTTGATTTAGTAATTGCAATTATAGTTTTTGCAAGATCTAACACCGTAATTATTTGATGATTGCCGATATTTATAACATCATTGATAACTTGATTATTATTTAAGCAAGAAAGTATGGTATCAATATTATCATCAATATAGGTAAAAGTACGCGTTTGCAAACCATCGCCGTAAATAGAAATATCTTCGTTCTTTAAAGCTGCGGCAATAAAGCGCGGCAATACAAAATCGGTACTTTGATTTGGACCGTACGTATTAAAGAATCTAAAAATTGTATAATCTAAATTATAAGCTTGATGGTAGCTTTTGCAAAAACTCTCGCCTACATTTTTTACTATGGCGTAAGGCACTCGGCTATTGAGCGGCGTGGTATGCTCGTGCTGGGGCAGTGTTACAGGTTCGCCATACACTTCGGATGAGGATGAAAAAAACACGCGTTTAACAGAAGTGTTTTTTGAAAGGTCTAACACATGCTTTATTCCATCAATATCATTCAATACACTTATTGGGTTATCTTGCGTACGCTGCACACCCACTACAGCAGCAAAATGAAATACATAATCAAAATTATTGGCTATCATAATTTCGGCTATATCACGATAATGATTTATATCGCTTTTTATAAACTTAAAACTATCCGTATTTTTTGCAGGAAGTTTACTTAATAAACCGGTGGAAAGATTATCTGCTGCCACCACAAAATTATTTTTATCCTTTAAAAGCTTTTCTACCAAAGCGCTACCCACGTTTCCGGCACCGCCGGTTACTAAAATTTTTGTCATATTAGTTTCATTAAATTATCTGCCCAAATTTTTGGATTATTTTTTTGAGCCAATTGATAACTACAATCTCCCATCAAATTTAATTGTTCTGTTGGTAATTGCATCATCTGTTTTAATTTTTCTTTTAACGAATTTATATCGTCGGCATTAAAAATAAATCCATTTTTATTGTCTTGTAAAAAGAATTCTGTTGCCCCTACCCTGTTTGAAGCCAATAAAGGAAACCCCATTGCAGCAAATTCGTGTAATACAACGCCCCAAGGCTCGAACAAGGATGGCATTACAAACACACCGGTTTGCTGAGCGTATTGTAAAAAATTTTCGGGTTGTACAAAGCCAATGTGTTTAATTTTAGGATGCTGAGCGGGTTCTATACTACCGGTACCAATGCACCAAAGTTCCCATTCGTTTGGGGTTTCATTTTGTAATTCGATAAAGGCTTGCCATAATTTATTTACGCCTTTAAAGTCGTAATATCGGCCTACGTAAATAAATCGTTTGGGGAAGTTTTGTTTTTTTTGAAGGATGATTTTATTTCCGATAGAAGAAAAATAATCTACATCGCAACTATAAAATCCTAAGGTAATTTCATTGTCTTTAAAACCTAATTTTTTTACGTATTTTTTTTGAATTGTTCCCGGAACCCAAGCATGCGAAAATTTATTTCTTAATAAAAACGGACTAAGCAAAACAGCCATGTATTGTTTATAATCTCCTCGCCAATGCGTATCTAAAGTTAATACAGTCGGTATTTTTTTTATGAACTTTTTACATACTTGTAAATAATCTTTATCAATCCAACCGCTGCAAACAATAATAGATGGATTGATACTTTGAATCAGTTTTAACAATTCATCTAGAGAATAATTTTTACGATTATATAAAATTACATTGCTATTAGCAACATCAAATTGAAAAGGTGCTTCATTATTTACCGGGTATCTAACAACGTGTATATTTACATCATAATTTTCAGCCAGTGTATTACAACAAGCTAAAAAATAGGGTGCAATTTCGGTGTATAGGAATACAATTTTCACTATTTCTCTAGTTTAGATTTTAATACAAGAAAAGGTTTCTCTAACACATAATAGGAGATAGATGCAACAATTATAGTTGTTAAAATACTAACCGTATAAATAAAAAGAAAAGAAAATTTTCCATCTCCAAAATACTTAATCGAACACACCTCTACCATAGGTATAATCATTAAATGATACATATACAATCCGTATGATATTTTACCCATATAATTAAATAATCTGTTATTTAGCCAAGGAAAAGAATGATTAGTGGCCACATTTAAAATAATAATTGCGTAAAAGAAAGAGGTTATTAAATACAACCCGTTTTGAAGAATGGTGTCAAACAGAATCCAGTTAAGTATAAAAGGCAACACAATGGATGCGTAGAATAGTATAGGACAATATACATACTTTAAAATTTTGGTTTTATTAAAAAAATAAAAGTATGCTCCAATTGCTCCAATACACATATTCTCAAATCGGCTCATAACAAAAAAGTTTTTTACACCTATGCCAAATTGATTGCTTGGATTAAGCATTAGGCAGTAAAACAGCACAGCTTTAATGATTATATATATGACTATAAATGCAATAATAAATCGTGGTAAATTATTTGTCTTTTTTACAATAATGGGCCAGATAAGATAAAACATTTCTTCTACACCAATAGACCAACTTTGACCAATATGAGGCACGGCAGGGAAAATAGCAAAGGCTACCTGGGGTATTAATAATAAATACAAAAACAAATTAGGTGTGTAATTAATAACAAAATATTTTTGAAAATAGGGTAAATCAATGGCGTGTACATGCGGCAGAATAAAAAAGCCTAAACATAAAACAAAATAATAGAGTGGCCATATTCTTAAAACCCTTTTGGTATAAAAAATTTTAAGCGATATGGTGTTGCTCATGTTTTTTTCTTTAAGTAATAAATAAGTAATTAAAAACCCGCTTAGTACAAAGAAAAAATTAACACCTACGCCACCAAAATCAAGTCGTAAAAAAAGATGACTTGAGAAATTTTCCACACCTGAAAGCAGTAATTCTAAATGGCACAGAATAACTAAGAGGGCCGCTATAAAACGTAAGCCATCTATTCCATTAAAATATTTAGCATTATCATTTTTCATCAGCCAAACTATTTTTTAGTGCCTTTACTTTGTTATAATAATATAGCCATACAAAAAATGGAAAACCATTCAAAAAATAATTTCCTTGTCGTAATAAATAAAGTAATATCAATACTAAAATCGAACCTGAGATGATCCAATATTTATCATCTCTACCATTGTTACCAACAAAACATTTTATAATAATAAATGTAAAAAAAAATATTCCTAACAACCCGGTTTCTGACATAAGGCGTAAAAACAAACTATTGGCATCGGCACTATTAAAGTCAAAAGCTTTAAGTTGTACAACTCCTGTTTTTGTATAAGAATATTTTTCAAAGGCAATGCTATGAGAACCCAAGCCTGTGCCAAACAAAGGATACTCTTTAAAATTATTATAAGAAACATGGGCATTATTATACTGCACAAAGCTTGATGTATTTACATTTTTAATATTAAAATCCTGATCAAGCCATAAACCCGAAGCCGCATCAACCCTTGATTTAAAATCCTCTACCGTATTGTAAAGAGCAAAAGCGCCTAAAAGTCCGATAAAAATAAACAGCAATAAATAAGAAATATACCCTAGATTAAGTCCGATAATAACAATTATAAAGAAGATACCAATGTATCCGGTTGATGATTTACTAAGATATAGTGCAACGAGTATAAGGTAATTTTGGTATTTTTTATATTCATAATTTTGATTTCTTCTAATTATATTTGTGATAGCCACAAAAACTGCCGGAGCCAACATAATACCAAGTTGAGAGGGTTCGACATAAATGGAACTAAAACGCGCCCCCCCTTCTCCAAAAACACTGCCGCCTTTATTAAAAAGCCAACTAAAATCGTAGCCAGGTGTAAAATTTATACTAAATGAAACATATTGTATTAAAGTTATTATAGCGGTCCAGTAAGCCCATTTTAAATATATAGAAAACATTCTTTCTACATCCATTTTATAATATTGAATGACATAAAAATAAAAGGAAGTACTTAACATAACACCAAAAAATATTTTGAAGAATAGAAACCATCCATTATTACCCATCAAAACCTGAAAAACTCCCACTATAAGTGGTAATAAAACAATTTGGAACGGTACTTTTGGCAAACCATACCTAATAATAAAAAAAGGTAATAGAGCAAGGAAAATAAAATAGTGCAAGTATCCTTCAAACGGAGAAGTAAAAAATATAATAGAACTTACAAAAATGGAAGTAAATATTAAAAAATCTATTAGCTTATTACTTTTAGGCGCCATTATTTTTACGATACGCTAATTTACTACTTAATCTTTTGGACGGATTTTCTATAAATAAATTCATCAAATAGCTGCTAATAAAAGTAACCGCCACCCCACATATAACAACAGCCAGTTTACCAATATTTGTTGTAACATAATGAGATAAAATATTTACAGCCGCCGCGCCGGCAATAGCATGTATTAAATATACAGAATATGAAAATTTACCCAGCCATGCCAAAATTTTATTTGTTCTATTAAATGCAACAATAATTATTAAGCCTGAAAATGCTGTTATAACGCAAGCAATTTTTTCATTAAAAATAAATATATCTGCAAGAAACAATATAGAAACAGCAATAAATTCAGCAGCATGAATAAGATTGCTTTTATATAAGAATATTAAAACACCTATGCCAAAAACAGGTAACCAATAAGGTAAAAAGTGGCTATCGGGTAATAAAACGGGGACTAAAGCAATTATAATATAAGCTATTGATCTTATATATACATGTGTTGATATAAAAAGAAAATACAAAAACCCTATTAAAATATAATATTGAAACTCGATAGCTAATGTCCAATAAATATTATTCAACCAAGTTACACCTTTAAAAAAAGGAATTAAATAGCCAAGATGCAATAACAATTGTTTTATGGTAATGGTTATTTCATTTCCATTATAAGCCGGACTATAATTCCTTAAAAAAATAACAGCAAGCATTAATATAATAGAAACAATATAAGGTGGTTCTAAACGCGCTAAACGCTTAATGAAAAATTTAAAAAAGTTTTTTATTTGATAGCCCGTATGGTAAAGCGACCATGGGATAACTAAGCCTGAAATTACAAAAAACAAATGCACGCCATAACTTCCAAAACTAAATGTCTTATAAATAAATGTGCTTGGATCTATAAAACCTATTGTAGTGCAAATAAAATGGTACAGGCAAACCGACCAAGCAGCTATTGCGCGGAGGCTATCAAGTATTGGTATCTCTTTTTTTATTACGTTCACTATAAACACGCTTTTTTAATAGCGTCAATTTCTTTTAAAATTACTTTATTCCACATAAAATTTTCTTTAACTTTTTTTACGGAATTAATTTTTTTATTTTCGATGATTGAAGTATCTGATTTTATTATTTCCAATAATTTTTGTTCAATCATTTTTTCGTTCAGTGGCGGAATTAACCAACCGTTGGTATCATCAACCATAACATTTACCGCCCCTACATCCGTAGCTAAAATAGCACAACCGCTTGCCATTGCTTCTAAAATTACGTTTGGCATGCCTTCCGAGTGAGAAGGCAACACAAATACATCCGTACGTTGCAGAATAGTTTTTATCTTTTCAGCATCGCCAATACTGCCATGATATTTTATTTGCGGTGAAGTAACTTTAAATTCATCAGGGATAGGACCTATAAAATTAAATTCAAAATCATATTTTCCAAGAATATTTTTTAATGCAACACTTAATTCTTTCACGCCTTTACGAATTTCATATCTTCCTAAAAAAGCAAACCGAATAGGTTTGTTTATCGCTATATTATTTTCATCTACCCATGCAGTTTCAATGGCCGCAGGTACTTCAATTATTTTAGCCGCAGCTGGTGGTAAATTATTTTTTATAATATTTGTGATTCCACCACCATAAGAATAAACATAATCAGCTTTATTATTTAAATACCTCATTAAAGGCAGGTACAAATATTTTCGGTAAAGATTTAACATCCCGCTTCCTTGCTGAAAAATTTCATATCCATGTAAACGCAATCCAATAGGCGGAAGCTTTTTTCCGTTTTGCTTTTGTTTTATAAAATACCAACCTGTATAACCTTTACTATAAATAAAATCTACGGGTGTTTGTTTTTGAAAAACAGCATACATCATTTTAGAATGCAGGTAAGATTCCTGCAAATAATGCCATGGCCATTTGCCTTTATTAGGAAACGTAAATAGAAGCGGTGTGATAAATTTTCTTTCTTCTTCTGTAAAAAAATCCAATTTATCAATGTCATACACACTATCATTCATGTGATATAAATCTACAAAAACGCCATGTTGCGCAAAATATTTTACCAAATAATAAGAATGCTTTTGCATCCCACCTATCCGGTAAGGCCATATTCCGTCTGTAAGTAAAGCTATCCGCACAAAAAAAATTATGCGCTAATTTACTACTTTAAAAAGAGTATCGGAAAACTAATTTATTGCCAATAAGCAGCGCCTGTTAACCTGGCTAGTTCTATTTTAGAAATACATAATTGATACTCGTACTGAAGCTTAGAAAGCTGTGCGTTTTGCAAATTATATTGGGCAGTAAACAATTCCACATAAATTAAAGTGCCATTTCTGTAACGAGATGTTGCAATTCTTAAAGCTAATTCTGCCTGCTCAACCATACTGGTGGTATTCTTAACTTTTTCTTCATTCAGTTGTATATCTTCAATTGCTTGAGCAATATCTTTCCTTAACGTATTATTAGTACTTTCTAAAGAAAGTTTATTTTGCAGCAACGCGCTTTGAGAAACTTTGGTCTGGCGAAGGTATCTCCCACCCTGGTACAATGGCACCGATAAATTTACGCCTACTAAATAATTAAACCGTACTTGGTAAATATCAGGCTGGTAACCGTTGCGATAACCCGCACTACCTGTTACGCTTAACACCGGTAAAGCCGCGGCTTTGTTTATATCCAGATCATGTTTTGCTTGGTCTATTTTAAGGTTGCTAAGCAAAATATCAGCATTAGATTTTTGGGCTATTGCAGTAGCAGAATCAACTGTGTTTGATCCTATATTAAAATCAAAATTAGTTTGCGAGTTGTTCTCAATAGTGGTTTGTCCAACCGTATAGTAAAGCAAGTTTACTTGTTTATCCTGCATATTTTGCAAGTCGGCTTTACGGTTATTTGCGTAATCAATATTATTTTTTACCGTAAACTTATCCAGCTCAAGCGCATCGCCATTCTTAACCCGACTATCCATTAATTTTTTACTCTCATCCAACGTAAATAACAAACTATCCTGCACGCTTATAGCTTTTTTCAGATATAAAATACTATAATAAATATTGGCAACCTGCGCCGCCAATAAAGCTTTATTTGCTTCAACATTTGCTTTAGATATTTTAATATCATCTTTCGCTTTTTCAACATTAGATTTTACTTTTCCAAAATCATAAATAGTTTGATTTAAAGTTAGGGCCGAAGTAAAATTATTGTTTGGCTGAAATGGAAGATTTTTATATTCACCCGGGCCAACGGGAAGTTGTATTTGAGAAATAGGAGCTATATAACTGTAATTAGCACTTGCCGTAACAGTAGGAAGGTATCCGCTTTTTAACGCGTCTGCGCGATACGTGTTGGTAGTAATCTGCTGTTGCAATTCTTTCATCTTTGGAAAGTAACTGAAAGATTGATTTATTAAAGTTTTCAAATTACTGTTGATAGATACTGATTGCGCATTGATCAACCCTGATAAAATTAAAAATGCACTTAAAATTTGTTTCCTTTTCATGTTGATATATTTTAATGAGATTCTTCGGCTACTTTTTTAATAGTTTCCACATCCATTTTTTTACTTTTTATGAGTAATAAAAAAGGAGATGTTGCAATAAAAAAAACGCTGATCAATAAGAACGCATCTGTATAGGACAGCAACGCAGTTTGTTGCATAATTGTTCCGTTTAGCATTTTATAGGCTGAACTATTCGCATTGATTGCATTAGCTCCACCTTTGGCCATGGCGGCCTGGGCCATAATTTGAACACGATTAATTAACTCAGGGTCATTTGCCTGTAAATTACTTACCAAATCTGTACGATGCACCGCCATACGATTAAATATAAACGTATTCATCACTGCAATACCAACCGAACCACCAAGCTGACGAATCATGTTTGTTAAAGAAATCCCCGAAGGCATCTCCTGTGGTTTTAAACCTGATACCGCTTGGTTAATTAAAGGAACCGTTAACAGAGCGGTACCTAATCCTCTGAAAATATTTGGCCAAAAGAAGAATGAATTACCAGAATTTAAGTTTGCTTGCGCGCCCGTATAACCATGTAAAATAAAAAATATGAAACCCAATACAACAAAGATAACCGGCGGCACACCTGCTTGAATTCCTCTACCTATAAAAGGCATTACTAAAATTGCAACCGCAGCAGCAGGTATAAGCCCAATACCGGTTTCAGTAGGTGTAAAGCCCAATACACGTTGGGCTAAAACCGGAAAAATAAATACGGAAGAGAACATACCGAAGCCAACTGTAAACGTTAGTATATTACTTACTGCAAGATTTCTATTTTTTAGTACATGTAAATTTATGACAGGGGTTTTTGTTTTCAATTCCCACAAGATAAAAGTTGCGAGGCCAATAAAAGCAAGCGAAGCCGTAATGATTATAGATTTGGATTCAAACCAATCATCTGTTTCGCCGCGTTCTAAAAAATATTGTAAAGATGCTACTCCCACTATTAAGGCAAGTATTCCCACATAATCTATTTTTATAGATTTTCTATCAATAGATAGTTCTTCAGGTTTTTTATCGATGAAGGAATAAGCAAGTATCGCTGCTAAAATTCCTATAGGTATGTTTATATAAAATATTAACGGCCATGAATAATTATCAATGATAATACCTCCTAACGTGGGGCCTATAGCAGGGCCAAGCACAATACCCATTCCAAAAATAGCGGATGCCATCGGACGTTTTTTTACTTCAAACACATCAAATAAAATACCTTGCGATGTGGATAATAATGCTCCGCCGCCAATACCCTGCACAAACCTCCACAATACAAGAGAGATCAAACTACTTGCTTGGCCGCACATGTAAGAGGATATGGTAAAAATTATAATCGAAGTGAGGTAATAATTCTTTCTGCCGAAATACCTCGCCAAAAAACCCGTCATAGGTATAATAATTACATTGGCAATAGCATATCCGGTAATTACCCAAGAGGTATCTTCAATGGTAGCACCTAAGTTTCCGCTAATTTGCGACAACGCCACGTTTACGATAGAGGTATCTATCAACTCCATAATAGCCGCTGCAATTACGGTTATTACAATTATAGTTCGTTTAAAGCCAGAAGGAAGTAATGTACTTTCGTTCATTGATTATTTTTCAACTTCTACCGTAACACTTAAACCGGCACGCAAAATATTTTTATACTGCAATTGATTTTCTATGGTAATTTTTACCGGAACACGTTGGGTTACTTTAACAAAATTTCCGGTAGCATTATCCGGTGGAAGTAAAGAATATTTAGCGCCGGTTGCTTCACTCAACGATGTTATAGTTCCTTTAATTTTTACATCAGGATACCCATCCACGTAAACATCAACCTCTTTGCCTTCTTTTAAATGTTCAATTTGTGTTTCCTTAAAGTTGGCTACTATCCAAAAATCAGACGTATTTACAATGGTAAAAAGTGTTTGTCCGGGTTGTACAAATTGGCCTTTTTCTAAATTTAGTTTACCTGTTTTACCTTCTGCTTGCGCGTAAATTTTTGTATAGCTTAGTTTAAGAATAGACGCATCCAGCAAAGCTTTTCGGGTATTTATAACGGCTTCTGATTTTTTAATGGCCGAGTTGGAAGTAGAAATTTGTGCCGATGCTAAACTTACCTGATCGTTATTGGCATCATATTGTTTTTGTTGCGTTTCTAAGTTAGATTTAGAGTCTTCCAGTTGTTTTTTGGTTACTGAATTATCATTATATAAAGACTGGTCTCTATTTAAATCATTAACCGCTTTATCAATTCTTGTTTTTTGAACGCCCGCGTTAGCCTGCGCAACCTTTGCATTCATTTGCGAATTTATTAATTGAGCTTTGGCATTTTCAAGGTCAGCTTCGGCTTGTTGCAGGTCAGCTTCAGCTTGTGTTTTAGCAATTGTATATTCCCTGTCATCTATTATTAAAAGAAGATCGCCTTTTTTAACAGCCAGATAATCATTTAAAGGCAAGCTGTCTATATAACCACCAACTCGGGCAATAACCGGCATGCTATAACATTCAATACTGGCGTTATCTGTACTTTCATGCTTTAAAGCGTGCCAAACACTTTTTATTCCAAAAAAAATCGCAACGGCAACTCCAATCATTAATACGTATATAACCGGACCTTTCTTTTTCTTTTCCTGTGTAACCTCTGGTTCCATAAAACAGTTTTTAATTTAGGTCGCCAAAAGTAAAGTAACTTTACTATATAGTCAAGTTAATTTACTATTATTTTTTAATTATATTTGTCAACGCAGCATAAAAAATGAAAAATTTAGATAAAGAATTACAAAAAACCGAAGCCCTAAGCAAACACAGTTGGGGCAAAGCGGTTAATAAATTAAAAAAGCATTTTGATTCTTGGATAACCGATCAACTGCACTTAGAGTTTATTACTGATTTTAAGTTAGCCTTCATGCCTTTAATAATGAATATAGATGTGGACGGTGTTAACAATACCGACTTAGCTCGCAGAGCGGGAATTACCAAACAAGGTATGAGCCAAATAGTACGGGAACTGGAAGAAAAAAAATACATTAAAATCGAGGTCAACCCCAACGATAAACGAAGTTCTATTATTCATTTAACTAATAAAGGCAAAGAATTTATTTTAACCTGCCGAAGCGCTCATAAAGGCTTACACGCCGACCTTCAAAAACTCTTAGGCAAAAAAAAATTTAATCTTGTATTAGATGCCATGTTTGAAGTAGTTGAATTTCAAGAAGCGCAGAATAAAAACAAAGTGGTAAAAAAATTAAAATAAACCTTCAAATAAAAAAGTTTGCGCATTGTGCCGATTTAAAAAAAGACTCGTATTAAGCGCTACCCTTACGTTGCCGCCCATAAATTTCTTTACCGAAATATTAAACAAGTTTCTTATACTTTCCGCCATATTACCTTCGCCCCCCCCCATACGCGTACCAAAACGTGTATCATTAACTTGCCCGCCGTGACAACCGCTTATCTGGCGCCATACTTTTTGTTCGCCATCATAATAATTTTATGGGTATAAGCGTTACGGTTGGTTATAACCATCGGGCTGCCTGCAGTAAAGCTTTTGCGGTTACACAAAAGGCTTTCTTGCCCATCCCTAACGCCCCCATTTTGAGCACATAACATCAAAATAAATTGAAAGAAAACTATAGTTTCCGTAGTATTGCACCCTTAAATATGTTAATTATTAATAAATCCTTAAAGTAAAAACCCTTAAGGTAATTCTTCAAAATAGTTAACTATAAAAAACATTACCTTTGTACTGTTGATTAGTCAACTATCTCCAAACAAAAATAATGTTATCAAAAGAAGAAATAAAAAACCATTTAGGCACTTCTATCGTATTTACAGGTAGGTTAATATCCAATAAGATAAATACCCACTTTAATGAATTAGGATCTAATATTACATTTGACCAAATGGGAGTTTTGTTTTTTATTACGTTGCACAGAACAAAAGAAATCATTCAACAAGATCTAGCTTCTTTAATGAATAAAAATAAATCGGCTGTTTTAAGAACCATAGATATTTTAGAGAAAAAAAAATATGTAAAAAGAGTTCCTGTTTTAAGCGACCGAAGAAAAAATATAATAGAGCCTACTGAGGCGGGTATTAAAATGGTAAAAGAGGCTATTAAATTATCGCAAAAGCTTGAAAAAAAATACACAAAAAAAATCAACTCGGTTGATATGGCTACTTGCAAAAAAGTATTAGAGCTTATACAAAACGAATGTAAATCAGAAACCTGCCATTAAAACTCTTACAGCAATAATAATCAAGTAACAATACAAATAACTATATGGATATCGCTAAAAAACCACGTGAAACAAAAGGAAAATTAGGAATTTTAATACCCGGTTTAGGTGCCGTAGCAACTACGTTAATAGCAGGTGTTGAAGCCGTTAAAAAAGGAACCGCTAAGCCCATTGGCTCTATCACTCAACTTTCTACCATACGTTTAGGTAAGCGTACAGAAGGCAGAAACCCGATAATAAAAGATTTTGTGCCCTTGGCACATTTAAAAGATATTGTTTTTGGCGGATGGGATGTTTACGGAGATAACGTATTTGAAGCTGCTATGAATGCCGGGGTTTTAGAGCGCCATCAGTTACAAGACCTTAAAGCTGAGTTGGAAAAAATTAAGCCTATGCAGGCGGTTTTTGATAAAGATTACGTTAAAAATTTAGATGGAAAAAACGTAAAGCCAAACGCTACTCGCTTAGAATACGCTAACGCTGTAATTAAGGATATAGAAAAATTTAAAGCAGATAATAATTGTGATCGAGTGGTAATTGTTTGGTGTGCTTCAACCGAAAAATATATTGAACCAACCGACATACATCAATCATTAGAAAAATTTGAACTTGCCCTAAAAAATGATGATAAGCGTATTTCACCAAGTATGGTTTATGCTTATGCGGCGCTAAAAATGGGTGTACCCTTTGCAAATGGCGCACCTAATTTAACCTGTGATATTCCTGCGTTGCTTGAACTGGCTAAAAAAACAAATACGCCCGTAGCCGGTAAAGATTTTAAAACCGGACAAACGTTAATGAAAACCATTATAGCACCCGGCTTACATGCCAGAGCTTTAGGAGTTAGAGGTTGGTTCTCTACCAATATTTTAGGTAACAGAGATGGTAAAGTTTTAGATGATCCTGAAAATTTCAAAACAAAAGAAGTTTCTAAATTATCAGTTTTAGATGAAATTTTTAAACCGGAAGAACATCCTGAATTATATGGCGATTTGTATCATAAAGTACGTATCAATTATTATCCTCCGCATGGAGATAATAAAGAAAGTTGGGATAACATTGATATTTTTGGATGGATGGGATACCAGATGCAGATAAAAATTAATTTTTTATGTAGAGATTCTATTTTAGCCGCGCCAATTGTTTTAGACCTTGCCCTTTTTATGGATCTGGCTAAACGGGCTGACATGAGCGGCATACAAGAGTGGTTATCTTTTTATTTTAAATCTCCGCAAACGGCCGATGGTTTAAAACCTGAACATGATATTTTTAAACAATTAATTAAACTTCAAAATACCTTAAGGCACATTATGGGCGAAGATTTAATTACACATTTAGGTTTAGATTATTACCAAGAACTTGTAGAAGCTTTATAATGTTTTTACACAAAACGATTGCTTCTTTTTTTGGCATTGGTTATATAGGTAAAGGTTCGGGCACAATTGCTGCCCTTGTAGTAACCATACTTATTTATTTTGGCATACAAGCTAACTTATATAATAACTATATAGGTTTAATGCTTTCTATACTATTATTTTTTATAGGAGTTTTAAGCGCTACCCAAACAGAAAAAATTTGGGGCAAAGACAGTAAGCGAATAGTTATTGATGAAGTTTTTGGCATGATTATTAGCTTGCTATTTATTCCGCTAAGTTTTGTTATTATTTTACTTGGCTTTATCCTATTTAGGCTTTTTGATATTTATAAACCTTTAGGTATAAAAAAAGCAGAAATTTTTCCGGGAGGTTGGGGAGTTATGGCAGATGACTTGGTAGCGGGTATTTACACTAATATACTATTACAGATTATTTGTTTTTTAAAATTTAATCTATGATAAAGTTTTTAAAATCACAGATAAATTCTATTCTTTCTACAACAGTAGATTTTTTAGTTATGATAACTCTGGTCGAGATTTTTTCGGTTTGGTATATAGCCGCTGTTATTGCCGGAGCGATGGTAGGAGCTATTACAAATTTTGCGTTAGGAAGAACATGGGTCTTTCATTCGGAAGATGGCAAAATAAAAGATCAAATACTAAAATACGGCGTTGTTTGGTTAGGAAGTTTATTTCTTAATATATCGGGCGTTTATTTCTTTACGGATATTATAAAAATTAAATATATCTTTTCTAAAATAATTACTTCTTTGTTGGTAGGATTTACTTTTAATTATATTTTACAAAAACGTTTTGTTTTCAGCACCAAGTGAACGCTAAGTTTCTAAAATACATCGTTGTATTCATACTGTTTGCAAGTCATTTATTTGCCCAGCAGCAAACCTTTATAAAAGGTGTAATAACAGATGCTAAAACCAGAGAACCTCTTCCTTTTGTAACTGTTATGTTTGAAGGAACTACACTTGGCGTTAATACCGATTTTGACGGTCAATATGTTATACAAGCCGACAGCAGTACTAAATATTCTACTTTAAAAGTATCTTTTGTGGGGTATAAAACAGCTATAAAAGAAATTCAACCTGGCATCAGCCAAATGGTAAATTTTAAACTTCAGTTAGAAACTAAAACTTTAAATGAAGTTACCGTTAAGGCAAAAAAAGAAAAATACCGCAATAAAAATAATCCGGCAGTAGAATTGATCAGAAAAGTAATTGAGCATAAACCACAAAATAAACCGGATAATTATGATTTTTATGAATATGAAAAATATGAAAAAGTACAACTTGCTCTAAGTAATATAACAGATAAATTTAAGAACAGAAAAGCATTAAAAAAATTTCAATTCATTTTTGAAAGTATGGATTCTACTAAGTTAGAAGGTAAACCAATTTTACCTGTTTATCTTAGAGAAACTTTATCAGATGTGTATAACCGCCGTAAACCTAGCGCACATAAAGAAGTTGTAAAAGGCACTAAGCTGGTAACGTTTGACGGATACATTAACAGCGACGGTGTAAGTAATTATATAAACAGAATGTATCAGGATATTAATATTTACGATAACAATATATCTATCCTGGCCAATCAATTTTTAAGTCCTATTTCTAACAACGCTCCTTTATTTTATAAATTTTATATTGTTGATACCACAGTTGTTGATAGTCAAAAAATTGTGCAACTTGGTTTTGTGCCGCGCAATCATAACGACTTTTTATTTCAGGGAAGTATCTATATTACCTTAGAAGACAGCGCTTATGCAGTTAAAAAAGTAAGCATGACGGTTAACAAAAGCATCAACCTTAATTTTGTGAAAGAAATGCATGTTGTACAGGACTTTGAAAAAGATAGCGCGGGTAAATACAGTTTATCTAAAGATGATTTTATAGCCGATTTTGGATTTAGCACTAACGGTAAATTAGGGCTCTTTGGCGAGAAAACTGTTTCGTATAAAAATAGCCGAATTAATCATTTTAGACTTGACAGTACTTACAAGGGCAATGAGATTGAGGTAGAAGAAAATTCAAACCATAGAAGCGAAGAATTTTGGGACGCAAACAGGCACGAGCAACTTTCAAAATCTGAATCGAGTGTGTATAAGAATATGGATAGCATCCAACAAGTACCTATTTTTAAACGCACCATGAATGTTGCCATGTTGTTTATTGCAGGGTATAAAAGTTTTGGCTGGTTTGAAGTAGGCCCTGTAAATACATTTTATAGTTTTAACCCGGTAGAGGGTTTTCGTTTGCGTGTAGGTGGCAGAACAACCCCACAATTTAGTAAGCGTATAAATTTTGAAACTTACCTGGCCTATGGCTTTAAAGATTTGCGTTATAAAGGTTATTTAGGCGCTACATATTCTTTCACTAAACGAAGTATTTATGAGTTTCCGGTTAAATCTTTAAAAGCCAGTTATCAAAAAGATACAAAAATTCCCGGTCAGGAGTTACAATTTATTCAGGAAGATAATGCGTTATTATCTTTTAAGCGCGGTGTAAATGATAAATGGTTGTATAATGATTATGTAAACCTTACTTATCTAAACGAATACCAAAACCACTTTTCTTATACGCTTGGCTATAAATACTGGATACAACAAGCAGCCGACGGTTTACATTATAACTATATAAATTATAATGCGCATCAGTACGATGTAAAGGATTTAACTACTTCTGAACTTAGCCTCCATTTGAGATGGGCACCTAAAGAACAATTTTATCAGGGTAAATTATATCGTATTCCTATTTCTAACCAATATCCTATATTTACACTGCATTTTACAGAAGGTGTAAAGGGTATGTTTCATAGCCAATATAATTATCAAAATATTACACTTAATTTATATAAACGTTTTTACTTATCGCAGTTGGGTTATACAGATGTGGTTATAGAAGGCGGTTATCTTAACGGTAAAGTGCCTTTTGCTTTATTAGATATACACCGTGCCAACCAAACATATTCTTATCAATTGCAATCATACAACTTAATGAATTTCTTAGAGTTTGTAAGTGATCATTACGCAAGTATTATGGTAGATCATTATTTTAACGGCTTTTTCTTCAATAAAATACCTTTATTTAAAAAACTAAAGTGGCGCGAAGTAATTACCACTAAGGTGCTATACGGCGGGGTTCGCAGAGAAAATAATCCAGCTTATAACGCAGACCTTTATCGCTTTCCTGAAAATGCAAATGGTGTGCCAACAACTTTTATCTTTGATAAAGAACCCTATGTAGAAGGAAGTGTAGGTATTGCCAACATATTTAAATTCTTTAGGATAGACCTCGTAAAAAGATTTACATATCTTGATCATCCAAATGCACCAAGCTTAGGTATTAGAGGGCGCTTTAAGTTTGATTTTTAATTTGATGGAAGTATTGGATAAAATAAATAAAAAACTAAGTACACGAGATAAACTACAGAAATCAATTTATGTAGTAATAAATCCGTTCGTAAAATTTTTAATTAAAATTGGTTTAACGCCAAACGGAGTTACTACTATAGGCTTTATATTAAATATTGGCGTGGCTATTGTTTTTATTGTAGGCGCTGAAGATACCAATCGTGGCGATCTATCTTACGTGGGTTATGCCGGCGGCTTAATTTTATTTGCGGGTTTATTTGATATGCTTGACGGACAGGTTGCCCGCTTAGGAAATATGTCAAGTAAATTTGGTGCCTTGTACGATTCTGTTATAGATCGTTATAGTGAGCTAATTATGTTTTTAGGGATATGTTATTACCTAGTTGCGCATCATTATTTTTTAGGATCGTTGTTTGCTTTTATGGCTCTCATTGGCTCTATGATGGTTAGTTATACAAGAGCGCGCGCCGAAGGCTTGGGTATAGACTGTAAAGGTGGCTTAATGCAACGCCCCGAAAGGGTCATTACCATTGGAATTTCGGCCTTAGCTTGCGGGATAGCTTCCAATTACATGGGCGGGAATTATAAATTATTTATAAGCGGCATTAATTTTCATGTATTTGAAAGCATGTCTATATTAACCATTCCAGTTACTATTGTTGCTGTATTATCAAACATAACTGCTTTTAAAAGATTAATAGATTGTAAAAAAGTTTTAGAAAAAGAATAAATGCGCCTGCTGATTAGTTGCTGTATACTTTTTAGTTTAATTATCATTTTTTCTTTTAAAGATGATGTGAAAAAAACGTGCAGATCGTTTGAGGATGGAATTAGCCCTGCGGATACTTTTCCTATTCCGCCAAATAAAAAGAACCGGCTTTTTTATGTACAAAGAAATCACAACATAAATACCATTGCATACGACCTTAATTATAATGCCGACAGTACCCTTAACCAAGACGAGCCTGTGCACCCTTATTGGATAAGGTATGCCGATAAAGCAGAGATACTTGAACTTTCTTACCTACAAAAACATTATGCTTACGGCGTAAATGCAAAACTTATTGATAAAGAAAAACAAACATTCAAATTAAATTTTGTTTCTTACTCAAAAAGAGACATGTTTTTAAGACGATCTTCGATAGATCATCAATACCATACATACATAACCATTAAAGGAAAACTCTGTACGCTTATACGGGTTTACATACAAATTGAAGGTGGTAGCTTTTGGTTCCCGCACGTAAAATATTTAGAGTTAAAAGGAAAAGATATTTCTTCTAACGATGTTTTAATAGAACGCTTTATTCCATAACGATGCGTAAACTTACCTATAAAGATGTTTTAATGGTTTCAGCCGGAACAATAACCTATTTGCTGCTTTGCAGGTGGTTGATCGGTTTTAAGGGCGACCAGTTATTTTTAGTTAGTGTTTTTAATTTGTTTTACTATATAAACGCTTCAACCCGAAAACTTCTTTTTGGATTTTGCATTTTTGCCGTGTTTTGGATAGTTTTTGACAGTATGAAATTATTTCCTAACTATAATTTTAATGCCGTTCATGTAAAAGATATTTACGAAAGAGAAAAAAATTGGTTCGGTATACAGGATGCCAGCATTGTTTTAACACCTAACCAATACGCACTTAAACACAGCACTACTTTTTTAGATTTACTGGCAGGTTTTTTTTATTTAAACTGGATGCCAGCGCCCTTAATTTTTGCTTTTTATTTATTTTTTAAAGACAGGATGCAATTCCTTCAATTCGGACTTTCATTTTTGTTTGTAAACTTTATCGGGTTTACTGTTTACTATTTATATCCCGCTGCACCGCCTTGGTATGTGGAACAATATGGTTTTGATCTCCATCTTAATACTCCTGGTAACACAGCCGGGCTTTCTAAATTTGATGATTATTTTGGAATAACTTTCTTTCATGAACTTTATGCCAAAAGCTCTAATGTTTTTGCAGCCATGCCTTCACTTCACTGCGCTTACCCGATGGTTGCACTTTATTATAGTTTAAAGAATAGAATGTATATAATAAGTACTTACTTTTTTATGGTAACTACGGGTATTTGGTTTGCTGCGGTATACACAAACCACCATTACGTACAAGATGTGGTAGGAGGCCTAAGTTGCGCAGTAATAGGCTTATTTATATTTCAGAAAGTTTTATTGAAAACAGAATGGTTCAATAAATTTATAACAGCGTATAAAAATTTGATCAGTAAAGATAAATTACCTTCCCAAAGCGCGTAGCATTCTTATATGAGAACCAATAGCATTAAAAAAAGTTCTGTTCTCATTATAACGTAATCCAAATTCTTTAGTCGTTCTTTCAACAATAGGAGAGATGGCCTTATAATGCACATGACAGATATTAGGAAACAGATGATGTTCTATTTGATAGTTTAAACCACCTATCATCCATCCAAATACACGGCTTTTTCTAGAAAAATTAGCGGTGGTTTCAAGCTCATGTATCGTCCATTCATTATTAATAAAACCTTCGTCATTAGGTGTTGGCTGGTCTGCCTCTTCTACCAAATGCGCCATTTGAAACACAGTAGTCATAAAAATACCGGCAACAAAATGCATGATCAAAAAACCAATTATTACCATCCACCAACTGAAAGATGAAAATATTAAAGGCAATCCTAAAATAACCGTTAAATAAGCTAACTTAACTACTATTAATCGTACCATTTCTTTTCTAGGTGTAGAGCCCTGTTGTCTTGTAAGGCCAGCTTTGTTGTATCTTATTAATTGCGCAAACTCGTTTACTGTTCTTGATAAAGTCATTAAGCAATATAGAAAAAAAGCATAAATGTGTTGAAAGCGATGCACTTTTTTTAATTTACTTTGTTTGGATAAACGTAAAGAACCTTTTGGTTTTATATCTTCATCAAAGCCTTCAATATTAGTATAGGTATGATGCAGAATATTATGCTGCACTTTCCAATTAAAGGTATTGCCGCCAATGCTATAAATAGTATGTCCAAAAAAAGTATTGATCCACTTTCTTTTAGAAAAAGATCCATGAGCGGCATCGTGCATAACCCCCATGCCAACACCAGCCATACCCATACCCATTATTATAGATAAGGGAAGCATGAACCAATTATGTAAGGAGGCAAAAACTATTACCATAAAAGGGGTTATATAGATCAATAACATAGCTATTGATTTTATGATCATCTTTAAATTACCTTTGGTAGAAATTCCTTTTTCTTTAAAATAATCGTTTACATTTTTTCTTAAGGTAGCCGTAAACTGGCTCCTGTCTTTATTTATAAATTTTAATGTCTTCATTATTGATTGCCAGATAGAGTACGATAGGCTTTTTTTAGAGAAGATCATAGGGAAAAAGTGTTTATATTTTTAACACGGCTATGAACTTAGAACATAAAGATAAGAATTTATTTCGAGAAATAGATTTAGTGAAGCTTGAATTTAGACGAATAAAAAAAGCTACCATTCCGATAGCTTTTAAGTAAAGATTAATAAAAAATTAAGCTATAAATTTCGCTTCAGAAGTAATAGGAATACTTAATACTTTTGATATCAGGCAACTCTTTTCAGCCTCTTTTGTAATAGCTGTAAATTCTTCTGCAGTAATTCCCTCTACAGAACCAGTGATATTCAAGTGAACTCCCGTAATTTTTAACCCTTCCATCGATACGCTTGCTTCGGTATCTAAAGATTTTGGGGTTAATCCTTTTTGTGTTAACATAGCACCTACTGCCATGGTAAAACAACCGGCATGTGCGGCGGCCAAAAGCTCTTCCGGGTTAGTTCCTTTTTCGCCTTCAAAGCGCGTTTTAAAACTGTAGTTTGTTTTATCTAAAATACCGCTTTCGGTACTTAATTCGCCTTTACCTTCTTTTAAAGTGCCTGCCCAATGTGCTTTTGCTGTACGTTTCATTTATTTTAGTTTTAATGTATTATATTTCTATTTCGGTTACAAGGTCGTTAAAACAATTGAATATAAAACTTAAATTAATCTAATCTTTATCGCCGCCTAAACTGTATACATTATTTTCTTCGTCTTCGCTACCAATACGTTCATCTTCATCATCTAATTCGGCACCGGGTATATCAAGGTCGTTGCCCGATTTATCATCTTTGAAATTTTTTTCATTAGGTGTTCCAGGTTTTTCGTTGGCAGCTTTAACTTTGGTAATATCTTCCGGATTTAAATTTTCTTCTTCTTTAAACTTGCTGTAAATATCTTCGTTTTCAGGATAAATTGGGTACCCCGGAAATACTTCGTTCTTATTATTTTTTCCTTTTGTAGAGTTATTTTTATCTTGATTTTCCATAGCTATTGTTTTTATACCAAATTTAAGAAAGCCCTACAGGGTAATATAATAACATTTCTTAAAAAGAGTTATTTTAAACATATATTAAGTTATAGAACTAATTCTCTAAATAAACGTTGCGTTGTTTCTTCTAAATTAATGCATAAACCCGTATGAGGCCTTGATGTTTGTATGGCAGAGCTTCGTATGGCAGTTAACCACCTAAAACGCGATGGAACGTCTAAGGCGGCAATAGAGCCGCATTTTTCTGTACCTAAAGCTATTTTTTCAAAAGAAAGAAGATTTAATTTTAGTTGTTCAATATCTAATTCATTGCAAAATAATCGTAGTTTTTGTTCGTCAATTTTAAAGTAGACTTTTATAAACTTTACCTTTTTACAAAATAAAATAACTCCCACGTTTAGAAATTCTTCTCTTTCTACCACAGGCAATATGCGAATGACCGCATATTCATATAAGTGCTTTTCTTGCATGAATGGCTTCGTTTGTAAAAATTTCTGAGTGTTCTACTCTGGTTTTAAAAAATTGAAAATAAACATCTCTTATGGCTTCAGGGGTTTCATCAGTTCCTTTCCAATGCATCCATTCATCCGGTATAAGCGCGACTATATTTTTTAATTTTTCTTCGGTTAATAGTTTTTTAAACTCCCTATCTGTTTCTTCCAGCAAAGTTGCTTGCGCTAAAAGTACATGGTCTTTAACAAGGGTAAAAGCGCTTTTAGCGTGTGTTTGCCACGTAACCCATGAGTGATGAAAGTATAAACAAGCGCCATGATCTATCAGCCATAATTTTTTATGCCACATAAGCATATTGGTATTTTTAAACGTGCGATCTATATTAGTTATAAAAGCATCTAGCCAAACAATTTGTGAAGCTAATTTTGCATCTACTTTTGTTACTACAGGATCGAAGGTTATAGCGCCTGCTAAAAAATGAAGTGCTAAATTTAAACCTCGGCTTCCCTGCAAGAGGTCTTGTATTTCTTCATCCCCTTCTGTTCGGCCAAAGGCTTCATCTAAATTAGCAAAAACTAACTCGGGTATTTGCAAACCTAAAGTACGGGCAATTTCTCCACCCAACAATTCGGCAATTAAGGCTTTTACGCCATGGCCGTTTCCTTTAAATTTTAAAACATATTTAAAATCATCATCAGCTTCTACCAACGCAGGCAAAGAACCTCCTTCGCGCAAAGGCGTTATATAACGGGAAACATTAATGGTTCTTAAAAGTGGTTTATCTTGCATGAAGTTTCTATTCCTACATTTTTATAAATGTAAGTATTTTATTTAAATACCTATTTTTAAGATTATATAAGTAAAAGCTTTTCATTACTAAAACCTCTTTACTGTAGTTTTAAATTGCTTACCTTTATACAGGTAAAAGATTTGCCGCTTATTTTACCGAAGGTAAAAACACGGATGATATACAACACTAATTCAAATAGGAATTGAAATTGGCTTGGATGCTAATGAAGTTAAAGAGTTATTGGAAGGGAATATGTACGAAGAAGAAGTAAAAGCCGTTATTTTTGAAGCCAAACAACTTGGCGTAAAAGGTGTTACTTTCTTTTTATTCGATAGAAAATACGCCATTTCGGTACACAAGAGAAACAAGCGTTTTTAAACACCTTGGAAAAATAATTTAGCGAATGGAAAAATAAAACGCACAATTTTTAGAAATTACCAAAGGGCGATCATGCAATAAAGATGGAGATTGTAACTAATAAATATATATATGCAAGATACTATTGATAGCGTGTTTAAAGCTCAGCAAAAATACAAATTTGCATTAAGGCAAACATCTTCTAAAGTAAGAATTGAAAAACTTTCGACTTTAAAAAAAGCCATAGAGAGTTTTGAAGAAGAGATATACCAAGCACTTCAAACCGATTTAAGGAAAAGTAAATTTGAAACTGCTTTAGCAGAACTATTTTTTACGTATGCTGAAATTGACTTTGCCATAAAAAATATTCAAACGTGGATGAAACCAACAAGGGCAAGCCCAGTAATGAGCAATTTCTTTTCATCTAATAAAATTTATTACGAACCCAAAGGAGTATGTTTAATTATTTCTCCATGGAATTACCCGTTTCAATTATTAATGAGCCCCTTAATTTCAGCTATCGCAGCAGGAAATTGTGTAATCGTTAAGCCGTCAGAAATTAGTCAAGCTACGGGAAAGTTAATTCACGAATTAATTACTAAAACGTTTAATATAAATGAAATAGCCTGTTTTAATGGCGATGCTGAAATTTCAAAAGCTTTACTTGCCTTGCCTTTTGATCATATATTTTTTACCGGAAGTACCACGGTAGGAAAAGTGGTAATGGAAGCAGCCTCCAAAAATCTAACATCAGTTACTTTAGAACTTGGCGGTAAATCTCCCACTATAGTTGATGATACGGCTGATTTAAAAACAGCGGCTCAAAAAATTGCTTGGGGCAAATTGGTAAATGCCGGCCAAACCTGCATTGCACCAGATTACGTTTTAATAGATGAAAAAATTGAGACGCAGTTTATTTCCTATTATAAAGAAGCGGTTTTAAAAATGTTCTTTACTTCTGATAAGAAGATAAATAAAGAATCTTATGGAAAAATTATTAATCAAAAACAATTTGATCGTTTAACCAATTTAATTAAAGAAGCAGTATCAAGTGGAGCTGAATTGGTTTGGGGTGGCGAAAGTGATGAAAAAGACTTAACAATATTTCCAACTATTTTGAAAAACGTACGTGCACAAAACCCAATCATGCAGCAAGAAATATTTGGCCCTATACTTCCCATCATTACTTTTAAAAAATTAGAGGATGCTATTGATTTTATCAATGCAAAAGATAAACCTTTGGCTCTTTATATTTTTAGTGACGACAATAAAAACAAAGAACACATCATTAAATCAACAAGTGCCGGTGGAACTTGTATAAATGATGTACTAATTCATATCAGTAATCCTAATGTACCTTTTGGCGGAGTAAATAGTAGTGGAATGGGAAGTTGCCATGGTATCTTTGGTTTTAAGAATTTCTCGCACGAAAGAACGGTTGTCTTCCAATCTAAATTAGGATTAACAAAAATTGTTTATCCCCCTTATGAAAATAAGAATGGTTTATTAAAGTGGCTAAAAAAATTAATGTAGAACTTGGTTGTTAAGCACCTCATTTTTACAACTATACGCATTACATTGATATTTTTTTAACCTGTTAAAAGTACAGGAAATAAAAAAAGCCTTTCAATAGCTGAAAGGCTTGATTTTACTCGTACCCTACGGGTTGGATTTATCGAACCTTATGAATGGTTTTCAATCACTTAGGGAACTAATGAACTCGACCCGTAGCCACTTCAGGTTGTAACAGTAGTTTTTATTTTGTAATTGTAATTTGTGAAAGATTATTTGCGAGGAATTATTTTTAATTTTCCATCCGTGTGTTCTTTAAAAGCATCGCAGCTATCTAAATATTTTTCCATATGATCCATATCTTCATCGTAAATATTGTGACTAAATTCTCGGGCACGTTCCATCATTCGGATATATGTTTTAGCATCAGCTTGTTTGGTTAATTTTTTCAACGAACCCATATAATCATCTCTAAAAACAGTCGGAATAATTATTTTGCTTTGATTTTCCTTTACCAATTCGGCATTCATCATAACACGAGCAATTCTTCCATTGCCATCTAAAAAGGGATGCACTTCACTAACTATAAACATCATGTAGATTGCTTTGGCAAAGGGGTGCGTTAAGCCGGAAGAAAATTCAAAACCCTTCATCAATGTTCCTCGCACTAAATTTAAATCTACAAAATGTGTTTCTCCAGCTCTGTTATTCTTGTCTTTAAATTGCCCCGGATTTTTATTTAATCTAACACTCAATAAAATTTTGTGTCTGTATAAAAGTATTTGTAACAACTCTTCAGGAGATTTTGGCGTTCTCATCATTTCTTCTTGATTCGAAACTAATTGGTACGTACCAAGCACATCGTGAGAATCCTCATCCCTAGCAGGCATAGGTGCTTGAGTCGCAATTATTTTTTTTGCATCATTTAATTCAAAAATAGTTCCCTCAATGTAGTTGGAGAAATAACTTTCAAAAAAAGCAAAATTTCTAAATGATTTTCGTGATATGTTTTTCTCAGTATAGTTTGGAAATTCTCGTTGTTTTAATTCTATAAAAAGAGTTTCGAATAACGAAAGTCTTTCAGGATCATAAGGCGCACCAAAAGCTCGCGCTAAAGCCAATGGGGATTTGAGTGCTTTTGATGGCTTAGTGGATAATAATGAACTAATGATTTTATTTAGCTTCATAAATTCCGAAGTCATGCTAAGTTGCTCTGAAATTAACTTTGCTTTATCTCTGATTTTGTTTAAACCATCTTCTCCATGTACTCGTATTATTTGTTCTAATTTATCTTCAATTTCCGGAATACTAAGCGTTTTAGAATCGGCTCCAGGTCTTTTAGAAGATTGTAAATTTTCAAGTAAAGCTCGTTCTTGTTGAGAAACAAATAACTTTCCTGCAATTACATTGTCGCCATCTATTGCGCCATATCCTTTTAAAAAAGATATGGTTACTCCGGGTAGGTTTACTTTTTTAGTATAAGTGTATGTAAGAAAAATATTACCAGTTGCTGTTGGCTTATATTCAAATGCAGAACGATGGCTTAACAATGCATTAGGGTATAGATGTGCTAATATTTGAAACAAATTCCTCTGAACGATTGAAGTTGCTGTTTCCTTTAAATTTGAAGTATAAATACGTGGCGCAACTTTTACTATTTTACCATCTTTTTCGAGTTTTGAGATTTGTTTTGAAATTTTAGGGTCGGAAGATGAAAAAATGACCTCCTGAAAGTGTATTGGTAGAATATTTTCCATTATCAGCTTATTTTAGCCAAAAATAGCAAATTATTTAAATTATAATTCTATTATTGGAAAATAATTTCTATTATAAGTAACTAGTAAGTTTGTATTTTCTATTACAATTGAGAATTACGCTTCGAAAATGCATATATTTTATAAAATATTTGATTTTTCGTAAAATATTTTCGATAAAATCTTGGCCTGCTAAAATGAGGGGGAGTTCAAAAACACGAACTATAACCTAATATTCGCACGAAATTAAAGTTCACTTAAGGAAAATATGTATTTACAAATCAAAATATATTACAAAGAAAAAGAAGCAAAAAAAGAAATAGCTTAACAAAATAATACTATTTTAAATTAAGGAAACTTGTCAACCATTTTCATCAAAAACTCAGGCAGAGCTCAAAAAAGAAATTTTGCAGTGGTCTCGTAATATTAGGAATTTATTTAATTGATTTGCAAGTTTTAAGTTTGAAAACACATCGTGCGCAATGCGTTTTTTTAATACATTAAATAAAACAAAAGAACTTACGTCTTAGGAAAATAAGCCTTAAATAATTTTAAGCCTTGTGCGATAATTTTACTGTTTTCAAATCTAAACCAGTAATAATCAAATCTTGAATAGTCCAATTATTTATTAGGATTAAGATGTTAATTTATTTAACTAATCAGCATCAAAATCATATATTGAATTGTAGGTATAACTTATCATATTCGATATAAGTGTTCCATTTACTGTTTTACCCAAATCCCCTTCGCTAAAAATTAAGTTTTTATTAAAAGTGCCATAGTATTCTTTTTTTGAAGGATGTATAGGAGAACAAACATTATAAACACCAATATTAATATTATTTGTGATTGAAGAGTATATAATATTTGAAACATCTTTTATCTGAACTAAATTAATAGGAGCATTAGAATTTTTAACGTTTAAATCTTTATGAAATCCTTGCGGATGTCTTTGTTTATCAACCAATCCGCCTAATCTAAAAATGTAATAATGTTTTATGTTTTTTTTAATGTATAACTCTGTTTTATATAAGATAGAGTTAGTTTCAATAGCTTCGTTTTTTTCGGAGTGATTTTCTCCGTTATTAGAATATACCGAAATACTGCTTGTGAAAACAAGTAGATTAAATGAATTTAAGTTGATGCAAATGTTGCTTAGCACATCTTTATACGCAATTACTTTGCATTTACTTGGTGGTAAAGCAAAAACTAAAACGTCTACTTTAAGTTCAGAAAATTTCTCATAGTGTTCAATCATATTACTATTAAACATAATGGGGTTGTAACCCATATTTCGTAATATTAATAGTTTATTTTCTGTAGTAGTAGTAATTGATAGATGATAGTCATTATTGCTAAATTTTTTGGCGAGCGACAAGCCTAATAAACCACTACCAATAATTAAAACAGATTTCATAATGCAAACTAATTAAAGGCTTAATATACAAATATTAAAAGGCCGCTCACACAGAGGGGTTAAAAAACCAAAAGGGAGCAAAATTTGCTCCCTTTCCGGCATCGTATCCCCGGCCAGACCAAATATGAACGAGATCCTTGAAGATACAAGAGATTTGGCTCGGATTTGGGAGTTGCATGGGCACCTGTTAAAAGAGAGGAAAGCTAATTAAGAAATTTGAAAGCAACGCATACTTGCACTTCCATATTGAAAGCCTTCAAAGATATATTTCACGTTTTCGTTTTTGTCTGCCAAGCCAAGTATGTAAAGCATTGGTAGATAATGTGTAAGCCTTCGGTAAAGTACATCTTTTCCTGAACTCATCCCAGCCTTACCTTTGCTCCATATTTACTCAAAATTTATGGAAAACAAAACAATCAAACCACATCGCACAAGGGAAGAAATGTTCTCCCTGATTACATCCTGGAAAAGCTCAGACGTTCCTCAGCATCTTTTCTGCAAACAGAATAAGCTTCCTTATAATGTT
>JBBRAG010000004.1:0-168686 GCA_038206945.1 Bacteroidia bacterium | reverse complement strand
GCGATATAAGACATCAACAATATATTGGTGATACATGGAATGACATCTGCGATAAAATAATTGCCAACCTACCTGAAAAAATTTATTTAAGTTTTGATATTGATGGCTTAGATCCTAAACTTTGTCCGCATACCGGTACGCCCGTTGCCGGTGGCTTTGAAACTGAGCAGGTTTTATTTTTGTTAGAAAAAGTAGTTAAAGCAGGCAAAAAAATTATTGCTTTTGATTTGAACGAGGTAGCGCCCGGCCCAGAAGGAAATGATTGGGATGCCAATGTAGCTGCGCGTTTGCTTTATAGAATTGCCAATTTGGTAGCGCATTCTAACGGAAAGAAAGGATAATTAAATCAAGCCTTTAAGATTTTAAATTACCTTATCTTTGCAAACTTATTTTAAACTATGTCACTATCCACTGCCGAAGAAATAAAACGTCGTCGTACCTTTGCCATCATTGCTCACCCCGATGCCGGTAAAACTACCCTGACTGAAAAACTTTTATTATTTGGTGGTGCCATACAAATTGCTGGTGCCGTAAAATCTAACAAAATAAAAAAAGGTACTGCATCTGATTTTTTAGAGATAGAACAACAACGTGGTATCTCTGTGTCTACCTCTGTAATGGCTTTTGAATTTAAAGGTAAAGAAGTAAACATCTTAGATACTCCCGGTCACGAAGATTTTGCTGAAGATACTTACAGAACACTTACAGCAGTTGACAGCGTTATCATGGTTATTGATTGCGTAAAAGGGGTTGAGCCGCAAACACGTAAGCTGTTAGAAGTTTGCCGTATGCGCAAAACGCCGGTTATAGTTTTTATAAATAAAATGGATCGTGAAGGACGTGATGCATTTGATTTAATGGATGAACTGGAGAAAGAATTAAAAATTAAAGTCCGCCCGCTTAGCTGGCCAATTGGCATTGGTAAAACGTTTAAGGGAGTTTATAATGTATATGAAAAATCGTTGAACCTTTTTACCAGCGACGAGAAACAAACCGTTGCCGATTCGGTGGAGATAAAAGAATTTAATAAAGATAATTTACGTAATTATTTAAGCGAAGATTTTACAGATACATTACTTTCTGATATTGAAATTGTAGAAACAGTTTATCCCGAATTTAAAAGTAAAGATTATTTAAACGGAGATATTTGCCCGGTATTTTTTGGTTCGGCTGTAAATAATTTTGGTGTTCGCGAGTTATTAAATTGCTTTACCAATATTGCCCCCTACCCGCTTCCGCGCGAAACAGATGAACGCATGGTTGATCCATTCGAACCAAAGTTTACAGGTTTTATTTTTAAAATTTTTGCCAATATAGATCCGCGCCACCGAGATAGAATTGCGTTTTTACGAATTTGCTCAGGCAAGTTTGAGCGTAATAAATATTATTTCCATAACCGCGAGAAAAAAGAAATGCGTTTTTCCAACCCGACCGCATTTTTAGCACAAAGCAAATCGGTAATTGATGAGGCTTATCCCGGAGATATTATTGGTTTATACGATAGTGGTAATTTTAAAATTGGCGATAGCTTAACCGAAGGAGAAATGTTACATTTTAAAGGCATTCCAAGTTTCTCGCCTGAGTTGTTTAAGTATGTAGTTAATATGGATCCGATGAAAACTAAACAGTTGCAAAAAGGTTTAGAGCAATTAACGGATGAAGGTGTTGCGCAGTTGTTTACTAAAAAACAAGATGGTAGAAGGATTTTAGGAACAGTTGGTGCACTTCAGTTTGAAGTATTGCAGCATCGATTAAAAAGTGAATACAATGCATCTTGCGGGTTTGAACCAATACAACTTTACAAAGCGTGTTGGATAAAAGGTGATGATAAAAAAGCCTTAGATAAATTTATAGCAGAGAAAGGTAATTACATAGCTTTTGATAAAGAACATCGTCCGGTTTTTTTAGCTGAGTCTGCCTGGTTGTTGCAAATGGCGCAGGAAAAATATCCTGATATAGAGTTTTTCTTTACGAGTGAGTTTTAATTTTTTTCTTAAAATAATCTGTAGGTAATTTATTCATCACCATTTTTAAATGAGGCAGATCGCAATCAAGATAAACATCACCCATTGTTTTAAAACCTATGCCTTGGTAAAAATCCTTTAAGTATAACTGCGCTGAGATCGTTATTTTTTTTACTTTCATTTTATTAGCGACAATCTTAATAGCTTTATGCATGAGCTTATACGCGTACTTTTTACCACGGTGCTTTTTATCTATTACAACCCTGCCAATAGAGGGCGTAACATAACTTATACCGGCGGGTATAACACGTGCGTACCCAACTAATTTCTCATTCACAAAACCAAGTACATGTAAGCATTCTTTATCTACACCATCAGCATCTAAGTAAACACAATTTTGTTCAACCACAAATATTTGCTGGCGAAGTTTTAAAAGGTCATACAATTCATCCAAGGATAATTTAGAGAATTTTTTTACTTTAAATTTCATTTAGTTTTTTGGTAAACTTACTGCTTTTTAAAATAATCTCCTTTTATAAGTTCATCTAAAGGCAAGCGCTTGTTATGGTATAAAGCAATTACAAAAGCATCTTTTATGGCCTCTTTTTTTGCCATCTTGCACATATCGTCTGCTTCCTTAAGCGTTCTAAATTCACCCAGTGTAAAACGGGTAATACCATCCGCATATAATTGTCTCCGCACAGCTGGCAGTTGCAATAGTTTTGCGAAATTAAAATTTTCTACAAAGCGATAAGCGCCTACTTGTACTTTAAAGATAACACTATCCGGTATAAACGCACCATATTTATTTAAGAAATCATCATAGTTCATATTCAACTTACCTGCATCAGATTTAATTTGTGCAGAATCTATTTTAAGTTGAGCCAAATATTCCTGCGTATATAAGTTAGCATCTGAACGAAGCGTGGCAAAAGAATCTAAAGTAACAGTAGATATGTTTTTAATTAAGGATAATTCTTTATAAGAATACTTCACTTCAAAATCATTCCCGGCAGGCAAGTTTAATAAATATTCTCCACTGGCAGAGTTTGAGGTAAACGTACCTAAAAAATCTTTTCTGCCATTTTTTGATTTTATCTTAACAGTGGCTTCAACCGGCTTATCATCTACATAAATAATACCGCTTAAAACAATTAACGTAGATGGCTTGGCAAAAATAGCGGGTTGCACCAAGTAGATATCTTGCTGCCCCATACCACCTTTTCTTTCTGAAGAATAATACCCACGTGCCTGATCGGCAGATACCCAATAATATTTATCATCTTGGTTGGTGTTAACCGGTTTACCAATGTTGTAAGGTGTTGTCCATTTACCATTTTTAAGATCGCAGCGATAAACATCATATCCTCCGGTAGAGTTATGGCCTGTAGAACTAAAAAAAAGAGTTTTTCCATCAGCAGTAATAAAAGGCGCATCTTCATCAAAGGTGGTGTTGATAGTAGTACCTAAATTCTTTACATTACCATAGCTGCCATCCGGTAAACGTTGGGCAAACCAAATATCACGCCCACCTTGTCCACCGGGGCGTTCGCTAGAGAAATACACTAATTTTTCATCCGGAGAAAAACAGATACTTCCTTCCCAAAAGTTAGAATTGATGCCTCTTAATTTTTCGGGTGCACCCCATTGTGTGCCTTTTAAATAACTAACAAAAATATCTCCGTTACCTGAACCTACATTTCTAAAAATATAGAGTTTTTGTCCGTCATGGCTTAAGCATAACGGTGCATCATTACCCTGGCTATTAATTGCATCAATAGGTTGTGGTTCATTCCAGGAGGCAGAATCTTTTTTAGTGGCTATATAAACATCTTCAAAATATGATCCTTTATCATCTGGCTTACCGGGATATTTTTGCTTACCACCTTTAGATTTTGGGCCTCGATAGGTAAGCACCATAAAATTTTCGTTGCCCGGTAAAAGCGGAGAATATTCATAAGCGGCCGTATTAATAGGTGCGCCAATATTAGTAATAGTTGCTACAGATGCTTTTGTTTGCATCTCTAAAGCATTTTGACATAGCTGAATTTGGCGATTTACCAAGACTATAACTGTATCTTGTAAAGGATTTTTTTTATATAATTCAAACTGCACAATGGCTTCGGCATATTTATCATTATTAGAATAAGCTTTACCAAGATAAAAATCGTAATCAAATAATTTATTTTTAATAGCTGAGGCCGCTTTTATGTTTTCTTCAGCCTTGGCAAAATAATAAGAATCGTAGCATTGGCATGTTCCTATAAGGTATAGTAAATACAAATTTTCGGTAGGCTGCTTTTTTTGTAGTGTATCATAAATAGAAAGCGAAGAAATAAATTCTTGTTCTTTATATAATTTATCAGCCTTATCTAAAAGTTTTTTTTCAGGCTCAGTAAGTGTTTTTTGAAGTTCAAATTTAAGCTCGCTGTTAATTTGGGCTTTTCCGTGTTTTAAAAATAGAAGTAGAATTATTAAAAGAATAATTTTTTTCATAGTATAAGAAATGGAGTAATTTTTATCAAAAATAACAAAAATCTTACATAACCTACATTAAAACTTCATTGAATTGATGTTCATACAAGCTCTTGAAATGGCCATTTTTGTTTAAAAGTTCAGGCAAAGTACCGGCTTCTATAATTTTTCCGTTTTCTATAACCATAATACAAGATGCCTTTTGTATAGTTGCCAAACGGTGCGCGATAATAAAAGAAGTGCGACCAATGGTTATTTTTTCGGTAGCCGATTGTATCAATTGTTCGGTTTCTGTATCAATAGAAGAAGTGGCTTCATCTAAAACCAAAATAGCGGGTTTATGTACATAAGCTCGTAAAAATGCAATCATTTGTCGCTGACCAGTTGATAACATACTACCGCGTTCGCGCACATTAAAACTATACCCTCCGGGTAATTTCATTATAAAATGGTGCGCACCAATATATTTAGCGGCTTCTAGTATCTCTTCTTCTGTTATGGATGGATTATATAAAGAAATATTATTTTTGATAGAATCTGAAAAAAGAAAAACATCCTGCCATACAACTGAAATTTGTGAACGCAAAAAATTAATATCAAATTTATTTTGCGGAATGTTATCAAATAATATCTCCCCTTTATTTATTTCATAGTACCTGCCCATTAAATTCATAATGGTAGATTTACCTGAACCCGTTGCACCTACTAAAGCAACCGTATCACCAGGATTAACAATAAAAGAAATATCCTTCAGTACATCATTGGTTTTGTTGTAAGAGAACCATACATTTTTAAATTCTACTTTACCGTTAAGGTGTTGAATTAGATTTCCATCATTCTCAATAGTTTCGTTTGTGTCTAGTAATTTAAAAACACGCTCAGCCGATACCATGCCCATTTGCAGGGTATTTAATCTATCGGCTAACATTCTAATTGGCCTAAACATCATACCGGTTAGCATGATAAAAAAAGTTATATCGCCGGTGGTAACATTAAAATAAGTAGAACTTATGCCGCTGTAAAAAATAATAAGCGCAATAGCCAACGAAGAAAGTATTTCTACTATTGGAAAAAAAACAGAATAATACCAAATAGATTTTATGTTGGCAGCTTTGTGTTGTTCGTTTATCTGAGTAAATTTTTTGTATTCTTTTTCTTGGCGGTTAAAAAGCTGCACCACTTGCATGCCTTGTATATGTTCTTGTACAAAATTATTTAAAGATGCTATAGCGTTACGTACCTGATTGAATGTACTTTTTACACCTTTCTGAAAAATTTTTGTAGCGATAAATAACATAGGTACTGTTATTAAAACTACTAGCGTTAACTGCCAACTTACTATAAACATAGAAATTAAAAAGACTAACAAGCTTAGCATATCGCCCATGATAACAATAAAACCCTGTGAGAAAACATCTGCCAAAGCTTCTACATCAGATACGGAGCGAGTTACTAAGGTGCCAATGGGAGTGGTATCGAAATAAGAATTTTTAAATGAAAGTATATGTTTAAAAAGTTGGGCGCGAAGGTCTTTAATAATATTTTGGCCAATGGTGGCCGTTAAGATAGTATTGCTTAATTGCAAGGTAGCTTCTATTAAAAGAGCCGATAATATTATGCCTGAAAAAATACTGATCATTTCTATATTTTTGGTAGAAACATAATCATCTAATATTTTTTTTACCAACAAAGGGCGGGCAATTGTTAAGCCTGCCAATATAATGGTTATACTAACCGCAATATAAAATTTACCGATATAAGGTTTTATAAAACTAAAAATGCGATTAAGCAGTTTCCAATCGAAGGATTGTTTTATTTTTTTTTCTTCCGCCATTTTTTATAGAAAAATATCAGCCGGATAATCAATAGCAACCAAGTGTAAACCTTTACCTGTGATGGATTTTCCTGCCTTGTTCCTGTCTTTCGAGAGAATGATCTCTTCAAATTCTTGTAATGATATTTTGCCTGTACCTACTTCTAACATAGTTCCTACCAGGGCACGTACCATGTTACGCAAAAAACGATTGGCCTTAACAGTAAAAATAATTTGTTCATTTTCTTTTACCCAATTACATTCCATAATTTGACAAATATGGTTTGCATGGCTGTTATTTACTTTAGTAAAACTGGTAAAATCTTTTGTGTTTTTGATTAATTCGGTAGCGCGGTTCATTAAATCTATATCAATGTTACCATATATATATGCCGAAAAATCATTGGTAAAAGGATTTGGCACTTGGTGAATAAAATATTTATACGTACGAGCAGTAGCGCTAAAGCGTGCGTTAGCATTATTTTGAACAGGTAAAATATTTATAAGTGCAATATCTTTTGGTATGCAATGGTTCATTTTAAATAACCAATTATGTTTATCGCTTAGTAAATCTTCTTTTGCAGAATCAAAATGGGCGAAGTATTGTTTAGCATGTACGCCTGTATCTGTGCGGCCGCAACCTATTAACGTTATTTTTTCGTGAAAAAGAAGACTTAATTTTTTTTGTAATATTTGCTGAATGGTAAGCGGGGTATTTAATTGAAATTGCCAGCCATGATAATTTTTGCCATTATAAGCAAGGTGTAAAAAATAGCGCGGGTGCAATTTATAAGTATATTTTATAGCGTTATTTTATGGCTTCCATACAAATTTCTACGTTTGCATCTTTAGGAAGACGGGGCGCTTCAATTGTTGCTCGGGCAGGAAATTCTTTGGTAAAGAAAGAACCGTAGGCCTCATTTACATGCACAAAATTATTCATGTCCTTTAAAAAAATAGTTGTTTTAACTACATTATCAAAACTCATATCAGCCTCTTGTAAAATGGCCTTAATATATTCCATAATGCAACGTGTTTCATCTTTAATGCTGCCTTTTATAAGTTTATTCGTTTCTAAATCTAAGGCAATTTGGCCTGAAATATAAAGTGTGTTGCCTGCTAATACTGCCTGGCTATATGGACCTATTGGTGAAGGCGCTTTACTGGTTGAAATAATTTTTTTCATTGAGTTTGTGGTTGATGAGGATGCGAATTTACGGTTTTTTTACTAAGAATATTGTTGTATTTTATTTATCTGAATATGTAAGGATGGTTAAAATTTAGATGATGCCCGCGTTAGGGATGCGGCAAGAAAGCCTTTTGCGTAATCGTAAAAGCTTTACTGCGGGCAGCCTGACGGCGAATGAGATTGATTCACTTAGTTGGCAATATCGCACGCCGGAACGCCCATACTTCGATAGGCTAAATATGACTTAAATTCTTCAATTAAGTATGAAAACATTTAAAATTTTTTAATAAACGTGTTGGCCGCCATTGATGGAATAATTTGAACCGGTTATAAAGCTTGATTTATTGGAAGCGAGGAAGGATACTAAATGCGCTACTTCTTCGGTGCCACCAAGCCGGCCCATAGGCACTTGCGCTACAATTTGGGTTAAAACTTTTTCGGGAACAGCCATAACCATATCGGTGGCAATATAGCCGGGCGAAATAGTGTTTACTGTTATGCCAAATTTTGCGACTTCCATAGCAAGACTTTTTGTAAAACCGTGCATGCCTGCTTTAGCAGCACTGTAATTAGTTTGTCCGAATTGCCCGCGTTGGCCGTTAACGGAAGATATATTTATGATACGCCCAAATTTTCTATCCATCATACCTTGCAAAACGTTGCGGGTACAATTAAATACGCTGTTTAGGTTTGTATTAATAACGGCATTCCAATCATCTTTGCTCATGTTAATGAGGCGCATATCGCGAGTTATACCGGCATTGTTTACTAAGGTATCAATAGGGCCAATATCTGTCTCAATTTTTTTAATCATCTCGGCTGTGCTATCAAAATCCGCTACATCGCCATAAAATAATTCTACCGGGCAATTATCTTTTTTCATATCGGCAAGCCAAGGTTCTGATTTTTCTTTAGTTCGGTAATTACCCACCACATGATAACCATCTTCATACAGTTTTTTGCACATAGCTGTACCTAAACCTCCTGTTGCGCCAGTTACTAAAACAACGCGTTTGTTTTGCTTATCCATCTCCCTAATTTTTTAGTAAGAATGAAATTACTGTTTCCTAATGATATATTCAACTTTTTGAGGTAATATTTGCGTTATCTTACTATCTTTAATTAAAGAAGTAACGTGCACGCTAAGCTTTTCATTTTTATTTAGCGTATTGTTATAATCTACAAAGGCCTTTAAAGACTGAGCATTTAGGCTATCAAACATGGTATAAGGAGCCGTAATGGTAACGGTTACAAAAGCAGGAAATGTTTTAACGCTGCTGTTTTGCGGAATATTTAAAATGTTTACAGGTAATTGAATGGTTTTTTGAGCATACTCATCTAAATTAATTTGCAGCTTAACTTTTTCGTTTGATAAGGAAACCAGGCTTTCAAATTCTTCGGGTAATTGAACATTTGTAAGCTGTTCTACACGCTGGTTTAAATTATTTAGAACAATTTTTTCGGTGTAGAGTGTGTCTATTTTGCTAAGCGTTATACTGTCGCCACTAATACTTACATATTGCGGAAAAACTTTTATCCGTTTAAAAATACCTTGCGGAATATTATAATTTATTTGCACCTGCGCCTTAATAAAAACTTTTTTTGTAAATGTTTTTCCGAAGATAAAATGTATGCTGTCAGGTTTAACTTTTATAAGATCGACATCTGTATTTAATAATTTTGATAAATTACCAATACTGCTAACGGTACTTACCGAAGCACTGCCAAACAACGCTTTTATGTGCGTGGTATGTTTAACGTCTACTGTAATTTCTGCAATTGATTTTTTTACCAACAGCATTAAAAGTTTGGCGCCGCTTGTTCTGATATCTGCCATGATATAAGGCGGCAGTTTATTTACAATACGCTTACCAACCGGGAAGTTTACATAATTTACGGGTATGGCCACCGTGCGCGTATAGCTTCTGTTTAAGGCGCTTACGAACCATAAAAAAGTGGAAATTAACAGGCATATAAAAAAAGAAAATAGCCTGCGTGAAGGATATTTTCTTTGTATGCCTGATAATGAATTATTCAAAGCAGTTATTTTGTTTCAGCAGTTATGCCCACGCTATTATCCATAGATACAGCCGTTTTAGTTATTTTTAAACGATTGCCGCCTTCTACTTCAATCATAAAAGTGGTATCGCTTACTTCTGCAATTTTACCGTGTATGCCGCCAATGGTAATAATTTTATCGCCTTTTTTAATTTCAGCCATAAATTTTTTGGCATCTTTTTGTTTTTTCATTTGCGGACGAATCATAAAAAAATAAAATACAATTACAATTAATACTAACGGTAAAAAACTGGTAATAGAACCCATCATTCCGCCTGGTGCCGCTGTGGTTGCTGCTTGCAATAAAATAAAGTTTGTCATTTTTGTTTTATTATTTATTTGGTTAATTATTATTTATCTGTTTTATTTAATTCTTATTTACTACTTCCCATTACCTATTCGCTCTTAGCTAATTACTCTTTCTTAGCATCATCGGGTACAATTACATTGCCTGTAATGGTTATAAAAACCGAATTAGGTTCGCAATTGGTAAGTACGCTTACACTTTTATTTATCATACCTGCTTTACCGTTGCTATCAAACACAACATCAATTATACCTTTCCCACCGGGTGCAATGGGATCTTTGGTTGGTTCTGCAATAGTACAGCCGCAGCTGCCTTTAGCCGATGTAATAATAAGGTTTGATTTACCTTCATTCGTAAAATTAAATGTATGGGATACTTTTTCGCCTTGAATGATCTTACCAAAATCGTACGTAGCTTCAGTAAATTTAATAACGGGTAATTTATCCTTATCAACGCTACCGTTAGCCGTTTCAGAAAAATTTACAATTTCGCCGTCTATCTTTCCATCTTTTTCGGCTTTGTTTCCGCACGAAAAAAGAATAACAGCCCCAACTAAAATAATTATTTTTTTCATTACAAAAATTTTGGCAAATATACTACTTTATAACTCCTAATTCCTAAATAATAAATACTATTACGAAATAGAGTTTAGTATTTAGAGGTTAGACTTTTGTATGTTATATTTGTACGTAATTTTAAAACTAAATATATGTTTTCTGCCATTTATGAAGGAATTTTATTAGGATTATTTGTAGCCTTTTCTATAGGGCCGGCGTTTTTTGCGCTTGTAAATACCGGCATTAATTATGGCTTTAAAGCCGGTGCAACGGTGGCCATTGGCATTTTCTCCAGCGATCTTTTTTTTATAGGTGTAACTGTATCGCTTATCCATTTTGGTATGGTAGATATGATTACAAACCCAAAGCACCAAGCGTTTTTGGGTATTATTGGCGGTATTGTTTTAATTGTTTACGGAGTAATACATTTTATTCAAAAAGACACTAAAAACCAAACTGAAACAGAAATAGTAATAGAATCTCCCAACACCTTTTCACTTTTATCGAAGGGTTTTTTATTGAACCTATTTAACCCATTTGTTTGGGTTTTCTGGATGGCTACATCTACTGCTACCAGCAGTAAACATGCTTTTCATATCGGCGAAATTTTAGCATTTTATATTTCTACGCTAACCATTGTTTTAGGTACAGATCTTTTAAAAACTTATGTAGGACATACCATTAAAGAAAAATTAAATGCCAAAGTTCTATTACGTATCAGGCAAATTACGGGTGGATTTTTAATTGCTTTTGGATTGTATTTAATTTACAATGTTTTCTTTCCGCATTAAATGAAATTCGTTAAATTAATTTTACTGGCTATTTTATCAGGCATCCTCTTAACAGTTTCGTGGATACCGGCGTGCACGTGGCTTATTTTTATTGCTTTTGTACCATTATTTATATTAACAAATGACTTAGAAAACAGCGATATTAAAAGAAAAAAACTGGCTGTTTTTTTCATGGCTTATTTGGTCTTTTTAATATGGAATGTTGGCGATACCTGGTGGATCTGGTATGCATCGGATGGAGGTGCTGTAGCGGCTTTTGTGGCTAATTCCTTATTGATGGCCTTAACTTATAACCTTTATTTTTCTTTACATAAAAGATTGCAACAAACATATTTCAAGCCTTATACTATCTGGTTATTAATTCCGGTGTGGCTTTCGTTTGAATATTTGCACACCAAGTGGGAACTTGCCTGGACCTGGCTTACCGTGGGCAACGTATTTGCGTTTAAACACAATTGGGTACAATGGTACGAATTTACAGGTGTTTCGGGTGGAACAGCTTGGGTATTAGCAGTAAATATTTTAATTTATCAGCTACTAAAATTCAAGCCTCAAACTTCAAAATTAAAGATTGGCATAGTATCCTCACTTATCATTTTTCCCATTATTATATCGCAACTTATTATCAAATTTTCAACCCATGCGGTCGATGAATCAAAGAATCAACAAGTGCTTATCGTTCAGCCAAATATAGATCCGTATAACGATAAATTCTCAGGAAATTTTCAGGAACAAATGCAAAGGGTTTACAATAAGATCAAAAATAAAATTACTTTTAAAACAAACTACTTAGTGCTACCAGAAACTTTTTTAACCGAAGATATTTGGGAGAATGACATTGAACAAACCTATTCCATTAAATTTTTAAAAGATAGTTTACTTAGCAAATTCCCAGATTTAAACATTGTAGTTGGCGCAACAACATTACGTAGGTATAAGCAAGATGATGCATCAATGCCCTCAACAGCTCGTCGTTTTGGCAACGCCGATTTTTATTTTGATGTTTTTAATACAGCCATTCAATTAAATAAAACGGGTTTAGAAGTATATCATAAATCTAAATTAGTGCCGGGTGTTGAGCGTATGCCCTATCCCGCTCTTTTTAAACCATTAGAAGGCCTTGCCATTAAATTAGGCGGCACCTTTGGAAGCCTTGGTACACAAGCCAACCGAGCCGTTTTTTTTAATAAAGATAAGTCAATTGGTATAGCACCGGTGGTTTGTTACGAAAGTATTTTTGGCGAATATCTTTCAGAATATATTGCTAATGGTGCTAACATCATTTTCATCATCACTAACGATGGCTGGTGGCACGATACACCGGGGTACAAACAACATTTGGCCTATGCCAGATTACGCGCCATAGAAACACGACGGCAAATTGCGCGCTCTGCCAATACAGGCATTAGTTGCGTAGTAGATGAAATGGGCGAGATACATGCCCCACAGCCTTGGTGGACAGAGGCTTACCTGATGGCAAATGTTTCGCCTGACTACCATAAAACTTTTTATGTTCGCTTTGGCGATGTACTTTCAAAAATGGCTGCCTTATTAACGCTTTTAGTTATTACATATAGCATTATTTTAAGGTTCAAAAAACATTAATATTTTAGTAATTTCGTCAAATTAATTTAGTTCATTCAACAAAAACATATCATGGAAAAATTTGATGTTACAGTGATTGGTTCTGGTCCGGGTGGTTACGTAGCCGCAATTCGTTGCTCACAATTGGGTATGAAAGTAGCTCTTATAGAAAAATATCCCTCGCTGGGCGGTACTTGCCTTAACGTGGGTTGCATTCCTTCTAAAGCTCTTTTAGATTCTACTGAGCATTACCACCAGGCCCAACACCAATTTGAAGAACATGGCATTGATATTAAAGGCTTAAAAGTTAATCTTCCTAAAATGATTGAGCGCAAACGGGGAGTTGTAAAAATGACGGTTGCAGGCATTGATTATTTGATGAAGAAAAATAAAATTACCGTTATTACAGGCCACGGTTCTTTTGTAAATAAAACTACGATAGAAATTTTAAAAGTAGATGGCAGTAAAGAACAAATAGAAAGTGCAAAAACAATTATAGCCACAGGTTCTAAACCGTCTTCTTTACCGGGCATTGAAGTAGATAAAAAGCGCATCATTACATCAACCGAAGCATTAGAATTACAGGAAGTACCCAAGCATATTATTATTATTGGCGGTGGTGTTATTGGTTTAGAACTGGGTTCGGTATACGCACGTTTAGGCGCTAAGGTAAGCGTGGTTGAATTTATGGATAGTATCATCGCTACCATGGATAGAGGCTTAGGTAAAGAACTTCAACGAGTACTTAAAAAAGATTTAGCTTTCGAATTTTATTTGAAGCATAAGGTTATTGCTGTTACCTCTAAAGGAAAAGAAGTTACTGTTACTGCCGAAAATGATAAAGGAGAAAAAATTGAATTAAAAGGCGATTATTGCCTAGTATCGGTGGGACGAAAACCATATACCGAAAATTTGGGCCTTGATAAAGCAGGTGTAAAAATGGATAACCGCGGGCGCATTGAAACAGATGATCATTTAAGAACAAACATTGATACTATTTATGCTATTGGCGATGTTATTAAAGGCGCTATGCTTGCCCATAAGGCCGAAGAAGAAGGTGTATTTGTTGCTGAAACAATGGCGGGACAAAAACCGCACATCAATTATAATTTAATTCCCGGTGTAGTTTACACATGGCCGGAAGTTGCTTCTGTTGGACTTACCGAAGAGCAATTAAAAGAACAAGGTAAAAAATACAAAACAGGTTCGTTTCCTTTTAAAGCAAGCGGGCGCGCGCGTGCCAGTATGGATACAGACGGTTTTGTAAAAGTGTTGGCAGATGAGGCTACTGACGAGATTTTAGGCGTGCACATGATTGGCCCACGTTGCGCTGATATGATTGCTGAAGCAGTTGTTGCAATGGAATACCGTGCAAGTGCAGAAGATATTGCCCGCATGAGCCATGCTCATCCAACCTTTACTGAAAACATGAAAGAGGCTTGTTTAGATGCAACCGCTAAAAGACCAATACATCTTTAAGCTATTTAATTTTTAATCCTGTTAATTATTAATATTTGTGAGTTTACAACTACGCAGTATAATTATGATGCTTATTTATTGCGTAAATTTGACATCCTAAAAATTAAAAATGCTTACAGTAAAATATTTTACATTTAATCCGGTTAGTGAGAACACGTATATATTGCATGATGAAACCAACGAGTGTGTTATTATTGATGCAGGTTGTTATACCGCGCAGGAACAAGCTATCTTAAAAGATTATATTTCTCTCCATAAATTAAAACCGGTTATGCTGCTTTGCACACATACCCATTTCGATCATATTATGGGTAATAAATTTGTGTTTGATACGTATGGTTTAAAACCTATCATTCATAAAGAAGATCTATTTGTATTGGAAGCGCAGGAAGAAGTTTGTAAAAAATATAATTTTGATTTTGTTCCTTCTCCTATGCCGGAAAGGTTTATTAAAGATGGCGAAATACTGGTGTTTGGTAATACTACACTAAATGTTTTATTTACGCCCGGCCATTCTCCAGGTCACGTAGTATTTTATAGCCCGGAAAACCATGTAGTTATAAACGGTGATGTTTTATTTAAAGGTACTATTGGCCGTACAGATATTCCTTTAGGCAATCACACAGAGCTTGAAAAAAGCATCAAACAAAAACTTTACACCTTGCCTGAAGAAACTATTGTTTATACCGGCCACGGCCCGGTTACCAACATTGGGTATGAAAAAACACACAATATGTTTGTTAATGCAGATTAGTTTTATGAAAAATGAAACAAACCGATTTTATTTCTCTTAAAGATTTTTTAGACGAAAAATATTTTTTATACAATAATAAAAAGTTTGTAGAAACAGATCCTATTTCTATACCGCATAAGTTTACTAACAAACAAGATATTGAAATTGCTGCTTTTTTAGCCGCCACCATTGCCTGGGGCAACCGGCAAAGTATAATAAACAATGCCACAAAACTTATGCAGTTCATGGATTTTTCTCCGCATAGTTTTGTTACACAAGCCACGCCAAAAGATATTAAAGTTTTTGAAAAATTTGTGCACCGCACTTTTAATGGCGAAGATTGCATGTTTTTTATCAAATCATTAAAACAACTTTATAAAAAAAACGAATCCCTGGAAAGTCTTTTCAGTAAAGGCATTCAGCCAAAAGACGCAACTATAAAAAATTCGATAGTTAATTTCAGGGAAGAATTTTTTTCTATTAAACATCCTGTACGTACTCAAAAACATGTATCTAATCCTTTAAAAAACTCAAGCTCAAAACGCCTTTGTATGTTCTTGCGTTGGATGGTTCGTAAAGATAAAGCCGGGGTAGATTTTGGCATTTGGCAAACAATTGATGCTTCAAAATTATGTCTTCCTTTAGATGTGCATACGGGTAATGTTAGTCGTAAATTAGGTTTACTTACCCGAAATCAAAATGATTGGCAAGCAGTAGAAGACGTTACATCGTTACTAAAACAGTTAGATCCAAAAGATCCGGTAAAATATGATTTTGCTTTATTCGGACTTGGTGTATTTGAAAAGTTCAAATAAATCATAAATTTTTTGGGCGTTCCGGCCTGCGTCATTTTGCATAAAGTGTAGCAATCTCTTGCGCCGTCGGGCTTTCAGCTTATAGTTTTTTGGTTTAACTCATTTTTTAAGTTTTTTTTCTTTGCTTCACTAAATACTGAAAAAGCATTTCAAAAAAGCTATCCACTATAATCCCTAACGCAAGCTAAACTATTTTCCTGTAATCTTAATTTCAGTCCGCCTATTTTTAGCTTTATTCTCTGCAGTTGTATTTGGCACTTTTGGTTTCAAATCGCCATAACCCCTAAACGATAAACGGTTTGCCACAATACCGGCTTTAACAACGTACGCATACACAGCATTCGCTCGGTTTTGAGATAATAGTTGGTTAGCTTTCTTATTACCATCGCTATCTGTATGACCACCAATTTCAATTTTAATAGTTTTATTCTTGGTTAAAAAATTTACTAATTTATCCAACTCTGTTTTAGATTCCGGCTTTAAGTCAAACTTATCTACATCAAAGAAAATATTTTTAAGCTCGATAGAAATCCCTGTATCAATGGGTTGCAAAGCTATATCTACCATAAAAGGTTTGTTATAATCAGTTACCACATCTTTTAAACTAAAATTATCCGAATAAAATAAATAACCATCTTTATTTACATTCATTAAATAATTTTTTTGAGCAGGCAGTACGGCTAAAAAATTTCCGTTGGCATCGGCAAATACTTTAGTAACAGGCTTCTGTGTTTCCAAGTCAAAAATATCTACTGTACTTTGCAAAGCTTGTTTAGTTTTTGCATCAATAATTTTCCCCTTTACAAACGTTAGGTTTTGAGGTGCTAATTCTATCGGCAAGTCAGAAGTGTAAAGATCAAGTCCGCCAAAACCACCTTGTTTATTGCTATGGAAATACGCTTTCTTTCCATCCGGACTAACCACAAAACTACTTTCATCATTAAACGAATTTATAGGATACCCTAAATTTATGGCCGGCCCCCAAGATCCATCTGCCTGCCTCCTACTCATATAAATATCAAGCGCACCCATACCTATATGTCCATCAGATGCAAAATATAATGTTTGATTATCAGGATGAATAAAAACTGCTTCTTCTTTACCGCTAGTATTTATGTTTGGCCCAAGTTTTACGGGTGTAGAAAACCTGCCATCATCTCCAACGGTGCTCATGTAAATATCTTGTCCGCCAATACCATTACCCTTTCTTGAGCCTCTTACAAAATATAATGTTTTTCCATCCGAAGAAAAAGACGGTTGAGATTCCCATTGATTGGTACATACAGGTGGACCAACATTTACGGGCTTTGTCCATTTATTATCTCCTATTTTTTGTGAGAATAAAATATCGCACATGCCAAAACCTTTTGCGCCTGTACTTGCCAGCATTTCATATTTATCTTGACAGCCAACAAAAAACAAATTCTGTCCATCGGCCGAAACACTAGGGGAGCCTTCGTTACACGGACTGTTAACACCGCGCATAGGTACTGCTGGCAACCATTTATCTAGATCGTTTTTAGAAACATAAAAATCTTCTTGCCCATTCGCACTTCCATCGCAGGTTGTTGCACCAATAATTCTTCTGGTAAAATAAAACCATTGGTTATCGGCAGTTATAGTAGGAAAATATTCATCGTTAGCCGAGTTAATGGATTCGCCCATATTTACGGGCTTAAAATCTTTAGGATTTTTAAGTTGTTCTATAGAAAATTGTGAGCATTGTAACAGATATTGCGCGCGTTGTTTTATATCCGGGTTGATCCGATCGAACGAATTAAATTTTTGAAAATTAGAAACCGCATCTCCATAATGTCCTGTATAATATTGTAACTCTCCAAGTTGATAAAAATTATTCGGAAAAAATTTAGGGTTTACCTGTGAGGCTTTTTTAAGTTGTTTAATAGCCTCTTCGTTTTTATTTTGATCGATATAAATATACGTCAGTCCCATCATCGCTTCCACAAAATTCGGGTCTTCACTTAAAGCTTTATTAAATGATTTTTCAGCTTCATCATCTTTATGAATTTCATAGTTTTTTTTACCTTCTTCTAAATGTTTAATAGCTTTTTTATTGGTAGAGGTATAACTACCTGGCGGCATATATTGTTGAGAAAAGGTATAAGCAAAAAATAAAAAGTTAAACGCTAATAGAATAATCAGTTTCTTCATCTGGTTAAATATTTTTGTAATTCTGCACCGTATAATTTTTTACCATCTTTAAATACAGTAATAAAAGCATCTGTAATACCCAAAGAAATCGCTTCTTCTTTTAATTTCTGTGCAAAGCGCGCTTCAGTAAAAGAACCTACTGTATAAATGTATAGATCATTTACCTGTAAATTATTTATTGGCCATGTTTTTACTTTTAGCCAGGTATCAGAAATTTGTTGCGGTACCTGTTTACGATACGCGCCTATTTGTACTTTAAAAGTAATTCCTTCCTCATTAGATTTAACACCATTATCAGAAGTTGGTGCAGGCCCTTGTGTTACACCATTACTGAATGGTTTTATACCTGTTGTAGGAGTATTCTCAGTATTACTGTTTGCTTGCGTGTTATTATTTGCGGCAGCAGGTTCAGTATTATTAATGACTGTTGAATTTTCGCCCGGAAAAATTATAGGTTGCTGTGCCGGAAATTGGATTGTTTTCTCAGACGTTACTTTTTCAATAGCATCAGATGTTTTAATTTTTTGCCCGTTTAAATAGGCACTTACAAAAGCGTCGTTAATTCCTATAGCATTTACTTTACGCCTATCTGTCTTTACCAAATCTAAATTACTATAAATACCGGCTGTGTATCTATAGGTTCCGTTTGTAAGTTGTTCTCTATAAATTGGTTTTAAATTTCCTAACTGTGCATTACTTACATTATTTGTATAAACACCAATTTGTATGGTAAATAATAAGCCGTTAACCGTAGTTAGGTTGCCAGATTGCACTGGTTGACTTGTTTCTGTTACCGCATTGGCAGCAGGTTGTATGTTAACAGGTATATTATTATTCGCTGTAATGCCCGCTGTTGCGTTGGCATCTGTTGTTACAACTTCACCTTGTAGTTTTAAAGTATCTAAAGCGTTGGCAAGATTTACCCTTTTTCCATTTAAGTAAGCAACTACAAAAGCATCGTTATAGCCTAATTTTTTAAGATCATTTTTAACCGCGTTGGCATTAGTATATTTATCAAATAAACCTGCCTGATAGCGTATAAAACCTTGAGGCGTAGTTTCTCCGCCAACAGGTGTAAGCCCTTTAAAAGCATCTAAAGAAATAGGATTTTTAAAAGCTCCAATTTGCACGCGAAACACAAGCCCATCAGGTAATTTCTCATTCATTGGAATAGGATGGTCTTCATTATATGAATTGCTCGGTTTAATTTCAAAACCTTTAGTACCTATATATTTTTGTGCATCTGTGCTTCCTTCCGTTGTTGGTACTATTCTATTATTTGAAGAAAGATTATTATTCTGTGTATTAGTATTAACTAAAGAATTGGCATTGGTTGCTGTATTATTTTCTTTTATTGTATTTTGATTAGTAGCAAGTATATTTTTTAAATCACTACGTTTAGCTTGCAACAATTTTATATCCTGAGCAACTTTATTTTTCTCAATTACAGATGTTGCGGTTGATTGTTGTCTTTTCTTATCAGTTATTTCAGCGTCAATAGTTTTAAGATAGTTGGATAGAATAATAGATTGCGCTCTTAAATTTTCAGGAGAAGCATTTTTGTTTTGTAAATCGTTTAATTGTTCATCATATGTAAGGGTATTATCCTGAAAAGGCTTGGAGTAATTTGTGTAATTTCTATTAACCGTTGTTGTATTGTTAATATCTGTTTCATTAGCCGGATTAGTTTTTTCGTTTGAATAAATAGTGTTTATATTATCAAGTTTTATTTTATCGATGCCTAGGCTATAGGCATCGGCTTCCTGCTTTTTAGAATCAGCAAAACTGCGCGTATTAGAAGCCAACTCCTGTAAAGAGTCTGCTTTTAATTTCATTGCACTTCCTTTTTCTTCTAATGTTTCAGCCTGCATTAGTTTCTCTTGTTTTTCAGAACCTTCCGGTAAAACAGCGGCATCTGTTTTTAATTGTGTAGCCCTATTTAAATTTTCATCTGCTTTGTTCTTATATAACTGTGCCTGGTTTTCTTCTTTAGTGGCTTGATCATTGTATTTAGTTGTTTCATTCTGTAAACTTGAATATTGTTTAAATTCAAGAGTGTTTTTTATTTCATTTACTTGTTGCTGATTTAAATTGCCGTTTTGATTAGAAATTTCATTTTTATTACCTGCACTATTTTCAGAATTATTTTGAACCTGTTTATTTTCGTTATTTTCATTTCTGTTTTCATTAGCCGTTAATGTATTACCGGACGCAACTTCACCACTATTAATTTCGTTTTGAGACGGATTGTTTTCTTGCTGTATATTATTATTCTCATTTACAGTAATGCTATCGCTTGTTACAGGTTCTAAATTAGTAGCCACGTTTGGATTTTGATTATTACTCTCCCCATTAAGAGAAGCAGAAACTGTATTAGTATTAGTTGCATTTGTATTTTCTTGTTGGGTAGATGCATTTTCTATCGACTGGTTATTATTGCTTGTTATAGCAGTGTTTCCTGTAAGCGCATTTTCTCCTTGTTTTATATCATTAATAGCATCTTCCATTTTTTGATTGGCTAATAACAGTTGAGAGCGTTTTGCGTCTTCATTTTTATTAATAGATGCTTTACCCAATTCAACAGCGGCCTCTTGCATATTTTTTTGTGCAAGGGTTTTCAACTCTTTTACTTCGGACCTTATATTATTTGTCTTTTCAGTAATGTTTAATTGTGCTAACGAAAAATTGTATTCAGCTTTATTGGCATCTGATAAAGTTTTTAAAGCAGTATTAGAAGCTTGTATTTCTAAAACCAATTTATTGTTTAATGCCTCTATTTGAGAAGTTACATCCCCGTTTGGCAAACTGGTGTTTTCAGTAGTATTACCTTTTAATAATTTTAATGCCTGCGATTGTTTTACCAAAGCATTTTTTTGTTTTTCATCTGCATTCCCTAATCCCCCAATACGCGATGCAACAGATGGGTCGGCCTCAGCTTCCTCTTTTAATTGTTGAGCTGCTTTGGTTAAAATAGCCGCCTCTTCTGCCAATTGCTGTGTCTGGGTTGCATTTGCTTTATTCTCAGGCTTAGCAATTAAATTCCGAATAGTTGTTTCATTACTTATAAAGGTATTTTTATCTGTATCCAGTTGTTGTTTAACAGCTTTGTAACGCAACTCTACAGCTTGTTTCTCAAGATCAGAAATATTGTTCATTGCGTTTTGTTTATCAGTACCGGTTAAGATTTTGGCATTTTTTCTAAGTTCACTTGCCTGTGCAGAAAGTACATCTGCTTGTTTGGTTAAGTTTTCAATTTGTGATTGATCGTTTACTTTTTGCGAATTTGCAGCGCTTGCATTAATTTGTTGTAATTGCGCTTCCATAATTTTCGCCTCATTTAAAACAATATTAAATTTTTCATCGGCCTGCTGTTTTAATTGCAAAGCGTTTGCATCAGTATAGGTTACAGCGCCAAAAAGTTTTTTCTCTTCGTTAAAATTATTTTGTATTTTATTTAGCAGTTCAGATGCAGGGCCATTTGTATTTTGATTTGAATTATAATTTAATGCGGTAGACTTATTTTCTGACGGATTTAACGCTGTCATTTCATTAGTTTTATTTCCTAAGGAAATTGTTTCTTTATTTTCTACTGCCTGATTATTATTTGAAACCTCTTGCTTATTTTCCTTATTTACAGATTGATTACTTTGGTTCTTATCATTATTATATTTTTGTGGATTTTCATTTACCTCGTTATTATTAACAGCAACTTTATTTTTTTCTTCAGTCGATTTTTTTTTCTCAACTCCTTCTAAATTAGAAATACTTTCATTTTTATTATTGGATGTATACGTAAGCTCGCTGCCCGAAGTTCCATTAACAATGGTGGATGCAAACTCAGCCTGACTTTTTAAAGTTTCTGCCTCTTCTTTTAAAGAAATAATTTTATTTTTATTTGTTTCCTGCTCTTTCTTTTTATCAGTCAGGTCGGTTTCTTGTTCTTGCTTTTGAGATCTTAAATTTTCAACCAAATCTTTATCTTTTGTTTCAGCTATTTGCTTGTCTATATTGCTAACTTCTAGTTCTATATCATTTGTTTCCTTATTAAGCTGCGCTTCCTTTGCTTCGGCATTTTGCAGTTCTTGTTGTTTGTTGTTAGCATCTGCTTTAATGTTTTCTAATAAAGCATTACTATTACTTTTTTGTTTAGAAGCAAGCTCTAATTGTTTTTGCAGATCTTCCATTTTAGTAATGGCCTGCTTGTTGTTCTTAGTTTTATCAGCCTCTTCAAGCGCTTTGGCATATTGTAAATTAAGGTCGGCTTCTTTTTGTTTATTGTTAGCGTCAATTTCAAGTTGTTTGGCTATATTATTAGCGGTAGAAGATTGCGCCGCATATAAAACCGCATCATCTTTTTGTTTTTCGACTTCAGTAATTAATTCCTGTTTCTTGGTTACATTAGTTTCAGAATTGATTTTATATTGTATTTGATCTGCTTCCTGTTTTTTCTGATTTGCTTGGTCTTGCTTAGAATTAGCGACCGCAAAAGCCATGGAAGCATCTTTCTTTAAACTGTCAGCGCTTTGTTTTAATTCTTTAGCATCATCAAAGGCCATTTGTATAAGCTCTTTTGTACTTACATTTTTATTTTGTGTTGGGTTAGTTGAATTAGATACCGCGTTTGCACCGCTTTGCTCCGTATTTGTTTTACCTTGATTATTATTTAATGCAACTTGATTATTGTTAGTTCCTGCTAACGGATTTTCAGGATTTATTCCAAAATCTTCCGCATTTACATTCATTTTAGATTTTTGTTCTATCAGCTCTAAATATTCTTTATAATTATTTTCATCTTCTTCTTTCGAATCAAAAAAGTTAGTGATATACAATTTCTGCACATCGTAGCCAATAGCTTGCTTATAAGGTTTGTAAGTATATGCGGTGGGTACGGTTACGCCTTCAGATTGCGTGGTAAAGCCCGGCGTTTCTACCGTAAAAATAAATTTACCGCCATTAGGTAATTTAAGCGAGTAGCTTCCATCTGCTTTCGCATCAAAAGAGCCAACATCTTCTCCGGTTTCAATATTCTTAATTTTAATTTTAGATGCAACGCTTTGTGATGCTGCTTTCTTTAAAACAGTGCCAGAAATAAAAGCGAATTCAGCCGGCCTTCTCTCTGTGAGTATTTTTAATACATCTATCTTACCCGATGGACTTTGCCTGCTAGTAGCAAAATAAGCTATTTTTTCTAAAGAATCGGTTACAAATAAAATATCATCATTTGGCGAATTGATTGGAAATTCAAGGTTAATGGGTTCTTTCCATCTATTGGTTGCACCATCCAGCTCACTCTTAAAAATATCATAACCACCCATGCTGTTATGCCCTTTAGATGCAAAATAAAGCACCTTGCCATTTGGGTGTAAAAACGGGTAATCTTCGTCAAACTCTGTGTTAATAGGTGTACCCATTGCTTCGGGCTTGCTCCACTCACCGTTGGGTAATTTTCGTACAATATAAATATCCTTGTTATCACCTTTTTCGCCATATCCAGCAAAGTAAAGCTGGTCGTTGCTTTTAGGTAGATATACAATTGATCTATCTTTTTTCTTTTTATCGGCCGCGCTTCTAAACTCATCGGGTTTTACTAATAATTTTCCGCCTATATCTTTTAAATTATAGCTTCTAAAATAATCGTTTACGCTCAATAGTTTTTTATCCAACACAACTAGTTCCGTTAAGTTAGATAGCAAACGCTTGCCATTTTTGCAGGCCTGTATCTCCCTATCCACTTGCAACTTTTTAATCATTGATGCAGATGCAATAATTTTGTAAGCCGCATATAATTTTATCGCTTCATCAAACTGGTAATTAAAATGATAGGCTTTTCCAAGGTAAAAAAGAGATTCCTTCTCATTATCTTTAGCCGTTTTAGAGGCAATATTCAAATACGGAATGGCTTTCTTTTTATCCGCTTCATTATACAACATACTAACGCCCAACCTGAAATTATAGGTCGGGTCTTTAGGATAAGTTGAAACTAATTGCGAATAAAGTTTAAAGCTGTTGGCATAATCCTCATCCTCAAAATATTTATCTGCCTGCTTTTTTACTTCATCCTCGTTTTTAAACTGCGCACGCCCAATTGTACCAAAGCACAGTAATAAAATAAAAAAAATAATAGTTTTGCTGCTACGCATAATTAAGAATTGTATGGCCTTGTTGCCTTTTCAAAGTTACGAGATTATACTCTATAGATGCTATTTACGCATTATTTCCATAAAGTTTTATTGAAAAACCGATAACTTTTAAGTCCTAATTTGTTAATTGTTTTGGGCGTTCGCTGATTACAGCGCCGGGCTGCCTGCAGTAAAGCTTGTATTGATTACAATAAAAGGCTTTCTTGCCACATCCCTAACGCTTAGGCGTAACAAGGTAATTTGTGATAATTCGTGTTTTCGAGGAAAAAAAATCAGGTAAAACGCGCGTAACGCTGCGTCAAAACCTTCTTCAATCTACCAAAAACCTTTTTTTAAACATTACATCAGTCATATACTATTTTCATTTACTTTTAATCAAAATTTCACCCTATGTTTTTAAACCGTATTAAATGGATGGCTGTTGGAGCAGCTATCGTGGTGCTTGGCACTTGGCTTTTCAATTCAAAAGATATTCTTAAAAAACTTACCAGCTCAACTAATTTTGGCACTGAGCAAAATAAAATTAATCCCGAGTTTGCCCAGTATATTTCGGCGTTTACAACAGGTTATATTTCTTCGGGTTCAACCATAAAAATAAAATTTGCGTCAGAGTTGCAACAAAATGTAGAACTAAACACGCCCATAAAAGAAAAACTTTTTTCTTTTGAACCCGAAATGGTCGGAGATGCTGTTTGGCTTGATGGGCAAACCATCGAGTTTCGCCCTAAAGACCGCCTAAGCGCAGGACAATTATTTAAAGCATCATTTCATCTCGATAAATTATTAGATGTAAAAAAAGAGTTGAAAGAATTTAATTTCAAGTTTCAAGTTGTAAAACAATCTGCACGCGTTGAAATAACTAATGTAAAATGTTACAACAATTCAGATTTTAGTTATTATAGAATAAGCGGGGTTATTTCTACTGCCGATTATGCGCCTGCCGATAAATTAGAACAAATATTAAGTGCACAATACGGTACAAAAAAACCAAACATAAAATGGATACACAATGATAAACTAACTATTCATAAATTTTATATTGATAGTATTGAACGTGGTACTTTATTGTCTTCTAAACTAACGCTTAGTTGGGATGCAAAGTCTATCAATACTAAATACACGGGCAGTTTAGCATTTGATATCCCAGCAAAAAATAAATTTAGTTTGTTCGATGTTAAGGTTGTAAATGATAACGAACAACATGTGCAACTAACATTTTCTAATCCAATAGAATCTTCGCAATCAATGGAAGGAATTATTCGTTTGGCTGATTTAAAAGATTTGAAATATGTTATTGATAACAACCAAGTTTTACTTTATCCAACTAATATAAAAGAAGGTTCTTATAAATTAACTATTGATGAATCTGTTCGTGATACAAAAGGGAAAAAATTAGGAGAAACCTTTGAACATAATATTGTTTTTGAAGCCATAAAACCCGCTGTAAAGCTTGTTGGTAAAGGAGTTATCCTTCCATCGTCAAGTAACTTGACTATGCCTTTCGAGGCCGTAAACTTACGTTCGGTTGATGTGCGAATTATTAAAATTTATGAAAACAACATTCTTCAATTCCTTCAAACAAATGATTTAGACGGCGAAAGTGAATTAGCGCGCGTTGGTAAAAAAATCATTGATAAAACAATTAATCTAGGTATTACAAATCCCGCAGATTTTGGCCATTGGAAAAAATTCTCTCTCGATTTAAATAGCATGATAAAAACGGAACCCGGTGCTATTTATCACATTGTGTTGAGTTTTAAAAAATCGTATTCAACCTATCCTTGCGCTGGAAATTCTAACGGTGATAAAGCAGAAATGGAACAACTGAAAGAACAACAAGATGATGAAGATGATGGTTCTTCTAGTTATTATTACAATGATTATTATTCTTATGGCGATGAAGAAGGCGAAGATGCGTATGATTGGAAAGAGCGTGAAAACCCTTGTAATTCCAACTATTACAGAAATTCTTATGAAAGAAACGTATCACGAAATTTATTGGCTTCTGATTTAGCCTTAACCGTAAAAAAATGCAACGACGGAAGTTTTTTTGTAGCTGCTTCTAACTTGGTTAGCACAGAACCTATGAATAATACGAGCATTGAATTGTATGATTATCAACAACAATTAATTACTTCTGCGCAAACAAATTCAGATGGACAAGTATTTATAACCCCGACCAGAAAACCATATTTTATTGTCGCAAAAAACAAAGATCATCGTGCGTATGTAAAATTAGATGATGGCGCAGCTTTATCATTAAGTATGTACGACGTAGCCGGCGATGCTGTGCAAAAAGGCTTAAAAGGCTTTATCTATGGCGAACGTGGCGTTTGGCGTCCGGGTGATACGATGTTCCTTACTTTTATTTTAGAAGATAAATTAAAATCATTACCGGGTAATCATCCTGTTATGTTTGAGTTGTATAATCCGCAAGGACAACTATATAGCAAACAGCTTGCTACCAAAGGTGTAGAAGGCTTCTACAATTTTACAACCGTTACTGATAAAAATGCACCCACAGGAAATTGGAATGCACAAGTAAAAGTTGGTTCTGTAATGTTTAATAAAAACATTCGTATAGAAACCATTATGCCTAATCGTTTAAAAATAGATGTAAACGTGGGTAATAATCTTCTTATAAAAGGAGATGAAACTGTTACATTACACTCTGCCTGGCTAACGGGTGCTGTCGCACATAACTTACAAGCCAACGTAGCGGTCGCACTTTCAGCAACCAGTACAGATTTCCAAAAATATAAAGATTACAATTTTGATGATCCAACCATTCGATTCGAATCAGAAAGTATAAATTTATTTGATGGAAAGATTGATAACAATGGTGATGCTAATTTCCCTTGTAAACTTCAAACAAAAACCAATGCGCCGGGCATGCTTAAAGCAAATTTTGCCACGCGTGTGTATGAGCAAGGTGGTACGTTTAGTGTAGATAGATTTTCGATAACGTATTCTCCCTATGATGTTTATGCAGGCATAAAACTTCCTGATGGAGAAGCGAACTCAGGTATTCTATATACCAACAGAGACAATACAATAAGCGTTGCAACAGTTGATTACAAAGGTAATCCAGTATCTCGCACGCACATGCGCATGGAACTTTATAAATTAGAATGGCGCTGGTGGTGGGAACAATATCAAGATGAGTTAGCTAATTACAGCATGGATGATTACCACAAACCGGTTAAGGTGGAAGAGTTTTCTACCAGTGGCGGAACGGCAAAAATTAAATTAAATATTAAAGAAGAAGATTGGGGGCGTTACTTAATTCGCATTGTTGATATAGATGGCGGACATTCAACTTCGGCAACTACGTATTTTGATTGGTCTAATTGGATGGAACGCCAAGGAGACGACAACAAAGTAATTGCAAATATGTTGCATTTTACAACCAACAAACCTTCGTTCAAAACAAACGAAGAGGTTAGTGTTACGATTCCTTCACCGCAAGGTGGAAGAGCTTTGGTTACTATAGAAACGGGTAGTCGTGTGTTACAAGCACATTGGTTAGAAACCGCCAAAGGAAATACGGTGTTTAAATTTAACGTAACGCCTGAGATGGCGCCTAATATTTATGTGCATGTATCTTTAATTCAACCGCACGCGCAAACTAAAAATGATTTGCCTATTCGTTTATATGGAGTTGTGCCTGTAATTATTGATGATCCCGAAACACATTTACGTCCCACTATTTCAATGCCTGCAACGCTTGTCCCGGAAGGAATGGCGAGCATTACCGTTGGCGAAGAAAATAATAAAGAAATGGTTTACACGCTTGCCGTAGTTGATGAAGGCTTATTAGATATCACTCGTTTTAAAACTCCCGACCCGTGGAATTATTTTTATGCACGCGAAGCGCTTGGTGTAAAAACCTGGGATGTATTTGATTATGTAATTGGTGCGTATGGAGGCGAGTTAGAACGCATTTTAAGTATTGGTGGCGATGGAAGTGATCTTAGTAAAGATGGCGCAAAAGCAAATCGTTTTAAACCAATGGTTAAATTCTTTGGCCCGTATCATATTAAAAAAGGAGAAAAGAAAACCACTACATTTAAAATGCCCATGTATGTTGGTTCAGTTCGTACGATGGTAATTGCGGGATATAACTCAGCCTATGGCTCAATTGATAAAACTACTGCGGTAAAAAGTCCGTTAATGATTTTAGGAACTTTGCCACGCGTATTAAGTACCGACGAAGAAGTAAAACTTCCGGTATCTGTTTTTGGCGGAGATAAAAACTTGGGCAACGTTATCATAAAAGTTGAAAGCAATGGGTATGTGCAATTGGTTGGCGAAATATCCAAAACAATTTCTGTTGGAAAGAATGATGAAAAATTAGTGAGTTTCGATTTAAAAGTAAAACGCCAAATAGGAATTGCCAAAGTAAAAATACTCGCTTCGGGCGGTGGCGTTCAAACATCGTATGAGATAGAACTTGATGTAAGAAATCCAAATCCATATCAAACAGATGGTAAAGATTATTATGTAGATGCCGGCAAAGAATTAAAAAACACCTATGCGCCTATTGGCATACCGGGCACTAACAGTGGCGTTATAGAGCTATCAACCATTCCGCCTGTTAATTTAGATGAACGCTTAAATTATTTAATCACCTACCCACATGGTTGTGTAGAGCAAACTACATCTGGTGTTTTTGCGCAGTTATTTTTAGATGAAATTATTTCTTTAAGCGATAGTAAAAAATCAGCTACTGAAACCAACATCAAAGCAGGCATTAATATGTTACGCAAATTCCAATTAAACAATGGGGGTTTATCGTATTGGCCGGGTGCTAACGATGTTAACGATTGGGGTACAACTTATGCTGGTCATTTTATGATGGCAGCCGAGAAAAAAGGCTACACGCTTCCTCCGGGCTTTAAACAACAATGGGTTAAGTATCAGCAAAACGCTGCCTTTAATTGGGAACCTGCGCGTGCCAATTATTATAACGATGATATTATACAAGCCTATCGTTTATATACCTTGGCTTTAGCAAATCAACCAGCTATGAGTGCCATGAATCGTTTGCGCGAATTTAAAAATTTATCTCTGCAGGCTCGTTGGCGTTTAGCGGCTGCTTATGCTATTGCAGGACAAGAAGATGAAGCTGAAAAATTAATCCATAACACAACGTACCAAGTAGCACCTTATCAAATAAATTATTACACATTTGGTAGTTCAGAGCGCGATGAAGCCATGATTTTAGAAACGGTTTGTTTACTCAATAAAAAACAAATTGCCTACAATTCTATCAAAGAAGTTGCAAGCGCATTATCGTCCAAATCTTGGATGAGTACACAATCTACCGCTTATTCGTTGATAGCTGTTTCTGCTTTCATTAAAAAATACGGAAGCTCATCTGCTATGCAAGCAGAATGTTTTGTAAACGGGAAAAAAGTAGACATGAAAGGCAATAGTGCGCTTACACAAATCACTTTAGATTATAAAACTGCTTCGGGTAATTTCTCCATTAAAAATAATGGCAAAGGAGTTTTATATGTGCGCGTTACTAATAGAGGAAAGCCTGCTATTGGAAATGAAGTTGAAGCATCACAAAATTTAGTTTCTACGGTTACTTATCGAAATTTAGCGGGCCAAGAAAGTGACCCCACAACCTTACAGCAAGGTACCGATTTTATGATGGAAGTGGTTGTAAAAAACCCGGGCATGCAAGGCAATTATAAAAACATGGCACTCATTAGTTACATTCCATCCGGTTGGGAAATTCATAACACGCGCTTAGATGATAACGAATCTACGTTAAAAAACTCCGCTTATACATATCAGGATATTAGAGACGATAGGGTTTTTACCTACTTTGATTTGAATGCAAACGAAAGTAAAAAGTTTACTATTTTACTTAATACAAGCTACGCAGGTAAATATTATTTGCCGGGTGTAAAAATCGAAGCCATGTATGATAACAGCGTGTACGCGCGCAAAAAAGGGCAATGGATAAAAGTGGTAAAACAAACCGAAGGCGTTGCAGCGAAATAAATTTATCGCTTTTATAAAGCGGAGAAAATATTTTTTATTGGTTGGTTTTGCTCTGCTGGTTCTGTATGCAATCTGGTTGCCTAAAAAATTATTTACAGATTCGTATAGTACGATTGTATATGATGAGCATAATGAATTGTTGGGCGCACACATTGCAAAAGATGGGCAGTGGCGATTTCCTTATAGTGATAGCATTCCTGATAAATTTAAAACCTGCATTACTTTTTTTGAAGACGAATATTTTTATCGTCACTTAGGTATAAACCCTGTTTCGCTTTCAAAAGCATTTATAAAAAACAGCAAATCGGGTAAAATAAAAAGTGGCGGAAGCACTATAACCATGCAGGTTGCACGCTTAATGCGTAAAAACCAAACCCGCACTTATAACGAAAAACTTGTAGAAATGCTTTTGGCTTTTCGCATTGAATTATCGTATAAAAAAAATTCCATCTTAAATGTATATGCTTGTCATGCGCCCTTTGGCAGTAACGTAGTCGGATTGCATGCCGCATCATGGCGCTATTTCGGACGTAGTCCTAATAAATTATCTTGGGCAGAATGTGCTTTGTTGGCTGTGTTACCAAATGCACCATCCTTAATTTATCCCGGTAAAAATCATAAAGCATTATTAAATAAACGTAATCGCTTACTAAAAAAATTGTATGACAATAAAGTGATAGATGAATCAACGTATCATCTTTCCTTGCAAGAATCTATTCCCGAAAAACCTTTTGCTATTCCGCAATACAGTCCGCATTTATTAGTGCGTGCCGCAATCGAAAACGGTACAGGAAATATTTATTTTTCTACACTCAATAAAAATTTGCAACAACAAATAAGTGCCGCATTAAACAATCATATACAAACACTTTCGGCAAACGGAATTTATAACGCAGGCGCATTGGTTATTGAAACCGAAACCGGTAACGTGCTTGCATACGTTGGCAATAGCTACTCACAAAAAAACGAACACGATAATTATGTAGATGTAGTTTCAGCACCAAGAAGCACAGGTAGTATTCTTAAACCATTTTTATATGCAAGTGCACTTAATGATTCTAAAATTTTACCAAATATGTTGTTGGAAGATATTCCGATGCAAATGGGTTCTTACGCCCCTAAAAATTTTAATCTAACATACGATGGTTTAGTACCTGCAAGTATGGCTTTGGCTCGTTCACTAAATGTGCCAGCAGTAAAAATGTTGCAAGAGTATGGTGTTTCTCGCTTTCAATATCAGTTACAAAAATTAGGCTTCAAAAATTTTACCAAGCCTGCATCGCATTATGGTTTATCTTTAATATTAGGTGGCGGAGAGGCTACCCTTTGGGATGTGGCATCCGCGTATGCTTCTATGGGACGAACGCTATCGCACTACACCCCTTACACAGGTAAGTATGATGCCAATGATTATCACGATGCTATTTATCTTCAATCAAAAAATGAAACAAAAAAATCTATTCAAAAAAATAGTTTGCTAAGTGCAGGAAGTATTTGGTGTACGTTTAATGCTATGACAGAATTAGCCAGACCGGAAGATTACGCGGGTTGGTCGCGTTTTCTTTCATCAAATCGCATTGCCTGGAAAACAGGCACCAGTTTTGGTTTTAGAGATGCGTGGGCAGTTGGTATAAATGCAAAATATACCGTTGCTATTTGGGTTGGAAATGCAGATGGCGAAGGTCGCCCAGGTTTAACGGGTATTAGCGCGGCTGCACCGTTAATGTTTGCTATTTTTAATTTGTTGCCATCGCACACTTGGTTTAAAATGCCTTATCAGGATATGACAAAAATTATTGTGTGCAAACAAAGTGGCTACAAAGCTTCTGACGTTTGTCCTGATAAAATTATAGAAAGCATCCCAAAAAATTCTAGTAAAACAAGTTTATGTCCGTATCATAAAATAATTCATTTAGACGCAAGCGGTATGTATCGCGTAAATAGTAATTGCTATCCAGTGGCACAAATGCAACACAAGGCTTGGTTTATTACTTCACCTGTACAAGAATATTATTTTAAACAACATAGTTCGTTCTACCAAACGTTGCCACCTTATTTACCGCAATGCCAAACCGAAACAAGCTCGCATCAAATAGATATTGTGTATCCACGACCGGGATTTAAAATTTACATTCCGTATGAACAAACAGAAGAAAAAGGCCGACTAATTTTAAAAGCCACGCATAAAAATAATACAGCTACATTGTTTTGGCATTTAGATGGAAAATATATTGGCTCTACCCAAAAGTTTCATCAAATGGAAGTGTTGCCAGCAAAAGGAAAGCATATTTTAGAAGTTATTGATGAGCAAGGCGAAAGCGAAACCTGCGCTTTTGAAATTGTAGATAAAGAAAAATCGGTTAATTAGTTTTGCGTTCCGGCAAATTTTTGCTTCACAGAATGCTGAACAAACATTTTAAAAATATTTTTGTCGCATTCTTTACGTAAACAGCTAACGTACTTTTAAACATTCGTTGTTTGAAAACATAATAAATTATACAAATTAATTGCCCTTTGGCTTCGTAACCTTGTATAAGAAATTTCATGAGCAAGAACGAACTCGTACAAGCCTGTATTAAAAATGATAAAACTGCCCGCCACCAGCTGATAGAGCAGCATTATGGCTATTTAATGGGTATGTGCAGGCGTTACACAAAAAACAACCAACAGGCAGAAACCTTTTTTAACCTGGCTTTTATAGAAGTTTTTAAACACCTGCCTGAATATCATGACAACGCAAATTTAGATGAATGGATAAAAAAAATATTTTTACACAGTCTTATCTTTCAATTAAAAAGTAATCGTACAGAATATTACATTACCACAACTACGCGTGTTGAAGATAAAAAACCACATACCGATCTGTTTCATCAAAGCGATGACCATGATCCAAATAATTTATTGATAGAAGATTATTTAAACGCATTGCAAAAACTTCCTGCTTCTTTTAGAGCTGTTTACAATTTACACATTATAGAAGAGTTTAGTTTAAAAGAAACATCCGAAATGCTGGAGATAAGCGAGGAATCTGCTAAAAACAGCATTGAGCGCGCACGCAACGAATTTTTAAAAAATGTTAATCTTAAAATGCAAGGTTACTAATGGCGGATAATAAAACATACCGTATAGATGAAAGTGCGTTGCGAAAAAAATTTGCAGATTACCGTGTAAGTTTTAATCCGGCATGTTTACAGCTTTTAGAAAGCGAGATTTCGCAGGTTAAAACGCATGCGCATTTAGAAATGCCCAAAACTAAGAACTTGGTAAAGTTTATCGCCATTCCACTTGTGTTATTGGCTTTAGGTTGCTTGGCTTTCTTTTCATATAACTATATAAATAATTTACCTTCGGCAAGCACCACAAAAGATACTGTAAATATTGCTAGGCCTATCATTCAACCAAAAATAGAAACGCCAAAGCCGGAAGTTAAACCCAAGGTTGTGGTGGCAGATACTATTACGAAGTATCCAAAAAAAGATACCGTAATAACAGAGGTTGAAGTACCTAAAATCAAAAATATAAAAACACTCTCTACTCAAAAAAATAGTTCTTTTAAAAAAGACACGCTTGTCTCCCGCACTATTATTAAGACACAACCTGATAGTGTAAAGAAAAGAAACAAGACGGATACTACTTCATTATCTAAAAATAGAGACACATCTTCTAAAAAGAAAAAGAAAAAACGAAAAAATTCTTTAGATGCTACTGAAGACATCAGGCAATCTGCACCCAACAGCGCCGATGATGATGTGGTGGTGCCAAACAATTAAACGTTAATTGTTAAATATTTTTACATATTAATATTTTTTCTTATACTTGTGTAATTAAATTTCACTTAAAAACGGAGGACACATAGGCAAACATCTACTTTTTACCATTTAATATTTATAAACAAGTAAAAAGCAGCGCCTATGTCTATTGAACATTTAGATGACAACCGTTTAGTTAGCCTATATATAAAGGGCAACGAAGAAGCCTTAGCAATTTTAATAAATAGGCACAAACAGAAAGTTTACGCATGTATTTACCAGTTGGTAAGAGATAGAACACTTACCGAAGATTTTTTTCAAGATACATTTGTAAAAGTAATTCAATCGTTAAAAGGCGGTAATTATTACGAGGATGGAAAGTTTAGCGCCTGGATACAACGCATAGCCAAAAACTTAGTGATAGATTATTTTAGGAAGAGTAAAAAAATGCGCACGGTTCCTAATGTGATAAATGAAGATGGGGAAGAAGTTGATATTTTCTCTATTTTAAAGATAGAAGATGACAGCCGCAGCACGGAAGAAAGATTGGATATTAAAAAAACCATGCGTGCATTAATTGAAGAGCTTCCTTACGAACAAAAAGAAGTAATTATTATGCGTGCTTATTTTGACATGAGTTTTAAAGAAATATCAGACATGACTAACGTAAGTATAAATACCGCCCTTGGCCGTATGAGATACTCTTTAATAAATCTTAAAAAAATGATGGAAGAGAAAGAGATTGAAATTATGATCTAACATAATGGCGACTCGTCTCTTTTTTTTTACAGCTTTTTTTATTTTTTGTCTTGCATGTTGGGCTCAAAACTTAATTCCTGATTCTAGTTTTGAAAATTACAATCATAACCTGTATATTTTTCAGCTATTAACGAATCTAAGAATTGGTATGCTCCCACCCGCGGAACTACCGATTATTTTTGCGCCGATAAGGATAAAAGCGTTAATATTGTTAACGTACCAAAAAATGAGTTTGGTTTCCAAAAACCGCTTACCGGTAATTGTTATGCAGGCTTTATAGCTTACGATCCGGGTAGAAATTACCGAGAGTATTTACAAACAAAACTTACTTCTACCCTTATAAAAGATCAAAATTATTGCTTGAGTTTTAATATAAGTTTAGCAAATAATGCCATGTGGCAAATTAATAAACTTGGAGTTATTTTATCTGAAAAAGAAGTTAAAACCATTAAAACCACTTCACTTAAAAGTAACGAGGTAATTTATTTTTTAATGGATAGCGTACCAAAGTTCGATACACTAAATTGGATATCTGCCGGTTTTTATTTTACCGCTACAACAAATGCAGACTTCTTAACCCTTGGAAGTTTTGAGGTAGATAAGCCAATTTATAGAAAATTAAAATTAAATCGTCTAATAAAAAACAGGCCTAAAAATTTCGCCTATTATTATATAGATAATGTAAGCTTACATAAAATTACTGATTCTACTTTATGTAATTGCACTTTAAAAGGAATTGGAAAGTTAAACCCTGAAAAGTTAAACCGTTTACCTATAGAACCGCTTACCAATAAATCATCTCAACCCATTATCTTAAAAAATATTTTATTTGAAACAGATAATTATACGTTTATTTCTTCATCCTATAAAGAGTTAGATAGCTTGGTAAGCTATTTAAAAGATAACCAAACCCAAACTATTGAAATAAGCGGCCATACGGATAATACCGGAAATGTATTGCATAATAAAAAATTATCTCAAGCACGTGCTAAAACAGTGGCTGATTATTTAATTAAAAATAATATTGCTAAGGAGCGTATAATTTATTTAGGTTTTGGCAGTGAAAAACCTTTATATAAAAATGATAATAAAGAACACAAACAAAATAACAGAAGGGTAGAAATTATTTTAAAGCAAGAATAATCTTCTAATAACGTAGGCAAAAATGCTGTTGCTGTTTATTTTCCTTCCTAAAAAAAACAAGTCCTATTTTATATAGATTAACGGTAATAGTTACTGCATTGTGTTTTTTTATTTCTTCCCAAGCCTTGGTCATTTGTGGCGTCCAATAAATATCATCAAAAATCAAAATTGAGTTTTCGTCAATCCTTTTAAGTAACAAATTAAAATAATTTATAGTCGCTTCGTATGTATGATTTCCATCAATATAGACAAGGTCAAATTTTTTAGCCGTTAATAGCTTACCAAATGCTTCATCAAAAGAAGCGTTGATCAGCTCAACATTTTTCACGTTCACACTTTCAAGCAATTTTTTGGCAAAGGCAATGGTATTGGGACAGCCTTCCACCGTTATAATATTGGCGTTAGGTGCAGCGGTCGACATGTATAAAGATGAAACACCTAATGATGTACCCAGTTCCAATACATTTAACGGTTTAAAATAATTTACTAACCTAAATAATAACTCGCCGTATATTTTTGAGACGATACTATATCTGGCTATATCCGAAATCATCCGGGTATTAATATTCATTTTTTTAGAACCCGCGCCTAAGTCAAGCACTTCAATAGTTTGTGTGTTTTTTAATAGCGTGCTTCGTATCTTATTTATCTCATCAAAAGCATAAAAAGAATTTTTATCGGCAATAACCTCAGTATATAATTTATAAACAAACGGCGAATGCAACCCATGCGCATTACCGGCATGAAACCTATATTGAAAATATTTTTTTAGTTGATAAATTGCCGACATATTTAGCATATAAAGGTGCGAAATTTGTTTTATTTAAACCTACCTTTAAAATATCTTTATCAAAAATAATTAATTTAGCGCCATGAAAAAAACAATTCTATTTATATTCCTCTACTCTGCTTTAACCGCACAAACCCACATTAACGAAGGCCTTTGGCGTGGTGTGTTAACGCTTGATGCAAAAAAACAAATTGAAGTGCCTTTTATCTTTAATGTTTTTTATGCCGACGGGCAGCCAACGCTAACCATTTTTAATGGCGATGAAAAAATAGTAGTTGACGAAAGTGAAATAAAAAATGATTCTCTTTTTTTTAAAATGCCTGTATTTGATACTGAATTCAAATGCAAGATATTTCCCGGACTGATACAAGGCGTATGGATCAATAACTCAAAAAAAGATAACAACATCATTCCGTTTTCTGCTGTGTTTGGGCAAACGCAACGGTTTAAAACTGTGGTTATTACCCGCGTAGAATTTGCAGGTCGTTGGGAAACCACATTTGGCACCGGTACCCCAGATAGCAGCAAAGCCATTGGTGTTTTTAAACAAAATAAGCAATTAGTTACGGGAACTTTTTTAAGCGAAACCGGCGACTATCGTTATCTGGAAGGTGTGGCCGACGGTAAAAATTTATACCTATCAAGCTTTGATGGTTCACACGCTTATTTATTTACCGGCATCTTGAATGAAAAAGAAGAAATTTATGGCGATTTTTATGCCGGCTTAACAACCCACCAAAAGTTTAAAGCCATTCGTAACAACAACGCTCAACTACCCGACCCCTACTCTATTACTAAAACTATAAAAGGCCAACCTGTTGATTTCTCCTTTATAAATACCGAAGGAAAACAAATTTCTTTATCAGATGAGCAATATAAGAACAAACCTGTTATCGTGCAGCTTATGGGCAGTTGGTGTGCCAATTGCATGGATGAAACCGCCTACCTCAGCGTGCTTTATAATCAATACCAACCAAAAGGTTTAGAAATAATTGCTTTAGCGTATGAGCGTACAACCGATATTGAAAAAGCAAAAAGTACCGTGTTGCATTTAAAAAATAAATTTGGCGCCCAGTACCAATTTCTATTAACAGGTTTAAGCGGCACCGCTAATGCGCAAAAAAGTTTACCCTTTCTATCAACCGTTTCCGCCTTTCCTACTACTATCTATTTAAATAAAAAGCACGAAGTAGAAAAAATATACACCGGGTACAGTGGACCTGCCACCGGATCGGCCTATATTAAAATGAAAGAAAGCACAGAAAATTTATTAAACGAATTGATCAAGTAATATTTGGGCGTTACGGCGCATGAGCATTTAAGCCTAATTCAAAAAATTCTGCGCCGTCGGGCTTTGCGCTTATAGTTTTTTGATTAGCTCATCGTTTTTATTTTTTAATTGTTTCGCAGAATGCTGAAGAAGCATTTCAAAAAAGCTAATCGCTATAATCCCTAACGCAAGTACCTAAGCCGTTAACTTAATACTTAAAATCCGGCAGTTCAGGCAAAGTATATTTTCTGCCCGCGTTTATTTTTTGCAGGTAGCCCATTAAAGGTTTAAAATATGCTAACATAGCCTTGGCAGAAAAATCCTCACCTATGCTTTTCTTTAAATGATCTCTCCAATCAACACTCGCACCGGGCTTCATTACATTTTGTAAAAATTCGCCAACGCCTTTATTTCCCCAATAGTTAGTTGCGTGTGGGTCTTGCTTTAAAATATCTTGCGCAATATGTTGGTGAAATTGAAACAACAAAACATTACTCATGCTATAATCATAATACTGAGCCGCATCATCATTAATATGTGTTTTAGTGGCCGCATCGCAATATTCTTCTCCACGTTCTTCGTTAGGCACAATACCTTGGAAACGTTTTACCAACTGCCACCATAATTTATTGAATTGGTTAGCCGGTAAATTCTTCGTATATAAATTATATTCAAACTCTGTCATGGTACCACTTCCCCAAGGTATGTGTACTGCGTATTGCAAAGCTTCTTTCAACAACATAAGCGTATCATTTGTTTTTAAATTTTTATCCATCATGCCTAAACCTTGTAAAAAAGGTTTTTGCAAAGATGCCATACCCATCATGGTTCCAAAGGCTTCATGGTATGCACGGTTAGCCCCGCTGCGTAATACAATAGGCACATCAGGATTGCTGTATGATTGATAGTAATATATATGGCCTAATTCATGTAAAGCCGTAGCCCACCATTCGGTATTAGGTACCACACTCATTAAAGAACGAACATCTTTATCATTATCTATATGCCAGGCAGAAGCATGGGTATTCTTTTTATAATCAGCACCGGCAGGTACAGGATATAAGTTAGACCGCTCCCAAAAAGTTGCAGGCAAAGGGCCAAAGCCAATACTTTGATAGAACTCTTCGCCTTTCTTTACGATCCACTCAGCCCCTTGTGTTTTTAAATATGGGTCAAGGTCAAAACCTTTAACTTCTACCAACTGCGACCATTCTTGTCCCCAACGGTTAGGCAACCAATGCGCAGGAATATAATCAGGTACGGGCTTATTATATTTCTTAGCTAATTCATAACGCGCCCAGGTATGCAACTCACGGTATAAAGGCCAAATATCTTTTATCATTCCACGGGTGGTTTCCATAAGTTCATCGGTACTCATTCCATATTCAGATGCTTGGTAGGCAAAAAAATCTGCATAACCCAAAGGTTGCACCGATTTATTTCTTAAATCTCTTAAAACAACCAAGCCTTCTTTTAAAGTTTTACCCACTTCTTTGCTAGCCTTCCATACCGCCAAACGTTCTTTTTCGTTAGAAGATTTTTCTAAAGTGCCATCAATATCGTTGGGTGTAATTTCTTTACCGTTTAAGGTAAATTTATACCCATATAATAAGCCGGTTTGTTTATTCTGCGCGGCAATTTTTTGCTTTACAATATCTCCGGCGGCTTCTGGGTTTGCACCTGCATTAAAAATAATTGCTTTTAATTGGCGTATTTGCAGATCACTTAACTGAATCGAATCTTTTTTATCTAAAAACAATTTTGCTTTATCTGTTATGGCTTTACTACCTGTATAAGTTGCCATCGCTTCATCCGTGCGCGCAGCGGTATTTTCAGTAGCTGTATCTCCTGCAACAATATGCGTGTTCAGCTTCCACTGCCCTTCATTAGCCGCTGTTAAATATTTTTGAAACTGTGTATTATAATCAACCAAAAAACTATCTACGCCTGCTTTTGTTGCAATTATATTTTTTTCTGTGGCGGGTTTATTATTGTTACAGGCTGCCAATAATATGGTTGCGGCAAATAAAACTATACTTTTTTTCATGAATTTAATTTTAGTGGAGCAAATCTAAAAAATAATGTAATAGTATCTTTAAAGAATGATAAAGTATTTATTCAATTTTAAAAACAGTAATAAGCCCTAATACCTATGGTATGCTGTAGGGTATATTTGGGTTCAGCACCAATGTTTATTTTATCTAAAGAAGGGTTATAAACTAACTGCAACAACCATTGTTGACTGATATTAATATTAGCACCCGCACCCAAGAAGCCGCCAAAGCCAACTCCGCTAAGGTGCTTTGAATTAAAAGCGCTGTAATTTGCATACTCGTAAGCATAAGCTGCCTTAAGATCAATTATTAAACCATTTATATTTATTTGATTACGCATCATTTTATCTAGATTAATATTTAATCCTGCTTCCAAAAAAAAACTTACGCGGTCTTCATCCTCGCCAAAAATATGTTGATACCCTAATTGAATAGCTGTACGTTGCTCGGCACCTATTATAGGAAAGATTTGATAATTAGTTAAATTATTATTGTTTTGAAAACCATTACTTGAAGGGAATGGAGTTCCTATGGTAAAATCACCCGTAATACTAATGCGCGACGTATTTGCATTTAAAAGTATAGCATCTCTATTAGTAATCGCATAACGGGTTTGCACACCTGCCGTAAAAGCAATATTATATTTTATATTATACGGCATATCATTAGGGCCAAAACTCCATGTGCCGGGCGCTACGCCAAGTGCTTGCGCAATACGATCAGACCCATAGCCGTTACCACCGCCATATAAGTTTACAATTTGCTGGTACATTAAACTGTTAGAAAAAATATTTTGTTGTCCGTACACATCTAAGCCGTAGCCATTATACAAAACCGCTGTGTATTTATTAGCCAAACAGGTACCTATAACAAAACCCGCCGCAAAACCTTTGCGCATTTTAACGGGGGGAGGACTGTTATCATCCACATTTGTAGTATCCTGAGCAATGGTTTTAAAGCCGCTTAAAAACAATACAAGAAAAAAGAAAATAATTTTACGCATCAACTATTATTTATACGTGTAAAGATATTGGCTTTCTTTTAACTACAAGCAATAAAAAGATTACTTTCCCGTTAATCGATATATTTTTGTAAAACATACACCATAGCCATGAAAAAAAATTAGCCTTTTAGTCTTTGTTGTTTTATTCGTCTTTTCGTGTAATAACTCACGCATAATTTCTGAAGAGAAAACAACTGCATCATCCGATTCAACTGCAAGCGAAGCCTCTAAAAAAAGAAGCGAAAGAAAGATGAGAGAGCTATCGTGCACCTGTGCTTAAAGGAGACGATATGGCAGTACTTGCTAAACAATATTCGGAAGACCCAGATTCGGCTAAAGAAGGCGGCATATATAAAGATGTTGCCAAAGGGGTAATGGTGCCTGAGTTTGAAAATGCTGCTTTCAGTTTAAAACCGGGCGAGGTTTCAGAAGTGTTTGAAACACAATATGGCTTTCATTTTGTGCAGCTGGTTGCCCGTCGTGTGATGTTGATGATATAAGGCATATTCTTATTATTCCGAAAGCGGGGTAAACAACTTTTAATATAACTTAATTAAAGTAAAGAAAGCAATTACGATGTTATCTACAAGGTTGTTTTTTGTTTTACAACTGTCACTTATAGATATTAGAGAGCTGAAAAGGCAAATTTATTACATGAAAAAAATTTAGTTTATTTCTTCTTAAGAAGCAAAAAAGGAAAATCATTATATATAATAACCCAATTGGGGTCGTTAAGATAAAGCTGAATAGTTGATAAGTATAATTTTTCCGATACAAACATATTATCCCATTGTTGCTGAACAACTATATAATCGGCATCATACATATCGGGAAACCTATATATAGAATGACGTTGGGAAAGGTGTGGAAGATAATAATTTGATGCACTAACCTTTGCATCGGCAGGTATTAGCTGCAAACTTTTATAGACGTTACTGATGTTAAGTTTAGATTGGAAAAAGTGGGCATCAAATATGTTTTCTTTTAAGGGTTCTGACCAAGGCATGGCGCGTTTGTTTCTATTAAATGAAGCATCAGTAGCATACCAAGCCAATAAACAAAATACTACACAAGAAGTATATTTTAAGTGTACATTTTTAATATTTGATATTATTAAAAAAGTTGAAACAGGCAGCATGGTTGCTATGGGTAAGGCATAGTAAAAATTAATACTCCACCTAACAGGTTCATCGTTTAGCATTTTTTGAAGTATCAATGGAATAAACCAAATAATATATTGTGGTCTGAAAATTAAAATAAAGCCTCCTGAGATAAGATAAGTTACGTAAAATTCGGTTTTAACTCCATCATAAGTAGGATCGTGAAGCTGATTTTGAAAAAGGAGTTTAAATGTTTCTACCGGATGGGTGCAAATAAATTTAATTGCTTGCCAAGGAGTTTGACCTATAGCCGAATAATTGAACAGTGAATAATGTCTGCCCGGCACTTCTAATGAAGGAATAATTATGGAAAATAGAACAATAAAATAAAATATGGATAAGCCAATTAACAGGGTGCAAAATTTTATTCTTTCTTTTTCTTTATGATGGATAATAATTAATGTGATGAAAATAAATATAAACCAAAGGGGCATATCTTCCCGGGAAAGTATAGCAATTAAAAAGATAAGGCTGGCTGTAATATATTTTTTTGCTTGAAATGTATATAAAAAAACAGGTACAAGGCTCGCTGAAAATATGGCAATATTACAATCGCCGTAAAATGATGCGTACCGTGCTTGCATTAAAAAGTAATAAAGCATAGCCCAAATACCTAACCATACATTATTTGATTTAAGAGAAATATATTTTGATAAAGCCCAACCACTATATATTACTGCCGCTGTTTGAAGAATAATTAACGTATACGTGCCGGTAAGCCAATTTAGAAGCCAATAGAAAGGAATTAAAAAAAAGAGGGTTAATGAAAAATGGTCTTGCAAAAAAGTTGCATTTGAATTTAAACCAAATAATGAGCAGGGGCTAACACGAAGGTGCGCATAATCCCAAAAAGCGTAATTATAAAACCCATAATCAAAAGCAAAACTGCGAAAAAGATAATGATTAGTAACTACCGTAGTTAAGTATATAAAACTAAAAAAAAGCAACCCGATAGTTAGCCAAACAAAAGGCTTACTGAACGTATTTTTTATTTTATTACTTATAGAGATCATTTATAAAAAAATTATGTGCAATATAATAATCTATAGAGAAAAACTATAAAATTTGAATTCCAATAAGGATTACGCCTTTCTTACATATTCAGATTTAAGTGCCATAGATCCAAAACCATCAATTTTGCAATCAATGTTATGGTCGCCATAGGTAAGTTTAATGTTTTTAACCTTGGTTCCGGCCTTTACTGGTTTAGACGAACCTTTAACCGGCAAATCTTTAATTACTACTACGCTATCGCCATCTTGTAACTCGTTGCCGTTGGCATCTTTAATTATATTACTTGCTTCATTAGTTGTTTCGGCAATGTTTTCTTCGGGGTTCCATTCATAGAAACACTCGGGGCAAACCATTAGTAATCCGTTAGAGTAGGTGTACTCGCATTTACATTTAGGACAAGGAGGAAGTTCTGACATATCAATAATTATTTAGGCTGCAAAAGTAGTTGTTTATTTTAGCGGCTTATAATAATTTGCATTTACTGATAATAATCAGTTTATGGTTTTTGTCATTGCGAGGTTTTGAAAAAACCGTGGCAATCTCCTTCTGTTTCTTATGTTCTTTTTGCTTGATGAAAAAGAACCAGATTTAACAGATTGCATGTAAAAATTGCGTTAGGGATTGCAGCGAAAACCCACAGGTGTAATCGCCGGAACGCCCATACTTCGACAAGCTCAGCATGACAATAACCATTTTATAGACAGATGCTGAAACGAGTTTAGCCTGACGGTGGGTGTGTGAGCTTGCTTCGTTTCTGGCAATGACGAGGTTATCAGAATTAAAATTACCCACTGCTAACCCCCCAAGGAGGAGAATTGCAGCTACGTGCTAATACCTATTGGCTATTAACTAATAACTGGTTTACCTATTTCTTCTGTACTGGCCGCCTATGCTTCGGCTTCGGCTCAGCATCCGTGAGGTTTTACATGTTTCTGCGGTATTGACCGCCTACTTCAAACAGGGCGTGGGTAATTTGCCCAAGGCTGCAATATTTAACTGTTTCCATTAAAGAGTTAAACAGGTTGCCGTTTTGTACGGCTACGTGTTGTATATCGCTAAGCATTTGTTTGCCTTTTTCGCCACTTGATTTAGAAAGTGTTTGCACGGTTTGTATTTGGCATTCTTTTTCTTTTTCGGTGCTGCGTATAACTTCTTTAGGTATAATGGTTGGCGAGCCCTTGTTTGATAGAAATGTGTTTACACCCACAATAGGATATTCTCCGGTGTGTTTAAGGGTTTCGTAATACAAACTTTCTTCTTGTATTTTGCCGCGTTGGTACATGGTTTCCATGGCGCCTAACACGCCGCCACGTTCGCTAATTCTATCAAATTCTAAAAGCACGGCAGCTTCTACTAAATCGGTAAGCTCTTCTATAATGAACGAACCTTGTAATGGGTTTTCGTTTTTGGCAAGTCCTAATTCTTTATTAATAATTAATTGTATGGCCATGGCTCGTCTTACCGATTCTTCAGTTGGTGTGGTAATAGCTTCATCATACGCATTGGTGTGTAACGAGTTACAGTTATCGTAAATGGCATACAGCGCTTGCAGGGTTGTGCGTATATCGTTAAAGTCAATTTCTTGTGCGTGCAAACTTCTTCCGCTTGTTTGTATGTGATACTTCAACATTTGCGAACGATCGTTTCCGCCGTATTTATACTTCATGGCTTTAGACCAAATTTTACGTGCCACACGACCAATTACGCTGTACTCAGGATCTATACCGTTGCTGAAGAAGAAGGATAAGTTGGGTGCAAAATCATCGATGTGCATACCGCGACTTAAATAATATTCTACAAAAGTAAAACCATTACTAAGTGTAAAGGCAAGCTGCGAGATAGGATTGGCGCCTGCTTCGGCAATGTGATAACCGGAAATAGATACCGAATAAAAGTTACGCACTTTGTTATGGATAAAGTATTGTTGTACATCGCCCATTACGCGCAATGAAAATTCGGTACTAAAAATACAGGTGTTTTGTGCTTGGTCTTCTTTTAAAATATCTGCCTGCACAGTTCCACGAACTTGTGCTAAGGTTTCTATTTTAATTTTTTGATAAACATCGGCAGGCAAAATCATATCGCCTGTAACGCCTAATAACATTAAGCCTAAGCCATCGTTTTCTTCGGGTAAAGCGCCATGGTATTTAGGGCGAGCTATGCCTTTTGCTTTATAGATATCAGCAATTTTCTTTTCGGTTTCTTTTTCTAAACCATTCTTCTTAATGTAAATTTCGCATTGCTGATCGATAGCTGCATTCATAAAAAAAGCTGCGATAATTGCTGCGGGACCATTGATAGTCATGGATACCGAAGTCTTTGGATCTGCCAAATTAAAACCACTGTAAAGTTTTTTTGCATCATCTAAACAGCAAACACTAACGCCGCTGTTACCTACTTTGCCATAAATATCGGGGCGATAATCTGGGTCTTGTCCGTATAACGTAACACTATCAAACGCGGTACTTAAACGCGCCGCAGGTAAACCTTTACTTACGTAGTGAAAGCGTTTGTTAGTTCTTTCCGGTCCGCCCTCGCCGGCAAACATTCGTGCGGGGTCTTCGCCTTCTCTTTTAAACGGATAGATACCTGCAGCATAGGGAAATTCTCCGGGAAAGTTTTCTGATAAATTCCATTTCAATACATCGCCCCAAGAGCGGAATTGAGGCACAGCAATTTTAGATATTTGTGTATGCGATAAACTTTCGTAATGCGTTTTAATTTTAATTTCTTTATCGCGCACTTTAAAAACGTAATACTCGTTGGTGTATTGTTTTTTGCGATCTTCCCAAGTGTCTAACAGTTTTTTATTGTGTCCGTCAAGATCAAGTGCAATAACTTCGTATTCTTCTCCTAAGGATTTAATTAAACGATCTCTATCGGCCGACTTGCTATCTTTTAAGGTATCAATTGTTTTGCGAATGCCGTATAATTTCTCGGCCACATCAGCTTGTTGATTTGCGCGTTTATCATACGCACGATTATTTTCGGCAATCTCACTTAGGTAACGTGTACGAGCAGGCGGAATGATATAAATCTTTTCGCTCATCTCATTCGTTATGTTGAAATTAGATTTTAAATCGGCACCGGTTTTCTCCACCATTTTATCCATCACCGCTTTGTACAAACGGTTCATACCCGGATCATTAAACTGAGAAGCAATGGTTCCGTAAACAGGAAGTGATTCATCGGTAGCTTCCCACAAATTGTGGTTACGCTTATATTGTTTTTTTACATCGCGGAGGGCATCAAGTGCACCACGTTTATCGAATTTGTTTAATGCAATTACATCGGCAAATTCAATCATATCAATTTTTTCTAACTGCGTAGCAGCGCCGTATTCGGGCGTCATAACGTATAGGCACATATTACTGTGTTCGGTAATTTCGGTATCACTTTGTCCGATACCGGCCGTTTCTAAAATAACCAAATCGAAGTTGGCAGCTTTTAAAATATCAACCGCATCTTTTACATATTTAGAAAGCGCTAAATTGCTTTGACGAGTAGCCATACTTCGCATAAAAACTCTATCGTTACGAATAGCATTCATACGAATTCTATCGCCTAACAAAGCTCCGCCAGTTTTACGTTTAGATGGATCGACAGAAATAATACCTAATGTTTTAGTTGGAAAATCTATTAAGAAACGACGCACTAATTCATCTACCAAAGATGATTTACCTGCGCCACCTGTGCCCGTAATACCGAGTACAGGCGTTTTAGATTTGCTTGCCAGCTCTGCAATTTCTTTAAGCATAGCCGCATTTTCTTCACCATGATTTTCGGCAGCAGAAATTAAACGCGCAATAGATTTGTGATCTTTTTCTTTTAAATGATCAATAGCTTTATTTACGTGAATACTTGGGTCGTAATCAGATTGCTGGAGCAAATCGTTTATCATGCCTTGCAAACCCATAGAGCGCCCGTCATCAGGACTATAAATGCGAGTAATGCCGTATTTATGTAATTCTTCAATTTCGGTCGGAAGGATAACGCCGCCGCCGCCGCCAAATATTTTAATATGCTCGCAACCGCGTTCTTTCAACAAATCGTACATGTATTTAAAATACTCAACGTGTCCGCCTTGGTAAGATGTAATAGCAATTGAGTTAGCATCTTCTTGTATGGCGCAATTAACTACATCAATAACGCTACGATCGTGCCCAAGGTGAATAACCTCTGTGCCGCTGCCCTGCATTATACGGCGCATGATATTAATGGCAGCATCGTGCCCGTCAAAAAGAGCCGCTGCGGTAACAATACGTATTTTATGTTTTGCCTGATATGGTTTTGCTTCTATCATTATCTTATAGAGAAATTGTGTGAGCCGCTAATTTACACATTTTAGGTGTTTGAAATAGTTGATTTAGATTAAAATAATTTTGCCTTATTATTTACCTTACTTTGCAGTAGCTACCCAAATGTTTCTGTTTAAAAATATAATGCTAATTGTTCTGTTTTTTGCACAAAGTTTGTGTGCTCAAAACGTTATACGAGTTTTTATTATGGCAGGGCAATCTAACATGAGTGGAACGGCAAATCCATTAGTAAGTGAGTTGCCAGCGAATATTTTGGATAGTGTACCCAATATTATTATAAAAGTAAACGGAGATGTAAATTACAATTGGCAGGCTTTAAAACCTGGTTTAGGTGCTACACCCCATAACTTTGGGCCTGAACTGACTTTTGGGCAAGATGCTTCGGCTTATTTTAGGGGAGATAAAATTGCAATTATAAAATTTTCTGTAGGAGGTACAACGCTGAATGAAGATTGGCGGCCGCCTTCTTCAGGAGGAGCAGTTGGTTGGCTATACACCAACTTTATAAATGATGTAACTTCTGCTTTAGATACGCTTACTAAAAATTACTTGGTAGAAATTATGGGTGTGTGCTGGATGCAAGGCGAGTATGATGCTTTGGATAAAACAAAAGCAAATAACTATCAAAGCAATCTTGGCAATTTTATTAGTGATGTACGGACGCAGCTAAATAAATCGCAATTGCCTTTTGTTGTGGGGATGATTGATTGTTCTTCTTCTTGGAAATATAACGCCACAGTTAGGCAAGCTGAAATTAATGTGGCTAAAACAACAACAGCCGTAAGCATTTTTGATACGCATAGTTTGGGTACAGATGGTGTGCATTACAATACCGCCGGACAAATAGAATTAGGGTATTTTTTCTTTAGTTATTTTGATGGATTAAATAGGGTTTGTAATACGTGTAATGACGAGACGATAAAAATTTCTCCAAATCCATCAATCGGTTTTTTAAAGATCACAAACGAAAACGTTCCTACTGATTACACGTATAAAATTATCGATTTAAAAGGTGCACAGGTTTTAGCAGGTAAATTGTATATTGGTTGCGAAGCAGATATATCAACGCTTGCGGCGGGCACTTATTTTATTTACCTTAACACCAACACAACAACTGTTGTAAAAAAACTTATTAAAACTTAATAAAGAGTTTATTACATACTAAGTTTGCTCAAATATTTATTTGTATTATAGCTTAAAATTTCACGGATGAAAAAACTAATTACCTCAATAAATAATGCACACTTTTTTTTAAGTGCCATTTTGCTTTTAGCATCTCAAACCGTTTTAGCACGCGCCGGCGGCGGCGGAGGTGGCGGACATAGTGGGGGCGGCGGTGGAGGACATAGTAGCGGTGGCGGTTACTATGGCGGTGGCGGTTCAGGTGGCGGCTCTTTAAACATGAGTACAGTCATAATCATTATTGTAGTGGTTATAATATACCTGTATCTAAAGAAAAATGGAAAACTTGGAGGTAGTTCAGAAGCAAAAGAAGAGATGGAAGCTATTCCTGATCAACCTTTTCCAGAAGGATTAGATAAACAAAAAATACAAAATTCTTTTTTAAGTATACAAGATGCCTGGCAGAAAAAAGATTTGAAAAATGTACGCAAATGGGTTTCTGACGGGGTTTATCAACGCTTTAACGCGCAATTTGAAATGATGAATAAATTACAGCAAATCAATAAACTTACTAATATAAAAATTGACGGAATAAAACTTGCCAATACTGCTATTGACGGGCATTATCATACGGCAGATGTTGCTATTGGTTTTACGATGGATGATGAGTTTTTAAGTGAAAAATACCCGTCTTTTAATCAAAAGTTTAAAGGTGAAAGTGCCATGGAATATTGGACGTTCATAAAACGTAACGATGCCAAAGCAGGTAAGAATTTATACGATAATAATAACTGCCCAAATTGCGGCGCTATTTTTGATGTAAGCATGGGTGAGATAAGCCGTTGTAGTGCCTGTGGGACGCTTACCAACAATGCCAGTTATGATTGGGTGTTAAGTGAAATAACCCAGGAAGGCGATTATTATAACACTAATTTTAATAAGCGAGCCGAATTACTTGAATTAACAAAGAACGATAATTTATTTTCTGTGCAACGAATAGAAGATGTGGCATCAAATGTATTTATGCAAACTATGGAAGTTCTATCGGGTGCACCTGAAAAAAAATTAAGTCGTTTTGCCGACGCCGAAACAACACAAAGTATTTTAGAAACCAAAAAAAGTTGGGGCAATTTTGTTTTTGACAGGTTATATTTGAATGATGTAGATCTGGTTAATTTTAATACAGAAAATGACAAGCTTAATTTAGATTTTTTACTAAAAGTAACTTATCAGCGAGTAGAAGCAGATCAAAACATTAAACTAATTGATAGTGATATGGCTACCAAGATATATATGATAACATTATCTAAAAATTTAAAATCGTTGCAAACTATAGAGAAAGAAACTGTTTTTAGTTATGAGTGTGCTAACTGCGGCGCACCCTATACCGATACCACCAATGATGTTTGCCAATATTGCAGCGCCCCGCTTATTGATTTTAACAAAAATTGGGTACTTACCTTTTTTAGATAAATTGAATTTTTAATAAAGTGCATTATATTCGTGTTACAATAATTTAAATTATATAGAAATGAATAAATTAATACTTGCTTGCTTATTTGGTTTAACACTTGTAAGCTTAAATGCCCAAGATAAAGAATTAAATGAAAAAATTAATCAGTTAAAAAAAGAAGGTAAATTAAATGGCGATGAAGCTTATTTTAATCCCTTAGGTGGTACACAGGGCTTACAATTAACAACGCCTACTGCTTCTTCAAAAAGAGGTTCTCATAATAATGGTACCATGACTTCAACAGCTTGCAATTGCTGGATACCAAGAGATACTTCATTTCATGTAGTTCCTTTTGATGGTAGTGGAGGTAGCGGTGGCCCCGGTGTTGCACCCACGTATGCTAACGATGATTGGTCAACCAATGGAATAACTTTACCTTTTAACTTTTGTCTATACGGTGCTAATTTAGGTAGCGGAACTAAAAAATTATTTATTAATAACAATGGTAATGTTTCTTTTGGATCTGCCTATTCCACGTTTTCAGCAGTTGCATTTCCAAGTACACAATATATAATGGTAGCTCCTTTTTGGGGAGATGTGGAAACAACTAATGCGGGCAGCGGTTTTGTTTACTATAAATTAACTCCTACGTATCTAATTGTTCAATGGGATAGTGTAACTTATTACCAAAGTTCTTCTGGTACTAGTCAGTTAAAAAACACCTTTCAATTGATTATTACAGATGGTAGCGATCCAATTTTATCATCTGGTAACAACGTTTCTTTTTGTTATGGTGATATGCAATGGACAACAGGTGATGCCTCTGGAGGTACCAACGGTTTTGGCGGCACCCCGGCAACTGTTGGTATAAATAAAGGAAGCGGAGGAAACTATGTACAAATAAGTTTATTTGGAGCTAATAATGGTAATTTTACCAACCCGGCAGGTAGTCCTGTTAGCGGCGTTAATTGGCTTGATAATAAATCATTTTATTTTAATTCCTGTGGATCAAGTACCAATTTACCGCCTTTAGCAACTAGTGGCGCTTCTTCTTGTGCCGGAGATACTATAAATATTTGCGCTGTTGGCGATACAGTTATCCAATCGGTTAGTTTTACAGGACCAGAACCTTCTCAGATTGTTACTGTTACAGCTTCTGCCCCGGGTATTGGTTCGGGCTTTAGTATTCTTAATTCAACTGCTGGTACAACTGGGTCTTTAACTTTTCAGGTAGCTACCGGTAGTTTAACTACTGGGTATTATAATGTTTCTGTAACAGGTACTGATAATGGTATCCCCGTGCAAAGCACTACACTAAATTATGTTATACATATATTAGGTACTGCGGTGCCAAGTCCGTCTATAACCGTTAACCCGGGCATAACCTGCGGCAATACCCCTGCTATTTTTACGCTAACAAATGCAAGCAGTTATGATAGTTATACCTGGAGTAATGGCGCAACAACCTTCTCAACATCTGTATCTATAACTAGTACTTTGCAGGTTACTGTTGTTAAAAACGGTTGTTCTAAAAGCGGCACGGCGGTAGCGTATATTTATCCAAAACCTTTAGCTACTATTGGTGGTGCTTTAAGTTATTGTTCTCCTGCAACCAGCACTAATATTTATGTTAATCAACCTGTAACAGGTGGTACTGCACCTTTTACTTATAACTGGGATAATGGCGCCTCAAGCAGTACATCATTAACTGCATCGGCCGGCACACATACAGTTTCAGTTACGGATGCGCACGGTTGTTCTGATACTGTTTTTGCTACTGTGGTTGGTAATCAGGTTCCTCCCTTAACTATAATTGCTAAAGGGAGTTTATGCGCAGGTAATGATACACTGATCGCTTCTATCACAAATGCTACTTCTTACGTTTGGACTCCTGCCGGTTCTACAACCTATACAAATGTGGTAAACAGTCCGGGTATTTATAGTTTAAATGTTATTATTAACAACTGTCCTACATCGGCCACTTATTCTTTATCGCCACCTATAACACCAACTTTAACCGTAACCGGAGAGTTTTTTATATGCTCCGGAACCAGTACTACACTAACGGTAACAGCTGTTCCTACAGGAACTTATAATTACATCTGGTCTGGAGGTTCAAATGTTACCGGTAATACAGATACTATAAATATGGCAAATACGTATACGGTTACCGGTGTAAATAATAACACACAATGTGTAGGCACTAAAGTATTTACTGTGGGTAGCTATACAAACCCAATAGTATCTATTAGCGGCAGCACTACTTATTGTAAATCTAAAAGCGATTCTCTTTTTGCCAATGCCAGTGGTGGACATGGGCCTTATACGTACAGCTGGAGCCCTAGTGCTACTGTTATGCAAGTTCAAGATTCTATTGGTATAGTAACCCCGCCTTCCAACGTTACAAATATTACATATTCTGTTATGATAATAGATAGCAAAGGTTGCGTTGCCTCTGCACAGGTACCATTAAAGCAAAGTAATCCGCATCTTTTTGTGGCTAATTCAGGCGCATGTGCGGGTAAAACCATTGTTTTAAACGCTAACGGATCTGGTACGGCACCGCTTACTTATACATGGACAAATCCTTCGGGGGTATTACCTACCATCGTTATCGGTAAAAAAGATTCTGCTAAAGCGCCCGGTACTTATACGGTTACCATGACTGATAAATACGGTTGTACAGCAAAAGATTCTACTATTACTATTTCACAATACCCTACTCCAAATGCTAACTTTACGTATGCGCCAACAGCAGTTGAGGCAGGCGTACCAGCTACCTTTACAGATGCCTCTACGGTTACCACCGGAAGTATAACATCCGATCTATGGACTTTTGGCGATATGGATTCTGCCTTTGTTTCTAACCCAATCCATACCTATAATAATGGCGGAACTTACACCGTTACTTTAACAGTAAAAAGTGATAAAGGCTGTACAAACATGATAACTAAATTTATAGACATCCAATATGTGGTAATTGCACCCAATATTATTACCCCTAACGGCGATGGTATCAATGAATTTCTTGCTTTTAAAAACCTACAATATTTTAAAAATAACAAATTAGTTATCTACAACCGATGGGGCGTTCAATTATATACCGATAACGATTATAAAAATAATTGGACGGGTAAAGATTTCAGCGACGGAACTTATTTCTATATCCTTGATCTTCCAGACAAACATACCACCCTTAAAGGTTTTTTTGAAAGCATAAAATAATAATTAAATATCTAACAAAAAAAGCCTGCTTATACTTAATAGGCAGGCTTTTTTTGCGTCATTTCATTCCTTAAGAAATAAATTAATCGGCTACCTTTGCGCCCATGTTTCTTAAAACAATAGATAAATACATTTTAAAGAAATTTATAGGCACCTTTATTTTTTCTATAATTCTTATTATTAGTATTGTTATTATTTTTGATATATCAGAAAAGATAGACAACTTTATACATGCTACTTTACATGAAATCATCTTCGACCATTACTTTAATTTCATCCCTTTTTTTACTAACCAACTTAGTCCGCTTTTTACATTTATTTCAGTTATATTTTTTACCTCTAAAATGGCTACCCGGTATGAAACCGTTGCCATACTAAGCAGTGGCATAACGTATAGAAGATTTTTACGTCCGTATATAATTGGAGCCGCAGGTATAGCGCTAACCTCTTTATATTTAAGTCATTTTGTTATACCAAAAGCAAACCGGCATAAACAGGCCTTTGAGGATAAATACATCAACCAGCATTATCAAACACAAGAAAGAAATATACACCGTCAACTAGATAAAAACACTTTGATATATATGGAAAGCTACGCTAACTTAGATAAGCGCGGCAACCGATTTACCATAGAAAAAATTAAAAACTTCAGGCAATATTACATGCTTAGCGCTGATTGGATTGAGTGGGACACGCTAAAACAAAAATGGCTTGCGCACAATTATTATGAACGCATAGAGCATGATGACACCCTTCAAAAAAAATCAGCCAAAAAATATTCAGAGCAATTAATATTCGGAGAGGTAAAAGAACTTGATATAAATTTTAAACCTGCCGATATGGGTCGTATTGAAAGCAAGGTAGAGGTTATGACCTACCCCGAATTAAAAAAATACATTGCCGAAGAAAAAGAAAAAGGATCCAGCGGTATAGAACGTTTTGAAGTAGAGAATTATAAAAGAACAGCTTTCCCCTTCTCTACCTTTATTCTTACTATCATTGGTGTTTGCATCTCATCGCGTAGGGTAAGAGGCGGCATTGGTTTTCACTTAGCCATAGGCTTGTTGTTGGCCTCTTCTTATATGATGTTCTTCCAGGTATCATCTATCTTTGCTATTACCGGTATTATGCCTCCACTAATTGCTGTGTGGCTACCAAACATTTTATACAGCGGCATAGCTTTCTATTTATATAGAACCGCGCAAAAATAAATAATTAAAAATAAAGGTCTTCCGCTTTTAAACGAAGGTATTTTCTTACAGAAAGCGCGGCACTTAAACCCGAAATAAGTATGCCGGTTAAAATCGTCACCAAAAACAAGATCAATAAATAATTTGGATTTTGCACCACTAATAACTCGGGTATAAACTTGTTGGCTGTAATAATAAAACCAACCACCAATATATCGGCAATAATGCCTGCTATAACACCATTTACCACGCCATTAATAATAAAGGGTTTACGTATAAAAGATTGCGTGGCACCTACTAAATACATAGTCTTTAATAAAAAACGTTTGCTGTAAATAGATAAACGTATGGTGTTATTTATTAACGCCACAGCAATAATAATAAGCAAGCCCGAGAAGAATAAAATAATCGCAGAAATTTTTTGTGTGTTTCGGTTTATGTTCTCTACCAATATTTTTTGATAAACAACTTCACGTACAATTTTTTCAGAAGCAATTTCTTTTTCTATCCACGCCAGGCTATCCGGGTTAGCATATTCTGCCTTTATATTGGCATTAATAGTTGCCGGTAAGGGGTTAACGCCTCCTAATAAACTCAAGTCATCGTGCGTAACATTTTTATATTCTTCTAAAGCTTCTTCTTTACTTTTATACACCGCAGATTTTATATAGGTAGCCGCATCCATCGTTTTTTTAAGTTTATCAATATCAGGTTGCGGCGCATCTTCTTTTAAATATACCTGAAAACCCACATTTTCTTTTACATGGTTTACAATTAAGCGCGCATTAATAAATACCCAGCCTACCAGCGCCAACAAAAATAACACCAACGATAAACTAATAATAACCGTAACCGATGATGTTTTAATTTTACTTTGTATTGTTTTGCTCGCCATAATACCTGCTAATGTAGTAATGCTTTTGTTTTAATAGCGTAACCTTGTTTGCAAGTAACTAACATCGCGCTGTTAAATGAGTAAAATAATTTGGGCGTTACGGCGTGCGGCATTACTGAAACTCTAAGCACGCCGTCGGGCTGCCTGCAGTAAAGCTTTTTAAGATTTAGCTCAACGTTTTTATTTTTAATTGCTTCGCAGTATGCTGAAAAGCATTTCTTAAAAAGGCTTTCTTGCCGCATCCCTAACGCAAATACACTATTCACTCCAGCGGTAAGAATTTACTTCTATGCCCGTTAAACTAAGTGCCCTATCGGTTACGGTTTTGGCTAAATCTTCAAAGGTTTTTGGTTTGCTATAAAACGATGGCGTTGCCGGACAAACAATGCCTCCTGCCAGCGTAACTGTTTCCATATTTTTTATATGGATAAGATTAAGCGGTGTATCTCTTGTAATTAAAATTAATTTTCTTCTTTCTTTCAGCATCACATCAGCGGCACGCGTAACCAAATCGTTACTAACGCCCGAGGCAATTCTACCTAAAGTACCCATACTACACGGACAAATTATCAAAGCCATGTACGAAGAAGAACCCGAGGCAATGGGCGACATAAAATCATTCTTCTCAAAAAAAATAAAAGGATAGTTTTTGTAATCTGTATTATCTAATTCAAATTGCCAAACGTATTTGGCGTTATCACTCATAACTATGGCTATGTTGCCAACTTTATCTTTATGTTGCAACAGGGTATCAAACAAAACTTTTGCATACACAGCCCCGCTTGCACCTGTAACTGCCACTGCTATGTTAGGTAGTTTAAACATTAGTTTATAGTTGTTGCTTCAGCTTTTGTAGGTATTCTATAATGCAAACCTAATTGCAAAACATTATTATATAAGCCGCGGTTAAATAAATTAAAAGGAAACTGTCCGTGATAAACCCCCGCATAAGAGCTTAAGTACGGACGAATAGTAAGAATAGAATATTCAAACCGAAAGTTGACTAATAAATTAGGTGCAATTTTATAACCTAAACCAAGTATGTAACTAAATTCAAAATTGCGGTACGAATTATCTATATAAGTAGGATTATTAGTTGAAACATACGGCGGGTTCTTCATCAGGTAACCGGCAGCTGCGCCAACTTCGGCCTTAAATTTTCTATAATTTATTTTTAAGCATAGAGGGATTTCTAAATAATTTAAGCGTGATAAGAAAAAAGGATTGGCTGGGTTGTTACGCGAAGCCGAATCTAACGCATAGTTATGGCGCGCACCTTTTTGTATAATGGTTAAACCAAACTCTACTTCAATAACTTTAGATAATTGTCTGTTGATGCCCAGCCCTAACATAAAACCCGGCTTGCTATAACCACCATAGGTATCTCCATCAACCTGAGAGCCTACTACGTTTGCATAAATAATCGGCCTAAATGTTTGATCTATGCCTTGCGCTTTTACAAAATCACTTATTAGAGCAAAAAACACAATGATCAAAAATATTTTTTTCATCAGCTTATCTTAATTTTTTTTTCAGGATAAATTAATTTCAAAGCTTCTTCGGTAATGGCATTTGCAGATAAGCCAACCTCGTCATATAATTCTTTTGGGTCGCCATGTTCTATAAATTCATCTGCAATGCCCAGGCGTTTTACTTGCGCGTTATAATTGTTATCACTCATAAACTCTATAACGGCACTGCCAAAGCCGCCTTGCAGGCAACCATCTTCTATGGTAATTATTTTTTTATGCGTTGCAAAAATTTCGTGCAGCATGGCTTCATCCAAGGGTTTTACAAAACGCATATCGTAATGTGCCACACTTATATTTTGTTCTTCTATTGTTTTAATAGCTTTGGTAGCGGTGTTGCCAATATGGCCAATAGAAAGTATAGCCATATCTTTACCGGCTTTTAATTTTCTACCCTTGCCAATTGTAATTTCTTCAAAAGGAGTTTTCCAGTTTATCATCACACCATTACCCCTTGGGTAACGTATGCTAAATGGAAGTGCGTTTTTTTCTAGTTGGGCAGTGTACATTAAGTTACGCAATTCCTGCTCAGTCATTGGCGAAGAAACAACCATATTGGGTATGCAACGAAAGTACGCTAAATCAAACGTGCCGTGATGTGTTGGGCCATCAGCTCCTACCAACCCTCCCCTATCTAAACAAAAAACAACGTGCAACTTTTGTAGAGCCACATCATGTATAACCTGATCGTAAGCGCGCTGCATAAAAGATGAATAAATATTGCAAAAAGGAATTAAGCCTTGCGTAGCTAATCCTGCCGAGAAAGTAACGGCATGTTGTTCGGCAATGCCTACATCAAAAGCCCTATCGGGCATAGCTTTCATCATTATATTTAATGAGCACCCACTTGGCATGGCGGGCGTAACACCCATAATTTTACTGTTCTTTTCAGCAAGCTCAACAATAGTATAGCCAAAAACATCCTGATATTTTGGAGGTTGGGGTTCTTTGGGTGTAACTTTAATGATCTCTCCGGTATCTTTATTAAATAAGCCCGGTGAGTGCCAAACAGTTTCGTTTCCTTCTTCAGAAAACTTATAGCCTTTGCCTTTTTTAGTAAGTACGTGTAATATTTTAGGACCGGCAATATCTTTTAAGTCATTTAATACCTGCACTAAACGTTGCACATCGTGCCCGTCAACCGGTCCGAAATAACGAAAGTTTAACGACTCAAATAAATTGCTTTGTTTTAGCAAAGATGTTTTAAGAGCAAGTTGTACTTTAGAAACAATATCGCGTGCGCTGGTACCAAAGTTACTTAGTTTGCCAAGCAGTTTCCATACCTCATCTTTTACATTATTGTATGTGTGCGATGTAGTAATATCTGTAAGGTATTGTTTAAGCGCTCCCACGTTAGGATCGATGCTCATACAATTATCATTAAGCACTACCAATAAATTTGTGTTAGATGAGCCTGCATGGTTCAATCCTTCAAAGGCAAGGCCGGCTGTCATAGCTCCATCGCCTATAACGGCAATATGATGTTTATCTTTTTGTCCTAAATAATTGGAAGCAACCGCCATGCCTAAGGCAGCAGAAATTGAGGTGGAAGAATGGCCTACGCCAAAAGAATCGAAATCACTTTCATCCCGTTTAGGAAAGCCGCTAAGACCTTTATATTTACGGTTGGTATGAAAAGCATCCCGGCGGCCGGTAAGTATTTTATGTCCGTATGCTTGATGGCCAACATCCCACACAAGTTGATCGTAAGGGGTATTAAATACGTAATGCAAGGCAGTGGTAAGCTCTACTACGCCCAATGAAGCGCCAAAGTGCCCGCCTTTAACCGAAACCAAATCAATGATATATTGGCGCAATTCGTTACACAATTGTTCGAGCTGAGCTTCGTTCAATTTTTTAAGATCGGCAGACGAGTTTATGTTAGCTAACAGCGGCCCGGGAATAAATCCTTCTCCTTTTAAAATTTGCATCTTCAAATATAGTAATAAGGATGCAGGTAGTGAAACGCGGTTTATATTTTGTGTTAAAATAAATAAGTTAAATTTTTTGTAGCTTAGCTTACGTTATTTATTATAAACCTACATAATGCCTGATAGTATACCTACCGTTAAAATACAAAATATAGAGCATAGGGGTAAAAACCGCTTGGCGCTAATTTTTGATTATCAGCCAAAACTTATAGAGCTTATAAAAACGGTACCCGGCTATAAATTTAGTTATACAAAAAAACTTTGGCATTACCCTGCCACCGCCGAAACGTATGCTGCCATAAAACAAAAACTTAGCCATGTAATTTTTGAAGAAGAAAATGTTGCCTTGCTTCCATTCATTACAGAAGAAATTAAAGATAAGGTTAAGCGTTTTAAACAATGGTTAAAATCTAAGCGTTACAGCGAAAGCACCATTGGTACGTATGTGGATGCTTTAAACGTGTTCTTAAAATTTTATCATGAAAAACCACTTTCGCAAATAAGTAATGAAGATGTAATTATTTTTAATAACGAGTTTATATTAAAGAAACAACTATCTGCGTCTTACCAAAACCAGGTAGTAAACGCCCTTAAATTATTTTTTAGCATTATACAAGATAAAATTATTGATATTGATATTATACATCGGCCAAAAAAGCCAAAGCTTTTACCCAATGTATTAAGTAAAGAAGAAGTAAAACAAATTATAGAAGCGCATTATAACGTAAAACATAAAGTGATGCTTAGTTTAATTTATGCCTGCGGCTTACGAAGAGGCGAACTGTTGCATTTAAAACCAGAGCATGTAGATAGCAAGAGAAACATATTACTAATAAAACAAGCCAAAGGCCGAAAAGACCGTATTGTACCTATTTCTGAAAAAATAATTACCATGTTGCGCGATTATTATAAAGTATATAAGCCAAGCACCTGGCTTTTTGAGGGGCAAAATAAAGGAGAGTTGTATAGCGCCGAAAGTTTGCAGCATGTATTAAAACAAGCGCTTGTAAAAAGCGGCATTAAAAAACCCATAACGTTGCATTGGCTACGGCATAGTTATGCCACGCATTTACTGGAAGCCGGCACCGACCTTAGATATATACAAGAATTGCTTGGGCACTGCAGTAGTAAAACCACCGAGATTTATACGCATGTATCAACCAAAAGTCTGCAAAAAATAAAGTCTCCGTTTGATGATTTGTAATAATAATTGGATAAGAATACCGATGATATTGATGTCATACAAGGCAGTCCATACCTGATATACTAACCAATCCCATCTATTTCAGTCCCATTTTCATTAAACATTTAATGGAGCCAACTAAAAGATGGCAAACAGAATTTGTTTCGTTTTTAATAACATGTTTAATTCCATTGGGAAAAATAAAAAAATCGCCAACCTTGCTTGTAAAAAACTCGTTATTAATTACAAAGCTGGGTGTGCCGTCAACAACAAAAGCATACTCGGTTTTATCCGGATGAATATGTTCAGGATAAATGGCTTGAGCTTCAATTTTTACCAACTTTACTCCTCCATTATCAAGTTTAAGAAATTCTTTTCCTAAAAATCCTTTTACTTGTCCCGAATCCCAATTAAGTGTATCCGGCTCTATTTTATAATTCATCTTTGATAATTTAATTTTTCAATGTTATTAATTTTTTTCCATTTCAATTGCTTTTGGAAATAGAATATTATTTTCTAAATGAATATGTAAATGCAAATCGTTTTCAAACTCTTTTAATAATGCAAAAGTTATCTTATACGTATTGCAGCTATCTGCCGGAGGCGTGTAATTATTACTTAATGCGGCAATTTTTCTAAAAAATATCTCCTTCTATATCATGTTCGTGCATCATGTTTTTTATCGGACTTTGAACCGTGCCAAATAAAGGGATAGGAGCAGGCTGATTTTCATATTTAGCAATAGCCATCTTTTTTATAAATGGAAATAATATTAGTTCTTCTTTTTTCATGTGTGCGACGAGTTCACCTGCTGATTGATAAAATAAATCTTTTATATCTGGCAATTCAGGATGATTTTCACCATGAACTTTACAGATTTTATCAAGATATTGTTTTAAAGGTTCCGTTTTTTCTTCCACATAGCGGTGATGTCTTTTCTCAATATAATCGGCTAATAAATCTAATGGCCACGCATTATAATGGGTTGCAGTATTACTATTTGTTTTATCAATGTTTAAGAGACTGTTTAATAAATCATCTTTCGAAATTCCTTTGGTTTTGCAAATCTCATCAATTGTTTTGCTTCCTCCGCAACAAAAATCTATTCCATATTTTTCAAATACGGCTGCGGTGCGGTAGTCTTGCGCTACAGTTTCACCAATTGTTTTTTCTGTAATCGTATTCATGTTGTTGGTTTATTAATTTATTTTTTATTTTCTTCGCCCCAATTTGTAATCTCGGCTTCTGTCCACAATTCAGGAAAAAATTTGCGTTGCTGAAATTGAGGGTGCAAGTATTTCTTCCATTCAGATCCGCCTGTAGCAGCTTGGTTTTCGCCTTTTTTGTCTAAGTATTGTTTAGCTGTATTTAAATGTACCAAAGGCCACTCAATGTTGTAAAATCTATCAAACTCTCTTAATATATTTTTAAGCTCTGGTGATGGGTTTTCAATTTTTGAGATTTGTTCTTCAATAGTTTTCCCCTTAACTTTTTTTGCGAGCGCAATAAATCTATCTAAATATCTTTCTTCAAACTGACGAAGCGTTAAAGTTTTTTTACCTGTACTTCTGTTTGTACCCGCATCTTTCCAATAAATATTTTCAAAGTATTCTTCTAAAGTTGGATTGGTAGGCAATTGTTTTCTTCCTTCTTCATTGATAAGGTTTTCAATACGCGTACAATAAATTTCTATTAATCTAAACTGCGCGCTTTGAAACCCACTGGCTGGAGCAAGTGTAGCTCTAAAGGTATTGTAATCATCATAATCCATACCATTACGCATAACATCAAACGAAGTAATTAGCATGCCTGTATATCTGTTAAGGCGACTAATTTTGTTTATTAAAAAAGATTCTGATATAGATTTGTTGTAAACAATTTGTTTTATTTCGTGTATCATTAGTTTTAAAACTAATTCAGTTACCTGATGATACATGATAAATATTTCCTCATCCTTAAAATCAGTACGAGGTTTTTGTAATGATAATAAAGTATCAACTTCTACATAATCCCAATAGTTAATGGGTTTAGCTTGTAGTAAACCTTTTAAGTATGTTTCTGGGTTTTCATTCATGTCCTCATATTTTTGAACGATTGCGTTTATGATTTCTGATTGTTCCATAAGAAGTTTAGTTGTTTTTTAAATAGTTAATTTTAATCTGAAACATTTCTGCCATTTTTTCTGCTCGCCATTTAGCTTCTTTAGCTTTTTCGCCGATAAAATTTTCGTCTATTGTTTTGTAAAATAAAAGTATCCAGCGTTCAAAATGTTCTTTTTCAATAGGCAAATTAGCATGTGGTACAAACGGACTGCCATTATATGTGTGTTGATCTAATAAAACTGTTTGCCAAAATCGATACATCTTTTCAAGATGAATAGGCCATCTGTCTTGAATTTTATTATTAAAAATATTTGCCAATAATTCATCTTCTTTTACTTTTGAATAAAAGGAATCGACTAATAATTTAATATCATCAATATTTAAAATTTCCTTTGTTATCATAATATGGTATTAAGAGCTGTAACTGCGTAATAGATGCCCCAACCAACAAAACCAATAACTAAAAGCCAAAGCCAAGAAGGAATACTATGTGGGGTTTCGCTTCCTTCAATTAAAAAACGTTTCTGATCTCCTTTGCCGTATGCGTTTATCATAAGCGGTAAAACACCATCTACCACTTCATTTTCAGAAATACCTTCAATAGCTATAGCCGGACCATTACGAACCGTAAATGGAATTATTCTTACGCCTTCTTTTCCTAAAGGATCTTTGCTTACAATTTTTAATGTATGTTCTCCATCCACTAATTTGCGAGTATCTAATTCAAAGTTTATAGGCGCTTTAAACTCTCCAAAGGGTTTTATTTCGTTGTCAATAAATATTAATACTGTACTTTGACTACTCATTTTATTCTTCGTTTATAATGAAATATTTAATGTGTTCTGTGTTTTTTTCGCCGGGTTTAATAAACCATTTGATTGAAAGAAATAAGGTAAGTACTGTAATGATGGCAATAGATAAAACAATTATATAATCCCAATTATGTTCTGGCCCTGTACCGTGTATTATTCCTCTAACTAGTTTAGGTTGCTGTCTTTCGCAAGTAGGGCAAGCATTAGCAAGTGTATGAGCCAGAAAAATAAAACTTAAGAATATTATTTTTTTCATTTTGATGCTGTAGCTTTAATTTTTACAAAGTCCATTATTTTTTTAATTTCCTCAGGACTTACTTTTTTTCCGGTATTGCCCCAACTTGATCTTTCGTAATTAATGATGGCTGCCACCTGATGCTCGTTAAAATCCATGTTTGTGCCAACAGCAGCCATTACACCATATTCAGCTCTTGCATCATAGCCATTCATTATTATATCTACATACAATTCTAAATTTTCGCCGTTTACAATTGGACTTCCTTTTAAAGAAGGAAATGCACCCTTTAAGCCTTCTCCGTTTGCCTGGTGGCAGGCTTGACAATTAGCTGTAAAAAGAGCCTTTCCATCTACATCGTTTTTAGCGCTGCCAGAAGCAGTTTGTTTAAGCTCTTTTTTATAGAGAAATTCTTTCGGCTTAATGTATTCGGGTAAAGCAATTTGTTTTAATGATTGTATGTAAGCCACCAATTGTAAGGCTTCTTTTTTAGCTACTATTTTTCCTGTTTTACCTTTCATAAATTGAGCGGGAACGCTAACAATAACATCTGTTTTACTTAGTTTTTGTTTTTCTTCAAAAAGCCATTCGTATGAGGGCATAATAGATTGAGCAACTACAACTCTTGGATTAAAAAGATGAATTAAATTCCAATCTAAACTAGGTTGCCTGTTTCCTACATTGGTTAAATCAGGCCCCGTTCTTTCTGTACCCATTAAGGTAGCTGTGTTTTGCCAAAAACTGGTTCTTTTCATATTGGCATAATCCGCCGCCATTCCGGGGCGGGAGCCAAAAACTTTATCCATTTCTATGTTGCGCACTTGTTTAGAGTGACACCCAATACAACCTTCAGATATGAATATAAGTTTTCCGGCTAAAGCATCGCCGCTTAGCGGCTTACTATCGGGTAACGGTTCGGTATTTTTTTGATTTTGTAATGCAGGCCAAATGGCTGTAAAAAAAGTCAATCCCAAAAACAATAGTCCGGCTGTAGTAAATAGTTTTTTATGATCGTTAAAAATGTTCATGCTACATTAATTAAATTCGGTTGTTGATTTTAGATATTTAAATGCTTCATCTTTAACATTTGTTACTTCTTCATTTTTATAAACCATTTCATAAAAATTATAAGCAAATACTAGGTGCGCTAAAACCATTAAGCTTCCTCCAATTGCCCGCCATAGCCAATAATCGAACATCATTACTACGCTATCAATAAAAGGTTTTCCTTCCATCCACATCATACCTTTTAATGTGCCCCCAATAGATAATGGGATTGCATAAAAAAGTAAGCCTATAAATGCCAGCCAAAAATGAGCACCAACAAAATGTTGCCTCGGCTCTTTGCCTGTTAAACGAGGAACAATAGCATAAGTACCGCCACAAATAGCAAAAGAAATAATGCCATAAAAACCAAGATGCGAATGTGCAACGGTAAAATCTGTAAAATGCCAAATTTGATTTGTAAATTTAAATGCCTCGGCTGTACCCTGCATAGAAACTATAAAATAGTACATTACCGCTACAAAAAAGAATGGAAGTGTATAGCTGCTATATACTTTTTTCCATTGCCCTTTAAAGGTCATAAAAAAATTTGCGGTACCTGCAACAACAGGTATAATCATACCTCCACTACCCACAATGGCAACTGTTTGCAGCCACCAAGGTATGGCACTAAAAATAAAATGATGTGTGCCAATAATTGTGTAAAACAAAATTTGTGTCCAAAATGCTAATATCCCTAAGCTGTACGAATAAATTGGTCGGTTTAATTGCTGAGGAATAAAGTAGTACAGTAACCCAAGTGTAAATAAGGTAAACCACATACCTACACCCGAGTGCATATAATAACCCTGAATAATTGTTTCACTAATACCATTTTGCCAAAAAGGTAAATAAGCAGTTAAGGCAATAATTATAGTAAAGATGATAGAAGAAATAATATACCAATTAGATATATATATTTCTTTGCTTGTTCTATTAGCTACTGTTTTTAAAAAATTAAAAAGAGTAAGTATTAAAGCAACAGCAAACAATAACATAATAGGCCATATATATTCTCTAAACTCACCACCTCCATTATTTATTCCTGCCATTAAACTTAGAGAACCAATTATAACCATGGCGTTAGTTAACCAAAGTCCTATCCATCCCCATTTAATACTATGTATTTTAGTATTGCTAACGGTTGGAACAACATAATATCCTAAACCAATAATGCCAAGTGATGCCCATCCCCAAAACACCATGTTTGTATGTGCAGGCCGTAATCTGCCAAAACTTAACCAACTAATATGGTCGGTATCTGGCGAAACAAATTTAATGCCTACATACTCTCCAATAGCACCGCCTAAAACCAACCAAAATATAGCACAGCCTAAATAACATAGTATTAGTTTTGTAATATCCTTATCTAGTGTGGGGCGTGGTGTTGCTTTCTTTTTTAGCGCTGTAAAATGCACTTCATGTTCTGTATTCACATTTTGAATAATACCTATTGTATCCTCCGCTTTATCGAGGCCCGACAACTCGGTATTAGAAAGTGAGTAATCAAGGGCAGCTTTACGATTTATTAGTTTTTTTTCTAAATCTTCATCTTGTACTATAGTAAGATGTTGAGCAAATTCTTTTGCTTCCTCTAATCTACTTGTTTGACCGTATGCTTTAAAAGCATTTTTTGCTTTAATAATGGCAAAAAAGCAACCTAATAAAACAGGTATAAGAATTAATACCAGTGTTATAATTATACCTGGCTGGCCAAATAGACCCGTAGCTTTTACATCGGTTGTTTGCGCTGATAGTTTTACAGAAGAAAGCACAAGTAAAACAAGCAAAAAAGTGATTTTATTTGAATTATTACTTTTTTTGTTTTTTTGTGCTTTTTTTATGCGTAAATATTGATCTATTTGAGCAGATGTTAAAGTGTTAACATAATAGGAAAAGCGAGCTAACTTATTTTTCTTTTCTAACTTTTCATCTAAATCAACTTGAATTTTAAGTTGTTTATAGAAATACGCTATGCCAATAAAAATTAATAGAAAAATAAATAATAGTATTAAATAAGATCCTAAAGGGGTGTTTTCAAGATGCACCATATTATTGGCATCTTGGGCTTTTAACTGCAAACTTAGCCCCATTATCATAACAAGAGATATTATTAATTTTAATTGCATAATTAACGTTTTAAACATTCAATAAAAGAAAAATTATATTTATAATAAGACTAGTGTAAAAAAACGCGAGGCATAATCTTCCAGAACCTTGGGCTATAAAAACTGCATTAGAAGTCATTGTTATTACAGCGCATGTTAATAACATAAAATCGCTTGCATTGTTTTTTAAAATATACATACACGCGACTGAACCCAAACAGCTTTGAATTACAATACACATAGCTATCCAACCGAAGCGGGCGGCTTCAAATTTATCTACCTGCTTGATAAACCAAGTGTTACTTGTAACGTTGGAATGATTTACTAATCCGATTCCTGAGTGTTTAATTGTGGTCATGATTTTATTTTTTAAGTTATTAATATATTAAGACCTTTTTATCCTTTATTATTTTAAAAAAAACTTATCGTCTCAAAAATGTAAGCCCATCCTTTAATCCAATCGAAAGTTCATAAATACTTATTGTTTCAAGCATTGATGTTAATTCCTCGCGTATTGATTTAAATTTATCATGTAGGGGACAAGGTCGTTTTTCTGAACATTCTTTTAATCCTAATCCGCAACCTCTGTAAATACTATCCCCATCAATGGCATATACAATATCGCTAAGTTTAATTTTAGCCATTTGTTTTTTATCCATATCAAATCCGCCATTAGGTCCTTTTACTGATTTAATAATATTATTTTTTGCAAGCATCTGCAAAACCTTAGCGGTAAAAGCCTCCGGAGAATCAATTTTTTTAGAAATACCTTTTAAGCTAACACGCTTATCCTGCATTGATTGCCCTGCAATGTATATTGCGGCTCTTATTCCATATTCACAGGCCTTAGAAAACATATTTGTTTTAAATATAGTACAAAAATAAAAAAAATATTAATTCGGACAAATATATCCTTTATTATTTTTTAAACCAACATAAACTTAATTCGCTTTTTGTAGTTTTTCTTAGTTGGGTATATTCTATGGAGGGGTAGATTGTTGAAAATTACCATGAAAGGAAACATTGGTAATAAAATCAATAAGATAAACCAATAATTTAGCAATACCACTTACCGCAAAGCGCAATAAAAAAAGCAATAACAGAAATAAGTATGATTCTGTTTTTTTCTTCTTCTTTTTGGGGCTTAAAATTTTCTACTTCTAAGCTTGGGTTTAATGAAATAGATATAGGAATTCTATTATTTAAAATATTGTTTTTCTTCATCGTTTACGCCAAAATTTACAAGGTGCCAGGTAATATCGATACCAAAAAAATAGCGTTAATTCTTGATAAAACTTAACAGTATTTTACATTTTAGTTGAAAACGTATAAATTAAAAGAAATATAAATCCTGTTGCTTCAATTGTAACCTCCCCAAAATTAGGACAGTTTGTAAATATACAATTTCAAATTTAGTTTAGCACGTTCATCAGCCAAGGGCTGCCATTACAGATAATACAATACTTTCCATAGGTCTTGGCGCTGTGGTGGTAGGTTACATTTATCAAAGCCAAGAATTTTTAATGCCTTGCCAAGATTGACAGTATTAAATTTTACGTGTACATATTTTGTGGTCAGGTTCTGCACAATTTAGACAATCATGGCCTCTTAGCCGAAGAAAAAGCAAAGAGGCTACCCGTTTCCGTAAAGAATTAGTACAGGACGGTTTTAGTAAGTTTCAGTGCGATTATTCCAAAACTTAAAATAGAATTATACTTTTTCATAGTCTGAAAATGATGGTAAATCTTCGTTTGCAGGTCCGTTAATTACTTTGCCTGAATAAGTAAAGCGACTGCCGTGACACGGACAATCCCAACTTTTTTCACTTTCATTCCAAGTTACCATACATTTTAAATGGGTGCATTCGGCAGATACTAAAAAAAGTTTCCCGGATTCATCACGATAAGCTCCACATTTTTTACCATCGAAGGAAACGATTTTCCCCTCATTGGGTTTAACAGAATTAAGTTCCTCAGTTTTGCTATAAAACCATTTTTTTAAAACAGCAATAAAGTCATCTGCCAGCATTTTTAAAAAAGGTTCGCTTGTTTTTATAATAAAACGAGATGGTTTATAAATGTCTTCCCATTTATTTTTTACGCCGTTAATTAGATCACTAATTAGTATTCCACCAATAGTGCAATATGTCATACCTATACCGCTATCTCCTGTTATTATGTAAACATTATCCCTGTCAAACCTATTTCTTCCAATATACGGAATTGAATCCATAGGAACCAGCACTTCGCCTGACCATTTAAAAATGACTTCTTTAATTGAAAACCGTTCACGAGTCCATTTTTCTAAAAGATCATATCTCTCCTCTGCTGATAAATTTAATTCTTTTCCAACAACATGATCTTCTCCTCCACAAATGAGCAAATCATATTCATCGTTGTAAGAATGCAATCGTACATAGTGATATGGATTGCCTGTGGTTATACTATGATCACCTGTATCCCACCACAATGCTTTTTGGATTGTATTTTTTTTAATAAGTGCTCCTATAACATAACTCCTATATGCTACCTGTTTTAACATCATAGCATATTTGTCGTTAACCGGTGCATTAGTTGCAACAACTATATGTTTGGCATGAACGGTAAAACCTTTGTCACTTTCTATTCCTGTATGATCAATTTTTGAAGCATGTGTATTAATGAATATTTGTCCTCCTTTTTTTTCAATAGCTTTGCATAAACCCAGTATATATTTTAATGGATGAAACTGTGCCTGCTCAGAAAAATGAATACATTTTTTTTCCGCAGGAATCCCGGGAGTATTTTCCCTCATATCGGCATTTATTCCACACCGTATTAATGCATCAAATTCTTTTTGCAGGTTTTCTTGCTTATCAGTAGGATGTAAAAATAAATAGCCATCCACTTTTTCAAAATCGCAATCAATGTTTTCTTTATTTATTACCCATTCAATAAAGTCGATAGCTGACTTATGGCTTTCTGCAATCAGCGTAGCATTCTCTTTTCCAAAAATATCTTCCATCTGAAAATATCTATCATCAAGTGCTGTAACAATTTGAGCGGTTGTTCTTCCTGTTTCTCCACTTCCAATATAACCATCTTCTATCACAATTACTTTTTTACCCGATGAAGCAAGGCAATAAGCGGTGGTGAGACCTGCTATTCCACCTCCTATAATAACCACATCAGTTTCAAGATTGGATTCTAATACTGCAAAATTATTCGATATAAGTCCTTGGTTGAACCAACAACTGAGATGTGTACCTGATGTTAGGTTTCCATTTCCTGAATTATTTTCATCTTGCATATATGCCGGATAAGTGAAATATGTCAAAACACTTTTTTGTTACACTAATAAATTTGTTTAGTGGGTTTTTCGTCTAAACTTCATTTTTAAATGGGCTACAAACCCACCTACCATTGGTCTCTATAAAAGGTTAAAAAATTATCATGTTCTTGATGCCCATTGAGCCAACCTGACATATTTATGTAATCCCCCCTAAACAAATTCATTATAACTAATTACAGGGAAAACGTATAAATTAAAAGAAATACAAATCCTGCTACTGCAATTAAACCATGACCTACCGCTAACCATTTTGGAATCGATTTTCCTGTCATGTCTCTATAAATAAGTATCAATCCGCCAAGGGCTGCCATTACAAATAACACGATACTTTCCATAGGCGTTGGCCCTGTTGTGGTAGTATACATTATCAACATCGTTAATGCAACTATTGCAAACCCTCCGTGTATAAGAGAGACAAATTTAGGGGTTTGTTTGTTTTGAAGAACTAAGGCTAAAAGATATATTCCTGCAAGTGCTGTACAGGCAAATAATCCAACGATTGTATACAGTGTATTCATAATCTTATGTTTTAAATTATATTAGGTTTTTAGTTAAATTAGAATTTCAAAAGTAGGGTAAAATAGGAGAAGTAATTAGTTATATATTGTTAAGGAAACTTATATACTATATTGTTTTTACCACGAAAAGAGAAGCTATCCCGATTATAAGTTTTCCTCTATTTCTTTTAATTTCTTGTTGATGTTTAAAAGCCCTAAAATTAGCTCGCCAAGGTTTTTCTTTCGTAGTTTTCTATGGATTCTTATTCTTGTTGCAGTTTAACAGTATGTTTATCTATATCCAATTTAAAATTCAACTGTAGTTTATTAAAGCTGATCTTAGAATATATGATAGCTTATTCATAGCGTTGAAGCATCAAATCCCTTCTTTGTACTGAATTTTTATTGAATACCTATCCATTCAACTCATTTTTCTTTTTCGCCGAACAAAAGTTTAAGCCATGAAGCCCTGCCTCGCTCTCAAATTGATTATAGAGTTCATCAATCCATTTGCATTTAATCTGCACATAAAATTCTTCATCCTCCTTATATATTAATGATTTGGGTCTTTAGATTTTATGCCTTAAACGTCAATATTTTCTTTTAACGGCTTTACGTTTTGATGTATTGATGTTTCAACCCGTTGACGCTTTGTATTGACGTTTTGATTGCTTGAAGTAACAAAACCAAGCGTATTTTCCTACCGTTTTATAAAAGCCATTTGCTTACACTCTAACGCCAATTAAAGTAATATCATCTATCTGCTCTAAGTTTCCTTTCCAATTATCAAGCGATGCCGCTATCATTTCTTTTTGTTTAGGCATAGGTAATTGTGCAACAGAAATCAGCAGATCTTTTAATTGTTTATACATATATTTTTTTCCTTTCAGACCCCCAAACTGATCTGGCATACCATCTGTTAACGCATACACCATATCTCCTTTTTTTAATTGAATAGTATGCTGTGTAAAAGATACCGTGTCTCTATCATGTTTGCCGACAGGCATTTTATCCGGGGCAAATTCTAAAATTGTTTCGCCTCTAACAATCCAAATGGGATTATTAGCTGCGGCGTAAGTTAATTGCTTACTCTTAAAGTCAAAAGATATTAAACTACAATCCATGCCATCTTTGCCACCTTGCTCACTTCCATCTTTTTTTAATCTTTCTATAATCTTTATTCGTGTATGATTTAGTATTTCAGCAGGTTCATACAAACCGATTTCTACTGCTTTTTCTAACGACGAAATATTTAAAATACTCATAATAGCGCCAGGTACCCCATGTCCGGTACTATCAGCAGTTACCAAACCAAATTGGTTGTTTTTTAATTTAATGGCCCAATAAAAATCGCCACTCACCACATCTTTAGGTTGAAAGAAAACAAAATATTCCCCTAAGTTTTCATCCAATAATTCTTTGGTAGCTAAAAAACTTCGTTGTATACGTTCGGCATAATTTATACTATCGGTAATCTCTTTATGCTTTTCTTCTACCATATTTTTTTGCTCTTCAATCAGCATGTTTTTTTCTTCTAATTCTCTATTTGCTTTTTGTTTTTGCTTGTAACTTCTAAATACTACCAACCCGAGTATACATACCAAAACAAACCCTCCAATAAATGAGTTTCTTATCAAGGTTTGCCTATGTGTTTCCTCTATAACAAGCAGATCCTTTTTATCTTGATCTGCTTTTGCTAAAGCATCTTTTTTATCAAACTCGTATTCCATTTCCTTTTGTACACCCGCTTTTTGCGTTTCAGTATTATTAATACTGTCTTTCATTACGGTGTACAATTCAAAGTAAGAAAGCGCCTTCATGCCATCATTACGTACCTTATAAAATTCGTATAACGATTGCGCGGCGTAACCTATATCCTGAGGATAACCAAGTTCTTGAGCCAATTTAAGAGCTTTTAAGCCATAATTTTCAGCCTGACCGTAATTTTGTTGCTTAAGATAAACGGCACCTAGGCTATTATAAGAAAGTGTTATTCCTTCTTTATCATTAATGATTTCTCTTATGGTTAATCCTTTTAAATAATAGTCAAGTGCTTTTCCCAGATCACCATCATTTTCATAAATAACACCAATGTTATTATATACATTGGCAATTCCTTTTTTGTCGCCTATCTCTTCTCTAATTTTTAAGCTTTTGTCATAATAATTCAGCGCAGTTTTAATGAGTGCTTTTGATTCCGGTGGATTTGTAGTTTCTGTTATACCAGCTTGAATTTTATATAACAAACCAATGTTGTTAAGTGAAATAGCTACGCCTTGCTTATCGCCCATTTCTTGCTTTAATTTTAAACTTCTTGAATAATAATCTAATGCTTTTTCAAAATCTCTTTGGCTTTTATAAACAGCGCCAATATTATTTAGAGTTAAAGCCATCCCTTCATTATCTTTTATTTCCTCTTGTATTTTTAATCCTTTCAGGTAATAATCTAAAGCCAACGGTATATTACCTTGGTTACTATAAACGTATCCTATATTATTTAAGGAACCGGCAATACCTTTCTTATCATTTTCTTCTTTATTTATTTCCAAGGCTTTTTCATAATTGCTTAATGCAACTTCAACTTTTCCGAGTTGATTGGCTAAAAAAGCCATGTTATTAAACGCAACGGCAAGGCGCGTGGCATAAAAAGAATGCAAGTAACCCGGGTAAGTGTGAACTTTTAATTCCTTCACACAAATAACCATTAGCGGATCAAGGTAATTGGGTATTTCTTCCAATTGACACACGTTAGATAAATCTGCATATAACTTAACACGAGCGGTATCATCCGTAGCTTTTTTTAATTCTCGTTTTAAAGAATCAACGTTTTGAAAAAAAGCCGTTGCGGCATAAAACAAAAAACAACTTAGAAATAGGATAAGTTTTCTTTTCATTAGCAATTTAATTTATATGCAAAACAAATAATGAGATATAATGGCTAAAATAATAAAATTAAAGCGGAATAAGTTTCTATCAAATCATTAATATAAAATATTGTAGATTTGTGTCCATGAAAAAAGTTCTCATTACAGGTGCAGCCGGTTTTTTAGGCTCACATCTTTGCGATAAATTTATAAAAGAAGGTTATCACGTTATTGCGATGGATAACCTTATTACCGGCGATATGCGCAACATAGAGCATTTAATGAAGTTGGAAAATTTTGAATTCCATCATCATGATGTTACCAAACATATTCATATTCCGGGCGAAGTAGATTACATTATGCACTTTGCATCTCCTGCCAGTCCTATTGATTATTTAAAAATTCCAATCCAAACATTAAAGGTTTCTTCGTTAGGAACGCATAATGTACTTGGTTTAGCACGTGTAAAAAAAGCGCGTGTTTTAGTTGCTTCTACCAGTGAAGTTTACGGAGATCCAAATGTACATCCTCAATCTGAAGAATATTGGGGCAATGTAAATCCGGTTGGTCCGCGTGGCTGTTATGATGAAGCAAAACGTTTTATGGAAGCACTTACCATGGCTTATCATAACACGCACCAAGTTGAAACACGCATTGTTAGAATATTTAATACGTATGGGCCTCGTATGCGCCTAAATGATGGTCGGGTATTGCCTGCCTTTATAGGACAAGCTTTACGTGGCGAAGACTTAACCATGTTTGGTGATGGTTCTCAAACGCGTTCTTTTTGTTATGTAAGCGATTTAGTAGATGGTATTTATAAATTGCTTTTAAGCGATTATAACATGCCGGTAAACATTGGCAATCCAAGTGAAATAACAATTAAAGAATTTGGCGAAGAGATTTTAAAATTGACAGGGGCTAAACAAAAATTAATTTCGTTAGCACTTCCAAAAGACGATCCTAAACAACGCAAGCCCGATATTACTAAAGCAAAAGCTTTATTAGGTTGGGAGCCAAAAGTTAATCGTGCCGAAGGTTTAAAAATTACGTATGCCTATTTTAAATCGTTGCCACACGATGAGCTTTTTAAAACAGAGCACCGCGATTTAGAAAAACTAAACAAGTAAACTTGCGACACTATAACATTACCGTTAAAGGAAAAGTACAAGGCGTATCCTATCGTTTTGCTACGCTTAACGCTGCTTTAAAATTACACTTAACAGGTTATGTCAAAAACATGCATAATGGCGATGTATATATTGAAGCAGAAGGCAATGAAGAAAACATTAACAGACTTATCTCTTGGTGTTATGTTGGTTCGCCAAAGGCAGAAGTTACAGAAGTTTTTGCCGAAGAAGCAGACTTAAAAGAGTACAGAAATTTTGAACTGAAGAAGTAATTTGTATTTGCGTTAGGGATTGCAGCGGTTACCCCGCACACTGAACGAAGTGGAAGTGGCGGAGTATGAGCGGAAAGCCCGACGGCGTGCTTCGACAGGCTAAGCATGACGCACGCCGGAACGCCTAACTTAAAATCTCTATTTCATCTAACTGCCTAAGATCAATAGTAGTTAAATTGCCACGTTGAGAACGTTGTAAAGGTTTAAACTTAGCGTTCATAGTTATTTCATGGCCTTTATAAGATGTACGCGAGTAAACAGTATCTGAATAGGTATCATTAACTGCTTTGAACATAATTAAAAACTCAGCATCCGATTTTATAAAATCATCTTTGGTAAAATTATAAATAGGACTTTCTTCGTTAATTGGATGTACAATAGTCCAGCTAAGAGCCATAAAACCAATCTTATCAATTTCTAAGGTAAGTGGTAAAAATAAACGCTCGTTTGTTTTAAGATCGTTCATTACAAGTGTAACCTTTACTTCTGTTTCAATTAATTCGTTTTGCGTAGTATTAGCTATGCGAAACATAAAACCTGTAATACCTTCAAAAGGCGCAACCAAACAGTTTTTGCTGTAGCGAATATGAGTTTGCGGACGAGAAAATTTTCCATATAAGATACCGGTTGCCAATGCAAAACTTAATAAGCCCGTCATAGATTCGATGGCTGCAAGGGCGCTGGCTAATGAACTTTTAGGATAAACATAGCCATAACCTACTGTTGTAAGTGTTTGTGCGCTAAAAAAGAACAACTCCATAAACTCATGTAGTTTATCAGCATGTGTTAAGTTGCCAAAATTTTGAGGCCCGGCCAAATAGTACAAACAAGCAAAACCCAAGTTGGCAATAAAATATCCGCTTAACACCATTAAAATAAAATGTTTCCATTTCATGGTTATTAGCGAGTGATAGATATCTATTCTACCTGAAAAACTACCATCTAAACGCCTTACGTTTACAGTACCGTCTTTATTTAAAAAGCGTGTATTCTTACTAAAGTTTTTGGTTCCAAAACCTAAGCCCGCCTTCTCGCTAGGAGATCTTTTTTCTTCTTTAGCCATACATTAAAAAACCTCTGAGGCTACTCTGCGCGTAGTTTCTGAAGCACCCATTGTATAAAAATGTATGCAGGGCACATTTTGTTTAACCAATTCTTTAGATTGTTGAATGGCCCATTTAATGCCTACTTCTTTTACCTGCTTATCATCTTTACAGGCATCTATTTCTTTATATAACTCAATAGGCACATCTATATGAAATATTTTTGGAAGAACCGTTAACTGTTTTTTTTGAGTGATCATTTTTAACCCAGGAATGATGGGAACATTAATGCCATTATCTTTACAAAGTTTTACATATTCAAAATATTTTTTATTATCGTAAAACATTTGCGTAACAATGTATTGCGCGCCCGCATCTACTTTTTCTTTTAAGTGTTTAAGATCGCTGTATAAATTAGGGGCTTCAAAATGTTTTTCGGGATAACCGGCAATGCCCATGCAAAAGTTAGTTGGCTCGGCATCTTTCATTTCATCATCCATGTACTTTCCATCGTTCATGGCAGAAATTTGTTTTACCAGATCAATGGCATAATTGTGTCCGCCCGGCTCTGGTACAAAAGCAGATTCTGTTTTAATACTATCGCCGCGTAAGGCAAGCACATTATCAATTCCTAAAAATTGAAGGTCGATCAAAGCATTTTCTGTTTCTTCTTTGGTAAAACCTCCACAAATAATATGAGGCACGGCATCTACATTGTATTTATTCATAATAGCGGCACAAATACCTACCGTACCCGGACGTTTACGAATCGAAACTTTTTCGAGATACCCCCCCTCGCGTTTTTTATAAACATATTCTTCTCTATGATAGGTTACATCTACAAAAGCCGGTTTAAATTCCATTAAAGGATCTATTCCATCATAAATAGATTTAATACTTTTTCCTTTTAACGGAGGAAGTATTTCTATAGAAAATAATGTGCTTTTACTTTTAGATATTTTGTCGGTTAACTTCATAAATTACGTAATGCGTTTTTTTAACTGAAGCGCAAATCTACAAATAATTTAAGGGCTGTTAAAATTAAGCTCTGCCTAAACGCCAAAGCACTTTAGAGTGCGACCACAAAGCGTCAACAAAAGTAGGCTGTGTGTGGTAAGGAAAATTAAACTCCTTAGCTGTTTCTTCTACTATCTTAGAAATTTTTTTATAATGTACATGGCAAATATTTGGAAACAGATGATGTTCTACCTGGAAATTTAAACCTCCAACATACCATGAGAAAAGTCTGCTTTTTTGAGCGAAGTTTGCCGTAGTATAAAGTTGATGAACCGCCCAATCATTTTCAATATTACCTGTTGTTTCGTTCGGTAAAGGAAACTGAGCTTCTTCTACCACGTGTGCCGACTGAAATATCATAGATAACAACATACCTGCTACGTAATGCATGGTAAGTATACCTATTATAATTTTCCACCAGGCAAGGTCTAATACCAACATGGGCACTAAAACAACATAGGCATAATATAATACTTTAGTTATGATCAATAAAGCTAACTGCTTACCATATTTTTTATTTTGAGTTTTTAAAAGATCCATTTTTTTGTAGCGTGCCAATTGGCTAAAATCTTTAAAGGTTGACCAATTCATCGTTAGAAAACCATAGAAAAACCAAGCATATAAGAACTGAAATTTGTGTATCTTTTTTCTAGGAGAATGGGGAGAAAAACGTAGAAAAGGCGGACCATCTAAATCGCCGTCGTGCTCATGCACATTCGTATAGGTATGGTGCAACACATTGTGCTGTACCTGCCAGTTAATAGGCAAGCCGCCTACCACAAAAATACTGTACGACATTAATTTATTTACCCAAGGGTATTTAGAATAGCTGCCGTGGTTAGCATCGTGCATAACCGATAAACCAATGCCGGCCATACCCACACCCATTATTATGGCTAACGCCAAAAGCAATAATTGTGATTGGAAGCCGCCTAAAAGAATTAAAAAGTATGGCACTAAATAAATAGAGAACATAGCAATGGTTTTAAAAATCATCGCAGCGTTTCCGTCCTTAGGTATTTCATTTGTTTTAAAATAAGTATCCACACGCTGACGTAGCGTATTGATAAAAATACGTTGTGTTTGTCCGAAACGGGTCTTTAAAATATCTGCCATTTTGTTGTTATAATTGTATCACAAATATACGTCAATTTAAGGCTGAAAATATAGCTGATTTGTGGTATAAAATTTAGTGTGTTAAATAAGTTATTTCGTCTTAATTATATATCATAACATCTCAATCTATTGCCTAAATTTGTTGCATGATTTACGAATTTAACGGTTATAAGCCAGTAATACACCCAAGTTCTTTTATACACCCGCAGGCCTGCGTAACCGGCAATGTAATTATCGGTAAAGATGTTTACGTGGGGCCCGGAGCAGCTATACGAGGCGATTGGGGACAAATTATAATAGAAGACGGATGCAATGTGCAGGAAAACTGCACCATACACATGTTTCCGGGCGTTACAACTATATTAAAAGAAGCTGCACACATTGGGCACGGAGCTATTATACACGGCGGTACTATTGGCAAAAATGTTTTAGTGGGCATGAATGCTGTGGTGATGGATAACGTTGAAATTGGCGATAACTGTATAATTGGCGCGTTAACTTTTGTACCCGCTAATATGATAATCGAAGCTCGTAAAGTTGTAGTAGGTAATCCCGCTAAAGTTGTAAACGATGTAAGCGATGATATGATAGCTTGGAAGACCCAGGGTACAAAACTTTATCAGCAATTACCCGCACAGCTATATGCAAGCTTAAAACCTTGCGAACCTTTAACAGAAATAGAGGATAATCGCCCAAAACAACAAGCCGTTTATAAAACCTGGAAACAAACCAAATAGTTTAAAACAATACATAATCTTGTGGGTTAATAGGTGTGCCATTATACCATAATTCAAAATGTAAATGTGTACCGGTACTGGTTTCGCCGGTATTACCAATAATAGCAATAGGTTCGCCTGCTTTTACATGATCGCCAATATTTTTTGTGATATCGCTGTTATGCTTATAAATACTCATTAAATTATTGCTGTGCTGAAGTTGTATCACATATCCATCGTTTGCCGTCCAGCCTTGATAAACAACTGTACCATCTAAAGCGGCTTTTATAAATTCGTTTTCTTTGGCAACCACATCTACGCCAAAATGCCCTTCTGCCATATTGAATGAATGCGTTACCATACCTTTAACAGGCGAAAAGAAAAAATATCCGCTAATACCCGAAACACCGCTGTTATTACTTAACGTTAAAGAAAATTTATCTTGTTGTTCTATTTCTTGCCTCAATACAGAATCTGTTCTTGATGGCTTAACAATTATGTGCTGATTGTTTTTTTCTATCGCTTTTTGAGGCTGCATGGTATCAGAAGTAAGGTTACCACTCAATACATTTTGCAGGTTCTCTATATATTCATTCTTGGCCTTAATAAGGTCTGCTACCGAATCTGCTTTAAGCGAAAGGGCTATCAAAGCTTTTCTATCGGATATATCGCCATAACCGGGAATATATTCTCTTAACGGTGTAAAAGCAATAATACTTGTAAGTAAAAACGACATAAAAATGGTAATGGCACTAACTAAAATTAATATCCCGCCGGGAGTTAAGCGCAAAGAAAATTTTTCTTCAAAAGATTCGTCATTTAAAATAACCAACCGATACTTGCGACGCAGTCTTTCAGATAAAGGTATTTTCTTTTTTTCTTCAGCCATTAAAGCTACAAAGTTAACAGGCAATAGTTAATAGGCAATAGATATTTAAAAAGTAGGCCTACGTCTCATATCTAATAATCACACTTCTTATATCTAACAAATGTGTAATTTTGCCACACGTTGAAAGTATATCATTCCATACAAGAAATTCCGAAAATAAACAATCCTATTGTTACTATCGGTACGTTTGATGGCGTACACCGAGGACATCAGCAAATAATTAACCGCTTAAAAAAAGCCAAGCAGGAAACAGGTGGAGAAACTTTTATTTTTACGTTCGATCCGCATCCTAGGCAGGTTTTATTTTCAGATCAAAAGGACCTTAAATTACTTACCCTTACCACTGAAAAACTTGATCTGCTAGAACAAGCCGGCATAGATCATGTATTGGTTTATCCCTTCACAAAAGAATTTTCGCTACAGTCGGCTCATAGTTATATTAAAGATATTTTAGTGGATGGTATTGGTGTTAAGCAATTGATCATTGGGTACGATCATCATTTTGGCAATAATCGCGAAGGCAATATTGATACCCTGAAAAAATATGCAAGCGAATACGATTTTACGGTAGAAGAAATTCCCGCACATGAAATTGATACCATCAACGTAAGTTCCAGCAAAATTCGTAAAGCTTTAGAAACAGGTGATATTAAAACCGCCAATACATTTTTAGGTTACAACTATTTTATATCAGGCAAAGTGGTAGATGGTAAAAAACTGGGGCGAACGATCGGCTACCCAACGGCCAATATTTTTATTGAAAACTTCGCCAAACTTGTGCCTAAAATAGGTGTGTATGCAGCTACTGTTATTGTTAAGGAAGGTTTATATAAAGGCATGATGAACATAGGTTACAACCCAACAACAGATGCCGACAATAAAATAAAAACAGAGTTGAACATTTTTAACTTTGATGCTAACATTTATGGTTGTAATTTAACGCTTCAAATAAAAGCCCGCCTACGCGATGAAAAGAAATTTTCTTCGTTGGATGAGTTAAAAAAACAATTACATGCCGATAAAGAACATGCGCTTTCAGTTTTATAAAATAGTATTTTTTGTTTTCATTTTTTGCGGAAAATTATTTTCGCAAGAAAAAGAATTGCTTGATTCAGCACAATTAGCAGATGCTTATACCTACATGTCCTTATCAGAAGCACTTGAGCATCCTGAAATGGTTTTTAAACTTGAGCTACGCAAACAAAAACTAAAAACATTTCCATCAGATATTTTTAAGTTTAAGAACCTGCAATCTTTAAACCTCAGCAAAAATCAATTAAAAGAACTACCCGATAGTATTTATACTTTAAAAGACCTGCAATATTTAGATGTTTCTCATAACAAGATAAGTTCACTGCCTAAAGAAATTGGTAAATGCACTAACTTATATTATTTAAATGCCAATAATAACGAGTTGTTTAGTTTACCACCTCAAATAGGTAATTTAGAAAAATTAAAAATGCTGGATCTTTGGAGTAATGAGTTAGCCGATTTCCCCGAGACCTTAAAAAATTTAAAAATGCTTGATGTGTTAGACGTGCGTGCTATTTTAATAAGCGATGATAATTTAAAGTTGCTTAAACGATGGTTGCCCAATACTATTATATATTCTAACCCGCCTTGCAATTGTAAATTATGAGCGAACGGGTTTTTGAAAAACATATATTTGTTTGCAGCAACGAGCGAACCAACAGCGAGAAAAGAAGTTGTGGAGAAAAGCACGGCCTTGAGCTAACGGCCACCTTTAAAAAAGCTATAAAAGATAAGAATCTAAATATGCCTATTCGTGCTCAACGTGCGGGTTGCCTTGGTATTTGTGACTTTGGCCCAACTGTTGCCATTTACCCCGAAGGTACATTTTATGTAAATGTACAACCCACTGATGTGGCAGAAATAGTACAACAGCACGTAATAGAAAACAAACTAGTAGAAAGACTTTTATATAAGCCTAAAAAATAGTTTTCGTTTCGGGAAAGAAGAATTATTGTATGCCGAAAGAATTTTCTATAGAACCATATTTACAAAACAAGGATATTTTACTGCAAACAGCCGAACAAATAAAAAAAGATTTCGCGTTTTTTGATATTACGATTGTACTTGATAACCATACACATACTGCATTTGATGATCTATACCGGATTATACTTCCAATCATTAAAAATATTCTTTCCCATAATTCACAAAAGATATATTCTATTTTATACAGAATAGATATTAGTGAAACACAACTAAAAAAAGAAGCACAAAAGATTAAAGAAAATACAGCCGAAGAAATAATTACCCAATTGATTATTAAACGTTGTTTGCAAAAAGTAGTATTAAGAAAATTATATTCGAAGTAAATGAAAGATATAAAAATAAGAAAAGGTATTGAAACCGATCTACAGCAGGTTTTAAACTTGGTTAAAGAATTAGCTGCTTATGAAAAAGCACCTGCTGAAGTAGAAGTTACCTTAGAAGAAATGCAGAACTGGGGTTTTGGCAAAGATAAGATCTTTGATTTTTTTGTAGCCGAGCATGAAACAAAAATAATTGGTATTGCTTTGTACTATTATAAATACAGTACTTGGAAGGGCAAATGTCTCTTTTTAGAAGATATTATTATAACTGAAAGTTACCGTAGGTATGGCCTGGGTTCAAAATTATTTAATAAGGTTGTTTTAGTGGCTAAACAACTGCAGGTACGCCGTATGGAATGGCAAGTTTTAGACTGGAATGAACCTGCCCTTAATTTTTATAAAAAATATAATGCCCATTTAGATGGCGAGTGGATCAATGGTAAATTAAGCCATCAGCAACTGCAATCTTTTACATAAAAAAAGCCGCTGCACATTTCTTTGTACAGCGGCTTTTAAGTTTTTATAAATACTATATAGTAATAGTTACACTATAAGAGCCAATACTTACTACATAAGTAAGATCGCAAATACCTGTACCATAATTAATAGTGCGAGTTGCCTGGCCGGTTGGTGTAAAGTTTAAAGTACCTGAAACATATAAATATTTGCTACCATAAGGCGTACAATTAAAATTAGCAATTAGAGGAGAACCAGCGCTAATATTACCAGTATAAGTAGACCCATCAGAAGCTGTACCACTAAATGCACCTAATATACCAACAATTGCATGGTTCCAATCAATACAATTTACCAATGTACCTCCATATCCATTAAATACTCCTGGATATGAATAGGTATTGGTCGTGCCATCAAAAGTAGTATAACTATATGCACTTGTATTTAACAAAGCCATACTCCAGTTACCTTGCCACTGTATAGTTCCGCTACCGGCAGTAGCAGGTTTTTTAACTGTTATGTTTGAATTATCAGTCCATGTAAGTTGGCCATTAATACGCCCAATATTTTTAACCTGTTTACTATTTACTTGTACAGTATAATTATCTACCGTGTAATCGTTTAAAGGGGTAGTGATATTTAATATTAAACCTGAATCTCTGTACCAAGTAGCATTATTGATTGAATTTGTCCAATCGTAAAAAATTGTTCCATTGCGAGTATGCCCATCATAACCGACAAAACTTGCAAAGGTTACTGTTATTTTTTTACTACCTACTACAGTAACACTTACAGAGCCAGACACTCCTGATAATATAGATTCGCCCGTTGAGCCGTTAGCTAATTTATAAGTAGAAAGGGTGCCATTATCCATTCCTTGAGATCCAAAATTTGTCATGTCTTGAGAATGTTGTTGCGCCATATTATTATCAGTAGCACTGGTTGTACTGTTATTAGTTGCAGGCGGTGGTGTTGTAGTAGTTGTTTTCTTTTGGCAAGAGCTTACCACTAAACCTGTAGTTAATGCCAAACCGGCAAGAATTAGGCTAAATTTTGTTGTTTTCATATTTTATAATTTTAAATTTGAGTGAAAAGGTATAAAAAAGACCAGCATCAAGCAAATATTAATATGAGAAATTATATTTTTATTAAACGAGGCACTAATTTACCAAGGCAATTTTTCCATATCTAAATTATAAAATACAAAACTCCACATATCGCCATACTCATCAATTTGTTTTGCAGTCGGCTTACCGGCACCATGGCCCGCGTTTTTATCTATCCTAATAATAATAGGTTGTGTGCTGGTTTGGTTTTCCTGCAAAGTGGCCGCAAATTTAAACGAATGTGCCGGCACTACCCTATCATCATGATCTCCGGTTAAAATTAGCGTAGCGGGGTAGCTTGTTTTTTTAATATTGTGTAAAGGAGAATATTTATATAGGTAAGCAAACTCTTCTTTATTTTCACTACAACCATAATCAATAGTCCACGAGCGACCAATGGTAAATAAATGAAAACGTAACATATCAAGCACGCCCACAGTGGGTATGCAAACTTTTGCAATATCCGGCCGTTCGGTCATAACAGCACCAATTAATAAGCCCCCGTTACTGCGCCCATGTATGGCCATTTTTTCGTGCGATGTATATTTTTCTGCTACTAAATAATCACAAGCAGCCATAAAATCATCAAACACATTTTGCTTTTTTAATTTAGTACCGGCTTTGTGCCAATCTTCGCCATAATCTCCCCCACCACGTAAACCAGGCACGCAATAAATTCCACCCGCTTCTAAAAATAAAGCGCGATCGGTTCTATATTCGGGCGAATAAAAAATGTTAAAACCACCGTAGCCAAAAACAAAACAGGGGTTGTTGCCATTTAACTCAATACCTTTTTTAGAAGTGATGAACATAGGTATTTTAGTTCCGTCTTTACCGGTAAAGAAAACCTGTTTAGTTTCATAATCATCACTTTTAAAATCTGTTTTAGGTTTAAAATATAATTCGGTTTTATTTTCTTTTACGTTGTATGAATAAACTGCGGGCGGAGCTGTAAATGTAGAACGTATATAAAAAGCCAGGCTGTCATTATCAGAAGTACTAAGCTCATTTACCTTACAGAGACCATCTAAATTAATTTCGTTTAAAAGAATTCCTGCTGTATCATATACATTCATAAGCGAAGCCACATCGTGTATAAAGCTTGCAATAAATTTTCTATCGGCATATTGTACAACTTCTAAAAGATCTTTTTGCTGAGGAATAATTTCCTGCCAATATCTTTCCTCTATATTTTTTAAATTTATTTTAAGTAAACGTTGATTAGATGCTTTGTAATTTGTAAGCACATAAAAATTATCTCCGCTGTTATGCACTACATTATAATCATGTTCAAAATTATCAACCACTTTATGCCAGTTAGCTGATGCATCATTGATTTCTTTTATCCATAAGGAACTTCCACTGGTGCTTTCACTACCAGAAAGGATAACATATTTTTCATCGTCAGTAACTACAGCGGCAAAATTCCTATCAGGATGTGTTTCATCAGAGAAAATTAGTTTATCAGCATTTTGCACAGTACCTACTTCATGATAATAAACTTTATGCCCGGTGTTTTGTTTGGTTAATGCTTTACCGGTTTCAGGCGCCTCATACCTGCTGTAATAAAAACCATTTTTATACCAGCTAATGCCCGAGAATTTTACCCATTCAATTTTATCATTCAGTTCTTTTTTAGTGGAGATTTCCATTACATGAATTTCAACCCAATCGCTACCCGCTTTAGAGATTCCGTAAGCTAAATATTTGCCGTCTTTAGAAACATCCCATCCTGAAAATGAAATAGTACCATCGGCCGAAAGTTTATTTGGATCTATCAATTCTATACGCTTATCTTTTGAAGAAAGCTGCATATAAAGCACCGCCTGGTTTTGCAAACCATCATTATAAAAAGAAAAATACATACCCGCTTTTTTTACGGGAGCCGATAATTTTTCGTAATTCCATAATTGAGTAAGTCGCTTTTTAACTTTATCCCTGAACGGAATTTTATCTAAGTAAGAAAAAGTAATTTTATTTTCTTCATCCACCCAAGCTTTAGTTTCTGTGCTGTTATCATCTTCCAGCCAACGATATGGGTCGGCTACTTTTGTTCCGAAATAATCATCAACTTGATTAGTTTTTTTTGTTTTCGGATACTTTAAAACAATAATTTCTTTTTCAGCTTTTGGTTGTGTGCAAGCTAATAGCAAGCTAATGCAAGACAAAGTAATGATCGTTTTTTTCATTTTTTAAATTCTTAAGCAATTATTCTATGCACACTTCCAAAGGCTCAGTGCGACTGCAAATTTTTTGAGCTTGTTGAAATATTTATTCTAAAAATTCCTGCATGGCATTTAGTTTTTTCTGACTATAAGAGCCTTTTTCTACATGAACAATTTCTCCGTTTTCATCCAATACAAAAAAGTAGGGTTGATCGGGCGTATCTATCTCAAATGTTTTTTTATACTCTTTTAAACCGCCGGTATAAAATAATAAGTGAGGCCAAAATTCTTTATCAGTTTTGCTTTTAATTTTTTCTTTACTGCCTTTTTCTAACACCTGGTTTACAAGGTTTAGCATAGGAATGAAGTAGTAATTTATATCATAACTTATAGCGGCGCCAAAAGCGTTGGTAGTATCTCGTTTAACCACAAACTCATTATAGGCTGGGTTTAGCCAGGTACGCAAATCGGCTTCGGCATTTTTCGTAAAACAAATTCCAATAATAGTTGGCTTACCTTTGCAAGCCGCGGGCAGTACAACATTTTTATCGGTAAAAGTTTCGCCGGTTATGGTTGGAAACATTTTGCCTAAACCATGTTGCGCGTTTAATTTTGAGAATGCAATCACTAACGTTATTAAAATTATTTTTTTCATATTTAGATTTTTTAAAACTACTTCTTACAAATATATTTAATTATGTAAACAAATAGTATTTTTGTAGAATGAAATGGAATACTTTAGATAAGGCAGCGAAATTGGATACGATTAACGAAGAATCTAAAAGAGTACCTGTTATGCTATTTAAGCATAGCACTCGTTGCAGCATTAGCAATATGGCTTTAAACCGAATTGAAAGCAATTGGAAAGACGGAGATAGCGAGCATATTATACCATATTATTTAGATTTAATTGCACAGAGAGATATTTCTAATTTAATTGCTGAGCAATATGGTATTGAACATCAATCTCCACAGGCATTAATTATTTCAAACGGAAAATGCATTTATCACGAATCCCATTCCAATATTCGTTATAACGAAATTATGAAATTTGCTAAATAAGTTTATTAGCGTACTTTTTCGTAAACTCCATGGCACTTTTGCCATACTTCTTTTTAAACAGACGAGAAAAATAAGCATTATCAAAATAACCTAATTCATTAGCTACCTCTGCAACCGTATAATTTGCCTGCACCAACATACGTTTAGCTTCTAAAATTATTCTGTCAGAAATTAAATCTGTAGTGGTTTTGTTTAAACATGTTTTGCAAATTCTATTCAAATGTTTTTCACTCATATTCATTAAAGAAGCATATTCCCTTGGTAATTTGATTGTTTTATAATTTAAATCTATGAAAGTTTCTACCTTTCTGAGTTTGCTTATGTAAGTTAAATTTTGATTTTTTTGTTGTTTTTTTGGAAGATTTTCTCTCGATAGATCAATATATAATACGTCAACCAACGAGCTTATTTTTTGAACACTCATTAATTTATTGTCTTGATATTCTTGTAAAATCTCTTTGAAAATAAGAATAGTTTTTTCTTGCATTTTGGCTTTTAAATAAAGCACCGGACTATTATGAATAGAACTAAAAAAGGGATAATCTTTTATTTTTTTAGTCGTAAAATTTAAATCGTAAAAATCTTTCGTGTGAAAAAACACATAGCCATCAATATCTTTAGATAACTGCCAATTGTGCGTTTGCCCAGGCGATAAAAGAAAAATACTGCCCGGTTTTATATCGTAACTTAAAAAATCTATTTCGTGTTTGCCTTTGCCCTTCGTAAATAATACTACCAAATAAAAATCGTGCTTATGCGGTGTATTTATAAAATGATGTTCTTTTAAATGCAAAGGAAAAGTGTTGGCATAAAAATCATTTTCTTTTTCTACATGCTTAAATTGTTCAATATTATATACAGGTAAATTTTTCTTTGGCATACACAAACATATAAAATGTCTTTATTATCCAAAAACAAACGTATTTATTTATTTGCTTTAAGCGCAGTGTAAACGACTTTTGTATTAATAAATTATAGTTATATGAAAACCTTTAAAGATAGTAAATTCAGTTTAATTGTAAACGAAAAATGTCCTAATTGTGGTAAAGGTCATATTTACCATAAACGAAAAAGTGCTTTTTCATTTATTCCTAAAATGAGGGAAAATTGCGAAATATGTAATAATCATTTTGAAAGAGAGCCCGGTTATTTTATGGGAGCCATGTACGTAAGTTATGGCTTAATAGTTTTTGAAGGAATTTTAACGTTTTTAATGTTAAGTTTTTTAGTAGAAGGAATTTCAAATATAGCGCTCGTCTTGTCAGTGTTAACTGTTATTTTTTTGCTTTCCATGAGGAATTTTAGATTGTCGCGTGTTTTATGGATGCATATATTTCCTCATTAAAGAACAACTAAATTTATAAATACGTATCTGTAGAAAGATAATTTTTCACGTAGTCTTCAACACCTTCTTCCAACGTAGCAAAAGGTCTTGTGTAACCTGCTTTTTGCAATTTGCTCATTTTAGCTTCTGTAAAATATTGGTATTTATCTCTTATATCTGCCGGAGTATCAATAAAATTAATGCTTTCGGCAATATGCATGGCTTTAAATGTATTCTTAGCTAAATCTAAAAATGTACGCGCTGTACCGGTTCCTAAATTGTAAATTCCATTATTGACTTTATTCTTATAGAGGAATAAAATTACGCTGCACAAATCTTTTACGTAAATAAAATCGCGCAATTGTCCGCCATCTGTATAGTTTGAATTATGAGAACGAAACAATTTTACACTTCCGGTTTGTTTAATTTGATTAAAGGCATGAAATATAACCGAAGCCATTCTTCCTTTGTGAAATTCATTCGGACCATACACATTAAAAAACTTTAATCCAACCCAATAAGGTGGTTTTGTGTTTTGTTTTAATACCCATTTATCAAAGTCGTTTTTGCTATCTCCGTAAGGATTTAGCGGTTTTAATTTTTCAATAATGCTTGCGTCTTCATCATCGTAACCAAATTCGCCCAAGCCATAAGTGGCCGCAGAAGATGCATATAACAAGGGAATGCTATGCTTCGCGCATAAATTCCAAAGTGTTTGCGTGTAGTGTAAATTAAGTCGGTTAAATATTTCTACATCAAATAAAGTAGTATCAGTTCGTGCGCCAATATGAAAAATAAATTCGATTTTACTTGGGTTAACTTCTATCCAAGTGGGCAATTCATCACGATTAATTTTTTGTGAGAATTTTTTGCCTACAAGGTTTTTGTTTTTTTCTTCGTTCGTAAAATCATCAGAAAGAATAATATCTTTTATGCCAGTACGATTTAACTCGCTCACTAAACAACTTCCTATAAAACCCGCTGCACCCGTAACAATAAACATATCGACTAATTAAAAATTATGAATTCAAAATTAAAAATTAAAGCCACAGATTTCGCAAATTGCGCAGATAATTTAACTAGTGTTAATCTGTGGCAGTTATTTCACCGGATCATAACCACTGCCACCCCATGGTCCGCAACGAGCCATGCGTTTTGCGCCCATCCAACTGCCTTTTAGCGCACCATATTTAGTAATGGCTTCGATGGTGTATTGCGAACAAGTTGGTGTATAACGACAAGCCGGCATTAAATGCGGAGAAATAGCCTGCTGATAAAACTTGACAGAAGCGACGGCAATTTTTTTTGGAAGGGTATTTGACAAAGAAATTTTATTGGGCCTTTTTTTGCTTGAAAGGATTGCAATTAACTATTAATTTAAAAATAGACATGTAAACTGGTTCTTTTTCCTGATGATTTGATACATCTTGATTTTCAACCGTTTCAATACCAACATTTGGTAAAACATTTTCTAATTGAAAAGGAGAAGAATAATTGGTTTTGATAATTACCGAAATAAAAAACACAACAATTATAACACTTGTTGAATAAAGTATTTTTTTGCTTGACTTTTTCATTCCTCTATCAAAAGTAATGCTTTTTTAATTAAAAGCAATATTTTTGTGTAATATAGCCTTCTATGCCAAAAATATTATTAATCGACGATGAAAAAAGTATCCGCCGCTCTTTGCGCGAGATATTAGAATTTGAAAAATACCAAGTTGAAGAAGCTGAAGATGGTTTAATCGGACTCGCAAAAATAACGTCGGAGCAATTTGATGTGGTTTTGTGCGATGTAAAAATGCCCAAGCTGGATGGTTTAGAATTATTACAAAAACTTTCTACCGAAAATGTGGAATTGCCTCTAATAATGATGAGTGGGCACGGTAATATTGAAACTGCCGTTGATGCCGTTAAAAAAGGTGCTTACGATTTCCTAACAAAACCAGTCGATTTGAACCGTTTATTAGTTACAATACGTAATGCTTTAGATAAACAACATTTGGTTAGCGAAACAAAAACGCTTCGTAAAAAAGTAACAAAAGGCACTGATATTATTGGAGAATCTAAAGCTATTGAAGAAGTAAAAGAATTGATAGAAAAAGTTGCTCCAACCGATGCACGGGTTTTAATTACCGGTCCGAATGGCTCGGGAAAGGAGCTTGTAGCAAGGCAATTACATGATAAAAGTAACCGCGCAAAATTTTCTTTTATAGAAGTTAATTGTGCGGCTATTCCTTCTGAATTAATTGAAAGCGAATTATTCGGGCATGAAAAAGGTTCGTTTACATCAGCAGTTGCTACACGAAAAGGCAAGTTTGAATTGGCCGAAGGTGGCACTTTGTTTTTAGATGAAATTGGTGATATGAGCTTGAGCGCGCAAGCAAAAGTATTGCGTGCTTTGCAAGAAAATAAAATTACACGCGTTGGCGGCGATAAATCTATCAGCGTTAATGTGCGCGTAATTGCAGCTACCAATAAAAATTTGCAAAAAGAAATTGAGAATGGAAATTTTAGGGAAGATTTATTTCATCGTTTAAGCGTTATTCCAATTCATGTTCCTTCGCTTGCCGAAAGAAAGGAAGATATTCCTTTGTTGGCCGAACATTTTCTATATATGATTTGTACCGAACAAGGCAACGCTGTGAAAGACTTATCTGAAGCCGGAATTAAGGCACTCCAACAATTACCGTGGACAGGTAATATCCGCGAATTTAGAAACGTAATGGAGCGTTTAATTATTCTTTGCGATAAAACGATTACCGATAAAGACGTAAAAAAATATACTTCGTTTAGTTAGGCGTTTCGACTCCGCTCAACGCACATCTTCCAAATTAGTCATTCTCTTTTCTAGGCGTTAAGCAGAGCCGAAACGCTTATTCTGAAAGGTAATTGTTTCCCTTTTTTTGGCGTTGAGCGGAGTCGAAACGATCATCTTCAGGACGTTGATCGGAATCGAAACGACCCTCTTCAAAATTAATAAAATGTGTTTCGTTTTTACAGTCTGACAGTTTACGAAGCAAGTTTGTTGAACCATTTATCAAAGCTTCTTTTTTCTTTCTGCTAAAACCCTGCACTTGTTTTTCTCTGTAAAAAGCCTCATCAATTCTTTGTAATGACTTATAATATTTAAGAATCCCCCCGGAGCGTATTGTTGTACACCCTGAGTATAGTCTAAGGGCACAATACAATTAGTGTACAATATACAGGCCTCAGCTACGCTCAGGTACAAGTTACTAAATTTATAATTTCAAAATAAAACTTCTATTTAATACAATGAATTTTTAGTATATACTAAAAAGATATACCTTTGTAAAAAGAATTTTTTCATGAAAACACTATCTTTAAAACTTGACGACGAAATTTTTGATGAAGCAGAAGAAATTACGTCAAAATTAAAACTTGCCAGGAATCGTTACATAAACGAAGCGGTTAATATTTACAATCTCTTTAATAAAAAACGTCTTCTTAAAAAACAATTAGCGAAGGAATCTAAACTAACAAGTAAAGATACGATGGATGTATTGCATGAATTTGAAAAAATGATGGATGCAGATTAAGCAGTATGATATTTGGCTTGCCGATTTGAATCCTTCCAAAGGAACCGAACCCGGAAAAACAAGGCCTGTGGTGGTTATTCAAACTAATATGCTTAATAAATTTCATCCATCAACATTAGTTTGCCCCATTACTTCAAACATAAATACTGAAATTAAATTACTGCGTGTACACTTAAAAAAAAATCAGTTAGATAAATTAAGTGATGTACTTGTTGATCAAATTAGAGCTATAGATAATAAACGATTGATTAAAAAAACAGGTAAACTTACCGCCGAGCAAGCCCAAACCTTGAAAACAAATATTAAAATTGTACTTGAAATTTAATGCGCCATTACATTTTCATATTTTTTATTGCGCTCATTTTCTCATCCTGTATAGATGAAGTAAAAACCACGAACGAAAATCTCATAAAAAAAGATACATTGGTTTATCTTAATCATGCAGATACGGCTCGTTACGTGGGTATAAACACGTGCAGGCTTTGCCACCAAAGTATTTACAACACTTTTATAGAAACCGGCATGGGTAAATCTTTTGCGGGCGCAACCAAACAAAAATCGGCAGGAGATTATAAACACGCTGTTATTTATGATGAATTTTCTAATTTCTATTACCAATCTTTTTGGGGTAAAAATGATTCACTTTATTTTTTAGAATTTCGTTTGCAAGGAAAAGATACTATTTACAAACGCTTGGAAAGAGCTGACTATATTATAGGTTCGGGGCATCACACCAACTCGCACATGCAAAATATAAACGGACATTTTAACCAAATGCCGATGACTTTTTACACACAAAAAAAAGAATGGCATTTGCCTCCCGGCTTTGAAAATGGCGTAAACACCCGCTTTACACGCAAAATTGGTTTAGAATGTATGAGTTGCCACAATGCATTGCCTAATTTTGTAATGGGTTCTGAAAATAAATATAGTCATGTTGATGAAGGTATTAATTGCGAACGTTGCCATGGCCCGGGTAGTGTACACGTGCAACAACGTAGCACAGGTAGTAAAATCGACACAACAAATTATATTGATAACAGCATTGTAAACCCATCTAAACTTTCTATTGATTTACAGTTTGATGTTTGTCAAAGGTGCCATTTGCAAGGAAATGCAGTACTTAAAGAAGGGAAATCTTTTTATGATTTTAAACCGGGGATGAAATTGAGCGATTATATTTCTGTGTTTTTACCTAAGTACGCAAATGCTGACGATGAATTTATCATGGCGAGCCACGCAGATAGATTAAAGATGAGTCAGTGTTTTATAAAATCGTTTAACCCGGCCGAAGTAAAAAATAAATTAAAACCTTATAAAGATGCCTTGACTTGCGTTACTTGTCATAATCCGCATGTGAGTGTAAAAGTTACCAGCAACGAAATTTTTAATGCGGCTTGTTTAAATTGTCATGGTAAAAAAGTAGAAATGAATTGCACAGAGAAAAATGTGTCTATCGCTTTAAAAAAATCAACATTCAACATACAAGATACAAAATACAGTTGTGTTAGTTGCCACATGCCAAAATCTACACCAACTGATATTCCGCATGTTACGGTACATGATCATTTTATAAGAAAACCCATTTCTAAAAAAGAAAAAGAAAAAATAAAAACCTTTTTAGGATTATTTGCCATCAACGATAAAAATCCGGATTTGTTGACAAAAGCCAAGGCAAATATTAATCAGTACGAAAAATTTGACCAGCAATTACATTATTTAGATACGGCTTTAAAATACCTTTCGGCAAAAGATAAAAAGAATATCAATAAAAATTTTGATGCTTTAGTACAACTTTTTTTTGTAAAGAATGATTATGCGAAAGTAGTTTCGCTTGCCAATCAAATTGGAAGAAATGATTTATTGACTAATCGCTTGACTAAAAAAACGTATGATAACCAACATGCCTGGACTTGCTACCGAATTGCAGAAAGCTATAATTATCAAAACAATGCAAATGAGGCTTTATTCTTTTTTAACCAAGCAAATATACTTGCGCCTTTTGTACCAGAGTTTAAAAACAAATTGGCTACGGCTTATGCAAGTGTAGGAAACAACAATTTAGCGCATCAATATTTTACCGAAACCTTAAAAGAAAACCCAAAGTATGTTCCGGCAATGGCCAACCTAGGTTTTTTATATTTAACCGAAGGCAATGCACTTCGAGCTGAACAATTGTATAACCAAGCCCTTGCTTTAGACCCTGATAACGAAGATGCATTAATGAATATGGCAGGTTTGCATAATTTTAAAGGAAATAAAATGGAGGCAAAAAACATACTGAAAAAACTACTTAAAAAGCATCCTAAAAATAAAAAAGCAGCAGAAATTTTAACATTTCTTGGTAAATAAACTTTTTTTTATTAGGTTTACTATTATAATTAATTCAATATGGGTAAAAAAATCTTTTCTCTAATTTTATTTTTAATTAGTGCTACTTCTTTTTCTCAATTAACAGTTACCACTAACTCTTTAGCTAACGCACTTGCCCAAACTATTGCGGGTAATGGAGTTACCGTATCAAATGCAACAATTAATTGTGATCCATTAGGTGCTGGAACTTTTAGTTATTCAGGAAGCAACTTAGGGTTAACGAATGGTATTATTTTAACTACGGGATATGCCTCCGATGCGTCTAATCCCGGTTCTACTTTTGTAAGTGAATCACCTGTCAATTCATTTAACGACCCTGATTTAACTACAATTGCTTCAGGTTCGTTAAATGATGTATGCCTGATTGCCTTTGATTTTGTACCAATTTGCAATAGTTTAAGTTTAACATTTGTGTTTGGATCCGAAGAATATCCTGCTTTTGTTAACTCCTCTTTTAATGATGCTTTTGGAATTTTTTTAACGGGTCCAAATCCTGGCGGTGGAACATATACCTCTAAAAATATAGGTGTTTTGCCAAATAATACTGCCGTTTCTATTAATAATGTAAATGCCGGTACTAATTCAGCTTATTTTCATAATAATTATACTACACCAAATAATGATGTAGTTTATGACGGTTATACAATACCAGTCACATCAGTAACTTCTGTTGTGCCTTGTAGCACATACCATATTAAATTTGCAATTGCCGATGTTGGAGATGAATCTTATGATTCAGGAGTTTTTATACAAGGTAATTCCCTTAATTGTACAAACACACCAACTGTAACACCTACGGCTACCGGTGCAACATGTGGCACGTTGGGTTCGGCATCTGTTACAGTAACTAATTATACGGGTACACCTACTTATCAATGGTTACCCGGCGGTGCAACCACGGCCTCTATCAATAATTTAACACCCGGAACTTATACTTGTTTAGTGGGTTTGCAAACCGGCTGCGGTATTAATACAAATACAGTAACAGCTATAGTTACATCATCAGGAGCCTCTTTTAGTTATACGCCTACTTCGGTTAACCCATCTTGTAATAACGGAACTAACGGAAGTGTTGGGGTAGCTGTATCAGGAGGTACAGCACCCTATACATATACCTGGACAACCAGTCCTGTTCAAAATACAGCAACTGCACCTAATCTTCCAGCAGGAACCTACGTAGTTAATGTAACAGATAATACAGGTTGTATTGGTTCTACAACAATAACGCTTACTAACCCTGCTGTTATGGTAGCTACTGTAACTACAACACCAACTACCTGCACAGCATCTATAGGTACAGCAGGCGCAAATGTTGTTAGTGGGGGCGTTTCTCCTTATACTTATATGTGGAATACAAGCCCGGTTCAACCAATACAAACCGCAATGGGTTTAGCACAAGGTGTTTATTCGGTTGTTATTACAGATGCAAATACGTGTACGGCAACCGCTACAGGAACTGTTAGCACACAAGGTTTAACATGGAGCGTTACTGTTTCAAATACAAATCCAAAATGTACAGCCTCTACAGACGGGACAGCTACCGTTACGGTAACAAATCCGGGAATTAGTGGCCCGTTTGGTTGTTTATGGTCACCTACCGCTCAAACAGGTACAGTGGTAACAGGACTTTCCAGCGGAACGTATACCGCTTTAATTACCGATAATAATGGATGTGTAAGTACTATAACTACAACCTTAATAAATCCGCCTCCCTTGACGGCTACGGTTAATACTTCTCCTACCATTTGTTCGGGAGCAACAGGCAGTGCAACGGTTACTGTGTTAAGCGGTGGTACAGCTCCATTTAATTACACCTGGATAACAAATCCGGTGCAAACATCTAATATAGCTGTTAACTTAGCTCAGGCAACTTATACCGTTTTAATTAAAGACGTAAATAATTGTTCTCTTATAGATACCGGCACTGTTTATTCAACAGGTTTTACGTGGTCGCCCATAGCTTCATCTTCTCCAACAAAATGTTTTGGTTCATCAAATGGAACAGCAACCGTAAATATTACAAATCCGGGAAGTAGCAACTTTTCATATGTTTGGATGCCGTCTGCTCAAACAAATAGTGTGGCTACAAATCTTCCTATCGGCAATTATACGGTAACCGTTAAAGATGTTACGAATGGATGTGTAAGTACCGCATCTACATCTATTACGCAACCTACTCAAATTGTTACCAGCACGCAATCAACCCCTGCTATGTGTACTGCATCAAATGGCACAGCATATGCCATTACATACGGTGGTTTGGGGCCCTATACATATAGTTGGAGTATAACAAATCCTGTACAAACTACACAAACAGCTACAGGTTTAGCGCAAGGACTATATACCGTAATAGTTTCTGATATTAATAGTTGTTCAGTAGCTGCAACAGCTATCATTGGAGATACCACCGATCTAAAAGTAACCGCTTCTCAAAGTCCGGATATATGTAGCAGCGGTATTGGTAAAGCTACTGCAAATCCAAAAGGGCAATCGCCTTACTCATATGTTTGGAGTACTACCCCGGCAGATACTTTAAAAACAGCTGATAGTTTAGTTGTTGGAACATATTCTGTACAAGTAACAGATGCTAACGGATGTGTTGCTTCTGCTTCTACATCAGTGATAAATGTGGATGACATTTTAAGTACCCAATTTTTAGTTACGCCCGAAGGAATCGTTTATGCAGAAGATGCTATTGTATTAAATATTTCAGCCAATGGCGGATGGAATTTAGATTCTGCTAACCTTTCCGGTGGAGTTAAGATAACCGGATCTACATTTCCTTATATGTTCCCTAAATATGGCGATTATGCTGCAACCTATTATTATACCAGCATCCACGGATGTAGAGATTCTGTTACCGAGTCTATCATTGTTAAAGATTACATTACTTTATATATTCCAAATACATTTACACCTAATGGAGATGGAGCAAATGATGTTTTTGCCGCTGCCGGTACTTTTGTAAATACCTTTGAAATGGATATATATGACAGATGGGGTGTATTGGTTACCAAATTAGATAACATTACCAAATTTTGGGATGGAACTAAAAATGGCGGCAGTGCACCCGAAGACACCTATGTATACAAAGGTTCTGCATCTGATGTGTTTGGAAAACGGGTTAGTTTCCATGGCCAGGTAAATTTAATCAGGTAGTTTCTTCTCCTTTTAAACATTCTTTCCACATCTACTTATAATTGCCATTGCAGCGCTATCTTTGCACAATTTGTTTTTTAGTAACATTTGTCAAATAATCTCATGAAAGATAACTCTATAAAATCTGTTTTACTTATTGGCTCAGGCCCTATTGTTATTGGGCAAGCCTGCGAGTTTGATTACTCGGGCTCTCAATCGGCAAAAAGCCTGCGCGAAGAAGGCATTGAGGTAACATTGATAAACAGCAACCCCGCCACTATTATGACAGATAAAGTAACAGCCGATCATATTTATCTGTTGCCTTTAGAAGTAAAATCTATCATTAAAATATTAGAAGAACGTAAAATTGATGCCGTGTTGCCTACCATGGGCGGACAAACTGCCCTTAACCTCGCCATGAAATGCGAAGATATGGGCATTTGGAAAAAGTATAATGTACGCATGATTGGTGTTGATACCGAAGCCATAAAAGTTACCGAAGACCGCGATCTATTTCGCATACGCATGAATGAAATTGGCATACCGATGGCTCCGTCTAAAATTGCAAAATCTTTTTTAGAAGGTAAATCGGTTGCACAAGAGTTTGGCTTTCCTTTGGTTATTCGCCCTTCGTTTACCCTGGGTGGTAGCGGAGGAAGTGTTGTTTACGATAAAGCCGATTTTGATAATTTATTAAATCGTGGTTTACAAACTTCTCCCATTCACGAAGTATTAATTGATAAAGCCGTTTTAGGTTGGAAAGAATACGAGTTAGAATTGCTTCGTGATAAAAACGATAACGTAGCCATCATTTGTTCGATAGAAAATTTTGACCCAATGGGTGTGCACACCGGCGATAGCATTACCGTGGCGCCAGCACAAACATTAAGTGATAGTACGTATCAAAGAATGCGGACTATGGCAATTAAAATGATGCGCAGCATTGGTAACTTTTCGGGTGGATGTAACGTGCAGTTTGCTGTTAGTGATGATGTAAATGAAGATATCATCGCCATCGAAATTAACCCGCGTGTATCTCGTTCTTCGGCCTTAGCCAGTAAAGCAACGGGTTATCCTATCGCCCGCATTGCAAGTAAATTGGCTATTGGTTACACGTTAGATGAATTACAAAATCAAATTACAAAATCTACCTCTGCCTACTTTGAACCAACGCTTGATTATGTTATTGTAAAAATTCCTCGTTGGAATTTTGATAAATTTAAAGGTTGCAACCGCGAACTTGGTTTCCAAATGAAATCGGTTGGCGAGGTAATGGCTATTGGTCGTTCGTTTCAGGAAGCATTGCAAAAAGCTTGTCAGAGTTTAGAAATTAAACGTAATGGGTTAGGTGCCGACGGTAGAGAAAACACCAATCAGGCAGAATTATTAGCAGGTTTAGAACGCCCAAGTTGGAATCGTTTATTTATGATTTACGATGCTATGAAAATGGGTATCTCTGTAAAAACTATTCAAAAATTAACGCGTATTGATATGTGGTTTCTTCAGCAAATTGAAGAAATGATTGCGTTGGAAAATGAAATTTCTAAATTTAATTTATCAAATCTTCCAAAAGATCTTTTATACGAAGCCAAACAAAAAGGCTATGCTGATAGACAAGTTGCACATTTACTGCGTTGTTTAGAAAGTGAAGTGTATAAAAAACGAAACGAACTTGGCATTAAACGTGTGTATAAATTAGTAGATACTTGCGCGGCTGAGTTTGAAGCAAAAACACCGTACTACTATTCTACATTTGAAGATGAAAACGAAAGCATTCGTTCTGATAAAAAGAAAGTCATTATTTTAGGAAGCGGCCCAAACCGTATCGGGCAAGGCATTGAGTTTGATTATTCTTGCGTGCATGGTGTTATTGCTGCTAAAGAATGTGGTTACGAAACCATTATGATTAACTGTAATCCTGAAACAGTTTCTACCGATTTTAGCACGGCTGATAAACTTTATTTTGAACCTGTTTTTTGGGAGCATATTTACGACATCATTCTGCATGAAAAACCCGAAGGTTTTATTGTTCAGCTTGGTGGGCAAACGGCTTTGAAGCTAGCAGAGAAATTAGATCGTTACGGAATTAAAATTATTGGTACCGATTTTAAATCGTTAGACTTAGCTGAAGACCGAGGAAGTTTCTCTAATCTTTTAAAAGACAATAATATTCCTTATCCAAAATTTGGTGTGATTGAAGACGCTGAAGAAGCTATTGCACTTTCAAAAGAATTAGGGTTTCCATTGTTGGTTCGCCCTAGTTATGTGCTTGGCGGACAAAGCATGAAAATTGTTATCAACGAAGAGGAACTTGAACAACACGTTGTAAAATTGTTGAATGATTTACCGGAGAACAAAGTCTTATTAGATCATTTCTTAGAGAACGCCATTGAAGCAGAAGCTGATGCAATTTGCGATGGAGAAGATGTGTATATCATTGGTATTATGGAACACATAGAACCTGCCGGTATTCATAGTGGAGATAGTTATGCTGTGCTGCCAACATTTGATTTAAGCGAAAATGTATTGAAACAAATTGAAGCGCACACAAAAAAAATAGCTGTCGCTTTAAAAACAGTAGGTTTAATTAACATACAATTTGCGGTGAAAAATGAAGTTGTTTATATTATTGAAGCTAACCCACGCGCGTCTCGTACCGTGCCCTTTATTGCTAAGGCTTATGATGAACCTTATGTAAATTATGCAACTAAAGTGATGCTTCGCGAAAAGAAAGTAAAAGATTTTACGTTCAACCCGCGTAAAAAAGGATATGCAATTAAAATACCTGTATTTAGTTATGAGAAATTTCCGGAGATACAAAAAGAGCTTGGGCCTGAAATGAAATCAACCGGTGAAGCCATTTATTTTATTGACGATTTGTATGATGAATACTTCCAAAATATTTACAGCGAACGTAATTTGTATTTAAGTAAATAATAAAATTTAGAAAGTCAGTGAGCAATTTGCTTCGCCGACTTTCAAATTAATTTCTTTCCCTAAGAACAAAGCAAGATTACGATCTATATGTCCGGCAGGGAAATTAAAACATACCGGAAAATTATATTCTTTCACGGCATCTAAAATTATTTCTTCTACTGTTTTTCCAAAAGAAATTGTATTGTCTTTCATGTCAGTAAAGCCGCCAATAACAAAACCGGCAAGATTTTCAAGTTTTCCGCTTCGTTTTAAATTAAGCATCATTCTATCAATATGATAAAGATATTCATCTAAATCTTCCACAAATAAAATTTTGCCTTTTGTATCGATATCACTTTCAGTTCCTGATAACGCATATAATAAAGAAAGATTTCCGCCAACTAAAATACCTGTTGCGTCTCCTTTTTTATTTAATGTATTTGATTGAAATTGAAAGGAAACAGTTTCTCCGAATAAGCATTTGCGTAGTGTTTCAACCGCTTCTGCATTTTTAGAAAAATTAATAGGCATAGTTGCATGCAAAGTAGGAATACCAATATGTGTGTGAATGTGTGAGTGTAAAACTGTAACATCGCTATAACCGATAATTAATTTAGGATAAGTTTTTAATTTTTCAAAATTTACAGTATCTACAATTCTAAGCGTGCCATAACCGCCTCTTGCAATTAGAATGGCTTTTATTTCAATATCATCAATAGCCCATTGTAAATCTTCGGCGCGTTGCGCATCACTTCCCGCAAATTGATCTTTTATGGCAAAAATATTATTTCCTAATACCGGCTGCAAGCCCCAACTTTTTATAGTATTAGTTGCAAAAACAAGTTCTTCTGCACAAATTTTTCGCGCTGTAGCTACAACAGCTATTTTATCTCCTGCTTTTAATAGTTTTGAATTCATTTAAAAAGCCTCGCCAATGGTTAGGTAGTAATTTGCATGCAAGTTATTAACTCCCACATCAAAACGCAGATTAAGGTGTTGCTTTTTATCAACTACAAAGCGAAAACCGCCACCATAAGTAGCATAAATATATTTATAATTAAAATCCTTTAGCTTTGGTGCCACACTGCCAATACCTGTAAAAGCTACCAGCCCAAAACGCCAAAATAAAGGTACGCGGTATTCTGCCTGCAATACCCAGCAATCTCTATCGCGATATTTACCTTCGTAAATACCACGCATTTTTTTTTCGCCACCAAGCAATGCCAGGTGATAAAAAGGCACGTTGCACGTTGTAATTATACCATAGGCATTAAAAACTATAACCTGCTTATAGGGTAAGGCCACCGCGGTTGACATATCTAACGAATATTTATCAAAGCGATAATTGCTGCCTGTTATTTTACTATCTGTTAAGGCATATAATTCTACGTAATATCCTTTGGTTGGGTAAAACTGATTATCGCGGTTATCATATTTTATAGTGCCGCCAATGCCTGATACTACCCCACCCCTACTACCGGCAATGGTTCCTTTTATTAACGAATCGGTAGGACTTAATTTAGATAAAGTTGTGTAATCAAACACATAGCGTAAGCCCGCGTAAATATGCGGATATACACGCACCAAGGCAGCTAAACGCAATCGTGGGTATGAGGCATAATATTTTTCTTGAAAATTTTTTGCCACATGATTTCCAATGCCGAAAAACAAGTAATTTACTTTTTGGTAAGCAGGCTCGCCATAAATATTATATTTTTCTTTATTAAACCAAAACTGAAAAGGTGCGCCCAATACAATTTGGCCTAATTGTGTGGCAGATAATGCAAACAACACATTAGAGTGCCGCAAACTATCGGGTTCTTTTTTTTGTTTAAATCTAAAAACTCCTGCTGCGCCACCACCCAACTTAGTTTCGGGTGTGTAATACAAAACAGGAATAATAAGTAGCTTTACATTTTTTTCAATTTTTTTAATAAGCGTACTGTCTTTGTTTGCCGAGACAGATAAAAGCAAACAACTTAAAAAAATAGTAAAAAATATTTTAATCTTCATAAAAACAGTGCAAAGGTACTTTTTAGAAATGATTTTTCTACTTTTGAAAAAAAATCAATTAAAAATATGGAAAACGGATATGTAAAAAGCAATATGGAAAACGGAATAGCCACCGTTACATTTTTTCATCCTCAAAGCAATTCGTTGCCCGGCACTATTTTGCAAGCCATAGCCACAGAAATAGAAAAAGCCGGAAATAATGTGGATGCTAAAGTTATTATTTTAAAAAGTGATGGTGATAAAACTTTTTGCGCAGGCGCTTCTTTTGATGAACTCATAGCCATTAAAGATATAGAAACCGGTAAAAAATTTTTCTCTGGCTTTGCCAAAGTAATAAACGCCATGCGAAAAGCCCCGAAATTTGTATTAGTACGTGTACAGGGCAAAGCCGTGGGTGGCGGGGTTGGTTTGGCCTCTGCAGGAGATTATACCTTTGCGCATGAAAGCGCCTCTATTAAATTAAGTGAACTGGCCGTTGGCATTGGTCCGTTTGTGGTTGGCCCAGCCGTAGAACGTAAAATGGGCACCTCTGCTTTTTGTCAGCTTACCATTGAAGCCAGCGAATGGCAGGATGCAGCCTTTGCACAACAAAAAGGCTTATACGCACAGGTTTTTAAAACTACAGAAAATTTAGATGCAGCTGTATTAAACTTGGCAAAAAAATTAGCCGCCAGCAGCCCGGAAGCAATGAAAATGTTAAAAACTATCATGTGGGAAGGCACCGAAAATTGGGATACCTTATTGATTGAACGCGCTATGATGAGCGGCACCTTGGTTTTAAGCGATTTTACAAAGAACTTTATATCAACTTTTAAGAAAAAATAACGATTTTTTAATGCAAAAAAAATGATATATTTGCTTAAATTAAAAAAACTAAATAAAAAAAAATGAAAAAATTAGTACTTACACTTTCGCTGTTTGTTGCCGCAATGGGCGCTTCATTTGGCCAATCTGCCATTTGGCAGCCGCATAATATTAATGTTGATACATCATTTGGCGTTCGTTACATGAGCGTGGTTGATTCTAACATAGCTTGGGCTGTTGTTTACGACGGATCTAATCCAACACGTGCAACCAATCAAATTACTAGAACTTCTAATGGTGGCACTTTTACACAACGTGCCTTTTTGCCTGATACAAATGATTTTAATCCTGCAAACATCATCGCATTAGATTCATTAACAGCTTATGTAGCTGTTTATGATAAAGCTGCTGACGGAAGAAGCGGGAAAATCCGCAAAACTGTTAACGGTGGTACCACCTGGACAACTGCTACTGATACCACAACTATGTTTTTAGGTGCCAATAACTTTCCTGATTTTGTTTATTTTTGGGATACAATGAATGGTTTATGCATGGGAGATCCAAACGGAAATACCGGCGGCGGCCCATCAGATGAATTTGAGATTTGGCGCACCCATAATGCCGGTGCAACCTGGACGCGTGTAGCTGATGCTAATATTCCTAACCCAACTTCGGGAGAATATGGTTTAACAAACTCTTATACTACCCATGGTAAAAGAATGTGGTATGGCACAAACAAAGGCCGTGTTTACACTTCTTTAGATAGTGGACAAACGTGGAATGTAAATACGGGCACTATTGGTTTGGCAGGTGGTGTACAAGGTTTAGCTTTTAGAGATTCTTTAAATGGTATTTGTTGGGGTTTAGCTACTACAACTGCTACTACTAATACTTTAAAGAAAACATCTAACGGGGGTCTTACCTGGAGCGCTGTTACTATAGATCCTGTTAATACAGGTTTGTATGCTTTTTGCGCTATACCCGGCAGAAATGCTTACATGTCAACTGGAGTTAACTCCGGTAATACAGGTTATGTAACATCTGTTACTTTAGATGATGGCTTAACATGGAATTTATTAGATATGGGTACAACTGCACCTTTTAGAATGGTAGAAGTACAAATGATTGATTCTATGCACGGTTGGGCAGGTAGCTTTGCTGATAATACAATGCCTTTTGGTTTAGGTGGAATGAATAAATATATAGGTCCGAAAATTGCACAATCTTGTCCTATTAACGTTACTGCAACAAAAAGTAACATTTGCTTAAACGATTCTACTACGCTTACTGCAATGGGTGCAGCTAGTTATACATGGTCAACAATGGCTACTACTTCAACTGTAACTGTACATCCAACTTCTACAACTGTTTATACCGTTACCGGGGCAGCTGCAGGTTGTGTAAATACACAAACAATTAGCATATCTGTTACTCAAGTTACAAACCCTATTATTACCGTTAATAAATTTGATACAATTTGTACTGGTGGTCATGCGGTTCTTAACGCAGGAGGAGCAACAACATATTCTTGGACTCCAAACACTGGTTTAAATACTACGACCGGTGCTTACGTTACTGCAAGCCCTACAACTACAACAAGTTATACTGTTACAGGTACAGCGGGCGTTTGTAAAAGCTACAATACATTTACAGTTACTGTAAATGCAGGAATTACACCAACATTAACAGTTAACTCAGGTACTATTTGCCCTACTTCAACAGGTACTGTGGTATTAACAGCAAGCGGCACTTCAACAAGTTATTCTTGGACACCTGCAACTGGCTTAAGTTCAACTACTGGGGCAAGTGTTAGCGCAAGCCCAACTGTTACTACTATATATATTGTAACCGGTTCTTTAGCAACTTGTAAATCTTCTATTACTTCAACAGTAGTAGTTAGCTTGTGTACCGGTATTGCGCAGGTCTCAAACTCTAACAAAATATCTATCTATCCTAACCCTAGCACTGGTTTAGTTACGGTAAATATACCATCTGTAAATTCAGGTACTATTATGTTTATAACTGATATGATCGGTAAAGAAGTGTTTAAATCTTCGGTAAATGATAATACAGTAAACTTAGATCTTACAGGTTTACAAAAAGGTTTGTATATGCTAACTATTACCAATGGTAAAAGTGTAGAAGTACAAAAGATCATCATCCAATAATTAACACTGAATCTATAATGAAAGCCCTTGCAGAAATGCAGGGGCTTTTTTATTGTACAACAGTAAATAAAAATGATAAATTTGCGTTAAATTATTCTTATGACTTCAATAAGTCAAAAAATTGTAACAAATATAAAAAACCGCACCTTTAAAAAAGGTTTAACCAATTTATTTTGGAGTTTTTACAGAACTATTAAATTTTCTAACATTCATTACTTTTTAAATAAGAACAGACTTCTTACAAAGAAATACGAGAAGCAATTTAAAGTCATCGATAATAATCACATTGCTTACAGTAATTATTTTTTAGATAAAAGAATTGCTTTAACGCCCTTAAGTTTAATTTATTCATTCGGAATATTAAATGATGTAGGTTTTGAATTAGACATTAGTAAAAAAATTGGTTGCGTTGTAAATATGTTTGATCCAACACCACTTAGCATTGAATATATAAAAGATAATTACGCCCATTACGATAAGTTTAATTACAAACCCATAGGCCTATGGAAAGAAGATAAAGTGCTATCTTTTTATACAGCTAATTTGGGTGGATCTGCAAGTGCTGTGTTAGACATTGCATCTGCTAACCGTTTTGATGCGCCATGTTACACACTTGGTTCAATCATGAAACTACTAGGCCATAATGGGAAAGTAATTGATGTGCTAAAAATGGATATTGAAGGAGCCGCACTACCCGCAATGATACAATTTTTTAACGAAGATATTTTTCCTACACAAATAATTGCCGAGTTTGAACGTCCTAAAAAAAATGTACCAGAATTTTTTAATGAATTAGATAACCTAAATGCAATTGCGATACATAAAGGATACCAAATTTATTTAATACCCAGGCCCATGCAAAAATATTATGCGGTAGAATTACTTTATGTTAAACTTAAAAACTAAGTTATGCAAAAATTAATGGATACGGTAAAAAATGTACTGTCGTTAATTTTGCAAGATTTCATTAACCTTATTCACCATTGGGATTACGATAAAAATTCGGGCAACCAACATTCTAAAGAATTATTTGAAACAGGTTTTGTTAAAGTAAAAAACTTTTTAGAAGCCAATTATTGTAATGAATTATACAAACAAATAATCTCAATCTCAGAAGACAATCCCATTACAACTAAACTTGATAACGGAACATTTATAGAGCACCGAAATTCAAAAACAGAAAATGGGCCTGATAAAGGCATGATAGATATTTATAATATTGATAAAAGTATACACCTAAAATTAAATTATTCTACCATTGAAAATATCTTAAAACCAATAACTACCTGTGATATATATTTAACAAGTATTCATGCTTACATAAATAGAAGTGTTGAAAATACACGCATTTACCATGTAGATAATTGCCAACCTGTTATTTATAAAGCCTTCATTTATTTAACCCATGTTTCTGATAAATCTTTTGGCCCTTATTCTTTCATAAAAAATTCAGATCGTTTTTCACCAAAGGTTTATTATAATTTAATAAAAAATCTTTTCGTGAAAAAAAACAGAAGTACAGATATGCCTTCTTATAATAAAGAAAAAGAAATTATTGGTACCGGCCATAAAGGCTCTTTGATAATTTCAAATCAAAATGGTATTCACAGAGGTTATCCACAAGCCAAAGGCAAAGAAAGAGTAGCTATTGTGCTCAATTATATGGTAATATCAAAATTAAATTACATTCATAAAACAGCCGGCGCTTCTATAAAAAAATCTTTGAAAAAATTATAAGGTGACAGTTGTAAGGCGACAGGGAATAAAAAATACCGCTTATACATATATAGGCATTGTTCTTGGTATTATAAGTACGCTGTATATACAACCTTTTTTTTTAAGTAAAGAACAAATTGGTATTACCCGTTTAGTAATATCCTTGTCCACTATCTTTGCATCTGTTTCAAGCCTTAGCATTACCTCAATAACGGTAAAATTTCTCCCTCTTTACTATGATATAGAAAAGAAACATAACAACTTTTTTACTATTGTTATCCTGTTTCCATTAATTGGTTTTTTACTTTTCCTTACACTAGCTATACTTTTTGAAAAAAATATTTTAAACTTTTATGGCAAAAACGCAGATATAATTGCAAGCTATTTTTTTCCAATTATGCTTATTGCCTTTTTAAACAGCATTGTTTTTTCATTTACTGCCTACTGCAATGCTATAAATAAAAGCAGTATATCAACTTTTATTAATGAAATATTAAACCGTGCAGGTTTTATAATTTGTATTTTACTGTTTTCTTACGGGTTAACCACGCAAAACACGTATATATTTTCCTTATCCATTATTTATTTTATACAACTGGTGTTGCTTTTTGCTATGATAACGTATTTTGATCATCCAACCTTTAATTTTACTTTCTTTTCAGCTAACATTCACTTAAAAGAAATATTGCGTTTTGGATTAATATCTTCCTTTATGCAAATTACCGGTGTGTGTATGAAATTTATTGATGTTAACTTTGTAGCAAGATATGAATCTTTAGAACAGCTGGGCATTTATTCTATCGCAGCGTTTATAGGCCTTGTGATAGAAACACCGCTATCTGCTTTAGAAAAAATTGCCGGCACAAAAATAGCGAAACTATTTGCGCAAAATAATCTATCTGAAATTGAAAAAATATACAAACTATCTTCCAAATACTTAATGATATTTTGCGGTTTATTAGCTAGTGTTTTAATTGTTTGTATAAAACCGCTTTTAAGTTTATTGCCTCACGATTATTCTTCAGGTGCTATTGTTACTATTATCATTTGCCTGGGAGCCTTTATAAATTCGGCAAGTGGCGTAAATTATTCTATTATAACTTACTCTAATTATTATAAACTGGGTGCTATTTTCTATTCATCGTTATTAGTGGTTACCATAATTTTAAATATACTTTTAATTCCAAGATTTGGCATTATGGGTGCAGCCATCGCTACTTGCACAGCTTCTATCCTTCATAATTTATTGAGGTTTATCTTTATTAAAATAAAATTAAATATGCAACCTTTTACAAAAGACAATCTTAAAGTATTAGCGATAATTTTACTTTCTATTTTCTTAGCTTTTTTAATAAAAGCAGAAAATTATTATCTATTGATATTGTTTCGCGGTACGGTTACGTCGGCTACTTTTATTACTCTTTTGATTGTTTTGAAAGTTTTTTCTATCAAAGAAATAAAGGAAGAATTAAATTCTTTTAAGAAGACGTTTATTTAGACATATCTATACAGTTTTCTGTAAATACATTTTCAAGTAGTTCCTCAAAAGCATAATAATTAGAGGCGATTTGCGGAGGCGCGTTTTTTATATATTTCTTAAAAAAATTATACGCATAATAATATTTTGTTTGATCATTCCTATATAATTTGGCAATATAAAACAAGGCCGAAGAAAACACGCAGAAAACATGTTCTGTTTTATCTTTCCATAGCGTAAATAAAACTTCTACACTATAACTTATCGAATTACTGGTTTCTGTAACCATAGTTTTAAGCTTTAATTTATTAAGCATATGTTCTTTGGATATTTCGATAGACCTGAATGATTGGCCCGGATGCGGTTTTAGTATAAAGGTATATTCTTCTGGTCTAGCTATTTGTGCTACACATAGGTCAAGATAATCGGTATAAAAATTTTCAGGTACATTATATACCTGCATGTTCTCTAATAAAATTAAAACAATTTTGCCCGGAATATTTAATACCGATTTTACTTCATCTCCATTGGGATCTCTATCAATAACTTGTTTAGCCAACAAATCAAAACCGTCAACATTTAATTTGTTTACATAAGCATTTTCTTGCCCTTTTTTTTCTAAATAACTTTTAAATTTATAAGTGAACAGGCAGTAAAAATTAAAATTTAGAGTAGTAATTTTTTGAATATAAAAATAATCTCCTTGCCCGTGTTCAAAATAATTTACAGTAGCAGTTGGGTAAAGTGTAAATAAAGAACTATTAATTCCGGTTTGGGTTACCATATTTACTTCTATAACCTCCCCTAATTTAGCTAATTGAGACACTATCATTTGCGCTTCTTTGCTTTGTTGTTTACTAAGATATCGTTTCAACAAAAAATCATAGAAAGGTTTTGCAAAAAAATTGCCTTTAATTTTTCGGGTTAGGTTTTTACGCGTTGAAGTAGTAAAATCTGTTTCATCAGTTAAAGGAGTAGCCAAGTTTATAATTTTTGCCCATGGATAAACATATTGTGTATCACTAATTACTTTAATTAGAGATTGCTTTTTTGGCGGCGTATCTAAGATCAATACATCATTATACCAATCTTTGTATGTACTTTTTGCATACATAATCATGTAAAGGGTACATAAATGAGATGGGCTTACAAATACTCTTACCATATTTATGTAGTTTCTATATCAAAAAAAGATTTTACTTTATCTCGCAAATTATATTGCGAACTCATCACCTCTCCGTAAGCCCCAGCGCTTCTAATAGCAATTAGATCGCCCCGAAAAGTTTCTTGCAATTCAACCGCTTTACCAAAGCAATCGCTACTTTCGCAAATAGGACCCACCACATCATACTTATGCGGCACGTTATTAGTTACGCGTTGTATAAGCGCTGTTACATTTTCAATTTTATGATAAGCTTGGTATAATGCCGGACGAATCAATTCTGTCATTCCCGCATCTAAAATAGCAAAGTTGGTATTTGTGCCTTTTTTAATATACAACACTCTTGAAATTAAGCTGCCACATTGAGCTACAATAGCTCTTCCTAATTCAAAATGTATTTGTTGATTAGGTTGTACGCTTAAAAACTTTTTAAATATGGAAAAAAAATCTTCAAAATTACAGATAGCTTCCTCATCAGGTTTATTATAATTAACACCTAAACCACCACCCAAATTAAGATGGGGCAAATGATAACCGCGTTTTGTAAACCATTGCTGTATCTCATTTACACGTGTGCATAAATTTTTGAACGGGTTAAGGTCTGTTATTTGCGAACCGATATGAAAGTGTAATCCAATTAATTTTATGTGCGTACATTTTTTTAATATATCCAATACATCAGGCAGTTCATGAAAATTAATACCGAACTTATTTTCTTCTAAACCCGTGGTTATATACTTGTGTGTTTGTGCATCAACATTTGGGTTTATCCGTAAAGCAATTTGCGCTATCCTATTTTGTTGTTTAGCTAAGTTATTAATAACTTCTATTTCAGGAATACTTTCACAATTAAAACAAAATATATTTTGTTCTATCGCATAATTTATTTCATCATCACTTTTACCCACACCTGCAAAAACAATATGAGCGGGATCAAAACCAAGCTCTACCGATTTTTTAATTTCATTACCACTAACACAATCAGCGCCAAAACCGCCTTCTTTAATTATTTCTAATAAAGTGTCATTTGTGTTTGCTTTTAACGCATAGTGTATATGGTAATTATATACGGATGAAGCCCTTTTTATTTCCACAAGCGTTTGTTTTAACAACTCGGTATCATAAAAATAAAAAGGGGTTTTATGTAGCGAGAAAAACGAGTGGTACTTATGTAATGCCGACATACCTTACTAATTAAATAAACCGTTATTAAGAGCCTGCAATGCTGGTTTTTTATACTCGCTTTTTACAAGCACAGAAATATTATGTTCGCTTCCTCCATAAGATATCATACGTATAGGTATCTCACTTAAAGCATTAAAAACTTTTTGCGCATAGCCACTTTTATCTAAACTAACATTACCCACAATGCAAATGATAGTTTGATTTGTATCAAAAGTTACCTGCCCAAAAATTTTAAGTTCTTCAATAATTTCTTTCAGGTGTTTATCAGTATCTATCGTTAAAGAAACCGCTACCTCTGATGTAGTGATCATATCGATAGGAGTTTTATGTCGTTCAAAAACTTCAAATACCGATCTTAAAAAACCATAAGCCAATAACATCCTTGCTGATTTAATACTTACCGAAGTTATACCATCTTTAGCCGCAACCGCTTTAATGCCAGTACTAACAGACTTTTTAGAAATGGTTGTACCTTTTGCATCAGGCTGCATGGTATTCAATAATTTTACCGGCACGTTACGCTTTTGTGCAGGAAGGATACAAGTAGGATGTAAAATTTTTGCGCCGAAATAAGCTAACTCAGCTGCTTCATCAAAAGAAAGTTCTTCTATAGGAAATGTTTTATCAACCACACGCGGGTCGTTATTGTGCATGCCGTCAATGTCAGTCCATATTTGAATTTCTTCTGCATGTATGGCCGCACCTATTAACGAAGCTGTATAATCACTTCCACCGCGTTTTAAATTATCAATTTCGCCAAAAACATTACGGCAAATAAATCCTTGTGTTATATAAAATTTAAAGCCTTTATTTTTTTCTAATTCTATTTTAATGTTTTTTTCAATGTAAGTAAGGTCAGGCTCTTCGTTTTCATCTATGCGCATAAAATTAAGCGCCGGTAATAAAACGGATGGTTCGTTTATTTCTTCTAAATAGAATTGGAACATAGCGGTAGATAATAATTCGCCTTGAGCAAGAATAGCTTTCTCTTCATTAACAGTAAACATATCCAGCGTAAAAGAGCGCAGATGATCGAAATGATATTTTAGAAATTGTTCGGCTTTATGTAGTGTTTTTTCTAAAGTGTATAATTTTTTTATTTCCTGCTTATATTTATTTTCTAAAACTGATATTATTTCGTTTGCCCTTAAATGATCTTTTGCATACAAATAGTTTGATAATTCAACTAAATTATTGGTCGTGCCGCTCATAGCACTTAAAACAACAATAACAGGTTCTGTATTTTTTTTAATAAGAGTAGCAACAACCTGCATTCTTTCTGCCGAACCTACGCTTGTGCCACCAAATTTTAAAATTTTCATTTATTACGCTAATTAAACGAGGCTAAAATTACAAAATGATTTTTGTACAGGCATCTTTTTTTTGGTTTCGTTGAATAGAGAAGTATTTGTATTTTTGGTACACGTTTATGGCATTAAAACAATCGCAGTTTTTAAAACTGCAACAAAAACTTTCTCCGCAACAAATTCAGTTAATGAAACTGATACAGTTGCCTATTATGGCGCTGGAGCAACGTATTAAAGAAGAGTTAGAACTTAATCCGGCGTTGGAAGAAGATGATAATAATGCAGATGGCGAAGAAGATTTTACAAATGAAGATTCTTCTGTAAACGATGTGGACAACGAAACAGAAGCTGCTGAGAATATTGATAAGGATGACAGGGAAGTTGAAGAAGTAGGACTACAAAACGATGATATAAGTTACGAAGATTATGTGGATGAAGATGAATTTTCTGACTTTAAATACCAAATAAATAATAACGGCAAAGACAATGACCAAAAAGAAACGCCTGTTAGAGAACTGAATGATTTTCATGATATATTGGAAGAACAGTTTGGCTTATTAGATGTACATGAAGATAAATACACTATTGGGCTTTATTTAATAGGCTGCATTGATGATGATGGGTACATAAGGAGGGATACACATTCTTTGGTAGATGACCTTGCCTTTACACAAAACATTATTACCAACGATACCGAAGTAGAAGAAATGATAAAACTTTTGCAAAGCCTTGACCCACCCGGTATTGCAGCACGCAGTTTACAAGAATGTTTGTTATTGCAGTTAGAGCGTAACCCGCACAAAACAAAAGAAGTGCATTATGCTATTGATATAGTAAAAAACTGCATGGATGAATTTTCGCGTAAGCATTATGATAAAATTGCACGTAAGCTTAATATTACCGAAGATGAATTAAAAGATATTTTAAACGAGATCACTAAACTAAACCCAAAACCCGGCAGCACTTCTGAGATATCAACCCAAAATAGGCAAGAGGTAATACCCGATTTTGCGCTTACCAATAACGATGGCGAGCTAGAGCTTAGTCTAACATCGCGTAATATGCCTGATCTTAAAGTAAGCGATGAATATTTAGAAATGCTTACTCGTTATAATAAACAAAAAGATAAAAATTCTAAAGAAGCATCCGGATTTATTAAGAATAAGGTAGAAAACGCCCAATGGTTTATTGAAGCACTTTTTCAACGTAAGCAAACATTGCTAATATCAATGAATGCTATTATGAAACAGCAAAAAGAATATTTTTTAACCGGAGATGAAACCAAATTAAAGCCTATGATCTTAAAAGATATAGCTGAAAAAGTTGGTCTTGATATTTCAACTGTATCGCGTGTGGTTAATAGCAAATATGTTACAACACCTTTTGGCACCATCTCTTTAAAATTTTTCTTTTCAGAATCTTTAAGTACAGATAGTGGTGAAGAGGTTTCCTCAAGAGAAGTAAAAAAAATATTATCAGATTTTATTGGAGCGGAAGATAAACGTAAACCATTAACCGATGATGCCCTTTGCAACATTTTAAAAGATAAAGGCTATAACATTGCCAGGCGAACCGTAGCTAAATACCGCGAGCAACTTGATATTCCGGTAGCAAGAATGCGTAAAGAAATTTAAGTGATTTGAAGCCTACTTAGTTCCTTCTAAAATTTTTTTAATTTCAATTAATATTGGATTCCAACCTTCTCCTCCGTTGTAAGATTCTTTATACCTTCTTTCTCCTTCTGCAACCGTCGCATAATCGCCTTGGATAACATTTAAAACAGTATGTTCTTTTTCAGGTACTAATTCATAGGTAACATTCAGGTAATTTGCCGGTATATCCTGTATAATTGAGTTTGGATCGAAAACAGTATAAACAAGTTTTTTATTGGGTTCAATACTTACAATAGTACCTTTTACAAAGGTCATCTCTTTACCTTCATAAGTACCTTTCCATAATAAAGTGCTGCCAACTTTCCAATCTGATACTGTTTCACAACCAAACATATATTTTTTGGTTTGTGCAGAATTCGTTAGCGCGTCCCACACTTTCTCCACAGGTGCATCAATAGTAATGCTGTTTTTAATGATCAATTCTTTATTCATAATTACTTTACTTTTATATTTATTAAGCTAATGTACTGTTTGTTTAGGGTTAAAAACTATAAATTTTTTGGTAAGTGGGTTATATTCAACTATTAGAACCATTGATTTTTTACTTAAATCGCCTTTGCTATTTTTATACATGTAATTAACCTGCACAAGCCAGCCTTTTTTTGTCTGTTTTTTTAATTGTAATTCAATATCGGTTGCACCAGATTCTTTTAGAAGTTGTTTGCAAGGCTCCATTACTTCTTCCCTATTTGCTGGCTGTCCATACTTTATATAATTTTTTACCGCTTCTTTATGCTTTTCACTATTAATTAATCCCTGGTGCAGCGCATCCAGTTTTATATACCTTTTATTTTTAGATTGCTGGGCAATTTGCCTGAGAATATCATCGAGTGAATCTATATAAGAAGCATATTGAGGAATTAATTTTATTATTTTTACGTGTGAAGAATCCCATAAGGTTCTATAATTTATAATAAGTTGATCTTCATTTAAAATCGTAGGCGCTTCTTTTTTTATGGGTGGTATATAAGGACGAATATTAGGATTATTAAACCTTACATCATGCAGAAATTTTTTATCCGTTAGTGTTTTTAAAAACGAAATAATATCTTTTTTATCCTGATCGTTTAAAGAAACTCCTTTTTGCAAAAGAGGATCTACTATATCTGTGGCTACAAATTTTTTTGTATAATGATTTAATACTTGTTGCAAACCATTAAACCGCCCGTCGTGCATATATGGATATGTTACGGCAATATTTCTTAGGCTCGGGACTTTAAATTTTAATAGATCAGTCCTTAAGCCGGTAATATTTAATCTTGCTGAATCTTTTAAAAATTTATCTATGCTTAAACCATTATTTCGATACGAGTTATCGGTAAACAAAGGCTCTTTATGACATCCTGCACAATTAGTCCTGAATAATTTTAATCCGTTAACCTCATCTTTAGAAAGTGTATCCTTACCATGTTTATACCTGTCGTAACGCGAATCGGCTGAGATGAGAAGAACTAAAAACTGTGAGAGTGATTTTAAAAGTTTATCAGAAGTAATTAAACTGTCTTTATAAACTTCCTTAAACATACTTACATACATTTTATTTTGCTGTAATTTTTTTAGCACATTTACCAAACTCTCATTCATTTCCAGCGGATTAGTAATGGGAGAAATTGGCTGAAGATCTAAATGATTAATGCCACCATCTAACATAAATGCATCTTTCCAAAGCAAATTTTGAAGTGCTGGCGCATTGCGTTTACCAAGCAATCCGTTTATACCATGGCTAAGCGCATGATCTATTTGTGAAAAAGCAGCAAACTGCTGATGGCAACTTGCACAACTAATGGTATTATCTTTTGATAGGATTGGGTCGTAAAAAAGTTTTCTTCCCAGGGTAAAACCCGCGGGCGTAACTTTATTTTTTTCGAGATTATAAATAAGTTTAGGAAAACCTTTTGGAATTTTGATCTCAACATCTTTTTGTGTAATAGAAAAATCTATATAATTAATAGTAAACCCGACCAAAAAAATAAAAAGTAGACAGGAAAGTGTATAGATAAATTTACTTTTCATTTTTTATTTCGAGAAAGCTAAACATATCTGCGTAATTATCTGCAATAAGCGTAGCATATCTAAAATCAGTAACAGATGGAAGCGTAACAAAATCTATGTTGGTTGGTTGTTTAAGAACCTGCATTGCATCTGCTTTTATAATGAGCGAAGAGGATTTTTTTTCAATAACTAAAGAATTATTTTTAAACTCAATGTTTATTTTACGAATGCAATTGCTTGGCTTTTTAAAACCACCGATATGATATTCAAAAATATGGCCAGGTAATTTTGATTGTAGTGATATACCTTCTAATTTTAAAAAAATATAACCTGTGTTCCATGCCCAAAACATACCGTTGGTTGGGTCTAAAGCACCATTTTGTAAGCCGCTGCAATTGTGTAGGCTGTCCACACCTATTGTAAATTCTATAGAAGTATAATTTCCTTCGGGTACATTATTTAAGATGAGTTTTTTGGAATCATTTTCGAATTCATCCACTAAAAAATAATCTTCTGATTGATATTTTTTTCCGTCGGCTTGTTTTAAGCAAATATTACTTATGTAGTATTTAAAATTGGTTATGGTAAATGCCTGCCCAAGTTCATTTCGGTAAGAAGAATCTAAATTTAAAACTGTATTACCAACGTAATTTTTTACGTGTATGGTTAATTTATTTTTTGGCGGTTTGTTAAATGAAACAGCCATGAACAGGCTTACGAAAAATAAAAAAAAGACAGCTATTTTATTGAACCTGCTCATTTGGTAAATTTACAAAATAATGTGTATTTGCGTTAGGGATTGTAGGAGAAATCCTTTTTTGTACTCACAAAAGATTGAACCGCAAAGCCCGACGGCGCTACTGTTTCTTTACATAGTAAAAAATGATGCAAAGCCGGAACGCCCAAGCCGTTAAAAATATGGCAGTAATTGCTTTTATACGTAAATTAGCAGTGAAATGATTTCGATAGATAAAACAATTATATCAGATGAACTTTTTGACGAAAAATTTGTCTGCGATTTAAATGCCTGTAAAGGTGAATGCTGTATTAGCGGCGAGAGTGGCGCACCGCTTGACCTCGATGAATTACCCATTATAGAAGCTATTTTGGATAAGGTAAAACCCTATTTGAACAAAAAAGGTTTAAAGGCTATTGAAAAACATGGCCCGTATGTGTTAGATAGTGATGGCGATTACACCACCACGCTAGTTGGCAAAGAAAAAGAATGTGCTTTTGTTGTTTTTGATGAAAATAATTGGGCTAAGTGCGCGATAGAAATGGCGCATAAAGATGGCGTTATTGATTGGCAGAAACCAATTTCTTGCCACTTATACCCAATACGAATTACACCCAATAAAACGCATGATGCGCTTAATTACCATAGATGGGAAATTTGCAAAGATGGTTGTGCCTGCGGTTTAAAACTAAATGTGCCGGTATATAAATTTTTAGAAACACCACTTACACGTAAGTATGGCAAGGCCTGGTTTAAAAAGGTAGAGAAAGCTTACAAAGAATACAAGCAATTAAAAAAAGTGTGAGCGTACGTGCCCTTATTTTAAAATCGACAGGAAATTTATACCGTGTGTGTACTGACGCAGGCGATATTGTAATCGCAAACCTGGCAGGTAAGATACGCTTGCAACTTCGTAAAAGCACAAGCCCGGTTGTGGTGGGAGATTACGTAGAAATTGAGCAAACAAAAGATAGCGCACTTATTATAAAAATACACCCGCGCAAAAATTACATTATTCGTAAATCATTAAATTTATCTAAGCAAACACATATATTAGCCGCTAATTTAGACCAGGCTTTTTTATTGGCAACGTTAGTGTATCCACGAACCTCTACAGGATTTATAGACCGTTTTTTAGTTACAACAGAAGCTTACAGAATACCTGCAAAAATAATTTTTAATAAGAGCGATCTGCTGGATGACGAACTAAAAAAACAGCAGCAAGATGTGATGGATATGTACCGATCTATTGGCTATGAGTGTATAGAAATTTCTGCTTTAAAAAAAGAAGATGTTGTTATTGTTACCAATTTATTGAAAGATAAATTAACCTTGCTGGCAGGGCATAGCGGTGCAGGCAAATCTACTTTAGTAAATAACATCCAACCCAACCTGCATTTAAAAACCGGTAATCTTTCAGCCATACATTTAAAAGGTAAACACACAACTACATTTTCTGAACTTCATAAGCTGGATGCCGGCGGTTATATTATTGACACGCCCGGTATAAAAGAATTAGGCTTGGTAGAAATGAAAAAGGAAGAAGTGGGGCATTACTTTCCTGAGTTTAGAGCATTGATGCATGATTGTAAATTTAATAATTGCACACATACTAACGAACCGCATTGCGCGGTTATAAACGCTTTAGCAGAAGGGAAGATATATACCGAACGTTACCACAACTATTTAGGAATATTAAACAGCGAAGAAACTAACTGGACTGTTTGGGGCAATAAATAATTTTTGGGCGTTGCGGTTGGGTACAACCGCCGGGCTGTAGGCGTAAAGCTTTTAAGATTACTTAAAAGGCTTTCTGCCACCATCCCTAACGCAAATACAAATTAGTAAAACTACACCAACGGTAAATCTGCAAAAAAACTTTGCCGTAAATTTGCCTATGCAACTACCTGTTTCAGAAAATATACGCATTGCTTTTTCTTCTATTAAGGCTAATGCCTTGCGCACTATATTAACGGCATTAATAATTGCTATCGGCATTTGGGCGTTGGTTGGTATATTAACGGCTATAGATGCTTTAAAGTTTTCTATCAGCAGTAATTTTGCCGGCATGGGTGCCAACACCTTTACCATTAGAAATCGTGGAATGAATGTGCGCGTTGGAAACGATGGAAAAAAACCAAAAATATATACCAGCATAACGTATTACGAGGGTAAAGAGTTTAAAGAAAAATTCAACTTTCCGGCCGCCGTAAGTGTTTCCACCTTAGCTACTTTTACCGGTAAAGTACAATACCTTTCAACTAAATCAAACCCAAATATACAAGTGTTTGGCATAGATGATGATTATTTAACCACATCGGGTTATGAGTTAGCACAAGGACGCAACTTTTCCTCTTTCGAAATTTTGAACGGCTCGGCTTCTGTTTTAATAGGTAACGAAATTTTAACCACCGTTTTAAAATCCGAAAAAAATCCTATCGGTAAAGAAATACGTATTGGCAGCAGTAAATATACCATTACAGGCGTTTTAAAAAGTAAAGGCACAAGTATGGGTTTTGGCGGCGATAAAATTTGTTTAATACCCATACAAAACGCACGCAGTAATTTTCCTAAAAAAGATGCCACTTTTACTATTAGTGTTTACACACCAACTTCGTCTTTAATGGAAGCTGCCATTGCCGAAGCTACCGGATTGTTTAGGCAAATACGTAAAGTAAAAATTACCGAGCAGGCTAATTTTGAAATTACCAAATCAGATTCATTGGCTAATATGCTTATAGATAATATTAAAAAAGTTACCATCGGCGCAACGCTAATAGGTGTAATTACCTTATTGGGTGCAGCCATCGGTTTAATGAATATTATGTTAGTATCTGTTACAGAACGCACACGCGAAATAGGTATCCGTAAATCGCTTGGAGCCACCGCGCAATTAATACGCAACCAGTTTTTAATGGAAGCCGTAGTTATTTGTTTAATAGGTGGTACGCTTGGTATTATTTTAGGTGTGGGCTTAGGCAACCTGCTTTCTTTTCAGTTAGGTATTGGTTTTTACATGCCTTGGAAATGGGTAATATCAGCTTCTTTTTTATGCGTGTTGGTTGGCTTACTTTCCGGTATCATTCCTGCAAGCCGCGCCGCAAAATTAGACCCCATAGAAAGTTTACGGTACGAGTAAATTTTTAATTTGGGCGTTACGGCGCATTATCATTTCGCAAAAAAAAACTTATGTGCCGTCGGGCTTTTCACTACAATCTTTTGTCGGTTACAACAAAAGGATTTTCGTTACAATCCCTAACGCAAAACACTAAACCGCCACAGCAGCTTTAATATGCGGATGCGGGTCGTATCCTTCCAGCGTAAAATGTTCAAATTTAAAATCGAAAATACTTTTTATAGCAGGATTAATTGTCATAACAGGTAATTTTTTAAACTCTCTGGTTAGTTGCAAATTAGCTTGCTCTATATGGTTAGCATATAAATGAGCGTCGCCCAAGGTATGTATAAAATCTCCCACTTGTAGGTTACAAGCCTGGGCTACCATCATGGTAAGCAAAGCATACGATGCAATATTAAAAGGTACGCCTAAAAATATATCGGCACTGCGTTGGTATAACTGGCAGCTTAGTTTTCCTTCAGCCACATAAAACTGAAAAAAAGCGTGGCAAGGTGGTAATTTCATTTTATCAATATCAGCCACGTTCCAGGCACTTACAATCAATCTTCGCGAATCAGGATTTTTTTTGATCATATCTATAACCTGCGTAATTTGATCGATGTGCTTGCCATCTGGCGTGGGCCAGTTACGCCATTGCGAGCCATACACAGGACCCAAATTACCCTCGGCATCTGCCCAATCATCCCAAATGCTTACGCCATTATCCTTTAAGTATTTAATATTGGTATCACCTTTTAAAAACCAAAGCAACTCGTGAATAATAGATTTTGTGTGAAGTTTTTTAGTAGTAAGCAGCGGGAAACCATCTTGTAAATTAAAGCGCATTTGATAGCCAAAAACACTTAGAGTACCTGTGCCTGTTCGGTCGGTTTTTGTTGCGCCTTGTTCCAGCACATGCTTCATTAAATCGTGATATTGTTTCATATATAGATAATGCTGTTTTTAATTGTTATTTGGTGTACCCAATTTATTTTTTAAAAAAAGATAATATGGGTATTTTATGTTGCTAAATTAAAAAACCAATTGTTTAGTTTGGGTTAAAGATGCCAACAGTTTTTTAACGCTACTATGTATTTGCGTTAGGGATTGTTGCGGAAAGCCTTTTGTAATCGAAAGCTTGCAGCATAAAGCCCGCCGGTTGTAATGCTTTTTTAGCATTCATGAATTCCATTTAATCAATAAAAAAGAATGAATAAATCAACCGGAACGCTCAAATATTATTTTAAAAATTCTATGTTTCTTTTCAATCCGTTAAAGCCGGTACGCTTAACCGCTGAGTTTTTAAATACTTTGGTAAAAACTTCTTGCGTAATTTCTTGCCACTGCTTGGCATCCCAATCTAATAGGCCTGTGTTGTTATTAAATAGAGGTTGGTTGTGAGGTTTGCTAAAACGATTCCAGGGGCAAACATCCTGACAAATATCGCAACCAAATGCCCAATCGTTAAATTTATCTTTAAAATTTTCGGGTATATTTTCTTTTAACTCAATAGTAAAATAAGATATGCACTTGCTGCCATCTACCACATAAGGCGCCGCAATGGCATCGGTAGGACAGGCATCGATGCAGCGGGTGCAAGTGCCGCAATGGTCTTGAACGGGGCCATCATACGCAAGTTCTATATCTAAAATAAGTTCGGCAATAAAAAAAAAAGATCCGCTGCTCTTATTTATGAGGTTTGAGTTTTTGCCAACCCAGCCTAAACCAGATTTTTGCGCCCAGGCCTTATCCATAACAGGGGCAGAATCTACAAAGCAGCGTCCGTTTACATCCCCTATCTCTTCTTTCAAAATATCAATAAGCGTTTTGCATTTTTCTTTTATCACATAATGATAATCGATACCGTAAGCATACTTAGAAATTTTTGGAACATCAGGTTGTTGTTCTTTTTCGGGATAATAATTAAGTAATAAAGAAACGACTGATTTTGCATCATCCACCAACAATCGCGGGTCAAGGCGTTTATCAAAGTAATTTTCCATATACTTCATTTTACCCTGCATATTTTTGTTGAGCCAAGTTTCTAAGCGAGGTGCTTCTTCTTCTAAAAAGCCTGCTTTAGAAATACCGCAAAAATCAAAACCCAAACGCTTTGCATGTTGTTTTATAAGCGAAGTATATGTTTGTTTGGATGATTGCATTTATAGTAAATTAGGCAATTAAATAAGAGATTTAGCTATATTTCTGGCTTCGGTATTGTAATTAAAAAAATCTTCTAAAGATGGGTTGAGTTTGTTGTTTATTTTACCCATAGTAGTTTCAATCACTTCACTCATTTTTAAGAACGAAATTTTTTCTTGCAAAAATGCCTCCACAACAATTTCGTTGGCGGCATTTAAAACACAAGGCATAATGCCTCCTTTATCAATAGCATCAAACGCTAAGGCAAGATTGGCAAAGGTTTCCATGTCGGGTTTTTCGAAAGTAAATTGCGGATATTTCATAAAATCTAAACGCTCAAAAGGTGTTGCAACTCTATCGGGATAACTAAAAGCATAATGTATAGGCAATTTCATATCGGGCAAACCAAGTTGTGCCTTAATACTGCCATCGCTAAACTGCACCATGCTATGAATTATACTTTGTGGATGTACTACCACTTCTATTTGCGAAGGTTTTACGTTGAATAACCACTTTGCTTCAATCACTTCAAGTCCCTTGTTCATAAGGCTTGCAGAGTCGATGGTGATTTTTGTACCCATTGTCCAGTTAGGATGGTTAAGTGCTTGGTGTTTGGTAATATGTAAAAGATCGTTTTTTGTTTTGCCTCTAAACGGACCACCACTTGCGGTTAAATAAATTTTTTCAATGGGATTATCAAACTCGCCAACCAAGCATTGAAAAATAGCCGAGTGTTCGCTATCAACCGGATAAATATTTACGGCGTTTTCTTGAGCCAGTTTGGTAATTAATTCTCCGGCAACAACCAGCGTTTCTTTATTGGCAAGGGCAATTGGTTTTTTATTTTTGATGGCATGTATAGTTGATGGCAAGCCAGCAAAGCCAACCATGCAAGTTAAAACCATATCAACGGTTTCCATTTCTACTATTTGCTCTACCGATTTTGCGCCTGCAAAAACTTTTATATCGTGCGATGAAAGCGCTTGTGTTACTTGTTGGTATTTTGTTTCATCGGCAATTACAACTGCGTTTGGCTGAAACTCGATGGCTTGTAGAATTAATAGATCGGCATTACTGTTAGCCACTAATACTTCGCAGCAAAAAAAATCGGGATTGGCTTTAATGACTTGCAAGGCTTGTGTGCCAATGCTTCCGGTGCTGCCAAGTACGGCTATGTTTTTTTTCTTTTTCTCCATTTTTTTCTCGCAGATTACGCAAAGTACACTGATGAATTATTTTTTATTTGGTAAAGGTAGATGAATTTTTATTAGAACGCTGATGACCCAGATAGATAAGATTAACATGATTAGTTGAAAGAAATCATAAAAATCAGTATTATCTGCGTGCCCTTAAATTACCTATTAAACCCTCGCTACCCAAGGAGATTCCACTGCTTTTAAATCCTGAGAAAGTTTGCGTGATAACACAAATAAATAGTCTGATAAACGATTTAAATATTTGTAGGTAAGCTCTTCTACTTTTTCGTTTTCGGCAAGTCGTAATACAGCACGTTCAGCTCTGCGGCATACGCAGCGCGCCAAGTGGCAATAAGATACAGTAGTATGTCCGCCAGGCAATACAAAACTTTTCATGGGTGCAAGTGTTTCTTCCATAGCATCAATTTCTTTTTCCAATAAAACAACATCTTCTTCTTTAATTACAGGAAGTTTCATTTTATTTTTTTCGGGATCTGCCGCAAGCAAAGAACCAATGGTAAACAATCGATCTTGTACTTCTAACAACGTTTTTATGCTACGCTCATCAATTGGTTGATCGCGCAATAAACCAATCCAACTATTAAGTTCATCAACAGTTCCATAAGCTTCAATACGTATGTGATGCTTAGGTAAACGAGTGCCTCCAATTAAAGAAGTGTGACCTTTATCGCCAGTTTTGGTATAAACTTTAAACGCCATTTAAACTGCTAATTCGTTTTTTTTATCAATGGCAAATCTAATATCTTCTAATCTTCCTTTAGGGATAGAGCTTATCAAGCGTTGCGTGTATTCACTTTTAGGATCGTTACAGATAGCATCGGCATCACCCATTTCTTCTATCTTTCCTTTATTCATTACAATCATTCTATCGCTCATAAATTTAACTACACTTAGATCATGCGAGATAAAAATATACGTAAATTTAAATTCGCTTTTAAGGTCATTCAAAAGATTTAGAACCTGCGCTTGTACAGATACATCTAAGGCAGAAACCGACTCATCACAAATAATAAAATGAGGATTTAATGCCAAGGCACGCGCAATACAAACCCGTTGTCTTTGCCCGCCGCTAAATTCATGCGGATAGCGATAAAACTGTTGCTCAGTCATGCTTACACGCTTGATCAAATCCATCGCTTTATCCTTGCGCTCTCTGTCGCTGTTATATAAACCATGCACTTTCATGGGTTCCATAATAGCTTCACCAATGGTTATTTGAGGATTAAGTGATGAGTAAGGATCCTGAAAAATAATTTGCATATCACTTCTTAATGCGCGCAAATCATTATCAGAAATATTGGTAATATCTTGTTTTTTAAAGGAGATCAATCCGCTGGTTGGTTCAACCAAACGTAAAATAGTTCTACCCAATGTTGTTTTACCGCAGCCGGATTCTCCTACCAACCCAAGTGTTTCGCCTTCGTACACATCAAAACTAATATCATCAACCGCCTTTACAAATTCGGTGGCTTTGCCAAATAAACTTTTATTTATCGGGAAGTACGTTTTTAAATTCTTTACTTCTAAAACTTTTGGGCGCGCGTATAATTCGGTATGATAATTTTCTCTTTCAACCGATGTAATAACAGCGTTATGAATAGCTTCCTGTACAGTTTGTTCTTTCTCAATGATATTGCCCTTGCTATCAAGTTCCATAAAATCGGTTATGGTAGGCAGGTGTTTTAAGCGTTTACTTAACGGCGGCCTGCAAGCTAAAAGGCCTTTGGTGTAAGGGTGTTGCGGGTTACTAAAAATATCCATCACAGGGCCTTGCTCTACAATTTTGCCTTTGTACATTACTACTACTTTATCCGCAAGCTCGGCTATCACACCAAGATCATGTGTAATAAATAAAATGCCCATATTTTGCTCGCGTTGCAATTCAAGCATTAAATCTAGTATTGTTTTTTGCACGGTAACATCAAGCGCAGTAGTTGGTTCATCGGCAATAAGTACACTTGGATTGCAGCTCATCGCCATAGCTATCATAACACGCTGCTTTTGTCCGCCTGATATTTGGTGCGGGTAAGAATCTATAATTTGTTCTGGCCGAGGAAGTTTTACTTTTATAAAAAGTTCTAATGTTTTTTGTTTGGCTTCTTTATGGCTGATTTTTTGATGAAGCATAATAGCTTCCATTACTTGGTTGCCGCAGGTAATTACAGGGTTAAGCGAGGTCATCGGTTCTTGAAAGATCATAGCCAGCTCGTTTCCGCGCAGTTCTCTCATTTCATTTGGAGATAACTTAGTAAGGTCTACAATACCTTTGCTCTTTGAGTGATAAATTATCTCTCCTGATTTAATTTTTCCGGGAGGACTTGGTATTAAACCCATTACTGATAAGGCACTAACCGATTTACCTGAACCTGACTCGCCAACAATACCAATGGTTTCGCCTTGCCTTAACGTAAAAGAAATATCATTAACCGCTTTTACCTTTTCGGCTTCGGTTTTAAATTCAACTACTAAATTTTTTATTTCAAGAAGTAATTCTTTCTTCAGCATTCCATGGTCTCGGTTTTACGAATATAAGTATAAAAAATAAACCTAAAAATAAACTTAGACCAAGGCTTAATTTTTGCTCATAAGTTCAAAAAAAATCCCCGAAAAATATTCCGGGGATCCATTTTTAAAGTTGCGTTATTTATCTTACTAACATAAGTGTGCCTTGCTGTTTATAAGTTTTACTATCTAAGCCTTGTGCTTGTAAAATATACATATAAGTACCTTCGGGTGCTTTATCTCCGTTAGGGGTTCTTCCATCCCATGTTTGGTTTGGCGCTGTAAGTGTAGACATCAACTCACCCCAACGATTAAATATCTGGCAATTTAAGCTGCTCATGCCTGTATTAACTATAAAAAATTCGTCATTTATTCCATCTCCGTTAGGAGAGAATATATTCGGAATGATAATAGTGGTTGGTATTTCCGCTAAGATAGTTACTGTAGCTGTTGATGTACAGTTTCCGTTTTGAACAGTTAAGATGGCCGTATAAGTTCCAACAGTTGTATAGGTATGAGAAGCATTAAAGCCTGAACTATCAGTAGAGTTATCTCCAAAAGACCAACTATAACTGCTGCCAACTGGTGCGTTTGAAGTATTACTGAAGGTTATAGCTAAAGGAATGGTACCTGTTGCTGGATTGGGATTAGTGGTAAATTGAGCTTGCAACGATTGTGAAGGAGGTACCGTAAAGGTTGGTATGCCACCTGTTACGTTTGCTACGCAATTATTTCCGTCTGTTACAAGCAAACTATAAGTACCTGAATTTTGACCGCTTAAAACCGGAGTGTTTGAAACAACCTGTCCTGTAGTAGTATTAACCCACTGATAACTATATGGCAATGTTCCACCGGAAACACTTGCATTGCTTAATCCGCTTACACCGCCTGTTGGCTGTCCACAATCAGCATTCACTAGTGTTGCATTACTTACATTAACAGTAGGAGTTGGGTTTACGGTAACCGTAACTACCCCTGCATTAGAATTTAAGTTAGAGCAAGTTGTGGTGTTATCGCTTCCGCTTATTGTATAAGTAGTAGTGCCGGTTGGAGTTACCGTAAAACTGGTGCCTGTTTGGGTACCCGGATTTAAAGTATAGGTAGATGCACCTGCGGGTGTGATCAATACTGAACCTCCGCTACAAATAACAGCATTACTACCTAAAGGAGCAATGGTTATAGTGGGAGTTGGACTAACGGTTACCGTTACAACACCTACATCGGTAGTTGCATTTAAACAACCTGTAGCACTATTGCTTCCGTTAATAGTGTAAGTAGTATTACTATTAGGGCTTACCGTAAAGCTAGTTCCTGTTTGATTGCCCGGGTTTAATGTAAAGCTAGATGCTCCCGAAGGGCTTATAACAACTGATGAACCATTACATATTACGCCGTTATTAGCTAAAGGAGCTATAGAAATGGTTGGCGTAGGATTTACGGTAATGCTTATTACTCCCAAATCTGATGATGCACTTAAACAACCTGTTGCAGAATTACTTCCACTAACAGTATACGTAGTAGAACTTGAAGGGCTTACCGTAAAGCTGGTACCGCTTTGGTTACCGGGGTTTAATGTGTACGAGGTGCCTCCGGAAGGTGTAATTATTACAGGTGTGCCGCTACAAATAACACTATTGCTACCTAATGGAGCAATACTTATAGTTGGGGTTGGTAAAATCGTTATAGTAACCGGCTTACCGTTGCTTTCGCAACCATTAACCGTAGCTGTAACATATAAGGTGGTTGTGCCAACCGGTAAAGATGCTGATGGCGTATACGTATTTGTGTTAATGGCTAATGTGGTGGTTAAAGCCGGACCTGGAGAACTATACCAGTTTATAGTAGGAATTACCGTACCTGTACTTGTAGCAGTAACCGTTAAAGTTTGTGGAGCGTTTCCATTACAATAAATCGTATCGTTAATAGAAGTTACCAAAGTTGGGGGGGTTGGTGCGCCCGCATTAGTAACTGAAATATAACAGAACTTATTAACACATCCATTATCATCTGTTACCTGTACGCAATATTGACCTGCGGGTACATTACCTAAAGCAGGGTTTACACCCACTACCACTGTACTCGAATTTACCGTCCAAACATAAGTACCATTACCTGCAACTGTGTAAGTAACATTGGTTATGGCTCCTGTAGGTAAAACACAGTTTGATTGTGTAATACTAATTCCTACTGTGTCTATTACAGGTAAACTGTTAACTGTAATGCTACCGTTAGCCGCTGTAGAAGCGGCACAACCTGTTAACGTATTTGTTACAGTAACAGAATAATTAGTATTAGAAGACGCATTTACTACCGTAATTGTATCATACGTAGCACCCAGAATAATTCCTGCATTATTACCCCACTGGTATGAATAACCCGAACTTGCCGGTGAAACACTTAATGTGGTTGAACTGCCCAAACAAACCTGGCCGTTAAATAATACAGTTATAGAAGGTACTGGTAGGGGATTAATTGTTACACTTGTTGTGCCTGCCAAACCTGTACAGTTTGCCGATGTAGAAGTTACTTGTATTACATAAGGATTTGGGGACGAAGGTATGTTAGTTACGGTATATGTAGTTAAATCCACCCCACTCGCATTATTTAAACCCGATGACTGACTCCAGTTATACGTATATCCTGCAGTAGGAGTTTGAATGGAGAACGTGGCTGTACTTCCCACACATGCAGCCGTGTTGCTTAACACAATAGTAGGTGCTACCGGGGCTCCTGGATTAGATATAGTAAAGTTTTTAGAATAGATACATCCGGTGGTAACATCTTTAACTTGTAAAGGATAAGTGCCGGCTGCATTTGTATAGGATGAACTGCTTGTAAAGGTAGTTCCTCCATCCCACGAATATTGATAGGTGCTTCCACCTGTTCCGTTAGCCCCACTTATTACTCCATTACTTATTCCGCAACTTGCCGGAGTTATAGTTGGAGTAGATATGCCGGGTATTGGATTTATGGTTATTGTATAAATTAAGGTAGAACTGGTAGAAGAAGGACAACCAGATCCCGAAGCTATTGCCGATACGGTTATGGACCCAACAGTTTGCACGGTTACTGTAGGCGCCGGATATGATGCAATATTACCCGATCCTGAAGCAGGAAGACCAATTCCGGTATTATCATTTGTCCACGTAATAGAACCAGCCGGTGTTACACTAAAAGTTATAGGTGAAACTGTATAGTTAACTAAACCACCTCCACAAATTGTTTGAGATTTAACTCCTCCACCCGCTAAACTTACAATTGGCGTTTGGTTTACGGCCAAATTAAATACTGCTGTTTTTGTACAGGTAAACACATTAGAACCTGTAACCGTATAAGTTGCTGTTAATGAATTAGAAGGCGTTACAATAACAGGCGATCCATTGTTACCACTCAATCCACCATTAGGTGAAGAGGTCCAAGTATAGGTTGAACCTCCATTAGCGGTTAGTGTTGCGCTGTTATCGGTACAAACCATTGTTTGACTTGGGGTAATAGTTATATTAGGTAATGGATTTACCGTTACTGTAAATGTGCCTGATGATGAACCCGGGCTTATACATCCTGCTGTTGATGTACCTGTAACCGTATAAATAGTAGGTGTAGTTGTATTAGTAGGACTGGCAACTACCGAGCTGCCTGTAGTAGCGCTTAAACCGGTAGCTGGAGACCATGTATAAGTAGAACTTCCGCTTGCGGTTAAATTTACTGAAGCATTTTGGCATATAGCACTATTGTTTCCATTGCTTGGATTTGTTACCGAGATGGTTGGAGTTGCAACCACCGTTACCGAAGTTACTGCGTTGTTTTTACATCCCGTAATGGTATTTGTTCCTACAATTGTATAAGTAGATGGAGAACTAGTTGGTGTTACAGTTACAGTTGTACCTGTAGAACCACTCAAACCTCCGCCTGTAGAAGATGTCCAGGAATACGTATTGGCATTGTTGCCCGTTAATGTGATACCGTTACCAGAACATACTGTACCGCTGTTAGCAGTGGTTATCGTTACTACCGGAAGAGGATTTATATTTATAGTTACTGTTTTTGTATTTACACAACCGCTAACGCTGGCTGCTGTAACCGTATAAGTTGCATTATTAGTATTAGTTGGTGTTACCGTAATTATTGAACCTGTGTTACTTCCTACCCCCCCGTTGGCCGAAGATGTCCATGTGTATGTATTAGCACCCGTTGCTGTAAAAGTTACTGAGCTTCCCAGGCAAACACTTGGGCTTGGAATTGCAGTTAATGATAAGGTTGGCAAAGGGTTTACATTAACTGTAAATGTGCCAGATAAAGAGCCTGAACTTGTACAACCACCTGTAGATGTACCTGTAACAGTATAAATTGTAGCTGTCGTTGTGTTAGTAGGGCTTGCTACTACTGAGCTTCCTGTTGTTGCACTTAAGCCTGTGGCAGGAGACCACGTATACGTAGAACCTCCATTTGCTGTTAAAGTAACCGAAGTAGTTTGGCATATCGTGCTATTGTTACCATTACTTGGATTTGTTACCGTTATGGTTGGGGTGGCAACCACCGTTACGGAGGTAACTGCTTTATTAATACAGCCTGTAACAGTATTTGTGCCTACAACTGAATAGGTAGAGGGAGAACTGGTTGGTGTAACAGTTACTGTAGTTCCGGTTGATCCACTTAAACCGCCACCGGCAGTTGATGTCCATGAATATGTATTGGCGTTATTACCCGTTAAAGTTATTCCGTTACCAGAACAAACTGTACCGCTATTGGCAGCAGTAATAGTAACTGCGGGTAAAGGATTAACATTTATAGTTACTGTATTTGTATTTACACAACCTTTGTTATTTGTACCTGTTACTGTATAGGTAGCTATTGCCGTACTGGTAGGCGTTGCCGTTACCGTTGAACCCGTAACAGCTCCTAATCCGCCATTGGCAGAAGATGTCCATGTATAAGTTGTAGCACCTGTAGAAGTAAAGGTTACTGCGCTTCCCAAACAAACACTTGGGCTTGGCGCCGCTGTTAATGTAAGGGTTGGTAAAGGGTTAACGGTAACTGTAAAAGTGGCTGGTGTTGCACCTCCGCAACCACTTGCTGTTCCGTTTACACTATAAACGGTAGTTACTGTTGGGTTTGCAGTTACAGATGCTCCGCTGGTTCCGCTCAAACCAGTTGCAGGACTCCAGGTATACGTAGTTGCTCCCGCGGCAGTAATCACTTTAGACCCCCCAATACATATAGAAACAGTAGACGAACCCGAAATTGTTATAGCTGGGGTTGTTGTTACAGAAATTGTGGCTACCGCCGAATTTACACAGCCATTAACATCAGAACCGGTTACTGTATAAGATGCGGGTGTTACCGTGTTTGTTGGACTGGCTGTTACTGTTGCACTATTACTTGGGTTTACACCTGCTGTCCAGGTATAAGATGATGCACCACTTGCTGTTAAAGTAGTTGTTTGACCTGAACATAACGTACTGTTATTAGGCGTAACAACCACATTTGGCAAAGTATTTACCGTTACTAAACTGGTGACAGATGCAGTACATGTTCCAATAGAAGCTACAATGGTATACGGGGTTGTTGTGGCAGGATTTGCCGTTACACTTGTACCTGTTGTGCCGCTTAGGCCGGTTGCAGGTCCCCATGAATAACTGGTGCCATTACCGGTAACCGTTAAAATAGTTGAACCTCCAGCGCATATAGTAGGAGAATTGACAGTTAAAGTGGGTGTAGGGTTTACTGTTACCAAACTGGTAGCAGATGCCGTACAACTCCCAATAGTAGCAACTATGGTATAAGTAGTTGTGGCAGAAGGGTTTGCAGTAACACTTGCGCCTGTAGTTCCGCTTAGTCCCGTGGGCGGGCTCCATGCGTAACTCAATCCATTACCCGTAACATTTAATGTGGTAGAAGTACCATTACATATAGTGGCTGAGTTTACGGTTAAAGTTGGGGTAGGATTTACCGTTACCAAACTGGTAGCAGCCGTTGTACAGCTTCCTATAGTAGCAATAACAGTATAGGTAGTTGTAGTAGAGGGGTTGGCTGTTACACTTGTTCCTGTTGTTCCACTTAATCCGGTTGAAGGACTCCATGAATAACTAGTGCCATTTCCTGTAACATTTAAAGTTGTTGAACTTCCATTGCAAATAACAGCAGAATTAACGCTTAATGTTGGTGTAGGATTTACTGTTACAAGGCTTGCAGCAGCAGCCGTACAACTTCCTATGGAGGTGGTTACTGTATAAGTAGTGGTAACTGTTGGATTAGCTGACACACTAGCTCCGGTTGTTCCGCTTAGCCCAGTAGGAGGACTCCATGAATAACTTGAGCCGTTTCCGGTAGCATTTAATGAAACTGAATTTCCTTTACAAATAGTAGCAGAATTTACCGATACTGTAGGGGTAGGATTTACCGTTACTACGCTTATAGCAGCAGCTCCACAACTGCCTATAGCGGCAATTACTGTATAAGTTGTAGTAGCAGAAGGATTAGCTGTTACGCTGGCACCGGTTGTTGCGCTTAAACCTGTAGATGGGGTCCATGAATAACTGGTAGCGTTTCCGGTAATGTTTAAAGTTGCTGAACTTCCATTACATATAGTAGGCGAATTTATTGTTAATGTTGGCGTAGGATTTACAACTACAGTTACCGCAGGCGATGTGGTTGAAGTACAGACCCCATTGGAACCTGTTAATGTATAAGATGTGTTTGAAGTTGGACTTACCGTTAAAGAACTTGAAGTTAAATTGCCCGGCATCCAGGTATAACTTGTTGCGCCATTCCCTGTTAATATTGTACTTGTACCATAACAAATAGATAAATTACCGGTAATATTTACGGTAGGTATAGCGTTAAAAGTTACCGGTAAAGTTAATGTATATGCACAAGCAGCACCTAGCGCGGGCGTTATGGTAACTGAATAAGTACCTGATGATGTAACTGAAACTGTTTGAGTAGTAGCACCGGTAACACCAGGCCCCGACCATGAATAGGTTCCACCGGATACGGCAGGAGAAGTTAAAACCATACTTGACCCTACACAAGGAGAAGGATTACTTGAAGCAATTTGTACCGGACCACACGAAGCATCAATATAACCATACCCAAAATGCCCGCCTTGGGTACAACCGGCTGCCACAAATGCAATGGTTAATGTTTGACCTATATAAGCTGAAAGGTTAACACTATTAGCTTTCCAGGGTAAATAATAAACCTGGGTTCCATCATATGAACTCGTAGTACCAGATAATGCAAAACCCGGAGGAGCTACTCCGGATTGAATTTGTTGGTAAAACTGAGAGCAAGCACCCAAAGCTACCCCAGAACTGTTATAAATTAATACTTTAAAATAAGGTTGTTGACCATTGGGATGCCCTCCATCATTTAACACTACAGCATAATTATAAGAAAGTAATGCATTAGCGGCAGTAACTACAAAAGTTTGCTCAACATCTTCTGCACTTGAATAATTATTATCAGGTGGGTTATTACAGGGTGAATCATAATAGGAAAGGTTAATATCATCTCCTCCCAAACGTGCGCAGGATGTGCCTCCTCCAACGGGGTCAAGACCAGCAAAATTACCATAAAGATCATTGCCATAGGCAGACGTTATAAGTTCATAAAATTTACAAGCATGTACGTTTTGATTGGTACCATAAGGAGGCGGTGTGCCACTTGCTACGTATGTAAAAGCACCATTCGAATTACTATTATAGCCATAATAATAGTTCCAACCGGTCATATTACCATTTTCAAAGTCGAGGTTATTGCAAGAACTACCAAGAGTGCGCGTAGGATTGTTTAACCGTTGGGTATTCTCTGTTATTTCAAAAGGAAAATTAGCAATACCGTATTTTTTTTTCACAAATTTAATTTGTGCATCACGCATAAAAGTTCTAAACTCTAGAAACATTTTATCTCCGTTCAATTCTGCTCCTTTAGAGGCTGCTTCAAAATCAAAGCCTTTTAAGCTATCTGCCTCAAAAAATTGGCATTCTTTAAAAACTTTTTCCTTTGGAAGATCTGCAACCATAATGGCACGCCCTCCTTCTTTATGACCAATATAACCACCAAAACGTAATGGACCCGAGTGATTGCTAGCATGTTGAATTTGAGCGCTTAAAACTATTGGACTTAGAGCCAAAATGAATAAAAAAACATTTTTTAACAATTTCATAATTAATAATTTACCTACAAATATATATAATTATCGACAAAACAAAAATAAATTGAGATAAAATTCAGTTTTAATGGCCTAAATACTATTTTATATTATAAGTTAGTAATAACTGTGAATAAAAATATTTTTTCACTTCTATGTAATTTACCTCATTTTGATAGCTTTACAGCCTTTTACACTACCCTTTTAACAAAACAATGAGCGAAAACAACGATAATATTGATACTCCACAAGATAATCACCATGAATTAGACAACATTACCCACGTTAGCGGCATGTTTAAAAACTGGTTTATTGATTATGCTTCTTACGTGATTTTAGAACGTGCAGTACCTGCCCTTGAAGATGGTTTAAAACCCGTTCAACGTCGTATCTTACACAGTATGTGGGAGTTAGAAGACGGCCGTTATAATAAAGTTGCCAACTTAATTGGTAACACCATGAAATATCACCCACACGGAGATGCCAGTATTGGAGATGCTTTGGTAGCTATCGGACAAAAAGATTTATTGATTGATATGCAGGGTAACTGGGGTAATATTTTAACCGGAGATAGTGCTGCTGCCCCGCGTTATATAGAAGCCCGACTGTCTAAATTTGCTTTAGATATACTTTATAACCCAAAAACTACCAACTGGCAACTAAGTTACGATGGTAGAAATAAAGAACCAGTAACGCTTCCGGTAAAATTTCCGCTGTTGTTGGCGCATGGTGTAGAAGGTATTGCGGTTGGTTTAGCTTGCAAAATGCTACCTCATAATTTTAACGAATTAATTGATGCTTCCATACAAGTTTTACGCGGCAGAAAGGCAGTTATTTATCCCGATTTTATTACCGGCGGAATTGCCGATTGCAGCGATTATAACGATGGTTTACGTGGCGGAAAAATTAAAATTCGTGCGCGCATAAAAGAATTAAACTCCAAAACGCTTGTCATAAACGAAATTCCGTTTGGAACAACAACGGGTTCATTAATAGATTCTATTATTTCAGCAAACGATAAAGGAAAAATAAAAGTAAAAAAAGTAGAAGATAATACCGCCGAATTTGTAGAAATTTTAATTCACTTACAACCCGGCATTTCTCCCGATAAAACCATTGATGCGCTGTACGCTTTCACCAATTGTGAAATGAGTATTTCGCCAAATTCTTGTGTTATTGAAAACGATAAACCCAGTTTTTTAGGTGCCAGCGAAATGCTTCGTTTATCAACGCTGCAAACGCAAGAACAATTGCGATTAGAACTTGAATTAGAGAAAAAAGAACTCGAAGAAAAATGGCATTTTGCTTCTTTAGAAAAGATTTTTATTAAAGAAGAAATGTACATCGATTTTAAAAAATATGGCGATAAAGAAACTTTATTTAAATATTTACATACTGCATTTGCACCTCATAAAAAGAAATTAATTCGCGATATTAACGATGATGATTTAAATCGTTTAACGCAAATTCCAATGATTCGTATCACACGTTTTGATAGTATCAAAGCGGAAGATCACATGAAAGATTTGGATGATAAAATTGCGACGGTAAAAAATCATTTAGCCAACCTTACCGATTACGCCGTTGAATATTTTAAAACCTTAAAGAAAAAATACGGCGAAGGACGCGAACGTAAAACAGAAATTAAACAGCTTGAAACTATTGTGGCTACACAGGTAGTTATGGCGAACGAAAAACTATATGTAAACAAGGCAGAAGGTTTTGCAGGTACCAGTTTAAAGAAAGACGAATTTGTTTGCGATTGTTCTGACATTGATGATATTATTGCCTTTACAAAAGAAGGTAAAATGAAAATATTTAAAGTGCAGGATAAAGTATTTATTGGTAAAGATATTATATACGTTGCCGTGTTTAAAAAGAACGACGAGCGCACAACCTATAACATGATTTATACCGATGGTCCGAAAGGCATTACGTTTATAAAACGCTTTAACGTTACAGGCGTTACCCGCGACAAAGAATACGATTTAACCAAAGGAACTGCTAACTCAAACGTGCATTGGTTTACCATAAATCCTAATGGCGAAGCTGAAAAAGTGATGGTTAATTTAAAACCAACTTCGGGTGTTAGAAAATTAGAAATTGATATTGACTTTACGGAGATTCCCGTTAAAGGAAGATCATCTGTCGGGAATATTGTAACCAAATACGCCGTTAAAAAAGTTACGCTTAAAGCAAAAGGCGTATCCACTTTAGGTGCCGAAGATTATTGGTTTGATGACACTACACACCGCTTAAATAAAGAAGAACGCGGCACGTATCTTGGTAAATTTGCAGGCGAAGATAAAATACTTACCATCACTTCAAAAGGACAATACAAATTGTATAATTACGATTTGCTAAATCACTTTGAGGAAGATATTGTAATGATTGAAAAATTTCTTCCAAAACAAATTATTACACTTATTTATTTTGATGGAGAAAGTAAATCATACATCACAAAAAGATTTATTCCTGAAAATATTTCAGTCAAAACATCCATCATTACCGAACACGAAAACTCTTTGGTAGAGCTTGTTACCAGCAACCCGGCGGCAGTTATTTTTGTTGTTTTTGCAAAAGAAAAAGATAAACAACCAAAACCTGAAACAATTAATTTGACTGAATTTTCTCCAATGGTAAATATGAAAGCCAAAGGAAAAAAACTGACTCCGTTTAAAGTAAAAGAAATTAATTTACGCGAAGCGGAAGAAGTTGAATTAGACGAAGAGCCTGAAGCAACCGGTGGCGAAAATGGTTTATCGCCTATGGAATTACACCGCCGCGCTATGGAAAAAATAAGTCGTAAAGCTGCGCAAGATTTTATGAAGGGCGATGACGGACAAGGTAAATTGCCTTTTGATTAAGGCATATAAAATGAAAAGAACATGTGTCTTGGCAATCTTTTTTTGCATGAGCTTAAACACACAAGCTCAAACACTTGAGCAAGAGTACAAAACTTGCGCTATTGAATATCTACATAAAGAAAATTTAAAAGAGGCATTAGAATACTTTAACAGGGTAATACAACTTAACCCAAAAGACACGGCTACTTATTTTGATAGAGGTCAGATAAAATTTGATTTGCATGATTATATAGCAGCAGAAAAAGATTTTACCAAGGCCATTGAACTTGATACGACCAATGTAGACCACTTTTTTTTGCGAGGATTAACGCATTCTAAATTAAAAAATTATAAAGACGCAATATCAGATCTAGATAAAACCTTAAAAATGGAGCCCGGAAACCCCGATGCCTTATTTTTTAGAGGAATTGCCAAAGCTGAATTAAAAGATTTTGCAAACGCTCTGGCAGATTATAATTTAGCCATACAATTAAAACCGTATGATGGCGATTATTATTTAAAAAGAGGCGAGGTAAAAATAAAACTCAACCAAAAAAATAGTGCGCAATTAGATTTTGAGAAATGTAAAGAGTTAAATAAATAACATTTAAATTTAATTTATCTTTTTGTTCAGAATTGCTTCAGTAACTACGCTTACTTTTGACACTTTAAATTAAGAAATCTATCATTATGAAAAAAACATTATCTATTATAGCTGCATTCGTTTTAACCCTTGGTTCTTCAACCTCTATTTTGGCGCAAACCGCAGGTACATTAACCTTTACGTTTACACCTGTTTCTAAAACATCTTGTTACACGGGTTCGGGTACTACTTGTAAGTGGGTATTAGCCTCTTGGATAACCAACAGCGCCGGTACTTTTGAACAAACCACACAAAAATATTGCTGTAATGGCAGTACATTCGACCATTTACCTACTTGGTCGGTTGCCGCAGGTGGTACCGCCGGAAATTGTTCAGCTGCCAATACTACAGGTGCTACTACGGGTGCTACATTATCGGGTTTTACAAGCGCAGGGCCGCACACACTTACATGGGCTGGTAAAAACAAAAACGGTACTTTATTGCCAGATGGTGTATATACCCTTCATTTTCAAGAAACCTGGAATCATGGCAGCAGCACAGCTACTTATACTTATAGCTTTACCAAAGGTCCAACCTCTGACATTCAAATACCCACTACAAACGCAACCTATCAAACAGCTGTTTCTTTAAAATGGATACCTACTGTTACTACAGGCATTGAGCAAACAGTTGCCGGAAATATGAGTATTACAGTTTACCCGAATCCAAACAATACTGGTTTTGTAAATATAGATTTTGAAAAAGCAGATAATATTTCTGTTGTCAACACTTTAGGAGTGGTTGTTCTTACTGAAAAAGTTGGCTCATCTGTTTCTTCTAAAAGCATCGATCTTTCTGCATTTGAAAACGGAATTTATTTCATCTGCGTTTCTGATGGCGATAAATTCTCTAAGCATAAAGTAATTTTAAATAAGTAACCTTATATTATTCTAAAACGAAAAGCACTCGGATAGGGTGCTTTTTTGTTTCTTCTACTCAGTAGCTTCTGTTATGATAGATTTTAACCCTTCACTTTCAAATATCTGATAATTTCCTTTCTTATCAGAATAGATTAGATAGGCCTGCAACTCTTTATGGGTTTTTAAAAATTCTTTGGCTTTTTCCAGTCCCATAACCAATATGCCGGTTGCATTTGCATCAGAAGAAATACATTCTTTAGAAAAGATAGATGCACTTAATAAATTATTTTTGGTTGGATACCCTGTTTTAGGATTAATGTGATGTGCATATTTTACACCATCTACTATAACATACCTGCGGTAGTTACCTGATGTGGCAACGGCCATGTTTTCTAATTTCACAATAGCCTTCAATGGATTTTGAGATTGTTGGTTATCAATAGGTTTTTCAATTCCAATAGTCCAATTATCTCCATTAGGTTGTTTACCGTTTGCATAAACTTCACCGCCTATTTCAACAATAAAATTTGTTATACCTTGTTTAATTAAAAACTCAGAAACTACATCAACCGAATAGCCTTGGGCAAACGCATTAAAATCTAAAGCTACACGAGGGTCTTTTTTGACGATTTTGTTTCCTTTTAATTCTATTAAATTAAATCCTACAAATTTAAGCATGCTGTCAATTTTGCTTTGCTCTATTTTTTGTTTTTTACCCGGGCCAAAGCCCCATGCATTTACAATGGGATATACCGTTGGATCAAAAGCTCCGTTTGTGTTTTTCCAAACTTCTTTTGCTTTATTAAAACAGGCTATAAAATATTTATCTACTACTACATCTTTTTCATTGGCATTTATTAGGGATATAATGGAGGTAGGTAAATACGTAGAAACCGATTTATCAAAATCTTGTAATATTTGTTCGATATCCGTTTTAAAATCTCTAAACTGACTATCATAATAAGTAATATGATAGGTAGTGCCCTGTGCAAAACCTTCCATCTTTAATACTTCTTCTTGCGAATAAATAAATCCGGTAGAAAAAAAGATAAGGCCCAATATAAATCCTGTTGTTTTCATGATAAGTAATTGGTTTATGATACTTGTTTTACAAAGAGTAAAGGTATCATTTTACGTTGCAAAAAACCCTTTACTTGCCGGATTTTCTTCCGATTAATTTCTAAAAAACATGATGAATTTGTTTTTTTAGCAGGACTGTAAAAGCCGTGCAAGATTTTAATGTTTCTCTACTTCCATAAAATAACGAAAGCCTATATGCGAAGCAGATCTTTGATAATTTGTATTAGGGGCTATGCGCACATCACCACCCACACTGCGCCAGCTTCCGCCTTTGGCAACTCCTTTTTTGTTAATCATTTCTGCTACGTTGCCACACATATTATAAAGTCAAAATTTATTTGGTTGGTAGGACGTTACGGGCGCAGTTATATCGGCATTATCTGATAAAGAACTCAGGTCTTTTAAATTATTAAGATGAACGGCATATCTATTACTTAATGTATCGTACACAATAGCTTCATCGCCAATAGGCTTAAAATTACACATGGGTTTATTATTTAAAAACAAGGTATTTCCCCAAGAATACGCGTTAGGCTCTGCTCCTGCTTTAGCCGCCATTTCGCACTCTTGTTGCTTTGGCAACCTAAACAAAACTTTTTTATACTTACATTTAGGATCTTGATTGTAAATATTAGTTAACCATTTACAAAATTGGCTGGCTGCTTCATAAGAACATTTACAACAGGGTACGCAGCATAAGCAGGGTGACGAAAATAATAAGCTACATAAGGTTCGTTATAAAATGATTTATCTTTCAGTTTAAAGTATCGGGTAATATACTTTTCCAAACATCTGTTTTATTATTATTTTTTAATTCTTGTTCAAAACAACGATAAACCAAGTTAGTAACCTCATACTTGCCCGCATATAAATTATCCAAAACCTTTTCAACCGATTTTTCGATTTCATCGGTCGTAAATTTTTCTACGGGTTCTTTATGAATTAATTTAAAGGAGCATAATACCAAAGAGAAAATAAGTGCTGTACCTACGACGATTTTTTTCATGGTTTTAAACTTAGGTTATTACATGTTTGCTTAACGTAAATAAAAAATAAAGGTTACAAAAAATTAAAAGAGAAATAATATCTCCTTTAAAAAAAAGAAATCTACTCTTCCTTCTTTTTAGGAATAAAGGTATAATTTACTGTGTAGGGATTATCACTGGTATTTTTAAACACTTCTTCGGGATTCTGTTCTTTTACAGGCGGTTGGTCTGCTTCGGTGTCAACTTCCAACCAGTAGGGATCACTTTCATCAATATCTTCATCATTATTTACATGCCAAGAGTAGATTGGTTGCTGTATGCCTATTTTTCTATACACATAAGCAAGAGCCACACCACTTAAAAATCCAAATAAATGCCCTTGCCAAGATATGTTACTGCGGTCTTCTATATAATGTATAGCTTTTTGAAAATCGGTTGGCAGTACGCCCCAAATAATAGTACCATATAAAAACGTTATTAATAAAGCCACGCCAAACAATGCTTTATTTTTACGAATGATACCCGATATAAATAAAAAACCTGCCAAAGCATACACCAAGCCGCTGGCACCAATGTGTACATCGTTTGTATGATTGCTATACGCGAAAAGCCAGACCAACGTGCCGCAAGCTAGGTAAGAAATAAAAAAAACTTTAAGGGCAATATCTTTATAGAAATAAAACAAGCAAGTGCCTAAAATAAGTATGGGTAACGAGTTGGATACAATATGGCCAAAATCGCCATGAAGCAAAGGCATGGTAAATATGCCACGCAAGCCTTTTAAAGTTTGAGGCGCTAGGCCGTATTGCGCTAGATCTAATTTATAGGTAACATCAAAATAAAAAACCATCCACATAAGAAGCAGAAAAAACAAAGGAAATAAAGCGCTTTTTAAAACTGTATTTTGATTCATGATAAATGCAGTATCAAATTTTGTGCTTTTTTTGAAATAACTGACAAAATGCAATGTAAAGCATTTTCTTTATCTTTGAGTTCGATGTTAAAAACATTGAAGAAACTGCGTTAGGGATTGCAGTGAAAAGCCTTTTAGTAACCGAAAAGCTTGCAACGCAAAGCCCGCCGCTGTACTCAGCGGAACGCCCAAAAGACACACATGGAACAACTGACACAAAATTTAAAAAGCGGCGAGATGAAAATCTTAGAAGTGCCGTACCCAATGCTTGGTAAAGGTTGCCTGCTTATAAGAAATCATTACTCTATTATTAGCGCTGGTACCGAAGGCAAAACGGTTAAAGATGCACGATTAGGTTACCTTGGCAAAGCCATGGCACGAAAAGATGAGGTAAAAAAAGTAATTACTACTGCCAAAACTATTGGCTTGCTGGAGACCTATAAATTAATGATGAACAAGTTGGATGCCCCATCTGCCTTGGGATACAGTTGTACCGGCGAAGTAATTGCAGTGGCCGATGACATTACCGAATTTAAAATTGGCGATAAAGTGGCTTGCGCGGGCGCAGGTGCTGTGCATGCAGAAGTGGTGGCAGTACCAAAAAATTTATGTGTTAAGTTGGCAGATAATGTGCCGTTAAATGAATCTTGTTTTACCACGTTAGGTGCTATCGCGCTGCAAGGTATTCGTCAGGCTGATTTACGTTTAGGCGAAAGTTGTGCCGTTATTGGTTTGGGTTTATTAGGGCAACTTACTATACAAATGCTAAACGCCGCAGGTGTGCAAAGCATAGGTATTGATATTGATAAAAGAATGGTGGCACTGGCGCAAGAGCTTGGTGCAAGTTATGCTATTGATAGAAATACAGAAGGAATTGAAAACAGCATACGCGAACTAACGAAGGGTTATGGTGTTGATGTAGTAATTATTACAGCGGCTACACCAAGTACCGATCCGGTTGATTTTGCCGGAGAGCTTTGCCGCGTGAAAGGTAAAGTTGTTATTGTAGGTAGTGTGCCAACCGGTTTTAAACGCGCAGGTTATTATAAAAAAGAATTAGAACTAAAAATGTCTTGCTCGTATGGACCGGGTAGATACGATGCCGATTACGAAGAAAAAGGTATTGATTATCCGTATGGTTATGTGCGTTGGACGGAGAACCGCAACATGCAAGCCTTTGCAGATATGCTAGCAAATAAAAAATTGAATATTGGTAAATTAATTTCTCATACGTTTAATTTTAACGAAGCCCCCAAAGCGTATCAATTAATTGTAGATAAAACAGAAGCCTTTACCGGTATTTTGTTGAAGTACGATACAACGAAAAAAATAAATGCTACTGTAAAATTAAAAAATGTGCAAGCCATTGCGGGTAAACCTGCTGTTGGTTTTATTGGCGCTGGTTCTTTTGCAAACAATGTATTATTGCCTGCTCTTAAAGACAATTGCAGCTTTGTGGGCATTGCTACTAACCGACCCAACAATGCACGCAACATTGCCGACAAATACGGCTTTGGTTATTGCACGGATAACGTTGTGCAATTGATGGAAGATAAAAGCATCAATATTATTTTTATTGCAACTCGTCATGATTCGCATGCTGGTTACGTTACACAAGCCTTGCAACATAATAAAAACGTTTTCACTGAAAAACCCTTGTGTTTAACTGAAACCGAACTGGAAGAAATAAAAAATCTGTATCAAAAATCTAATTCGGTTTTGATGTTAGGTTTTAATAGACGGTTTTCTCCAGCAATTATAAAAGCAAAATCATTTTTTGATAAGTTAAATACACCATTATCGATAAACTATCGTATTAATGCAGGTACTATTGCCGCTAACCATTGGGTGCATGATAAAGCTATTGGTGGCGGAAGAATTGTAGGAGAGGTTTGTCACTTTTTAGATTTGCTTACTTACATTACTAATTCAAAAATAAAATCATTGTCGGCAAATGCTATGTATGATGCCGCGCATGTTAGCGATACATTATCTATCAACCTTCTATTTGTAAACGGAAGCATTGCAACGATTTCTTATTTCTCTAACGGGAATAAAAATTTAGATAAAGAATATGTAGAAATTTTTGGTGGCGGACAAGTAATTGTCATCAATGATTTTAAAGAAATAGAAACTTACGGTAGCAGCAAAAAAACAGATAACTTAGGCAAACAAGATAAAGGTCATAAAAAAGAAGTAGCATTATTTTTACAAGCTATTGCAAAAGGAGAAAAATGCCCAATCAGTTTTGAAGAAATTTATCACTCTATGCTTTGTACTTTTAAAGTGGAAGAATCTATTGCTTTAGGCGGACAACAAATTATTTTGTAGCGATGAGTGTTTATAGAGAATCGTTAGAAAAACTGCGCCTGTATGTAGAGAAAGAAAATTTTAAGGGTTATGATCCTTATGATACGCTTAACTCGCCTATTAAATTTAAACTCTTTGGTAAATTTACAGCAGTACTTGCACTTCAATTTCAAAAAAGAAATCCAATAAATATTCGTCCTTTATTAGGTATTAAAAAAGAACACAATCCTAAAGCATTGGGTTTGTTTTTATACAGTTATTGCAAGTTGCAAAAACTCGAACCGAGTAAAAATTATTCCACGCAAATGAATTACCTGTTTAATGAATTAAAAAATAATTACAGCAAAGGCTTTAGTGGTTATTGCTGGGGTTATAATTTTGATTGGGCAAGCTCTGGCAAATACATTAATAAGTTTAGTCCGAATATTGTGGTTACAGCTTTTGTTGCCAAAGGCGTTTACGCGTATTATCAATTAACTAAAGATGCGCAGGCATTAACAATTTTAGAAAGTATTGGTGATTTTATTTTAAAAGATTTACCCATCACTCAACTGGAAACAGGTATTTGTATTAGTTACACAACATTGGGCGTAGATAATTGTTACAATGCAAGTTTGTTGGCGGCAACAGTTTTAGCGCAGCTATACAACCTAACTAAAAAAGAAATATATAAAGAGCATGCCGTTAAAGCGGTAGATTTTGTGGTAAGCAAGCAACACGCCGATGGGCATTGGAATTATAGCATTAACGAACAGGGCAAAGAACGCGTACAAATAGATTTCCATCAAGGTTATGTTATAGATTGTATTACCGATGTGATGCGTTATATTGATATACAAGATGAAAAACACACCATCGCCATAAATAAAGGAACTACCTATTATCGTAAAGAACAGTTTTTTGAAAACGGACAAGCCTTATGGCGCTTACCAAAAATATATCCGGTAGAGATACACAATCAATCGCAAGGAGTGATTACTTTTTGCAGAGTTAAAACTAACTTACCTTTTGCAAAAATTATTGCTACCTGGACGATTGATAACATGCAGGATGTAAGTGGTTTTTTCTATTATCGCAAATTAAAAACATATACACACAAAATACCTTATATGCGTTGGAGTCAGGCTTGGATGTTTACCGCGTTAACTGAATTAATTATTGCCGAAGGAGAAAACCATGAATAGAGAATTTACTTTAGCGATATATAAAAAGCTATTAATTTCGGCGATTGATGCAGGTTATACGCTAACATCATATGAAGATTATATTGTAAATGGAAGTAACAACAACAAAGTTTTTATTCTTCGCCATGATGTGGATGATTTACCGGAGAACTCCTATCAAACAGCTTTAATTGAAAAAGAATTAAGCGCAAAAGGTTCTTACTTTTTTAGAGTTGTTAAACAAAGCTTGAATCCTGATGTGATTGAAAGAATAAAAAAATTAGGGCATGAAATTGCCTACCATTATGAAGACATGGCTTTGTGCCATGGCGATATTGATAAAGCATACGAGCATTTTAAAACTAAGTTGGAAATGTTTAGAACCTATTATCCGGTAAAAACTATCTGCATGCACGGTAGTCCGTTAAGTAAGTGGGATAACCGCCTGCTTTGGAAAAAATACAATTACCAAGAACTTGGCATAATTGGCGAGCCTTATTTTGATATTGATTTTAAAAAAGTATTATATATTACCGATACCGGCAGAATGTGGAATAATGAAACATCGAGCGTGAGAGATAAAGTTGAATCGGGATTTAATTTTAAATTTAATTCTACTTATGATATTATAGATGCCTTTAAGCAAAATAAATTACCTGCGCAGATTATGCTAAACATACACCCACAACGCTGGACTGATAATTATTTTTTGTGGATGAAAGAATACGTAATGCAAAATCTAAAAAATAGTGTGAAGAAACTTTTGATAAAGAAGTAGGGTGTTCTCTTTCGTCATCCTGAATTTGTTTCAGGATCTGTTGAGATTCCGAAACTAGTTCGGAATGACATACTTGTTGTATTTGCGTTAGGGATTTAAGGGCAGAAAGCTTTTTTGAAATGCTTTTCCAGCATTCTGCGAAGCAAATAAAAAACTAAACCGATGAGCTAAATCAAAAAAAGATTATATCGAAAAGTCCGGCGGCGAAATGCTTTTTAGCATTCATGAATTCCATTTTAAAACAATAAAAACGAATGAATAAATCGCCCAAACACCAAAAAAATCTATAATAAGATTTTAATTTATACATTTGGCTTATTAATATTACTTATGAAGTTGAATTATATAAAATTTGTGTTATTACCTTTTGTATTTGTTTTTGCAACTACAAAAATTAAAGCGCAGCAACCTTTGCCCGCAGGTAAACAAGTAAAGTCTGTTTTAATTACCGGGCTTACTATACATGTAGGCAACGGCAAAGTAATAGAAAATGGGCTGCTTGGCTTTAGAGATGGAAAGATTGATCTTGCTATGGATGGAAGTAATGTGCGCTTTAAAGAAGGCGCATTAAAATATGATACTACCATTGTCTTAAACGGTGCGCAGGCCTACCCCGGTTTTTTTGCACCTAACTCTACCTTAGGCTTAAATGAAATTGATGCTGTACGCGCAACTAACGATTTTAATGATGTAGGAGGTTACAGTCCACACATACGCGCACTAGTGGCTTTTAACTGCGATAGCAAGATTATACCGACTGTGCGTACCAACGGTGTTTTATTTTCGCAGGCTACACCGCGCGGTGGCGTTATAAGCGGCACTTCAAGCATTATGGCTTTAGACGGATGGAACTGGGAAGATGCCGCTATTAAAAAAGATGATGGCGTGCATGTAAATTTTCCTAAAACTGTACAAACAAACGGCTGGTGGGCAGAGCCGCAACCTGCTACGGTAAATAAAAAATATGATGAACAACTAAATGAATTAAAAAAGTTTTTTGCAGATGCCAAAGCTTATAATACTGAAACAAACCAAGAAGAAAAAAACCTACGCTTTGAAGCTATGCGTGGCATTTTTGATGGAAGTAAAAATTTATACTTACATACCGATGATGAAAAAGATATTATTGCGGCCATAAATTTTGCCAAACAATACGAGGTTAAAAAAATGGTATTGGTTGGAGGCGCTGAAAGTTGGCGGTTAACCAAAATGCTAAAGCAAAATAATATACCGGTTATGGTAAATCGTGTGCACAGTTTGCCCGAGCGCCCGCATGATGATGTGGATCTGCCTTACAAATTACCTTACTTATTACAAAAAGACAGTGTTTTATTTTGCCTTCAAAATGAAGGTGATATGGAAGGAATGAATGCGCGGAACATTCCTTTTTTAGGAGGAACTGCCCGGACTTATGGCTTAACTACCGAACAAGCTATTGCGGCTTTAACTTATAATACGGCTAAAATTCTTGGTGTAGATACACAAATAGGAAGTATTGAAACGGGTAAATATGCCTCTTTTTTTATAGGTACAGGAGATGCTTTGGATATGAGAACAAATAATGTTATATTAGCTTTTATAAATGGAAAACAATTAGCGCTAACTAACCTACAACAAGAACTTTATAAAAAATATCAAACCAAATACCAAATAAAATAAAAATATGAAAAAACTAATAGCCTTGTCACTTCTAACTTTTGTTGCCATTTCATCTTGCAAAAAAGACACTAAAAATACAATAACTACGCCGCCGCCAACAAATACTGCTGGCCCGCAACTTAAATTTATTTTTAAGTTTGATAGTACCCAGGCCCGTTTAGATGGTTTTGGTAATGCCACCTCATTACCCGCTAATCACAGAGCGCAAAGCCCTCATTTTAATGGTTTGTCAGCTCATTATATTGAAATGACTCGAAATAATTTCACAGCTATAGGAGCCGGTACTGTTTTATATACTACACCAACTGTTGTATCAAGCGCTGTAACGGTAGGTAACGGTACAGGGGCTACAGCAACTTATACAGATGCTATCCAGTTTAGTCATGAAGCTGTTGTAGGAGACGGGCAGCAATTTTTTTCTATTCCCTTATCACAAGTAACCGCGGGAACGTATCCTTACATACGTATTTCCGTGGCGTATCAAAATTATGGTATAAAATATGCTATTAAACAAGGCACTAATATACCCGGTTATGGTGCCCTACCTGCTAATGTTTACAATACAGGCACCATAGCATCGTTTATTGGTTATAATAGTTATATAACATCATATAAAGTTAAAAACCAAACTGTTTCGGTTAATGCTGCCAAGCAGCAGGGTTATTGGGCTTTTGAAGCTGATACATATATGTCTTATACATACCCTGTAATACAAGGCCAGGCGCCACAAGGTTCAACTACAGTAGTTAGTCCTGCGGCATTTGCTACAACCGCTATACCGCCCGGGTCTTGTTTGGTAACAGGGCAATTTGTAAACCAAGCGGGTAATGCGCAATCTTTAGTTATTACAGGTAATGAAACAAGTGATATTGTTATTACAGTTTCTATGTCTACAAACCAAAGTTTTGAGTGGAAGTATAATTCAACTAATCCCAATGATGGCAATATTTACACCTTAAATGGAGATACAATTATAGATATGGGTTTACGCGGCATGAAACCTATTTTGCCTAACTAGTAAATGAACAAGCAAAACACATCGCTGTTTTTATTATTCTGTTCTGCATTTTCTTTTTTACTTAGTTTTTCTATTTGGGTATTATCCTTGTTTTTCCATTTTGTTTTCCCATTGTATGTTTTGTTGGTTGTGTTCTTTATTTGCTTCGCTATATCATTTTTGTTTTTCAATTTCGTTTATCAAAAAATTATTTTCGGACGAATAGAAGAAACGCTTGCCAAACTTAGAAAACTAAACACATCTGCCCCAAAAATTAAACCTGCCTATACAGAAGATATTGCAGACCCATTAGAACGATTCAACGCTGAGATCATTCAACTTTCTAACGATCGACAAAAAGAATTAGAACAATTACAAAAACTTGAAAATTACCGGAAAGAATTTTTAGGAAACGTATCGCATGAATTAAAAACACCCATTTTTAATATTCAAGGGTACGTGGCAACTTTAATAGATGGAGGCATACATGACCCAAAAATAAATATAGAATATTTAAAACGCGCAGATAAAAGTGTTGACAGGATGATAAACATCATTGATGATTTAGAAACTATTTCGCAGCTTGAAACCGGTAGCCTCTCCTTAGATATAGAATCATTCAACATTGTTGAGATGATACATGACGTTTGCAAAGAAATTGAAATTCAAGCACAGAAAAAAAACATTACAATTACCATAAGTACGCCAAAAGATATTATTAAAATAAAAGCCGATAGGTTTAGGGTTCGGCAGGTGTTTGCTAATTTATTGACGAACTCTATTAAATATGGAAAAGAAAACGGTGCAACTTCTATCACCATAAATTTTGATAAAGAAAGAGCTGGTATTGTAATTACTGATAACGGAATTGGCATTGAAGAAAAGCATTTGCCTCGTGTGTTTGAACGTTTTTTCAGAGTAGATAAAGGAAGAAGTCGCGAACAGGGTGGTACAGGATTAGGCTTATCTATTGTTAAACACATTATAGAAGCGCATAACCAAACCATTTCGGTTAGTAGTAAAGAAAATGAAGGAACTGCTTTTTCTTTTACGCTTCCAAAAAATTAGTTCTTTACTCTTATTTCATTTTACATTACAGGTAAGTTTTATTAAAAATTGCAATTAACATTGCTTTGTAAATAACTATTGCTTACCGTTTAAATGCCGGGCTTTTTTTTTCGCAATTTAGTTGAGATTAAAAACAGGTACGGATAACTTATTTTATCTGTGCGTGTATTTAATGCTTAAACGAATTAAAACCCACGCATGAAAAAAACAATAGCCTTATTTGCCTTGATAGCATTACTTTCTACAAGAATGCAAGCTCAATCAAAAAAAGAAAGCATTGAAGATCTTAATGAAACAGCCGACTTTTACATGTCATCTGAAGTAGAAGATTACGCGCGTGCATACGAAACTTATGATAAACTTGATAAGCGTGATCCATCCAATCCATATTATAAATACAAAAAAGGTTTATGCGCTTTTCACTTACCCGATAAAAAACAAGAAACCATCAATTTATTTGAAGCGGTATATAAGATGGCTCCTTCAGAATCTGGTGTATTGCTTAACCTGGGCAAAGCCTATCACATAAATTATCGATTTGATGATGCCATTAAATATTTCAACCAATTTTTAGCAACCAACCCACCTGCCGCAGAAAAATTGCAGGCAGAAAAATTAATTAAGAATTCTGAATATGGTAAAAATGTAACGCAAGAAATGTTACAGGCTGATATAAAAAACTTTGGCAGTCCGGTTAATACTATTTACGAAGAATACTCGCCGGTTATTTCTGCCGATGAAACAGTTATTATATATACATATCGTGGCCCTAAAAGCACCGGCGGTTTAATGAACGGAAAGTTTAAACCAGATGTTGAACGCGGAACTTATTATGAAGATGTATTTATATCCCGAAAAAGTAAAGATTCTGCCTGGAGCGAGCCTAAAGGCATTCCGGCTATCAACACAAATAGATTTGAAAGTTCACTAGCCCTATCACCGGATGGGCAAACATTTTATACATACAGAAGCACAGAATCAGATAGTGGGGATATTTATGAAAGTAAATTGAATGGCGATGAATGGACAGTACCTGAAAGACTAAAAGGAGATATAAATTCTAATTATTACGAAGGAGCTTGTTCTGTTACGGCAGATGGTAAATTTCTTTATTTTTCTAGTGAACGTAAAGGCGGTTTTGGAGGTAGAGATTTATACCTTGCAGAAAAAGCCGAAGACGGAACTTGGAAAAATGTAAAGAACTTAGGCGATAAAATTAATACGAGTGAGGATGAAGACTCACCTTTTATACATCCGGATGGATTAACCTTGTTTTTCAGTTCTAAAGGTCATAACAGTATTGGCGATTATGATATTTTTTATACTATTAAAAAAGAAAACGAATGGATAGAACCTTTAAATATGGGTTATCCTTTAAACACTACCGATGACGATCGTTTTTATGTAATTAACGCGAGCGGAGAGAAAGGTTATTTTTCTTCAAACCGTGTTAGTAATGGTGGTAATGGAAGCTCAGATATATTTACGGTAACCCCGGGTATATTAGGCGAAAAACCTATTTTAGCAATGGTATTAGGTTATGTCTATGGAAATGATAAGCCAATTGACGCGCAGATAGAAATCACTAAAAAAAGTAACGGGGAAAAGATAGGACCATTTACTTCTAATACAAAAACAGGTAAATATTTAGTGGCTCTTAGTCCGGGTGAGAATTATACCTTCCATGTAAGATCAAAAGATTTTGGCGAAATAACCGAAAATCTTGATATTGCAAAACTAACCAAGTTTATAGAGTTACGGAAAGATTTTCACATGGTTAAAGATGGTTATATTGATCCGCATAATATTAAAAACCTGAACGAATTATTGGCAAGTTTAGATACCATGACCAGTGTACCCGACGCATTTAAACTTGCGCCTGATACAGCCAAAGCAAAACAACTTACTATAAACCCCGAACCTACAACTTCCAAATATCCTTGCGATGATTTTAAAACAATTGACTTCTCTGCATTAAAAGGCAAGAGTTTAAATGACCCTAAAGTGTACAAAAAACTTTTAGCTATCGCTGAAAAAATTTGTGCCGAGAAAATGAATTTTAAAGTTCAGATAGCAGCCTACCGTCATCCCGAAAATTATAAATACAATCGTTTAATAGAATATGGAACCCCCGAGGTTGTTGACTACCCGGATGGAATTACGCGTTTTACTCAAGGCCAATTTAATGGCATTAAAGATGCGGAAGTTCAACGCCAAAAAGCAATTGGTAAAGGTCAAATCGATGCCTGGATAGTAGGCTTTATAGATGGTAAACGTTATACATTAGAGGAATTGATTATGGTAGATTTTTATAATAAGAATATCTCTCAGTTCAACGAAAATCTTCAAGAACTTAAAGATTACATCACCTATAAATAATGAACGAGCCAACTACCTTTGAAGAAGAAACGCAACCGCAAGGCTTAAAAATTTTATGTACGCTTACCTTTATTTACAGTGGCATTGTAGGCTTCTGTGCCTTGTTAGGAATATTATTTGCCAAGCAAATGTTTGGCTGGCTTAATGAAAATTATGAAGTGTTTACTTCTAATCCAAAAATAAGCGAACAACAAATACTGCAAATTCAAAAGTTCATGGAGTTGGGTAGTGGCAAGTTTATTATTGCTTGCGGGATTTACTTACTTATATTGGGTTTATCCTTATTTGGGGCAATACAAATGTGGCAAAACAGATACAAAGGATTTATTATGTACGCTATTGCTAACATTTGCTTTTTTATTTCTAACGTGATGGCACCCAATTTTTTTATGGCTTTTCTAGATATACTTTTCATCCTTTTATATTTCAGGCATAGTAAAACTTTAAGGAGATAAAATTTTCATGGCTAATGAAAAAAAATATACCAATAAATTAATTACAGAAAAAAGTCCGTACTTATTACAACACGCCCATAACCCCGTAAACTGGTATTCTTGGGGCAATGAAGCTTTTGCAAAAGCGAAGAAAGAAAATAAATTAGTTTTAATTAGTGTAGGTTATTCTGCCTGCCATTGGTGTCATGTTATGGAACATCAATGCTTTGAAGATGAGCAAGTAGCCGAGTTAATGAACAAATATTTTATTAACATAAAAGTTGATAGAGAGGAACGGCCGGATGTTGATCATGTATATATGACGGCAGTGCAATTAATGACACAACATGGTGGCTGGCCTTTAAATTGTTTTGTTCTTCCTGATGGAAGACCTATCTATGGTGGCACTTATTTTCCGAAAGAACAATGGATGCAATTACTGAAAAATCTTTCTACTCTCCATCAAACCGATAAACAAAAAGTAGAAGATTATGCAGATCAATTATCTGCAGGCATTAAGCAAAGTGATGAATTTATTTCTATCTCAAATGGAGAAAAATCTATAAGTAAAGAAATAATAGAAAATTGTGCATTCAATTTTCAAAAAAGATTTGATACCAAAAATGGCGGAAGCATTGGTGCACCTAAATTTATGATGCCTACTAATTATTTGTTTTTGTTACGATACGCACATCTTACAAATAATGAAAGTATTTTAAGTCATGTACATTTTACCTTGCAAAAAATGGCGCATGGTGGAATTTATGACCAGTTAGGTGGCGGCTTTGCACGTTACAGCACCGATGAACAATGGAAGATACCACACTTTGAAAAAATGTTGTATGATAATGCGCAACTAATATCTTTATACAGCGAAGCTTTCCGACAAAATAAAAACCCCTTATATAAACAGGTTGTTTATGAAACTATACATTTTATAGAGAGAGAATTAACATCGCCAGAATATGGTTTTTATAGCGCGCTAGATGCGGACAGCGAAGGTGTGGAAGGATTGTATTATATCTGGACGAAAGAAGAACTGCAAACAATTTTGAAAAAAGATTTTACGGTCTTCGCCGATTATTTTTCTGTTAATGAAAAAGGATATTGGGAAGATGAAAATTACATTTTACTTAGAAATTTACCGGCAGCTGAGATTGCTCTAAAGCACCAACTATCAATTGAAGAGTTAAATAAAATAATTACTGTTTCAAAAGAAAAATTACTGACCGAAAGGAATAAAAAAGTTCGTCCGGGTTTGGATGACAAAATTCTCGCAGCATGGAACGGACTGATGTGCGCAGCTTTATGCGATGCGTATGCTACTTTTAATGAAGATAAGTTTTTAGATCTTGCTATTAAAAATGCTAATTTCATTAAACATAAACTAATAGATGATGCAGGAGGTTTAATGCGTTGTTATAAAGATAAAGCGTACATCAACGCGTTTTTAGATGATTACGCCTTTGTAACAGATGCGTATTTAAAATTATTTTCTATTAGCGGTGATATTGCGTGGCTGGGGCTTGCAGAGTTATTGGTAAAACAAACCATTAATAATTTCTTTGATAAAGACAAAAATATATTTTATTTTTCAGATAGAAATTCTGATACATTGATCTCAAAAAAAACAGAGATGCACGATAATGTTATACCCTCATCCAACTCGCAAATGGCGAGAAACTTATTTATTCTCTCAAAAATTAACGGCCATATTAATTACGAAAATATATCCAAAAAAATGTTGAATAATGTGGCTAATGAGCTTACAAATTACCCGTCAGGATATTCTAACTGGGCCATTTTAGCTATCCAACAAGAGTTGCCGTTTTATGAGGTTTGCCTTGTTGGTAAAGCTGTTGATGAATTAAGGAAGGAACTGTTAGAACATTACATTCCTAATGCCATATTTGTTTATAGTAAATCAGCTTCTGAAACTGCTTTATTAAAAGATCGTTACAAAAATGAGGAGACATTAATATATGTTTGCCAAGATCATACTTGTAACAATCCTGTTAAATCAATTAACGATGCGCTTAAACAATTACTTTGATAACAAGATTTCGATTTATTTTATTTCTGATCAGCTTTTATACCAAGGCACAATTATTAATTCCGGGCAATAGCAGCCATACAGATAATTCCTTTTCGTTTAATAATACCGAAATTAAAAAAAGAAACATCAAGACGATTGTCTTTGAAATAGTCGATAAACAGGATTTTAAAATTGCGATAGATAAAGATCTTTCCAAGCATTATGAATTTAATTCTTTAGGAAGATTAAAACGAAGTTATTATACGGTGGTAAAAAAAATAATTCAGAAAGAATATCATACGGGCTCTGTTTATCATCACGGGCGATTAGTAAGCAAAGGCAGTACTTATACTAAAGAAGCGTATGAATTTGATACGCTATCAACCACTTATTTTTATGATTCAAAAAACAATCTTATTGGTAAACGCTATAATGATGGTACTTTTTACAACGCAACTTATTATAAATATGATAGTATAAATCGTGTAACTAATTTACTTTCGTGTAAAGAAACAAACCTTAATGCCGATAAAAATGTTTTTACCCTGGGTATGCAGCAAATAAATTTTGAAGAAAAATATAAATACATAAACTCATCTGCCACTCAATATAAACAGCAATACCTGAATGATGAGAACCGTATTTTTAAAGAAGTTATAATTACGTTGAATGCCGATAAACAAACTAAACAATACAACGAAAGTTATATTACCACTTGGATAAATCAGGTAACAGATTTTATGTATAACGATAAAAAAATGTTGTCCGAAAAAAAATATACATCTAATGCCAGTGATAATATTGAATTGAGAGAGACTTACGAATATGATGCAAACGGTTTATTAAATACAGAGAAGCATTATAAAAACAATATACTTCAAACTGAGACAGGTTATATAAATGATGCTGAAAGTAAAATACTAAACTCTCTTGTAACCCGCGATTATATTAATAAAAGTATGTTGATTGTAAAACTTGTTTACAGTTACTATTAAACCAAACAGTAAGTATATATCCTTTTAAATGTATTTTGTGTTTTCCAACAATTTACCTACTCTTTTCTCAACAGTTTCATCCTTTATTAAAGGCGGTGCATGATGTGGTTTTATGCGCGCATCAATAATTAACGGGCCCTTACACCCCCAGTGTTTGTTTTCAGTAAAAGAATGTATGCCATATATATCATGAGATGGATTAGCGCGTGTAAATGTAACCCACAAAAAATTATTTAATTTATCAGCTACAAAATTCGCGTCATCGCAAACAATTATTAGTGCCAGGCTTTCTAACAATTCGGTTTTTAACTGATCATTCAAAGCATCCATTTCCTTTTCTGTTTCCTGATAAGAAATGAATTTAATTTTTTGCAAAGCTATAACTCCAGGCATTATTAAGGTTGCTTTTTCATTTTTAAAACAAGCAGGCACTTCCTTACATAGAGTACGAAGCGAATTTCCATAAGAAGCAAAAACAACTTTGCTGCCGCTGTTTAAACTAGTACCCGAATAATCCAACGTATCAATACTTGTCTTTGTTTGAAAATGTATATCTCTTGCAAAATCAATTCGTTCTAAACAGTAAGTAAAAAATTCTTCGATATTATTAACTGATAACTGCTTACTATTACCTGTTACCTGCTCTCCGGCTGTAATAAAAAGAAATTTAGCTAAACTTAATTGACCTGTTCCTAATATTCTATTAGAAATGGTAAGCAACTCTGCTGGTTTTTTATCTTTTAAATAAGGCGTATAACGTTCGCTACCAATAGCTAATAATAATGGGTGCACCCCTGCCGCGTCAACTGCGTTTAATGCTTTCAAGCCGGGTATCTCATGGGATAAGGCGCTACTTGTAAGTTCATGGATCAAATCTCCAAAGGCAGTATCTTCCTGCGGCGGTCGGCCCACTACTGTAAAAGGCCAGATAGCATGTTGTTTTTTAGCAAAAACTTTGTGCACGCGCATTACCGGAAAATCGTGTTTTAAACTATAATAACCCAAGTGGTCTCCAAACGGACCTTCCGGCTTATTTTCATTCGGGTAAACTTCTCCCGTAATTACAAAATCTGCGTCCATAGAAATACAATAACCATCATGATACCTATATTGAAATCTTCTTCCACCCAAAGCACCTGCAAAATTAAGCTCACTTAAACCTTCGGGCAAAGGCATAACCGCAGCTAAAGAATGCGCCGGTGGTCCACCAATAAAAACAGAAACTTTTAAAGGCACATTTTTATTAGTTGCCTTTGTTTGATGCACACCAATACCTCTATGCAATTGGTAATGCAACCCAATTTCTTTATTTAAGATATAATTGTTGCCTGATAATTGTATACGGTACATGCCCAGGTTAGAATCTGCAACGCCCGGTTTATCCATATCCTCAGTATAAACCTGTGGCAAGGTAACAAATGCGCCGCCATCCTTAGGCCAGTGCTTGATTAAAGGAAGCTGATCGATGGTAATTTCATCAAAATGAGCATAAATATTAGTTGAAATTTTTTTAGGAAGCGAGCTCCATGCCGATTTTGCAAGTCCAATATATTTGAATGGATGCTTTAAAACTATAGCCGGATTGTTTTTAATACCAACAAGTTTTTGAATATCTGTAAAATGGTCTCTGAAAATAAATTTACTGCGTTCTAAAGTGCCAAAAACATTAGAAGCAGCCATATACTTGCAACCTTTTATTTTTTCAAAAAGAATAGCTTTGCCGCCTGCTTCGTGTATACGCAGGTGTATAGCTGCCATTTCTAAATTCGGATCCACTTCTTCTTTTATACGAATAAGTTGTCCATTTTTTTCAAGGTCAATGATGCAATCGTATAAACATTTATAAGACATAGATGGTATCAAAGTTAAGGAATGTTGTTGCCAATAAATAATTGAAAATTAAAATTTAAAGAATAATTTTACGCTGTGTTAATTAAAAAAACTCGCATACCTGTTTTACATATTTTACTAATAGGCTTTCTGCCGTCGTTTTTAAAAAAATTTATTTACCGGTTAAAAGGTTACAAAATTGCAAGCGATGTAAGTTTACGCTTAGGCTGCGTGGTTATTGGCAAAAATGTAGAGATTGGCAAGCAAACAAGCATTGGCTTTTTTACCATAATACGTGCAAGCAACATTAAAATTGCACGCTACGTAAAAATTGGCGCCATGAGTGCCATTGATACCGAAAGTATTTTTATTGATGATGATGCGCGCATAAATGAGCAGGTTTATATTGGCGGGACTAAAACTCCGAAATCTTCTTTAACGATGGGTAAGCGAACTATAATTATGCAAGCCAGTTATATTAACCCAACTATGCCCATTAATATAGGCGATGATAGCGGCATTGGCGGGCATTGTTTGTTGTTTACACACGGTTCTTGGAATTCGGTTTTAGAAGGATATCCGGTAAAATTTGCGCCCATTAATATTGGCAAAAAAGTGTGGCTGCCTTGGAGAGTTTTTGTTATGCCGGGTGTAAGTATTGGAGATGGCGTTGTGGTGGGTGCAGATTCTATGATAAATAAAAATATACCTGCAAACTGCTTAGTAGCAGGCTCTCCGGCAAAAATTATAAAAGAAAATATTCCGCAACCTTTGCAGGAAGAAAGAAAAAAAGAGATCATACATGATATTTTTAAAGAGTTTATCCAACATTTGGATCATCATGATTTTATAACGGAACAAAATAATATTTCTACCGGATTTGAATTCAACATTAAGAGTAAAAATACAACAGCATCCATTCTATTCTGTGAAACAGTTGTAGACATTATTCCTTCAAAAACAGCTAACAGTATTCTAGTTTTGAATAAAGATAATGCTACGCTTACTGCCAATTACGGCATGGTTATTTCTTTAGAACTGAATAATAGAATAGGAACAAGTGATGTGGGTGAAGAGCTGGTGCAGTTTTTTTCTCGTTACGGCGTCCGTTTTAATCGTTTAGATTAACCATGACTTTACTTGTTTACCTTGGGCATCCGGCGCATTTTCATTTATTTAAAGAAACGATTAAAAATCTGCAAGCAAAAAATGTTAAGGTTGTTATTCTTATAAAAAGCAAAGATGTTTTAGAGAAATTATTGATAGATAGCAAACTTGACTATGTGAATATTTCAGCTGCAAACAATAAAGGAAACGCTTATAAAAACTTTGCAAAGCGCTTATTTAATCTGGCAAAAATTATACGTACGCATAAGCCCAAACTATTAGTTGGTTCGGCCGCAGAGCTTACTATTTTGGGCAAAGTTTTTAATATTCCATCGTACATTTTTTTTGAAGATGATTTTGAAGTCGTAAAGAAATTCGCAAAAATTGCCGGTCCGCTTGCCACTAAATTAATTTGTCCGGATTGTTGTAGTGCCTGGAAATGGAATGATAAAAAAATAGGTTACAAAAGTTATCATGAATTGGCTTACCTGCACCCCAATCATTTTATACCCGATGCAAAAAAAGTAAGATCTATTTTTAACCTGAACGAGAAGAATTTTATTTTACGCTTTGCGCAATTAACGGCTTATCATGATGTGGGCAAATCTGGTATTACAACAACAATTGCACAGCAATTAATTGATATGCTTTCTACACATGGAAATGTTTTTATCACATCGGAAAGAGAATTAGAACCTCAGTTTGAAAAGTATAGAATACAAATTTCTCCTTTAGATATTCATCATGCCTTATATTTTGCCGATATGTATATTGGTGATAGTCAAACTATGACTGCTGAAGCTGCTGTACTTGGTACACCTGCCATCCGTTTTAACGATTTTGTGGGAGAGCTTTCTTACCTGGAAGAATTAGAACATACCTTTCATCTTACAAATGGCATAAAAACAAATCATCCTGAAAAACTTTTATCAAAAGTTGACGAACTCTTACATGTGTTAGATTTGAAAGAAGAATGGCAGAGTAGAAGGCATAAAATGCTACATGAACGTATTGATTTTGCCGATTTTATGACCCAGCTCATCGAAAAAAAACTTCTCCAATAAAACTTTTAATTAACTTAGCTTCTTGCTGAAAGAAGATGAAGAAAGAGTTAATTAGTAAAGAACAGGGTACCGAAGCGGTTGAGTTTATCTTAAGGTACGCTGATATTTCTTCAGATAATGTACACGTTTTAAAAACGTTAAATACCTTTAATGTAGAAGCCATTGAAGATGAAAATTGTACTATTATTGTTAATCTTCAAAAAATAAATGATATACGCGGCATTAACGATTTTTTTAAAACTACCAACGCAAAACTTCCTATAGATGGCACCTTTATAGGCTGTGTAGAAACCAACGTTCAAAGGCAAATTCGAATCTTAAAAAAATATCCTTTTATTTTAGCACGTATTTATTTTTTATTCGATTTCATTTTTAAACGTGTGTTTCCAAAACTTTTTCTTACCCGAAAAATTTATTTTTTTATAACCGCCGGCCGTAACCGCGTATTGCCAAAAGCCGAAGCATTGGGTAAACTTGTTTTTTGCGGGTTTAAAATTATGGAAGTGCAGGAAATAGGCAACCTAACCTATTTTGTTTGTAAAAAAACCGCCAGGCAAATTCCTGATAAACATCCGTCTTTTGGTTTTTTTTTTAAAATGAAACGTATTGGTAAAGACAATAAATTAATAACTGTTTATAAAATACGTACCATGCATCCATACGCCGAATATCTTCAGGAATATATCTATGAGCAAAATAATTTAAAGGACGGCGGTAAGTTTAAAGACGATTTTAGAATCACCAGCTGGGGCCGTATCTTCAGGAAATTATGGATTGACGAACTACCCATGGCCATTAATTTTTTAAAGGGAGAAATAAAACTGGTGGGCGTACGTCCACTAAGCTCACAGTATTTAAGTTTATATTCCGATGAGCTTAAACAAAAACGTATCATCGCAAAGCCCGGCTTAATACCGCCCTTTTATGCCGATATGCCCGTGTCGCTTGATGAGATTATGCTATCAGAATTACGCTATTTAAATTCCTACCAGCAACACCCTTTTAAAACAGATTATGCTTACTTTTTTAAAGCGTTTAAAAATATTGTCTTTAAGAACGCGCGTACAAACTAATTATTATTTGGGCGTTACGGCGCTTTATCATTCCAAAACAAGTGGAAAAATTTTCTGCAACGTCGGGCTTTTCGTTTCAAGTTTTTTGATTTAGCTTTTTGTTTTAGTTTTTTATAATAGCTTCGCAGAATGCTAAAAAGCATTTCAAAAAGGCTTTACACTGCAATCCCTAACGCAAGCAGCACATTACTTTACACGGTAAAACTCTAATGGGTTTTTACATACAGCATTCGGAAATAAAAATATCTCTGTTTTTTTACCATAATAAAAATATATCGTTTTCTTAAATGATTTAGGTATGGATGCGCCGGTAGGTATTTTTTTAACCGGCTCGTCAAACGCTAATTCAACCGTAACAATTAAAGAATCTTGCGCGCTCCATTTACGCTCTATATTTTCCAACTTTGCCCAAACACCCCGATTCAATTCATAATACTGCACCGAGCAATTTAAGTAAGAAAAAGTCATTTTCATTTTTTCTTTAGAACAAGAGAATGTTTCTGCCGGACAAAGATGTCCTTTATCATAGTCATTATTCGTAAAATCTTTTGATGAAGCAGTCTTTATTCCCTTCTCGCTATAAAAATTCAAACCTTTTCGCGTTACCTCTTTATTATCCTTATAATGATAAACCGAGTAAATAACTTTTACCGGGTTTTTATACGCTTCGGCATACCACACTTTATAAATTCCCTTATCAAAAAACCGTGTAGTTGGCTCCTGAAAAGCTACTAATAAAATATAGAGAATTATAATAATGAAAGATCCTTTTTTAAATAACATCAGCCCGTTTAAGTAAATATTAATTGTATTTTTAAAGCTGTAAAAGTATAACAGTATTACATTAGCAATGAAAAAAATCCTATTCATAATTTTTATCGGCCTGTTTGTTTCTTCCTCTTTTTCGCAGGATATAAATAAGCATATTTCTTATATAACTATTTACGATTATTTAGATGAGCTAGCAAATATACATGTTATAGAAATTAACTCCGCTGTAAAGCCTTATTCGCGTAAATTAATTGGCGAGAAACTGAAAGAAGCCGAAGCAAAAAAAGATTTGCTTACTGTACGCCAGCAAAAAGATCTTGCGTTTTTTTTAAAAGATTACAATAAAGAATATTATTCGGATAAACATTTCAAAAAGCGTGTTGATCTATTTTATTATAAGGATTCCCTTTTTATGTTTACACTTAACCCAATTTTAGGTGGTACTTATTTAACCAATAAAAATGGAAGTGCTTATCATCGTTGGTTTGGCGCGGAAATAAATGCTACGGTTGGCAAACATTTTGGTTTTTATTTCAGCTTGCGCGATAACAGTTTTAAAAACATTTTAATTTCTCCGAATTATTTAACGCAAGATCCTGGCGCAAATTTAAAACCCGGTGCAAAAAACAAAGCAGATTTTGATGATGCACGCGGAGGAATTAGCTATGGCTGGAAATGGGGTTCCATCAGCCTAATAAAAGATAATTTTGCCTGGGGCAATAATTATAACGGAGCCAATATTTTTTCAGGCAGGCAACCTTCTTTTGCTTACTTAACTTATAAATTAAAACCAACTAAATGGCTCGAATTTAATTATATTCATGGTTCACTAATCTCACAAATTTTAGATTCTTCACGTACGTATGGTTTAGGCAGCAGCCTTCGCCAGGATTTTATTCCTAAATACCTTGCGGCAAATATTTTAACTATCAGGCCAATAAAAAACCTGCATGTTTCTATTGGGAATTCAATTGTTTATGCCGATAAATATATTCAACCGGTTTATCTTATTCCGTTCATGTTCTATCCTTCTGCGGATCATACCTATAACGGGGCAGGAAGTAATGCTGTTGGAGAAAACTCGCAAATGTTTTTAGATCTTAGTATTCGCAACATTCCTAAAACACATTTATATGGAACGCTTTTTGTGGATGAAATAAATATATCTAAAATTTTTAAATCCAGTCAACAGACAAATTTTTTAAGTTTTAAAGCAGGCGTGCGATTTACAAATTTTATTAAAAACACTTCTTTTACGTTTGAATACACACGCACCAATCCATGGGTTTATGTACATCCTATACCAAGCATAACTTTTGCGTCTAATAATTATAATATGGGTAATTACCTTGGGCAAAATTCGGATGAATTGTATGCCGGCATAAAAATAAAACCCGCACGCGGTTTAACCTTAGATGCCGGTTTTAGCTATGCGCGTAAAGGACCTGTTTTAGCGTATCAACAAATAAATGGTGTAAATAATAATGCGGGTACGCCTTTTATGCAAAATGTGCAATGGCAAAATAAATCCTTGCTTTTAAAAGCCATGTATGAAATAATTAATGATGTATTTATTTTTGCTTCCTTCAATTACCAGCACATAAGCGGCACCACGGCAGGCTTGGAAACATATAGTCCAGCATTTTATTATGGAAATACATCAACTGTAACGGGCGTTAAAGTGCCAACTAATGGAAGTACGGTTACACTAAGGGGTGGCTTAAATATTGGATTTTAAAATTTCTAACAACACACCGTGTTAAACTTTACGTTTGCCTAACAATTACAGGTGTTTAAAATTTCGACCTTGCGGTAACAATTTTTTATGAAGCAACTTTTATTCACATTTTTAATTTTATTTTCTTGTCTTGCCAAAGCACAGCAAACAGAAGCAAATAATGATTGCACGTTTTCAAAAGAAATTATTATTCCGTTCAATAATTCGGCAGATGGAACAAATAAAGTAAAACCTCCACTTAATCAAACCGTGTTTTACAGCTACCGCGATCAGTTTTCTTATTGGTATAAAATAATTGTTAAGGAAGATATAACACTTCGTTTTAAAGTAAATACCATAAATGATAGTGATGAATATGTGGTGTATGTATATCAATACAACGAAAAAGATTTTTGTGATAAGGTGTTTTATCATAAAATAAAAGCATTGAAGTCAGCTTTTTTTATCGGAAATAATTCTTTGGATGATCCTTATGACTTGTCTGAGAAATCATTCTCCGCAAAAAAAGATAATACGTATTATATTTCTGTTTTAAACACTTCAATAAATAATTGCGGTCATACTCTTTATTTGATCGATCAAAAAGATACACTTCGCGTTAAGGCCCTGCACCTGCCCTGCAAACGTGATATGGCTATTACACCTATTAAACCGGTTAACTTAAACACATCTATAAAAAAACAAGATACTATTATTGCAAAAATTATTATGCCTGTTGTTAGTAAAAAAGATTCATTAAAAAAAGACAATATTTTTAAGCCAATATTGATTTGCAAAGTAATAAACGCTATTAAGAAAATTAGCGTAGAAGGTAATTTACTACTTACAGAAAAAACAACCAATCAATCTTTACCCCTTATAGAAACTTCAAAAGGAATATGGAATACTGATGTCGAAATTGGGAAGACATACAAAATAAAATGCACGGCTTTCGGATATAAAAATTTTGAACAAACGATAACTATAACAACCTTATCCAATAATGTAGATGTTTTACTGGAACCTTTTAAGGAAGGAGAAACGTTTGTGATGAAGACTATTTATTTCTTTCCAAATACATATGCGTTGAAAAAATCATCAGGTGAGGAACTGGAGAAACTGGTTCATTTTTTACATAACAATCCATCTATCCGTATAGAAATACAAGGGCATACCAATGCCGATCATCATATTGCAAAAAATAAAGCATATAAATCTCTTGGAGAAGAATGGAACTTTGAAGGCAGTGCTAAATTACTTTCACAAAAAAGAGCGGAGACGATAAAAAAATTTTTAGAAACAAATGGTATTGATGCAAACAGGCTTGAGGCTAAAGGTTACGGGGGTAAAAAACCAATCATAAAAGACCCGCAGAATAACGAAGAAGGACAAATGAATATAAGAGTAGAAGTTAGTATTTTAAAAAGCTAATTACTTCTTTTCTAATTTAGCAGCTTCCTGTAAACTAATTTTTTTACGATCGTTATATGCAACAACAAACGCATCGTTTAAACCGATACTTTTTACATATTCCTTAGCCTGGGTTGCATCCGCAACGTTTTCAAACATACCGGTTGAATATGAAACGCCTCCGGCAACTGTCTTGGCAAAAACAGGTGTTAATCCTTTAAAAAAATCGGGTGATATGGCATTTTTATATACACCAATTTGCACCTGATAGATCAACCCCATTGGTAATTCAGCATCTTTAATTATTTGTTTGTTCCATTCATCAGCAGGTCTTTTCATGCTTTTAGAAAACACGGTTTCTTCGGGCTGAATGTTGGTATTTATATTCTTATCGCGCTCATCTATTTGTGTATTAATGCTAGTCAATTTTTCTTTTGTGTTCTTATTTTTTTGTACAAGTGCGGCATCTTCTGTTTCAATTTTTTTAATAGTTGATTTGATCTTTTCCATTTTCGCAAGATCTTTACTCATTTTTAATTCTCCTGATAATTTGGTAAGCTCTTTTTTATGCTCGGCTGTTTTCTCCTCTAAATGCTCATTTAATAAAGTAAACAAAGTTTGGTCTACATCTAATTTGGTAAGTTGTTTGGGCGCAGGTGGCGTAGTATCTTTTTTCTCTTCTTTTTCTTTGCAATTTTTAAAATAAAAGGAAGCGTGGTACGCATCGGTAACCGCGTTGGCCGCATAAAAAGTAGCCTGTTTGGCATAATCCATTCTTACATTTATATTATTTGTTTGCTGCCAGGCCTTTAATAAATTATAAGTGCGTGTAGCAAATTTTTTAGCGATGTTAGAATAATCCAAGGCAAGTAATTCAGAATCTGAAGCTAAGATAATGGCCGAATCTATCGCACGAATAGATTCCTGTATATAAAAAACAGAACTGTCAATATCACGAATAGAAAGTGTTTGACTGTTTACAAAATAAGATAATTTAGAAAAAGTGTAGGATTGATTGGCCAACTGCGCTCCTAAAATTACATACTCACGCGATCGGCAATTTTCTTTGGTTTGCGCTACACAAAGTAAAGGCAGCAAAAAAAACAGTATGTATTTTTTCATTTCATAGATTTATTCGGATTTTAAAGGTACTAAAAGCTACAGATAAAACTTGCGTGTTTGAAAAAAAAGCTGCATATTGCAGGGTATTATTAAAATTATTATGGAGAGATTTTTACAATTGAAGAGCAGAACGACTAAAAAAAGCATTTTTATTCTATTACCTTTACTATTAATAAGCTTTTCTTCTTTTTCTCAAACAAAAACCGCCGAACCGGCTGATACCTCTACTTGGGTAAACTCAGAACATACATCAGAAAATTTAATGGGTTTTAAGCAAGGTTGGTTTGTTGGTGGAGATATTGGCACCACTTTATTTTATGGCGATGTGGCTTTGTACAACAATTTTCCAAAATTTAAAGATTTTAATAAAAGTTTTGGCAGAGGGCTAAGCGTGTATGGAGGAAAAAAATTCAAATTTGGATTGGCCGCAGAAATACAAGCGTTTTACGGAACCTTGCAGGGTCATAAAAATGCGCCACCTTTATATCAGCGCTATTTTAAGGGGGATGTTCTAAATTATTCTATCAGCCTTAAATATAATTTAGCGCAGTTTTTTTTTAGAGAAAAACAAGATAGGAAATTTTTTAATCGTTTAGGTGTTTACGCTACTGTTGGTATTGGCCAAGCTTTTTTCAGAAGTCGTTTATATAAATTAGCCGTTAATAACCAATGGTATCTTGAAAATGCTACCGGTTATTCTACAACAGGTATTGATAGTGCCGGCCCGCATAGTGGCGGTGGTTTGGTTAACACTAAAACAAAAATGCAAAGCGCAATTGTGCTGCCTGTTGGAGGAAAAATAAGCTACCGTTTAAACAAAAAAACTGATATTGTTTTAGATTTTTATTATGTAACCGTTTTTTCTGATCAGGTAGATTCATGGTCGCGTAGTTGGAGCCATAAGGATAAATATCTTTATACAGCCGTTGGACTTTGTTATAATTTTGGCAGAACACCCGAGGATGAAATACCTGCTAACCAACGAATTTTAAGGCCACACGCAAAAAAGAATACAACTACAGATGCTTATACCGCAGATACCAATATGCCTGCTTCCACAGGATCTATCAGCAAAGGCACCTCTAAAAGAAAATCTAAATATTCAAAAGCGGATAAGGATCTGGAAGTAAAATTAAAGTTATACGAATTGCAGTTAAAGCTTTTTGAAATGCAGTTTTTAATTCAATAATAAGTTTTTAATTTTCATAAAAATTTATTGTATCATCTATTAGTTTTATGATCGTAAAATATTTTCATCCAATATCTATGGATATTAGAAAACTAAAAGAGAGAGGAACCATTTTATCGGAAGATAAAGATACAAGCATATTAAGCCATATAGATGTAAATTCAACTATTGAGCATGATTTTGCAGTATTAAATCCTAATGATAAACTACATGCCGTTGTTCAACAAATTAAGCACACCAAACGAAACACATTAGTTGTTGTAGATAAAGATAATAATCTAGTTGGATTAATTCATTTAGATAGCATTCGCGAAGAAATGTTTAATAGCGAATTATACGATAAGGTAATCACAAGTGAACTTATGGAAAACCTTCTTCAACCGTTGAATACGGAGAAGATATATTTTCAGTTATGAAAAAATTTGATCAGTCAGGCCAATGGAATTTACCCGTAGTAGATAAAGGAAAATATGTAGGATTTATTTCTAAATCAAATATTTTATCAAAATATAGAAATGAATTATTATTGTCATTATAATAAACTAATTTGAAAAACACTTATTAATACCTATTAAATATAGTAGTATGAAAAATAATCAAATCCTACAGAGTTCAGAACAAACAAAATCTGATAAAAAAATAAAGCTCAGAAAAATAAAAAAGTCTGATTATAAACAAATAATCGATCTTCAGTTAAAATGTTTTCCGGGCATGAAACCCTGGACTGAATCTCAGTTTAATAATATTATCAATATTTTTCCTGAAGGACAAGTTTGCATTCTTATAGAAAATAAAATTATAGCTTCCAGCTGTTGCCTGATAATTGATTATGCTAATTACTCTGAAACATCTTCTTGGAGTGAACTAACCGATCATGGAAATATTACCAATCACACCATTGCAGGAGATACTTTATATGGTATGGAAATAATGGTTGATCCTGCTAACAGGGGAATGAAACTATCCAGGCGTTTGTATGATGTAAGAAAAAATTTAACTAAACATTTTAACCTGAAACGAATTTTAATTGGTGGTCGTTTACCTAATTATTTAAAACATCAAAAACGGATTGATATTGATGAGTATGTAACTAGAGTAATTGATAAAAAAATATACGACCCCGTTCTTACAGCACAATTAGCTAACGGTTTTTCTTTAAAAAGAGTGCTTCCTAATTATTTGCCAAACGATAAAGAATCTTGCGGGTATGCAACATTACTTGAATGGACTAATTTCAGTTTTAAAAATAAAAAAGCAAATCAAATAGATTACTCCCCTTATGTTAGAGTAAGCGCCATACAATATCAAATGCGCTCTATAAAAAATTTTGGAGATTTTGCGCAACAGTGCGAATATTTTGTTGATGCAGCTTCGGATTATAAAAGCGATTTTGTTGTGTTTCCTGAAATGTTTACCATGCAGTTACTTTCTTTTTTAAGCAACAAAAACCCGGCAAACGCCATCAGAGAGTTAAGTAATTATACCAATCAATACATTGAATTATTTACATCGCTTGCCATAAAATACAATGTAAATATTATTGGCGGTTCGCACTTTTGTATTGAAAACGATGACCTTTATAATATTTCTTTTCTTTTTAAAAGAGATGGTACTTTTGGAAAACAATATAAAATTCATATCACCCCATACGAGGCAAAATGGTGGGGTGTAAAAGGAGGCAATAGGGTTGAAGTATTTGATACGGATAAAGGCAAAGTGGCTATATTAATTTGTTATGATATAGAATTTCCTGAATTAGCCAGAATAGCTGTTAGCAAGGGAGCTAAAATTATTTTTGTGCCATTTAATACCGACGATAGAAGAGCCTATTTAAGAGTGCGTTATTGCGCCCAGGCAAGAGCGGTAGAAAACCAGGTTTACACCGTTATTACAGGTTGTGTTGGTAATTTACCGGAAGTAAATAACCTTGATATACATTTTTCTCAGTCTGCCATACTAACTCCTTCAGATGCCGAATTTTCTCGAGAAGCCATTGCAGCAGAAGCTGTACCAAATACAGAAACCCTAATTTATCAAGATCTAGATTTAAATTTATTAGAGAGAAACCGCGAAATGGGAAATGCACAAACATGGAATGATAGAAAACAAGGGTTTTATACACTTACTTATAAAGAAGGAGATCAAACAATAATTGTTTAAATAATTAGATATTTATTAAGATTAATTGTAGATGATTTATATTTAATTCTACTTAAGTCAATTTTTACTACGATTTTATTGTTCTATTTCCAATTTTTATTTAAATAGAATTTAGACCCAACCTGTGATTTATACAACTTTTCTCTTTACTTATGTAAGAGTTTGCGCGTGATATATTCTCATCTTTGTTTTATATAATTTAAAACAATAACCATGAAAATAGATTCCAATAAATTCGAAAACAAAAACAAATTAAAAACATCAGACATCGAAAATGCACCTTTTAAGACGGCAGGGGCTGATAAAAACAAAACAGAAACCAAAGCCTCCGCTTCTGATAAAGAATTAGATGATAAAAATCACGATCATCAATACACAACACCAAATGCCAAATCAACATCCAAAGATCTTAAAATTCATGGCAAAGGCTGGGATGAAACTCCAACTGATAAAAAAAATGATAAAAAATAGATCTCAAGTCCTAGTAAATAAAATTTAAAATTAAGTTTTACAATGGTTATCATTTTTACGGTATGCACCTTATTTGGTGGTTTATATGGCTTATATTATTGTTCTAAACATTCGCTTCAACTTACAATAACAGGGCATCAAAAAACCAAAAACTCTGCACTCGATATTTTGCAGAAACGATTCGCTGTAGGGCAAACAAGTAAAGAGCAATACCTCAAACATAAAGCCCTATTAGAAAAGGATATAAATTAAAATAATTTAATCTCTAAGAAAACAAAAAACTTTCACCACCAAAGAAGCTTTTTTCTTATAATTTATGTGCTGATTTCTAAATAACATTAATTTATCACTTCATCTGTTATAATGTAAAATAAGTGACTTATGTAATTCATTCAAATGTTAGGTAATATTTAAAAGCTTTAAAGTAGTCGCTTTTGTAATCTTATCATTTACAAACTTAAACATACCAGGTATTAAAGCAATGCAGCTACAACCAAAAAATTAATTACGCCTCATCTTAAATTTAGTTAAAATAATAAAAAGCGTATAAAGTGTAGTGATCTTAAAAAAGAAAAAGCATTAAAATAAACTTAACCAATTAAAACATGAAAGCAATAAAAAACTTTTCCTGCCAAACAAAACTTTTGGGTAGCTGTTCGTTATAACGCACTTGTAGGAACGATGAAAGGTGCAAATAGCGATGTTACCATTAACAGAATGGTTGGCTCGGTTGGTTGGTTTATTACCAAAAACATTATGCTTAA